>JAIBAO010000027.1 GCA_019695155.1 Burkholderiaceae bacterium | reverse complement strand
ACTGGATTTGTCCAGCTTTCAGAATCGCTCGATGGACGATCAACCCTTTAAAAACATAGACTTAGAGTTGTTCCATGGAGGTTGATAGACGCCAGTAGACCTCAATCGTAGTTATCGATCATCAGTAACATTACTTAAGCCTTAAAAAATTGTTTTATCGCTGCAATGACCCTATCAATTTCCTGCGTTGAAACATCCAAATGCGTTACAAGCCGAGTCATAGGCTGTATTTGTGCCAAAATCCCTTGTGTTCCAAGTGCTGCCTCTAGTGGGCCACAATGCTCTTGCAATACTTTCACAAATACCATGTTGGTGTAGTGCGCTGAGACTTGTAGGAAATCAATTTTTTTAAGCCCCTGTGCAAGCCGATCAGCATTGGCATGGTCCTGCTCTAGCCTTTCAAAATGATGCTCTAAGGCATAGAGACATGCTGCTGCCAGCACGCCACTTTGCCGCATCCCCCCACCCAATACTTTGCGCCAACGATAAGCGCGATCAATGAACTGCTGGGCACCCACGAGTACAGAACCCACCGGTGCTCCCAATCCTTTGGAAAAGCAGATAGAAATAGAGTCAAACCCTTTGCATATTTCTGCGAGTGAAACTCCCTCAGCTATTGCAGCATTGCAAACTCGCGCACCGTCTAAATGCGTGGCCAGCCCACGACTATGCGCAAACGTAGTAGCTTCCCGCAGATAAGTAAGCGATAAAGACTGTCCGTTAAAAGTGTTTTCCAGCGCTAATAAACGAGTACGCGCAAAATGAGCCCCTAAGCCCGGACCGTGAGGTTTAATAACAGCAGCAATCTTTTCAATAGGTAAACTGCCATCCGCTGCATTTTCAATAGGCTGCGGGACAATACTACCTAAAACCGCCGCTCCTCCTCCTTCGTATTTATAAGTATGAGCGAGCTGCCCCACAATATATTCATCACCGCGCTCACAATGGGCCATCAAAGCCGCTAAATTACTTTGAGTACCACTCGGAAAAAAAAGCCCGGCCTGCTTGTCGCAATGCTCTGCAAGCACTGTCTGTAATTTCAATACGCTAGGGTCATCTCCCCATACATCATCACCTACCTGAGCCTGCAACATCGCTTGCAGCATGCCCGCACTAGGGCGAGTAACTGTATCGCTACGCAGATCAATTACTTTTCTCAACATGAATCCCTACTGCAATTTTCTTAAAGGAAAGGACTAAAACGTTTCATAGTTCTGCCTCCAAACCATCCTGTACCCTTTCTGCAGCATGAATCAAAGCACGGGCTTTCACCTCTGTTTCATGATGCTCATTTTCAGCAATGGAGTCAGCAACAATCCCTGCAGAAGCCTGGACATATAAAAAACCTTCTTTCACAATGCCGGTACGAATAGCAATGGCCAGATCCATAGCACCTGAATAACTTAAATATCCTACGGCTCCTCCGTAAAGACCACGTTTTACAGGTTCCAGTGCATTAATAATTTCCATGGCTTTGACTTTTGGGGCACCGGTTAAAGTACCTGCAGGAAAGGTGGCACGTAGTACATCCATATTGCTCAAACCTTCCTTAAGCAGCCCTTCAACATGGCTAACCAAATGCTGAACATGACTGTATTTTTCGATCACCATTTGTTCAATTACTTTAACGCTGCCTATTTTTGCAATTCTGCCAATATCATTCCTGGCCAAATCAATCAGCATCACATGTTCGGCCCGTTCTTTTGGATCGGTCTGCAGCTCCTGAGCAAGACGTGCATCTTCCTGGGGTGTTGCGCCACGGGGTTTTGTGCCTGCTATTGGCCTCACAATCACTTTGGCTCCTTGAGGGTCAGGTTCCTGGCGAACGAGAATTTCAGGTGAAGCCCCCACAATATGAAAATCCTTGGCATCTTCATTTTTTAGCCAGTAGTAATACATATAAGGAGAGGGATTAATGCTGCGTAGCGCCCTGTACAGCGTTAGTGGAGAATCGGTATAAGGCACCACAATCCGCTGACCAATCTGTACTTGCATACAGTCGCCAGCCAGAATGTATTCACGGCATGTACGCGCAGCCGCTAAGTAATCCTCTTTTTTATAGTCGCGGATTGCATTTGTACGGACACTAGAACCCACATGGGGCCGTATGAGGGGCTGTGCCAATTTGGATTTCAGTTCTTTTAGGCGCCTTTTAGCCCAGGCAAAAGCATCTTGCTGGCTGGGGTCAGCGTACACGATCAGGTAAAGCATGCTGGTAACATTATCGACAACAATAAGCTCATCACAGTGCAAAAGTAAGATATCTGGGATATCAATAGCATCAGGCTTAGTGGAGTCGGCCAACTTTTTTTCAATCACTTCTACCACATCATATCCAAAGTAGCCAACAAGTCCTCCGCAAAACCGCGGGAGTCCTGCCGGTAAAGCGACTTTAAAACGACTATGGTAATGCGCAATAAACTCTAGTGGATCGCCTTCATGGGATTCCAACAGCTTGCCTTGTTTGAACAATTCAGTTGTTGCTAGGCCTTTTCTAATGCGTACCCGTAGCTGTGTACTGCAAGGTAAACCAATAAAACTGTAGCGGCCAAAATGCTCTCCTCCTACCACTGACTCCAGTAAAAAAGTGTTGGGCTGATTGGCCAATTTAAGGTAGAGAGACAGTGGTGTATCCAGGTCGCTCATACATTGAGTAAGCAAGGCAATCCGGTTAAAACCTTGAGCGACGAGCCCGTTAAATTCTAGTTCGGTCATGATAGATGAGGGATATTTGAAATACGGGATAATTAAACACTAGAGTGAGATCATAGATAAAAACTTTATGTTTTAGTAAAAAGCGATCTCAGCTTAGCACCTGACACAAAATTTACTCTTTGCTCCTTGCATTTGAACCTTGTAAATCAACAGTTTGTCGCAAAGGTCCTGTAAGTCTTCGCTGGCTTCATCAGAATACCTCCATCGCCAACATCAACACGAAAAATGGAGAAGAAAATGAACAGCAGCATTTTTACCAAACCTAGTCTTTCTTCTGGTAGTTATGCCACCGCATTTGGACTAGCCGTTGCCCTGATAACTTTAGCATTAAATCCGACCTCACCCGCTTCCCTCAATGTCATCAAACTAGAGCCTGTGATTATTTCAGCAAAACGCCTTACAGCGCCAGAAACTGTATTCAAGCTTGCAACAGTTGAGATTTCTGCAAGCAAACAAGAAGTGCAGGAAGCCATCACGCAAGGGGAAGAAGAAACCCATCAAATAGCTGCAAGAGCCGTGCCCAATACATGCCTCGCATCTTGCTGAAAGAAAATTTCAGTAAACCCTCCATTGCAGAAGTTTATGCGCAGCTACTTAAGGAGCTTAAAGTAAAAAATATTAACCCTGATTTAACAATAAATTAAGAGATTGGCGCGATAATAGATCTTTTATTTGCACATTATGCTTTCTGAGAGAATAAACAATGAGCACTGAAGTTAGCGCCGCCACAATTACTCAAGCGCCCGAAAAACTGGAATCTGTATTGAACTGGTTGAGTGTACCGAATGCTCCTGCCCCTACCGACCCAGAAATTGAGCAGCAAGCTCAAACAGTAGTGGGCACATTACTCAACGCTGACGCCACGAATGTAAGCACCATTGCTCAACATCGGCAAAGTTTTGAAAGCATGGGTGCAGAGCTGCAAAAGGAGTCGGGCCGCCGCAGTGAAATGCTCAAGCAACCTGTCCATAAACTTTATGAAAATGCAGTGGAAGGTGGGCCGGTCGCCAACGCCTTGGTAGACCTGAAAATGAAAGTGGAAGAACTAGACCCTGGTCAGATGGATCTAAAGGCCGGGTGGGTAAGCCGTACCATGGGCAAATTACCTTTTGTAGGCACTCCCCTTAAACGCTATTTCAGCAAATATGAAAGCTCCAAAACCGCCCTGGATGCAATTATCCGTAGCTTGCGGGACGGAAAAGATAACCTGCAGCGCGATAATGTCACGCTGAATGACGACCAAAAAGCGATGCGCGTATTGTGTGAGAAGATTGAGAAAACTATCGATCTGGGTCAACTCATTGACACCAAACTTAGCAGCTTGCTTGAGCGGGAACTGAATCAAACCGACCCTCGCTACACTGTTATTCAAAATGAATGGCTGTTTCCCTTGCGACAACGCATTATGGATCTGCAGCAACAGCTTGCGGTCAATCAGCAAGGCATATTGTCGCTAGAACTCATCATTCGCAACAACGTAGAATTGATGCGCGGAGTGGACCGGGCGGTTAACGTGACAGTTAGCGCACTGCAAGTGGCAGTTACATTGGCGCTTGCTTTGGCTAATCAACGCATCACCTTAGAAAAAATTCAGGCTGTCAATGAGACGACCGATAAGCTTATTGCTCAAAATGCCAAAAACCTGCGTACCCAAGGTGCAGAAATTCATAAAATGGCCGCAGGAACCTCTCTTAATATGGAAACTCTGAAACAGGCATTTGCCGATATTCGCGGCGCGCTGGAAGATGTCGCCACTTTCAGGCAGCAAGCGCTTCCTCAGATGGCCACTAATATCAAAGAGCTGGATAAACTGACAGAAGAGACCAGTAAAGCTATTGCCGATATGGAAAAGGCTAAACAGATGAGTAGCGTGATTCAAAAAGAATTGGGACAAATATAATAAAGTAGTATCACAGCTCTTTGTTTTTGCAATCCTCTGTTTAACTTCTATGTTTTTCAATGAGCCAGTCCGAACTTGAAGATCTGATCGCTTCACGCATTGCCCTGATCGCCATTCAAAGCAGTGAAGAAGTGGCAGTAATGGCTATGCTGACTCAGATTGCTCGGGCACGCAAACTGCCTTTATGGGTATGGTCCGCCAGTAATGGGCTGACGCTCACTGTTGATGCATTAAGTCAAACACCTCGCACTGAAAATAATACGCAAGATCCGGCTCAAGCTCTGCGTTTTGCAAGTACTAGTGTATTGCCAGGCATTTTTGTATTGCTAGACTTTCATCCTTATCTGGCTAACCCTTTGCATGTGCGGCAAATCAAACAAATTGCGCTGGATTACGAGCGCCTGCCACGGACTATTGTGATGCTGGGACATGCTGTTGATGTTCCACCCGAATTGGAAAAACTCACTGCCTCCTTTACCTTGTCCATGCCTAATCATGAGACTATTGAACGCATCGTACGTGAAGAAGTGCTAGCCTGGCAAGCAGGGCACCCCGGCAAAGAAGTTAAATCCGATAAAACTTCATTTGATGCTTTGCTCAAACAACTAGCTGGGCTATCTGAATCGGACATTCGTCGTATTCTGCGCGAACTACTCGGTACAAACGGTGTATTAAGCCCTGAAGATATTTCCACCCTTAGTAAGCGCAAACATGCTCTACTAGGCCAAGATAGCGTCCTAAGCTTTGAAACTAATACCGAACGCTTTGCAGAGGTAGCTGGGCTGCGCAATTTAAAAACCTGGCTCGCACGCCGCAAGGCCGTTTTTCTGGCTAGCGATCCTACATTGGAGAGTCTGGATACCCCAAAAGGTTTAATGTTGCTAGGTGTACAAGGCTGTGGAAAAAGCATGGCCGCCAAGGCCGTAGCGGGTTCGTGGAATGTACCCTTGCTTCGGCTGGATTTTGGTGCTCTATACAATAAATTTTTAGGGGAGACCGAACGTAATTTACGAGAGGCGCTTAAAGTAGCCGATGCCATGGCACCCTGTGTACTCTGGATGGATGAGATCGAAAAAGGGGTTGCAAGCCAGGGCAACAATAGTGATGGTGGAGAATCCAGACGGGTGCTAGGCACCATCTTGACATGGATGGCAGAACGCAAAAGTCGCGTCTTTGTAGTAGCTACCAGTAATGATATTGAAGCGCTACCGCCAGAATTGGTACGTAAAGGTCGACTAGATGAAATTTTCTTTGTGGATCTACCGAATACTCAAGACAGACAAGAGATTTTCAAAATTCATTTGAGACGCCGTAAACAATTTCCCGAGGAATTTGATCTAGCCCTTTTGGCAGAAAAAACTGCAGGCTTTTCAGGTGCGGAGATAGAGCAGGCGGTGATTGCTGCACTGTATGAAGCGCGTAGCGAAGCAGAAAAGCAGGAGGCTAGTACAAACAAATTACAAATGCAGCATTTGCTGTCTGAAATTGTACGTACCAAACCCTTATCGATAGTGATGGCGGAAAAAATTGCTTATCTGCGTGCCTGGGCCGCAGATCGTACCGTACGGGCTGATGAATAGTTAAGCCGTTTTAATAGAACTGATCATCAAAACCAGGCTAAACACTGCGCAGATAAAAGCGATGGCATGAGAGAGCAAAAATTTCTCCTTCAAAAAAAACACCCCCACTATTGTGGACGCAATAGGTAAAGCCACCGTAAAGACGCCGGCTTGCGTAGCCTGCACATGTTTTAGCCCTTTCATCCAAAGCCATACACTCCATTGGCTAGCAGCCAATGCATAAAATATTAATAACAACCAGCTATTGAGCGGTACCGCGGTAAAGTCAAAAATGCTAGTTTGGCCAAAAGCCGCCCATAATCCAAAAGGTAACATCAAAGTTAAGCCTACTAAATTGCTCAGGGCTGATATGCGTTTGGCGGATACATTCCCGGTGAGTTTTTTTCCGATCACCACATACAAGGCTTCGCAGATTACCGCAGCTAAAAGCAACATATTTCCTAGCAAGCTGGCGCTTTCACTACTGCCCCTGCTATCCAGCTTGGCAAGATTAATAAACAAGATAGTAGCGACCGCCAAAAGCAGGGCAATCAATACCCGAGCGTTCAATTTTTCCTTGAGCCACAGCCAAGACAAGAAGGCAACACAGACGGGAAGCAGACTCATAAGAATACCAGCAGCCATAGCCGAAGTATGGGCGATGCCAAACAACATGAAAATAGAAAAACAAAAATTACCAAAAAAACTCTGCAAAAAAATAAGCTGCTTGCTATTGCTGGTAAGTGCAGTCTGTCCAGGTTCTGGCTTAAGCCAGGGAATCATTGCGATCGCAGCAATCCCAAAACGCATACTGGCTAAGAGTAGTACCGGGAAAGTAGTTACTAATACTTTACTGAAAGCGACATAAGTTCCCACTAAAGACATCGAAGCGTAAAGAGAAACATAAGCAAGAAAAGGATTCATGCAACAGTTAGGAAGGTTGGTGTGGCAAAAATTTTAGCTAGCTAAACCTGATGTTTGTAGCTGGTACAAGCTGCAAAACCGCAGCATTATTTAATAAATGCAATGCCTGTGCAACAGCTATCCTAGGCCGCTCCACTGGCCAGCGAGGAGGTTTGGGCAAGAGGAGGAGCAATCGTTGCACGAATGATGCTCTTGATCGGCAAAATGCAACCCGGATGCATGGAAAAACTTTTTAAACCCATCTGTAACAGCTGCACAGTAAAAAGTGGATCACCTGCCATTTCCCCACAAACACTGACCGGCTTGCCCGCCAGATTACAACTTTTGATAGTGTGCTCGATAAGCTGCATCACCGCAGGATGAGCAGGCTGATAAAGATAAGCAACCTGCGCATCAGCTCTATCAATAGCCAGGGTGTACTGAATCAAGTCGTTGGTTCCTAATGAAGCAAAATCTAATTTAGGAAGCAGGGTATTGATAGCCAAGGCAGCAGCCGGAATCTCAATCATGGCTCCCACTGGAACTTGAGGATCAAATTTTTCTCCTCTTGCCTTGAGTTCTTTTTTCGCACGCTCAATTTGCACAAGGGTTTGCTCAATTTCATGTTCGTGAGCAATCATAGGAATTAGAATTTTGACCTTACCCAGCGCAGAGGCCCGAAAAATAGCCCTCAGCTGTGTGCGAAACATTTCGGGATTAGCCAAACAAAAACGGATCGCGCGCAAACCCAAGGCAGGGTTCGGAGCTACCGCAGCATAGGCATCATAAGCCGCATCTAAAGCCTTGTCTGCGCCAATATCTAGAGTACGGATAGTGACAGGCTTGCCTGCCATGGCCAATACAACACGTGCATAGGCCGAAAACTGCTCATCTTCATCGGGTAACAGCTTGCGGCCCATAAATAAAAATTCGGTACGAAACAAGCCTATCGCATCCACATTAGCCGCCAATGCCTCGTCCACATCATCGGGCAATTCAATATTGGCTGCAAGCTCAATACGATCGCCAGCTGGAGTGATAGCGGGCAAATCCCGTATTTCTAAAAGCGCAGCGCGTTTTCCTCGCTCTAATTCGGCTAAAGCAACAAATTTTTCCCGGGTAGCTTCATCCGGATTGACATACACCTTACCGGTATAGCCATCAATGATTAAAACATCATCCTGTTTAATCGTATGTGTGGCGTTGTTGCAAGCTACAACGGCAGGTAACTGCAGTGAACGAGCCACAATAGCGGTGTGGGAGGTCACTCCTCCCAAATCAGTTACAAAGCCTGCAAAATGGATTTCTTTAAATTCCAGCATATCCGCTGGGGCAATATCATGGGCAACGATTACGATTTCATCGCCTGCGCCTGGGGCTGTTTGAGGCTGTGCTGCACCCGCTTCACGAGCTAGATGCTTAAGAATTCTTTCCCCTACTTGCCGAACATCAAAGCTACGTTCGCGTAGATACTCATCATCCATTTCCTCAAATTGTTTGGCTAATTGTTCCACCTGCGTGGAAAGCGCCCAGGCAGCGTTGTAGCGGCGTCTTTCGATTAAATCGCGGGGAGAACGGGTCATGATCGGATCGTGCAACATCAGTTCATGCACTTCAATAAAAGCTGATAATTCAGCAGGTACTTCTTCTGATAAGTTTTGCTTTAACTCGGTTAATTCCGTGCGGGCTAACTCTACAGCTGCATCAAAGCGTGATAGCTCAGCCTCCATCTGCTCGGGGCTAATAAAGTGATGTGAAACCTCTACCGAAAGAGCCGATAATACATGGGCCCGCCCTATCGCAATACCTCCGCTGGCGGCTAATCCCTGCAGCGGTTTCATTGGCCTTCACCAAACTTATCGTTTATTAATGCGATTAGGGCAGCCATGGCTTCATCCTGATCAGCCCCTTCTGTTTCTAGCTTGACCGTTGACCCTAAACCAGCGGCTAGCATCATCACACCCATTATGGATTTGGCATTGACGCGCCTGTCATTCCGGCTGATCCAGATTTCAGAGTTAAAGCGGCTAGCAATCTGCGTGAGTTTGGCGCTAGCACGCGCATGTAGACCTAATTTGTTACTAATTACAATATCTTGCTGAATCATAGGTAGAAACTAGCCACGGTTGTTAGGGTTATTTTTGAGCAAATTTTTCTGCAGTGTCTTGCCGATGAGAAGAAGCGTCCGGATTTTTAAACTTGTCCACAGCCACACGAACCACTGCCTGGGAAGCTGCATTGATCAAACGTTCACTTAACTCATGTAACGTTAAATGCCTATAATTAAGGGCGCGAATCAATAAGGGCAAGGATACGCCCGAAAGCACTTCCACTTTACCGGGAGAAGATAAGGTCGAAGCGCAATTACAAGGACTAGCTCCATACAGATCTGACAAAACCAGCACTCCTTCCCCACTATCTAGTGCTGCAATCCTTTTGCAAGCTTCATCCTGCACCTGCTGAAGCAGTTCATCTGCTTGAACGTCAATGGCTTCACATTGCTGAGGAACGCTGCCATAGACATGTTTTGCTGCCTGCAATAAAGCTGCTCCCACAGGGGAGTGCGTGATTAAAAGAATCCCAATCATACCGATTACCGTGCTACCTGTTTTTCTAAGGCTTCTATAAATAACTGTGCTACTTTACAACTAGTTTGATCCGTAATTTCCTGAAAACAAGTCGGACTCGTGACATTAATCTCCGTTAACTTGTCGCCAATAATATCAATACCCACCAAAAATAAGCCGCGAGAGGCCAGTAGGGGTCCTAGGGCTTCAGCAACCTGCCTGTCTGAAGAACTCAGTGGCTGAGCAACTCCCACCCCTCCAGCTGCCAAATTACCGCGAGTTTCGCCTGTTTTTGGAATTCTGGCCAAACAATAAGGAACAGGCACACCATCAATAATAAGGATACGTTTATCCCCTTGAGAAATTTCCGGTAAAAACTGCTGAGCCATGATGGACTGCGTCCCCATGGCCGTCAGCGTCTCTAAAATCACATTGAGGTTGCGCTCTGCGGGCCCCGCCCGAAAAACTCCAGTACCTCCCATTCCATCCAGAGGCTTATAAACCACATCCCCATACTGTTCATAAAACCTCTTCAATACTTCCATATCTCGCGTAACCAAAGTAGGAGCAGTGAACTGTGGAAACTCTAGAATCGCCAGTTTTTCTGGATGATTACGCAAAGCTGCACCGCTATTAAATACCCTTGCTCCTTGCAGCTGGGCCCGCTCCAACAGATGCGTCGCATAAAAATACTCCAGATCAAAGGGCGGATCTTTACGCATCAAAACAGCATCAAAAGAGCTTAATAAGCAGTTTTGTGTGTCATGGGTGAGGTACCAGGCAGAGCTATTTTTACTTAAAGTAATAGCCGTAGCACTAGCCTCTATCATTCCCCCTGGAACAGCACGTAAATGCTCGATATGGCATACGTTAATTTTGTGACCACGTTCCACTGCCTGCCTCATCATTGCATAGCTAGAGTCTTTTTTGATATTGAATCCGTGTAAGGGGTCAACGATAAACAAAATATTCATTCGGCGGGCGATTTCATTAATTTTTAGTTAAAGCTGTTTAGTGGAGCTTACTTAGGAAAACCAGCTTTATCTTATACGGCCAATTCGTGTCTTGAGTAAACAATATTACGAATCCAAATATTGATGGGGCGATTTTATCGCGGTATCTATAACACTCTCTCTACTAGCTGCTGTGAGAATACTTATTTATAAAAATTTTTCCAAAACTACCTGAGTAACAAACAAAAATCCATTTTTTTACATACAAGAGTTTTGAAATAGATATAAAGACACTCAATCGAGGTTTTTCAAAACCGATACAAATACAGAAGGCAATTTTTTAGGTGCCTTAATTCGCAATTGTTTGTGTACACTCATGCGCCCAAACACTACTTCAATATCTGCAGGGCTTACTCCAAAATGCGGCGCCAAAAAACGCACCATGTGATCTGTTGCCCGACCATCTACCGGGGGTGCAGTAACGCTAACCTTAAGCTGGCAACCCTTGGGTTTTCCAATCGCATCTTTGCTAGCAGCGGGTTTACCTAGAATATTGATTATCAGTACATCGTTTTCCCAAGTAAAAAAACTGTTTCCGGTTAGGTTACGAGGGGATTTTACAGACATCGGAAAATGCTCATTACACAATAAAATTGGGGCAGGTTGGAAAGTTTGATTTTATAAGCTTTAAAGTTCATCTCTTATACGCTTCATCCATACCGCTAATGCGCGCTGTTTTTCATTCCCAGCAGCATAAGCCTCCAGTATGCCTTTTACATCGGCAGGCAGACGATTTTGGGAAAGCTTAAACTTTCCTTCAATGCTATGAATTTTGATTTTGAAGCCTACTATTGCTTGCAGCATGCGCTGCTGATAATCAGCAGCTAAGCCTCGCCAATGTTGGGCATAGGAAGGCTCCAGATGGGCAATCAAGCGTTTAAGTAAATCATCTTTGGCGGATGGCTCGTCTTCTTTGTGCAGAATACCTCTTACATGCACCACAATGTAATTCCAAGTGGGAACATTCTGCACATTACCATACCAACTCGGGGAAACATACGCATCCGGGCCATTAAAAATCACGAGCACCGGCTGCTTTTCTGTCCATTGTGCATGATGTGAGTTAGCACGGGCTATATGACCCTCTAGCCAGGCAGCTTGCGTATCCGTTTGATACACCATGGGACAGTGCGTAAGCTGGGGAATACCGCTGGCGTCCACTGTAATGAGACTAGCAAAGGGGTAGCTGGAAATAATCTCAAGGCTGTCGGCTTCTGAACGGGATTTGAATGCGTTTGGGTTGTAAAGCATAGCAATCTTCAGTTCAAGATACGTTCATAAACACGGAAAGTCTCATCTAACTTCCAGCCCAGATGTTCATAAACCGCTTGCGCCTGGGTATTGGTATGCGCTGTTTGCAAAAATAGGTAGGAGACTCCTACTTGCTTTGCGTAGGCTTCACAAGCTCTGATTAAAGCGCTGGCCACACTGCGGCCTGTAGATTTTTGTCGAAATCTTGGGGCAACAAACAAGTCGTTCAGTAAATAGGCAGGCTGCATGGCCACCGAAGAAAATACCGGATATAGCTGTAAAAAACCCATTCCCTGATTGGTTTCATCCATTGCTAGGAAAACGACACTGTCCTGTAATCGTAATCTGTTCGCTATAAACTCTCGCGCTGATTCAGGTTGGCTGGCCGCTTTATAAAACACCCGATAAGCATCAAATAAGTCAGTAAGCAAGTCAAGATGATTTAAATTAGCGCGGAAAATTTCCATAGAGTAACTTTAGGCTAATTTCAGAAAAGCATATACATCAGCACCAAACTTGGCTTCTTTTACATTTTTTGGCAAAGCTATTTCAGCTTTTTGCCAAATCGGCAGCAGAGATAAAGCTATCGGCAAAGAAAGCTTCAGTCGGCAAGCCACAATACTGGTTAAAGTCGCGTCGGGCGGCCTCTACCATCACCGGAGCACCGCAGGCATACACTTCATAAGAAGACAGATCAGGTAGATCTGCCATTACGGCTTGATGCACTAGCCCTGTTCTGCCCGTCCAGGCATCCTCAGGTTTGGCTTCGGATAAAACAGGCACATAGTTAATACCGTAATCATGCACCCACTTTTCCGCAAGCGTGTTCAGATAGAGGTCTTTTTTGCTACGGCACCCCCAGTACAAAACAATCTTTCGCTGCTCATGGATGCGTTTGAAAAATATATGCTCCACAATGGATTTTATAGGCGCAAAACCTGTACCACTGGCTAATAAAAGAATTGGCTTAGTCGTATCCTCGCGTAAAAAGAAAGTCCCTAAAGGTACTTCTATTCGAACAATATCCCGCTCTTTGGTTGGCGGCTGGGCGTTACCAAACAATGAATCGGTAAATTTTCCTCCGGGAAAATGCCGCATATGCAGCTCTATTTGCTGATTTTGATGAGGAGGATTAGCCATGGAATAGGCTCGGCGCGAACCATCGCGCAGCAAAAACTCTAGATATTGACCTGCAAAAAACTGCAGATTTTCATTAGCAGGTAACTGCAACTTCACAATCATCACATCGTCGGCTACTCGCTCTAAGGAGGCAATACGTGCAGGCATTTTCTTAGGAAGGAGATCCCCTGCCATGCTAATAACCCGCACTTGAATATGTAAGTCAGACTCCGGATATGCGCAGCAAAACAAGGCTAAGCCTGCTGTTTCTTCTGCCGGAGTAAGAGTACTGCTTTGATGAGGACCGTGTTTAACAGAGCCTTGCGATACGGTACCTTTGCAAGAACCACAAGCTCCATTTTTACAACCATAGGGTAAAACGATGCCTGCCTTCATTGCGGCATCTAATATGCTCTGATCAGGTTCGCAGGAGAAAACTTTATTGCTGGGGTGAACGGTAACGGTAAAAGTCATAAAATGCTACAGTGAATATTTTTAGAACAGTGCCCCGTCAATTCAGACGCAAGCGGGTATTAATTGTAGGCTGTGGCGATGTCGGTTTACGTTGCGCAGAAGAACTAAGGCGTTTTTCTACTGTTTTGGGTACTTCCCGCAGCCCTAAGTGCGAGGCTTTGCAAACCCCCAACATAAGAGCTTTAGCGCTCAATTTAGATACTAACACCAGAGCTAGTCGCAAACATAATATTGCCGGGCTTGCTAGCTGGATAATTTATTTAGTTCCTCCCTCCCCTACAGGATCTACGGATATACGTCTCAGGTATTTTTTAACAAGAAGCTGTAACACGGGCCATAACAGTGTAAACGCAAAGTTTCATTCTAAGTCTACGAAAAAAACGCGCCTGGTTTATATCAGTACAAGCGGGGTGTACGGAGATTGCCAGGGAGACTGGCTTGATGAAACTCGCCCTGTTTCACCTCAGTCCGAAAGAGCCATCCGTCGATTAAACGCTGAGAGACAGCTACGCACAGCGGGTAAAAAGGGATTTCGCATCAGCATTGTACGCACCCCAGGTATATACGCCAGTAACCGTTTGCCTACTGAACATTTGCAACAGGGCAAGCCTATTCTTCTGACTGAAGAAGATATTTATACGAATCATATTCATGCAGATGATCTCGCCAATATCTGTATTCGGGCACTGTTTTATGGAAAACCTAACCGTGTTTACCATGCCAGCGATGATTCCTCCCTAAAAATGGGAGATTATTTTGATACCGTAGCACAGGCTTTGGGGTTGTCTCTGCCTCCTCGTGTATCTGCCAAAGCAATAAAAACCCAGCTAAGTGCCAGCTTGTGGAGTTTTATGCGCGAGTCGCGACGGCTTAAAAACCAGCGCATTAAAACAGAACTGCATGTACGCTTGCGTTACCCTACGGTTTATGAGGGTCTGGCTGTCTTAAAACCGCGGCAAGTCTGAAAAAGGGAGTTTTCCACCCGATACCCGCATCTTGCCGTATTCAGCACAGCGATGCAAAGTAGGAATAACTTTTTCAGGATTAAGCAATCCCTGAGGGTCAAAAGCTCTTTTTATTCCAAAAAATAATTCTCGCTCTGCTACCCCAAACTGGCTACACATCTGGTTAATTTTTTCAATCCCCACCCCATGTTCTCCCGTAATAGTGCCGCCCAGGGCTATACATAACTCAAGAATTTGTGCGCCAAACTCTTCTGCGCGACGCAAGGAGTCCGGATCATTAGCATCAAACAAAATTAAAGGATGCAGATTGCCATCTCCCGCATGAAAAACATTGGGGCAGCGCAAGTTATACTGAGTTTGCATGGCAGCAATCGCCTTTAACATTTCTCCAAGCCGTTTACGAGGAATCGTTCCATCCATACAGTAATAGTCCGGGCTAACGCGCCCTGCAGCGGGAAAAGCATTTTTACGCCCGGCCCAAAATTGCAGACGCTCCTGCTCGGATTGACTCACCTGAATTCGCGTAGCACCGCTCTCTTCCAATACTTTGCTCATGCGGGCAATCTCATCAGCCACCTCTTCAGGCGTGCCATCCGATTCACAAAGCAAAATTGCTTGCGCATTTAAGTCATATCCTGCTTGCGCAAAGGGCTCTACCATGTGCGTAGCCGCTTGATCCATCATTTCCAGCCCTGCAGGAATAATGCCTGCAGCGATAATGGCAGCTACCGCCCTACCCGCCACTTCCACGTCATCAAAACTAGCCATGATGACACGGGCTAAACTAGGCTTAGGTATTAGTTTTACTGTGACTTCTGTGGCCACTCCCAACATGCCTTCTGAGCCGATAAACACACTTAATAAATCCAAACCTGGCGCATCCAGCGCTTCAGACCCTAGTTCAAGCACCTCCCCATCCATGGTAAGCATGCGTATACGCAACACATTTTGACCAGTCAATCCATATTTCAGGCAATGCACGCCCCCGGAATTTTCTGCCACATTGCCGCCAATCGTGCAGGCAATTTGACTAGAAGGATCGGGTGCGTAATACAAACCGTAGGGGGCTGCCGCTTCAGAAATAGCCAGATTGCGTACTCCTGGCTGCACCACAGCA
The DNA here is from genome assembly GCA_019695155.1 of Burkholderiaceae bacterium. GTDB lineage: Bacteria > Pseudomonadota > Gammaproteobacteria > Burkholderiales > Burkholderiaceae_C > Piscinibacterium. The sequence continues at coordinate 104,709 of JAIBAO010000027.1, read as the reverse complement.
GTACGAGAATGCGGATCTAACTTTAAAATCTTGTTCAGCTTTGACAAGCCCAGCAATACCCCATTACTCATAGGCATTGCTCCTCCGCTCAGCCCGGTACCTGCACCGCGGGCTACCACCGGCACTTGCTGCGCGTGGCACAGCTTCAAAACTTCACTGACCTGCTCCTCTGTTTCTGGCAACACTACGATCATGGGTAATTGGCGATAAATACTCAGTCCATCACATTCATAAGGACTCGTCTCTTCTTCTTTCCACAACACGCAATGTGCAGGCAAGAAAGTTTTTAATTGAGCTACAAACTGCTGTTGATGCAGGGGATCAATAAGAGTTTTTTCTGCAGCAGACATAAAAAATGGCCATGGCTAAAAACATTTAAAATTCTAAATCTGAACATAAACCTTCTAAAGAGGCTCAACGATCAGAAGCTCAAGAAAGGCAGCAGCTGCCACATATTGGCTTTAGGTGTCGCAAATACATCAAACACCGCAATGCTTTCCTTTTAAATCAATTAAAAGAAGTTCCTAAATATTGAAAAACTCCTTTGAAAGCTAGCCTTTAAACTATTTAACCCAGTTGTAGTATCTAACATGCCAGAGAGTTAAGAAGATGAGCTTTTTTGATACTTCTTTTATGATTAGGGTGTTATCCTTCAAAGTACGCTCTACAATGGCTAGTTTTTATAAGGGTTTTCAAAAGAAAAAGACCTAAACCCCGCATAAAAACTGGGGAAAAGCTTTTTAGATGCATTGGACTTGCAATTTACAAAATTTGCCTTCTATAGTGGCACACCTCTTTTACGATTGATTATTCTCTAACCCTTACTGCGCGGCCTTTGAAACCGTATGTTGACTGCCAATAAAAAATCGCCGACTCCAAAATCTGCTACTCCCCCTCAGACTTCTAGCAGGCTGCAAGCAGCCAGTGTGTCAAAGCCTTTGAGCCGTAAACACGCTACAGCTGAAGGCATGAAAACCTTAATTATTGCGGAAAAGCCATCGGTGATGAACGATATTGCCAAGGCCTTGGGCAATTTTACCAAGCACGAAGACTATCTGGAGAACGATGAATATGTAATTTCCAGTGCCATCGGGCATTTGCTGGAACTGATTGTCCCTGAAGAATACGATGTTAAGCGGGGGAAATGGAGCTTTTCGCATTTACCCATGATTCCGCCGCGTTTTGACTTAAACCCTATCGAAAAAACTGAAAAGCGTTTAAAAGCCCTGCTCAAACTGATCAAGCGAAAAGATATAGGAGCCATTATTAATGCCTGTGATGCGGGGCGCGAGGGGGAACTGATTTTTCGTTATATTGCCCAATACGCCAAAGTCAGGCAACCGATTTTGCGCCTGTGGTTGCAGTCCATGACTCTACAAGCCATCCGCGAGGGATTTGCACAGTTACGAGAGGATGCACAGATGCTACCCCTGGCAGATGCAGCGCGTTGCAGAAGTGAAGCTGACTGGCTGGTAGGTATTAACGGAACGCGGGCAATGACCGCGTTTAACAGCAAAGATGGGGGATTTTTCCTAACCACGGTTGGGCGAGTGCAAACGCCAACGCTGGCCATTGTGGTGGAGCGCGAGGAACGCATCAAGCATTTTGCTCCCCGCAATTTTTGGGAAGTCCGTGCTGAGTTTGTTGCCGCAGCCGGTATTTATGAAGGACGCTGGTTTGATCCGAAATTTAAAAAGGACAAAACCGCAGAGTCCGATCCGGAAATCCGCGACAATCGTTTATGGAGCAAAGCCGCTGCAGAAAGCATTGTGGCAGCCTGCCGCGGCCAAGTCGGCAGCGTTAGCGAAGAATCCAAACCCTCTACTTCAGGCGCACCTTTACTTTATGATTTAACGACCCTGCAACGAGAAGCCAATAGCCGTTTTGGGTTTTCAGCACAAACCACTCTGTCAATTGCCCAGGCACTGTATGAGCGGCATAAAGTACTCACCTATCCTCGAACGGATAGCCGTCATCTACCGCAAGATTATGTACAGACCGTTAACAGCACACTGCATCAGTTAAGTGATATTCATAACTATCAAACTTTTACCGCACAAATTCTAAATAAAAAGTGGATCAACCCCGCAAACAAACGGGTTTTTGATAATGCGAAAGTTAGCGATCACTTTGCAATTATCCCCACGGGGACCTTGCCCAAATCTTTAAACGAGATTGAAATGAAACTGTACGATCTCGTAACCAAACGTTTCTTATCCGTATTTTTCCCTGCAGCGGAATATTTGATTACGACGCGTATTACCGAGGTAAATAAACATCTGTTCAAAACGGAAGGCAAAATCTTGCTTAACCCAGGTTGGCTGGCTGTGTATGGAAAAGAGGAAGAAAAATCTGATGATTCTCTGGTGGTGATTGCACCTAACGAAAAGGTCCTGACAGAAAAAGTGCAGGCTATTGAGCTAAGCACCAAACCACCGCCACGTTACAGCGAAGCGACCTTGCTTTCTGCAATGGAAAGCGCAGGTAAATTAGTAGAAGATGAAGAGCTACGGGAAGCCATGAGCGCCAAAGGTTTAGGTACTCCTGCAACCCGAGCCGCTATTATTGAAGGCTTACTCACTGAAAAATATATGCTGCGGGAAGGTAAAGAGTTAATTCCTACTGCTAAAGCATTTCAATTAATGACTCTACTGCGCGGCCTGGGCATTGATGAGCTCACCCAGCCTGAATTGACAGGTGGCTGGGAATATAAGCTCAAGATGATGGAAGGCGGCGCAATTTCCCGCGAAACTTTCATGCGTGAAATTGCGCAAATGACTCAAATTATCGTCAAACGGGCTAAAGAATATGACAAAGACACCATTCCAGGCGATTACGTTACCTTAAAAACCCCCTGCCCCCATTGCGGTGGAGTGGTGAAAGAAAACTACCGCCGCTTTAGCTGTGAATCCTGCGGTTTCTCACTGGGCAAACATCCGGGCGGCCGCAGTTTTGAAATACAAGAGGTGGAAGAACTGCTCAGTAACAGGGTGATTGGCCCCTTACAGGGTTTCCGCAGCAAAATGGGGCGACCATTTGCAGCCATTCTTAAAGTAGTGCCTGATACCGAAAACAATAATCTGAAGGTCGCGTTTGATTTTGAACAAAATGAGGAAGAAGTCCAGGCGCCTGATTTTTCGGACCAAAAGGCACTGGGTCGTTGTTTGAAATGCGGAAGTCAGGTTTTTGAATCCGGTATGAATTACATCTGCGAAAAAACTCCCCTTAAACAATGCACTTTTAAAAGTGGCAAAGTTATTTTGCAACAAGAAATTACACCGGCAGAAATGAAAAAATTACTGGAAACTGGAAAAACCAGTTTGCTGGAAGGATTTGTATCTGCCAGAACCAGACGTAAATTCAAAGCTTACTTAAGCTGGGATGCCAAAGCTGAGAAAGTGGTATTTGAGTTTGAACCACGGGCAGAAAAATCTGCAAAGACCACCTTAACGGAGGCAGCTAAGCCTGAAGCTAAGCGCAGCGCAGTCAAGAAAAAAGTTTCTAAATCAGCTAAAAATAAATCTAGTTCATAAATAATGTCTAGTAGCTTATGCCCATCCGCTCTCTTATTAAAGCTTCTTCCCCTGCTGTGAAGCCCGCTGTTGTAAAGCGGCCTTCTTTTCGTGAGAAGCAATTTCAGGCACGGGAAGATGCCATCCTTTCCGTAGTTAACCGCATATTGTCCACCAAAGGCTATGACCTCATGACTATGGACGAGGTAGCAGCTGAGGTAGGTATTGCCAAGCCCAGCCTGTACAAACATTTCGACTCTAAAGAAATGCTGGCTGCAACTGCAATGACCCGCTTGCTAGATCGCGCTTTGCTGCAAATTAAAGCCCAAGCTGTCGAGCAGCCTGCGCTGGATAGTTTAAAAGCCGTCTTACGCTGGGCACTGACAGCGCATCTTGAAGGCAATATGCCTCTTTTGCCCTCTACCCGCTCCACTATTCGTCAGGCCTTGGTCAATCATGCGCCTTATGTTGAACGGCTCATCCAGTTAACCGATGCAATTGGCCAATGGATTCAACAAGCCCGTAAAGAGGGGCAGATCTGCAAGAGCGTTCCGGATGAGCTCGTCATGTTTACACTGTTTGCCCGCGCTTGTGACCCCACCTTGCAATTTTTACGGGAAACCGGTCAATACACAAACGCACAGATTGTGGAACTTATGGTGCAAGTGTGTTTTGAAGGGTTTACTTAACAATGCAGTAGACGTTAAAAATTTCTGAATTCCTGCAGCAATAAGGAAGAAGAAAAACAAACCTAACCCAGCTAATGAAATTCAACAAAGACCCACTCTTGGTTATCTAGCAAAATCTCCTTTAACAGTGACCATAGCGGCTTACGGTGCCGCTTGTCGGCAACATAATTCAAAACTTCTTCACAACGGCAAGTGCCCAAAATCTCCAGCCGGTAAGGTGCCTCAGGCGGCCAAGACAAATAGTCATTAAAGGCATCTAAATTCCCATCCCACTTTCCACCCGCGGGTTCAATCAGTACACGATTGAAGTTTTTGATAAAGTCTTCATAAGAAGTAATATTTCTGCAGTCGACTCGATACATAGCAAACACTTTAAAGAGAAGCAGTAAGCAGTTTAATAAATCCTTTGCAGCAGGGGTTTGGCCTATACACTACCAGCCCGACTCAGTTGGTCCGTGCGTTGAATCAATGTTGGGATGCGAAATGCACCGTGCATTTTTTCAATATAGTGAGCTGCTAGCGTCGACTCCATACCCGCCGCACTTACGAATAGAGGTGAGCGGCTTTTGCCCCGGGTAATGGGTATCGCTGGCGCGCCAAGAAACCGCGACTTTGCCACGCCAATCACAGGAATTTTTTGGTTGAGCGCTTCATACAAACGTGCCCCCAGACCTGGCGCTGCATGGCTATCAAGCCATACATAGGCATCAATAACAATCACAGTAGGCAGCTGCGAGAGATCCCCCAGAATCGCAAGCAAGCAAGGAAGTTCGCGACGGTAGAAATGGCCAGGCTCGTAGGGCTCAATAGGCGAAACCACTCGAACAAATTCTTGGGCGGGGAGGCTATCAGTCCATGCAGAAAAAAGCACGCAGGCACAGCTTGCTTGCGCAGAACGATAAAAGACATCAAGGCAGGCAATCATAAACGTATTAGTTTTACTCCCTAAAGCAAGACGGCTAGCTGTCTTGCAGAAAACAGTATGAATTCTATTTTTAAATCATTCGTGTCTAGGTGCAAAGCCGAAGGCAGTGTTCTAGCATGAAAAGGCAAAGCAACAAGGAAGGAAAAGGTTTAGAAATGGGGCTAAGAATTAAGAGCCATTCACATAGCTTACAGAATACTTTATTCCATTCAATCGTCTGGCAGCCGTCCAGCAATTACAGCCAGAGGCATGCGTACTTTTTTTGCTGTATCCAGCAAGCCCCAAGACTTTTCAACTTGCGCGCAGGCGCTCTCGAAAAAAGACCTCCCCTTGGCGCGAATAGCCGCCCGGGTAGCCGACCAGGTGTGGATGTAGGCAAGATACTGAGTAAGAGACCATTGCAGTTCAATCTCAAAGCAAGGAGTATCAAGGGCTTCTAAGGGCATCTCGATACTTTGGTATTGATTCCACAAAATAGCGTTCTGTGGCGCCCAAAACGGCTCCAAGGGATTCAGGATCGCTTCTTTTACTACCATATCTATTTCAGGACTTACATGCGCCCAGCTATACCCCCAGGCAAAGAAAACGCCTCTGGGACGCAATACTCTTTTTACCTCACTAAAAAAGCGCGCATGATCAAACCAATGCAGTGCTTGCGCCACCACTACGGCGTCAAGCGAACGGTTTGGGAAAGTGACACTTTCTGCGGCTTGTACAGAGTAAGAAATCCCAGGCTTAAGCATGGCGTTTGCTATCTGCTCTTCGCTTGGATCCGTCGCCCAAACTTGCTCAAAATAATCCTTTAAATCCCAAGCGGCTTGCCCATTGCCTGTTCCGCAATCCCAAACAATATTTCTATAGGGAGCCATTACTGCTACCCATTCTATCAACGCTTGCGGATAGCGCGGCCTGGCAAAAGCATATAACTCTGACTTATCAGAAAACAAATCAGTAAAAGAATTTTTCATATATATTTAATAAGGTAAGTCTTCCAAAAATTAAATCCCTTACTTTTCTCTAGCCTAAAAAAATAAAGCAATATTCAGATAAGTAGCTCACCTCTCATAAAGTTGAAACTTAGGGAATTTCCCGCACCCCCGCAGAAAGACTCACTTTTTTAGCCAGCTCATTTAAAGAGGTTTTATCTCCCTTTTTAAGACGGAGTTGCATAGAAACGAAGCGATTATCTCCATGCATAAAACCCACCTCGCCCGTGCGAGAGCGCATCACAAGCCTACCTAAAATAGAGTGCAACAGAGTAGCTTCGCTCTCTGTCAATTTAATTTCCATTATGTTGTTCTCCTTGAAAACTCTACTGGAGTAACTAAGTTTTTCCGGGGGTCTTAGCTAAAACTTTCTGGCGGCTTCAATATGCCCAACTTTTCATTCGAGCTTAACTTGGTCAACGCTGCTCTAATTTCTTATTTGAGAAAAATGGTATTTGCTCAAGAGTGTGCAATGCAGAGAAGGGTTGTAGGCTACTTCACCCCTACTGTTGCAATGAATAGCGTAAACCGCTGCAACACTTTTTCTTGCTGATCTTTTTTAAAATTTTTCCTTCTAGAAAAAGGCTCTCACCTCTCAATAAGAAAACCTTACAAAGCTTTAGAAACCCTTCCTGCACGGCTAGCTTCGTAGCCGGACTTTATCGACAAAAACAGAAGGGCCAGCAAAAAAATAGTGAGCCACCACAGATAGGCTTCATAAAAGGGTGGGCTATGCATCCCACCTACCAGGGCAAAAACAAGAAAAACCATTGAAATGCCTACTGCTGCCACCGCTCGCCCCCAAGAATGTTGATAAGAGCTCAGGCGAAGTACTCCTGCTACCATCCCCACCTGTATACACATGAACATTAAAACCAGCAGCACTCCTTTCAAAGGATAAGGATGGGGCAGGGGAATATGACGAACATGCAATAGATAGGGGTTAAGGCAAAAACCCCTGAGAATCACAGAGAAAAAGCCTACAAAAAGATAGGCAGGTAACAAAAATCTGTTCATTTCCGTACTATTAACATTCAATAACTCACTATAAAAATTAGTTGCTTACAGATTTTTACCTCTGAAAGGCTCACCATACCCCCACACATAAATATACTCAGCCAGAACCTCAACAGGTAGCTGGCCTAAGGCCCTGATGTGCGCAAGAAAACTTTTTCCTAGGCTTTCATCTTCGAAAAGCACTCCCGTTTTGGCATGTCTTGTTTTAATCCAACGGGGAACGCGAAGTGCATAAATCTCCCAATAATGTAACGGCCCACCCCCCGTAAGCCCGGGATCTGCTATAACATGGGGACCTAAGCGTTCCGCAGGAAAAATCATGCCTGTCCGAAATTTTTCCTCTCCAATCAAGACAAGCTCGAATTGAACACGCAACTGCGCCACAATTAAAAGAACTTCTCGCCATTTCGTGTCGTTCATGAGACGAGAAGAATAAAGAGAGCGGCGCATAGCTTGTTGAAACAGAAACCTCTATTTGGCTACAGCGACCGTTTTGAGATGCTTAAAACTATCTTTTTCAAATTCGTAAAAATGGGCTCCGTACTCCCATTGTTCGTTGACGACTCCTGCAGCTACGATTAAACGACTGTTAGCACGAAATTCCAGTGGTTTACCTGCCCCCTCCCAACAGCAAATGGAGCCCGGCAAGAAAGTAACACGCCCTGTTTTAAGACTTACTACTGCTCCATATAGGCAAGCAGCGCCACAACCCCAGGTGCTAAGCACATATTCACCTGCAAAATTTGCAGGTTGTTGCAAGGCTTCACGCAAGCGAGTACGAAAGATTTTTTCATCAGGACTCAGCAATCTTAGCTTGGCAGGTTTGCCAACATAGGTATTGCTTGCAGGATAATCCCTAAACTGAGGTACCGGCTTTTGTTCTGAAGCGGCTACCAAAGTCAAGCTACTCAAAAGAATAAAGACAAAGATTTTGATACGCTGATTAACGTTCATTTTATTCCTTGTACTCAGAGTGCTACTGAAAACAGAACCTCATGCTTAAATTCTCAAGTCCGCAGGACCTATCTGAGCAGAACGGTTAGGTAGTGTAAAAAGCAAGAAGTGCTGCATCCATGTTAAATAAACGGCACAAAACTTTAGGCTTTACTCTTTACGTAAGTATCAGCGCAGTTTGTTTTGGTGAGAATTCTAAAATAATATGAGAAATCCATATCAGATTATATTTTCAAGATTTGCCTTATTAAAAAGGATTAAGTAGGCCATATGGCTGATTTAATAGTGCTCCCTGCGCTAAGCAGTCTGACTGATGGGGTTTACACCGCAGATACTATAGTTTGGCGCATCAGCAGCCCGGCTAAACCATTACGCTGTACACTGGCTCAGGCACTGACTGGCTCACGCAGGCCTGTAGTGCTCTTGCATCCGCAGGATGCTCGCATAGCACAGATAAAACTGCCTCGTTTACCGGCTGAAAAACTAGCACGGGCGGCCGCGCTAGCACTGGAAGAGCAGATATTAACTGACCCGCAAGAACTGGTCTTGGCAACCGCAGAGCGCGACAATACGTTTATAAAACTTAGCTTTACAGACCGGCAAGTGCTTGCCCAGTTAAAATCTACCCTGACACAGCTGGGTTATCTCCAGACTCCTGTTGGAGCTGCAGCCGCAGCCCTGAAAGAAAACGCCGTATGGCTAGAAGGGGAGCAAGCCTGCGTTTTTCGCGCAGAAGACTGCGTAGTTCTACCCAAGCAAGCCTTGGCTTTGCTAACAGGGCAACTCTCTGAATGTACAGTGTATGGGTCAGAGCTGGAGAATAATGCCGCTCTTGGCTTGCCTGAAGATTGGATCATAAAACCGGGTCTTCCGCCTTTTACCTTTCCCTCCATGCTGTTTATTGACAGTAAAACCCGTCAAGCGGCCCGTCGTCTTTGGCGTGCCCCTGCAATTTTGGCGGTTTTGTGCGCTATTAGCTGGGTAGGCGGTTTGGGCTTATGGTGGCAAGTACTCAAATTGCAGTCTCATCAGATGCAGGCGGCAATTGCCCAGGAATTTGCTAAGGTTTTGCCAGGGACTCCTATTTTAGATCCCGTCCTGCAATTGCAACGTGCTACCCAAGGCGGGGGGCAACTTAGCCCCTTTGAACGGGTGATGACGGCCGCCGATAAAGCAGCCGCTAGTTTACCTGCACAGACCGTGCTTGCTGCGGATTACTCGGGGGAGAAATTAACCTTGAAATTGGCCAAAGAGAAGCTAAGCCCTGCTGTTAAAACAGAGTTTGAAACAGCTGCGCGTAATGCTCACTTACGGATTAGTTGGCTTAGCGCTGAAAGCGTTGCTGTTTCCATCGCTGAAGAAGCATCATGAAAAATTTGATACTGAGATGGAATAATCTTACACGTCGTGAGCAACTAGCCATTAGCCTGGCCGTAGTACTCTTAGTCATAGCTACCGTTATAGTCGGTGTAATTCAGCCCGCTCTGCGCGGAATACGGGATTTGAATCAGCGGCTGCCTTTACTGGCTGCTCAAAAAGCGCAGGTAGAAATGCTTAGCTCTACTTTTTCTAAAACAGTACAGCCACTCTCACCCAGCAGACAGGCTTTACTGCAAATGGCAACAAGTATGAACCTTGCAGCAGAAGTAACGGGAGAAGGTCCTTTTACCTTAAAATTCCAGGCAGCGTCTTTTTCAACCGTAATGCAAATGGCTACCCAAAGTAAACGCAGTTTTGCGCTAAGCGTGCGTGAGGCCAAATTTGAAAAGCTGCCTGCAGGCACCGTGTCGGGCCAACTGGTATTGGCCCGCTAATGGTTTTACTGCGCTATCGCAGCCTCTGGCTGCTCGTTTTTATAAGTGCCTTTATCTGTTTATTACTGTGGCTACCCGCACGCTGGCTCACTGCCTGGCTACAAACGGCCAGCAAGGGACACGTAGAGCTCATCGAAGTTGCAGGTACGGTATGGGAGGGCTCAGCACAATTATCAATTTCACCCATTTCCGCAAACCTGAACCCTTTCACACAGGAAGGCAAAATTATTCTTCCGGAACGTTTAAGCTGGCGCTTATATAAAAGTCCACTATTATTAGGTAGATTAGAAGGTGATCTGCATTTTGGTAAGCGGCCAGAGAGTCATTTTAAAGCCAGTTTTAGATCCTGGTCTTTAGCAGCCGGCGCAACTGCTTTACCTGCTGCAAAGCTTAGGGCCTTGGGAGCTCCCCTTAATTCTTTGGCGCCTGGCGGCTGGGTAGATTTGAACTGGCAAGAACTAACAGGCACTTCTAGCAGTATTAAAGGACAGATAGAAGCCTTTTGGTCTGATGCTAGCACCAAATTGTCAGGCAGCGCGCCTCTAGGGGATTATTTACTGACTCTTCAGTTAGAGAAACAGACTGTGCAACTAGATTTAAAGACCCAGCGCGGACGTTTGCATATTAGCGGGCAAGGACAGTTTGGCAATGGGGTAGCAAATTTTCGATTGGTTTCAAAAAGTGCAGATCAATACCACGAAGAGTTGAGTGCCGTGCTCAATATGTTGGGCAGACGGCAAAATGATGAATATATTTTGCAAATTGGATCATGAAAAAAATACTGTTTTCAGCTTATATATCTCTGTCTTTTTGCCTGATGGGCATCAGCCTGCCAAGCTTGGCACAAGACGCACCAGTTTTGTCGGGGGAGCGGGTTACGCTTAATTTTGTGAATGCCGACATGGAAGCGACTATCCGGGCCATAGGCAGTTACACCGGCAAACAATTTTTGCTGGATCCTCGGGTTAAAGGGACTTTAAATCTGTCTTCTGATACGCCTTTAACTAAAACACAAGTATTGCAAGCGCTTTATGCCAATCTTCGTTTGGCCGGCTTTGCTGCGGTTGAAGTCAGTGGAGTAGTGCGCATTGTTCCCGAAGCAGATGCGAAACTACAAGGTGGCAGCGTTAACGCACAAGTCGCAGGTGACCAGTTAATGACACAGGTATTTAGATTGCAAAATGAATCTGCACAAAATTTAGTGCCTGTGCTGCGGCCCTTAATTGCTCCCAATAACACTATCAATGCTTACCCGGCTAATAACACTTTAGTGATTACCGATTACGCAGCAAATTTAGGCCGGATTGCCCGGATTATCGCTGCAATAGATTCACCTTCCTTGGCTGAGCCCGAAATTATTCCTGTGATCAACGGTACCGCGGTCGATATGGCACAAGCCATTGCCAGACTCACCGAAATTTCGGCAGATCCTTCTCAGCGCGTTATTGCTTTGGCCGATCCACGCACCAACTCCCTGGTTATCCGTGCCCATAGTCCTGCCCGCTTAAATCAACTAAAGTCCTTGATTGCCAAGCTGGATGCTCCTACCAAAGGCTCGGGAAATATCAATGTTGTTTCTCTCAAAAATGCAGAAGCCGTAAAACTGGCCCAAACTCTTCAAGGGATGGTAGGAGGCAGTGGAGCGAGTAACAGCAGTAGCGGAAATCTTTCAAGCAGTACCCTGTCGACTCCCGGTGTTTCTTTTTCTGCCACTTCTCAAACCTCTCCCAGTGCTACGCCCACAGGGCCTTCGAGTAATTTTGGTCAATCCACTGCACAGTCGATTACCGTAACCGGGGCACAAGGAGTGGCCATTACCGCTGACCCCACCACCAACTCCCTGATCATTCGCGCACCAGAGCCTGTCTATCGGGAGCTGCGCGGCATTATTGAGCGCCTGGATGTCAGGCGGGCACAAATTCTGGTAGAGAGCCTGATCGTGGAAGTCTCTGCTGATAAAGCAGCAGAATTTGGAGTGCAATGGGTAGGGATTTCCGGTAATGATGAAAGTAAATATCGTCTAGGAGGCGCTTCGATTGCCAGCGCCCGCCCCGAAGTAGCAGGAGGCAGCAGTTTGCCTGCATTGATCACCAATAAAGGCGTAGGGATTGGAGCCGGTCTAAATATTGGCATCTTTAGACAAGTGGCAGGCCAACTCACCTTGGGGGCTCTTGCACGCGCCTTGGAAAGTGATTCCACCACTAATATTTTGTCCAAACCCCAAATCATTACCCTGGATAATGAAGAAGCCAAGTTTACAGTAGGTCAAAACGTACCCTTTATTACCGGTCAATTTACTAATACCGGCACAACTGGCAATAACGCTGCCGTCAACCCTTTTCAAACCATTGACCGTAAAGATGTAGGGATTACTCTGCGTGTCAAACCGCAAGTGAGTGAAGGCGGTGTAGTCAAGCTGGCGATTTACCAGGAAGTCAGCAGCATTGCTCCTACCGCCGCCAGTGACATTATTACTAACAAGCGCTCTTTGGAAACCAATGTTTTGATTGATGATGGAGAAATCCTCGTCTTGGGCGGTTTAATTGATGACAAGGTAACCGGCAGTGTAGAGGCCGTGCCTGGACTTTCCAAAATACCGCTACTGGGAGGCCTGTTTCGCTACGACAATCGCAAACGCAGCAAAACTAATCTAATGGTTTTTTTGCGACCCGTAGTGATTCGGGATTCCGGAAAGAGTAATTTGCTAACAGGCGATCGGTATGAGGCCATCCGGGCCATACAGCAAAATAACGTGCCCGCCAATTCTGCAGTACTGCCCAATATGACCGCCCCCGAAATGGCACCCTATCCACCGCCAAAAACTTCCCCTACTCCAGAAGCAAGCCCTGACAGACCGCAATGACTCCGCTGATCCCCTATTCTTTTGCTCGGGCGCATCAGTTGCTCGTACAGCGCTCTGATGAAGGGGTGCAAGTACTCCTTTCCCAAAGCTCCTCACTTTCTGGGCTAACCGAAGTACAGAGAATTCTAGGCAAAGTCACTGTGCAGCTAGAATCCGAGCAAGCCTTACGAGAAGCCATTAGCAAGGCCTACTCTGCCTCCGAGGGCAGTGCACAAAGCGTTGTAGATGAAGTAGCGGGGGATATTGATCTGGCCCGGCTGATGGAAGATACCCCAGCCGTAGAAGACCTGCTGGAATCTGCAGATGATGCGCCGATTATTCGCTTGATTAATGCCTTGTTAACGCAAGCCGTGCGCGAAGGCGCCAGTGATATTCATATTGAAGCATTCGAAGACTCTAGCGTGGTGCGCCTACGCGTAGATGGTAGCTTGCGTGATATTGCCCGCCCCAAACGCGCGCTGCATGCGGCGTTGGTAAGCCGCATTAAGATCATGGCACAACTAGATATTGCAGAAAAACGCCTGCCTCAGGATGGGCGCATCACTCTGCGGGTAGCAGGGCGCCCTGTCGATGTACGGGTTTCCACTTTGCCTACGGGCTACGGGGAGCGCGCCGTTCTTCGTTTGCTGGACAAATCCAATGAAAAGCTGGATTTGTCTGCACTAGGCATGGGACAAAAAGATTTGCTCGCGTTTGACCATCTTATCAAACAGCCGCACGGTATTGTATTGGTCACAGGCCCCACCGGCAGCGGAAAAACAACCACTTTATATGCCGGTATGAAACGTCTGGATGCCTCTACCACCAATATCATGACCGTGGAAGATCCTATTGAATACGAGCTGCGGGGCATAGGCCAGACTCAGGTCAACCCCAAGATTGATTTAACTTTTGCCACCGCCTTACGTGCCATCCTGCGGCAAGACCCCGACGTCATCATGATTGGCGAAATCCGGGATTTGGAAACCGCGCAAATCGCCGTGCAAGCCTCTTTAACCGGACATCTGGTATTGGCAACCTTACATACAAACGATGCACCCTCAGCGATTACCCGCCTGCAAGACATGGGCATAGAACCCTTCTTGCTTTCTTCCTCCTTGCTAGGAGTACTTGCACAGCGCTTAGTGCGCAAACTGTGCCCCCACTGCAAAAAAGAAGATCAGCTAGAAGGACGCCTGGTGTATAGGCCCGTGGGCTGCAAGGAATGCGGCCATTCAGGCTATATCGGCCGCACCGGTATTTATGAACTTTTAAGCATTAATCCGGAAATTCAATATTTAATTCACAATGCGGCAGGTGAGCAGGAAATTCGAAACCTAGCTCAACAACAAGGCATGCAATCCATGCGCAGCGATGGCGAACGTTATATTGCAGCTGGTATTACTTCACCGGAAGAAGTAATACGGGTAACCCGGGATGTATGAGTTTCGTATTTAAATTATTTTAGTTTTATTTTTGGAGCACCCTAATAGTTATCAGCTTTTTAGGCAATTTTTGCCTTAAGCACCGCATAAATATTAGGGTAGTCGTTTTTCAAAAGTTTTTTGTGAAAGAAAAACTTTTGAAAACTGTTTCTGATCTCCCTAAGTCTCTGATCTGCCTAAAATCACTTGGCTCTCCCCCCCCCCTCTTTAAGTTACACTTATTTTAGGGATATAAAAGCACTAAGGGAGTACCAAAATGTTCAAGCAAAACCGTTTTAGCAGCAAAACCCACCTGAGCACACTAGTGTTAAGCTGCACCGCTTTATTGAGCATTAACTTGCAAGCCCAAGCCCAGACGGCGGCGCCAGAGCCTACGCAAAGAATGATGGTTATTCTTTCCCCTGAAGCTGTGGCTCGTCAAGCGATAGGCCCCAATGACCGTTTAGACAACATTTTCCCTGACCAGCGCGTACAAGAACGTCCCCGTGCCTGGTCAGCCGTTTCTCTACAAACTGCCTTATTAGTCCGAGATATTGAAAACCGCATTGGCGCCAAAGCGCTTGTCACCTTCGGAAATCTGACGCATGGCTTTGGTGCTGAGCTTACCGCCTCTCAAGTCGCTGCCCTGCGGGCCGACCGCCGCGTACAAGATATCTTTGCAGACCCCCTGGGAGAACCTGCCGCCAACCCACCCGATTGGTACAACCTTCCTATGTTTGGTCCAGGCTATCTCTACACCAACGGCTATAACCTTTATGCTATCGACGCCATTAGCGGTACTCCCGGCTGGAATGTCCCTGCAACTACTCCCAGTTACCGCACCCAGGGGGGTTACCCTGTGAAAGCCTATGTCATTGACTCCGGCATCCAGCCCCATTTTGATCTGAACTATAACTGGCAGGTGGATCACATCAGTTTTGATTGCCATAAAAACGTAGGGGGGTAATGAATGTTCAGAAAGTCAAGCGCCGGTTTATACTTATGCAGGGTGTGGCACCCACGGTACTGAAGTAGCTGGCGTTCTTGGTGCCAAGCGAGAAAATGCTCCTTTGGGGGTGGAAGGGGTAGCACCGGGAGCACAGTTGGTATCGGTGAAGGTACTTAATTACTGCAAAAGCCTTCTTGCAGATTTAAACGTAGGTCCTCAACCCCAACAAATCTATCATGGTCTCAGCTATCTATCCGGCGTGGTGGCCGCCATTAACTGGATCGCTGCGCAAGTGCCCAATAATGGAGTCGATGGGCAAGGCCGCCGTCGTTTAAGCGCAGTAGCCAATATGAGCATTCTGTGGAGTGGAGTTTGGGATGTCAACACCAATCCCAACTATATTTCACCAGCAGCTCAGATAGCTTTACATAACACTATTTCTGCTGCAGTCACTAAGGGAATTTTCTTTAGCTTTGCAGCCGGCAATCTTAGCGAGGATGCCTGCATGTTTTATCCTGCCAAAATTGGTAGCCTGGTTAGTGGTGCCATGGCCGTGGGGGCGATTAGTCCCGGAGGTTGGACCATGCGTAATCTCCCGGATAGCAAGGCCGCTTCTTATGGCCCCTGTGTAGAAATCTGGGCTCCCGGTCAAAGCGTACAAACTACGGCTGCGTTTCCGGGAATCTTGCCCAAACAGGATATTAACGTTAATACTAGCTATCCTCTTGGAGGACCACCCGCTTGGGGCCCAGGCGTACCTAACCCTCCCAATACCAGCAATATGCCGGCTGGCTTACACCTGTATTTAGAGAGCTCTGGCTCTTCCATGGCTGCTCCCCATGTAGCAGGTGCCGCGCTGCTGCTGGCCCGAAAACGTCAACTTACCGGCCAGCCTTTGCCCTCGCCTGCAGAGATTGAGCAAACCCTCATGGCTAAAACTAAAATGCTCCCACCTCCGAAAGATAAATATGGTGGACTTGGTAATCCTCCCCCTATTACCCCTCTACCGGTCAGAATCCTGACGGTAGATCAGTTTTAAAGTGGAACACCTCATGCTGCGATATGTGACACATCAACGTAATCTTTTTTCTGCCTGCCTCCTCACTTTTGCATTGGCATTAACAGCCTGCGGTGGTGGAGGGGGAGGAGAAACCCCCGGCGATGGCGGCACAGGAGGCACACCACCCGAAGCTCCAACGTGGCCTCAAACGCTAGAGTTTAGAGATTTTACGGGTGTGCAAGCTTATTTTCGCATTGCTGGCTCAGGGGGGACAGGGCATGGAGGAGGGGGTGGAAGTAGCTGCCAAACTTGTATTACGGTATATGGAATCGCCCAATCCAGTCTTGAGATGGGCAAACTCCTTCCAGACTGGAAAACCTATTCGGACTGGCCCGCTCCTTATAACAGCAAACTGTTTTCTGAATTACCGATTGACTACAGTACTAAAACAGCAGTAGTGCTAGAAGATTTAGGTTCGGGGGATCGCTACCAATATGCTGTGAAAAAAGTAGAAGAGTTTGCAGAGGCTGTCACTATCACCGTACTCAAATGCACCGTGTATGAGGTCTATGCAGATAGCGCTACGATTCAGCTCGGGCTGTTAATCCCCAAAACCACTAAACCGATCCAGGTAGTACTCGTGCAAAGTGGAAAGCCTACGTTCCCAGCGTATGGCCCCAATGGTTTAGGGGCCTGCTAAAGAAAAAGACTTTTAGCTATTCCAAAACCTCTACCCTAGTATTTATGCGCCTCTTGAGGCATTTTTCATTCAAAAAACTTATAAATATTAGGGTAAAGCGCGCTTACAAAGTTTCCTAACCTTGGGATAAAAAAGCAGAGCGGCTTACTTTATAAAAAATATTTCCCCTTGTGCCCTAAAAGGCAGGCGTCGACCTTCTGGCAATAAAAATGCGTGATCCATTGCAATATTAAGCTGATCTTCGCAATCTGCATCAGTAATAATGAGTACAGGGCCTTTGCGGGGAAATTCTGCCTTAAAGGATAAAGCCTGCAATTGATCTACTCCGGGTTGCAATACGGTTCCGCCTCTGCCGCGCAGGCTAAAACGATCTAGCAGGCGTTCAGGTTCTACCCAGCCACTATCGTAAGCCTGTGCATCACAGCATATTAAGCGTACTGCCATCACATCGCGCGCCAAAGAATAACTGGCAATTGCCCCTAAGGCTTTTCCTAATAACTGCGGCTGCATGGAACCGGAGGTGTCGAGTACTACGCCAAAAACGCGGCTTTTGCGTTCTTCTTCTGTGGGTTTGACAATGGAAGGACGGGGATAGTCTGGGGTGGCGGCTTGTCTTCGGGAGGGCCGAGCATAGCTGCGGCGTAGCTCCGGGGGCGGGAAATGCTCATCAAACCATTCGGCTAGTTTTACATCCCAAGGGATGGGAGGTTGATTCAGGCTGCGAATCTCTTCAATCAATCCAGCAGGGATGAGCCCACGGTTTGAATTAAAGGTATAACGATCTAAACCTTGGGCCAACGCGCGTCGGCAATAAGCTTCCGCATCTGTAAAAAGTTTACCTTCTTCTTCGCCAATTAGATCTTGCGCCCCTGGGCCGCGTAAGGTGGCTAGCTTGCGGGCCCGTCGAATATCTTGTGCCAGACTGTCATAGACTTCTTCAGCAGAATGGCTTGAAAAAGCAGGGTCATGCAATAAACCTATGCCGGGAGGGCTGCCTACGCCCATTTCAATGAGCCAGCCATTGATAATAAAGTCGCAGGCAATATTCCAGAGCAAGGGGTCCCGCCCGCGGCGTCGGGAAGCATGGTTTAAACCTGCATGCAATAACTCATGTGCAAAAACAAACAGACATTCTTGTTCAGACAGCCCTGCAGAAGGGTTCATCCAGATACGGCGCGCCCCTACATCAATAGCCGCTACACGAATATCGTATTGCTGGCATAGCTGAATATCTTCTTCAATATCGAAACTGGCCGCAAGAGCGCCGAGCAAAGGGTAGTGGTCAATCAGACATTTGCGTGCCCGCAACGCACGTGTTAAAGGCTTAACGCTAGAAGAAACACTGCTGCCAGAGGCTACTTCCAAGGCCTGACCTACTCCCCGGGCAATACCTTCGGCAAGAAGCTCTCCCCACTTTGGGCGGTTTTGCTTTTGTAGTGGAGAAAGGTTTTCCTCTAAATTGCAAAAAAAATCAGCCCCCGCACACAATAGGCTTTTCCAATTGCGCAATGCAGGATCACAGCCTTCTACACAGAATTGCCGGAATAATCCCTCGGCTCCTCCGGAAGGATAATGGGCTAGGGAATACTGCAGTTCTTCTGGTAATTGGCCCAGCTTGAGTTCATCACAGAACCGATCGGCGACCAATAAACTAGCCAGCTCCCACAAATCCTGCGGTTGCTGGCGCCGCACCAGGCCAAAGCCCAGGCAAACCAGCGCTATCGCCATTAATCTGGCCCACGCTTGTGGCTCGGCACGGCGTTTGGGATGCAGCCAAACCACGCCAGCCGCAGAGACTGCTAACCAAGCTTTTGGAGGAACGTATTGATGATGGGTGTCGACTGAAAAATGGATTTTATGGGCTATAGGAAAAAGCAGGGACGCCCATACCGCTTTTTGTCCCGCTTCCCGAGCTTGCCCCGCTACATCTTGGGGGCTTTTTCGGCTCATGTTTTTTCCTCTTTGGCTTTTTTGTCGCGCCCGGCCAAACGCGGCAAATCTCGGGCAACCTCAACCAGAAACCAGGCTGGTAAACGTTGTCCGGCTTGATCTTCACCCATCACGGACTGGGCAATTTCCACACTAATTCTGGCCAGATCACGCAGCATGTCCTTGGCGCGGATTGCTAGGTCTTTATGCTGACCCCGTACGGAGGCTTCATCAACTGGTAACTCTTTGTAAAGATAAGCACGAAAGGATTGCGCTAAAAAATACAACACATCTCTGTCTTCTGGTCCACTTGGCCAAAAAGCATCCCCTTTGATGATGGTATGCAGGGTGTGTTTTTGATGAATTTGTTTTAAATAGGCTTTAAAGTGGGAAGCATGAGGTGGCGAGAGCAGCCCGAAAGCAAGGGCTTCTAACATAGCGTCACTGATATTTTCACCAAAAGAATGCAAGGCATCGGAGAGCATATGCCAACTGCGCGGGGTGGAGAAGGTTTCCTCATGTTTGGGAGGCTCATTGCATAAATGGTCCGGGCGCAGTTGAATATATTCCACCACCCAGGGGTGAATATTTCCCTCATTAATAGCCCAATCTAACCATTGACGATGATCGGTACGCAGATGAATATGCACCAGACGGTTAATTAAAGCTGAAGGCATAGGTTTGACAATGGCTGCATCTTTTGCGCGATTGCCTGCGCCAATGACTACGGTTCCTTTAGGCAGTTTATATTCACCTACCCGTTGCTCCAGAATTAAGGAGTAAAAGGCTTTTTGTATTTCATGGGAAGAGGCATTTAACTCATCTAGAAAGAGCACAAAAGGCTGTTTACGGACAATATTGGCGGGGGGATAAAAGCGCGAGCATTCCCCATCAATTTTTGGAATTCCCAGCAAATCTTCGGGGGCAAGCTGGCTTCCAAGTAAAGAAACGCACTCCATCCCCACAGCATGGGCAAAGCGGGAAACCAGCGCACTCTTGCCAATGCCAGGGGCACCCCACATGAATACCGGACGAACTACGGCCACATTGAGCAAGAAGTCCATGGCCAGGGCTGGATTTAGTTCAATGGCCGATTGCATGAGTATTTTCTTTTAAAGTTGTGGGATCAATTGCATCGGTCCAAGTTGGAAAAGCCGGTGGCAACACTGGTGATAAAAGCTGGTGAGCTTAGGATTACTTACTCTTTATTCAAAATATTTTAATCAGTTTGGTTTGCTTGTAGGTCTACAAACAATGTTTGCAAGCACTATCTACCCCATAAGTGCGGTATGACAAAGAGGGTGTCCGAGAAGTTTATAAATGCGTGGAACGGCGCACCGCTGCAAAATATTGCTTGTAGGGAAGTAACTGCGCCAGCTTCATTTTGCGCACGAAACTTTTTGGGAAGGTAATCTCAAACTCCCCTGCTTCCAGACCTTTTACCAGTGCTTTTGCAGCGTCTTGGGGCGTCATGAGATCTGGCATAGAAAATTTATTATTTTTGGTTAAAGGAGTATCTACAAAACCCGGATTTATCAGATAGACCGAAATACCTTTGGGTGCAAGGTCAAAATACAAAGCTTCAGTCAGATTAATGAGTGCGGCTTTAGATGCCCCATAAATTAAGGCTTTGGGCAAGCCTCTATATCCTGCCACACTGGCAACCATGCCAAGACCGCCCTTTGCACGCTTAAGTAATTTTGGTAGTAGAACATCCAGCACATTCAAGGGGCCGTTTAAATTAATGTCCAGTAATTTACTGGCAGCTTTGCGATCAAAATCCCAGGCCCGCATTTCTTGATAAGTGCCAGCCACAACCAGCGTTAAATCTGGGGTGTCCCATTGTGCCTGAATATTGTTAAACGCTTGCTCTACCTCTGAAGCTTGACTGATATCCATAGGCGCGATTAAGGTCGTTTCAGGTGCAGCTGTTTCGGCCAGAGTTTGCAAGCTTGCGACTGTACGCGCCGATAGCGCTACGCGAGCGCCCTTGAGCAACAGCAAACGGGCGGTTTCGGCGCCTATACCGCTAGAAGCGCCGATGATCCAGACGGTTTTGTTTTTCCAATCTGTAATTTCAGGATTTAAGGACATATTTTTTAAAGTTCTTTTCAAAAAGTTAGCGCCGAATAAAGCTAATAAAGACTTCGCCCAGCCTAAAACCGAACTTGCTCGTTACAGCCCGGTTTAGCATGACCTTATCGTCAATCAGATACATACGATCATCAAAATCGACTTCATAAGTTGTGTTATCGACCGGTAACTTAAGTACATATTTCCAGTGCAAGGCGTTACCGCTCACGACTCCTTCCGCTTTACCGACAACGTCATCAGCCCGGCCCTCGTAACGATTAGCGCTTATTTTGCTAAGCGTCCAAACACGACGCTCTTTTTTGCCATCGCTCCAGGTAAACTCTTCATCCAAGGTGCCGGTATCTCCCTCCCAGTTGGCTTTTAGAAGCACTACAAATCGCCGCTTTACCTGGCCAGAACGGTCTTGAAACATTCCATAGCCCTCTAGCGTGCCATTGAAATAGCTTTTCATGTCCAGGGCAGGCTTCTCGGCCAAATATTTTGCAGGATCGAGGTTGCTGCAGCCGACTAATGTAAAGATTGCAAACAGCGTAAATAGTGCAAAGGTAAAGGGACGCAATATTTTCATAGAGAATTTCCTTGAAAGGATCTAAGGGGGAAATTTGGAGTGGAACATTCCGGAAAATGGCTGGAAAACCGCCAGGTTGCCCAGATTGCCATTAATTTGAAGCCGCAAGGTAAAAGGCAATAGCTCAAGGTTAATGCAGCCGTTTGATTACCGCCTGGGGTGTAGCCTAGCGCCGCAATAAGCGGTAATGCCAGACCTGCTGCCAAGGCTAGATTGATCTTGGTGCAAAAGCTCCAGATCCCGAAATAACGACCTTCGGCACCGGTATGCGCGTTCGTGTGAATCACGGTGGCCAGTATTGCCGGCGGAATAGCCAGATCCGCACCTAGTGCCAAGCCTGTAGCTACAGAAATCATTCCAAAAGCAAGCACATCGCCGGCACCTAAAAACAAGGCTCCGATAAAGCTCAGTATGGTAAGGGCCATGGATACGATCCACGCCTGACATTGACCGATTTTTCCTGCCAACCTAGTCCACAGGGGCATCGCTAAAGCACCAGCAATAAAATATAAAGCCAGAAAAACACCTTCATAGTTTTTAGCCTGCAGTACGTCTTCAATAAAAAAGACGACTAACTGCGAAGGCAGGCTGGCAGCAATGCCGTTGAGCACAAACGCCAACAGTAGCGCTCGAAATCGCGGACTACCGAGTACTTCTCTATAACTGTGAGGGCTATGAACAGTGAGGGTCCGCTCAGTACTTTGAGGAACTGCAAACAGCAGCAAACTACCGACGATCAACAAAATAGTAAAGAGAAGGGCCATGATGGGCCAGCCCGCTTGACCATAGCGCTGTACTAGCCATACAGGCAGAGCGGCGGCAATAATAACGCCTAAAAGGCCAAGAGCTTCACGCATGGAAGTAATCGCCAGCCGAGCCGCAGGCGATTTGCCCAACATCGCCCCCCAGCTTTGATGGAGAATCATTACAGATGAAAAGGCAATATAGGTCAGTATTAAACTGCCTGCCAGCCACAGCGCAGGAAAGGCGGTATTAGGAGAGACGAGCCAATAAAAACCCAGGGCTAATGGTCCGCTGGCCAGCAAAATCAGGACAGAAAAACGCAAGCGTCGATGCCAGCGATCCACTAGCGTGCCTAACCAAGGGTCCAGCACAGCGTCGAATAGACGAGTAGCCAATAGAATCAGGCCAATCAAGCCAAGTGAAAGATTGGCCTGCTTAGCGTAGAGGGCGGGAATATGCACATACACCGGTAGCGCCACAAAGGCTAAAGGTAGGCCGTAAAAGCCGTATAAGAAACGTTCCCCAAGCGTTGGTAAGGCTGTTGAAGGCAATAAGCTTGTGCTAGGGTGGCTTTCGCTAGAGCTGTATTCTTGAGAATGCTTCGAGTTCAAGATGGACTACCGAGTGCTCGCTAGGGCCTTGCGCAAATCGGGTGCACTGGTGTTAGGGTGCAACCAAATGGAAACGAAGGCTCGGGCAAATTCTGGATCGCCAATTTCGCCTAAAACTGCATCATTTCGCATCATGGTCAAGTTTTTGCCTGGGATGTACACCGCAGCCAAGGAATCGCCTTGCTTAACATCGGGAAACAGTTTGATCATCTGCTCCAGCCAGGCTTTGCGACGCGCCTCATCAGCTAGCCCGAGTTGGTGAATTTCCTTATCCGAACGTTCAGCAATCAATTTACCCACTAGCGAGCGTGCATAGGTCAGCTTCAGCACGAAGGGCTGCTCCGTAAATCTCTCAATGTCGAACTCTTGTTTGGCCCAAAGTTCGGCATCATAAATTTTCATACCTATAAAACGTAGGGTTCCTCCCCCTAGTTTTTGTGCACCTGGCACTGCCTCTGTAATCCACGAAGGTTGTGCTTGCAATGCAAGACTGCTCAGAACCATTAACAAAAAAAGGCTAAGATTTTTCAGCATAAGCAGCTCTCCTATCAGTCAGGTTTGCGCAGGGTGTACTGCACCACATCGGTGGATCGCGTATTAAAACCAGCTTCGCAATAGGCTAAATAAAATTCCCACATTTTGATAAAGCGGCTATCAAATCCTTGCGCCCGGACAGTAGATTCTTTGGCTAAGAAAGCTTCACGCCAGTGTCTGAGGGTCAAGGCATAATCGTTTCCAAAGGCCAATTTATCTTCGATGAACAAACCATGGGTTTTTGCCAAAAGCTCAAAGCGTTCTTGCGAAGGCAGCATTCCCCCAGGGAAAATATATTGCTGGATAAAATCTGTACCCTCTGCGTAGCGTTCAAAAAGCGCCTCATCGATTGTGATGGTCTGGATGCAAGCACGTGCACCCGGCTTAAGGTTACGCTTTATACAAGCAAAGTAACTGTCCCAATACTGCACTCCTACTGCCTCAAACATTTCAATGGAGGCAATCGCATCATATTGACCTAGCTCATCCCGGTAATCTTGCAGCTTGAAATGAGCGAATTTTTCTAGACCTTGAGATTGCAAGCGCTGTTGCGCATAGGCTAACTGTTCTGAAGATAAGGTTAAGCCCGTTGTGCACACCCCCCGTTTTGCCGCATATTCAGCAAAACCACCCCAACCAAAACCAATTTCTAAAACCTGGGCTTGCCTGGGCTCTAAGCTGGACAAGCGTAATTGGTCAAACACACGGCTAATTTTGACTTGCTGGGCGACTTCAAGCGGTTTGCCTTCATCGCCTGCAAATAGAGCAGCCGAATAAGTCATACTGGAGTCTAACCATTCTTGATAAAAGCTGTTACCTAAGTCGTAATGCGCTTGAATATTTCTTCGGGCTTTGCTTTTAGTATTGCGGTTCAGAAGATGTTTAAGGCGGTAGACTAGCCGCCCCCACCACGAGCCATACAGAGCAGTATCAATGGCTTGTCGGTTAGCATTAAGAAGAGTCAATAAACGTCCCAGATTATCTGTTGTGAACTGGGCATCCATATAACTTTCGGCAAACCCGATATCACCCGAAGCCAGCACGCGATCAAACAACTCCCAGCTCTGTACCGTAATCTCAACCTTAGGCTGACCCTCACCAAACCTTAAGGTTTTACCCTGCGGCAATCTTAAACTTAACTCGCCAACCGCGAGCTTATTTAACATACTCAGCACAAAGCGCGCCTTTGCAGGGATACCACTTAAGTCCGTTTTGGCTTGCCGGGGTGAGGGGTCAAGTACATGAGAGCTCATGAAAGATTTTCCTTGGAAACAGAACAAGAGGAATAAGGCTTGCGTGTGCTAGCAGCGCTTACCTGCTGTACGGGTGGTATCGGTTTGGAATAAAAGGGTACTTTTTTTAACCATAGTTTCAGTGCTTGCCAATGGATACGCAGCACTACACCGATTGTGAACCAAGGTGTCCTTAGCAAAGATTGGCCTACTGACTTAGCAGACAGGGGTGTATGCTGTCCAGACATGGAGGTTTGAAGTACACAACCTTCGGCATCAAAATAGTCGATGCATGCCAAAGATCGATCATTGCGCACTAAAAATCTGAACTGGTAATGGCCTTCCACTGGGTTAAAGGGGGAGACATGAAATACCTTGCCTGAATGTAAAGTTTGCCCGGCTCTGATTGGGCTGCCATCGGGGTTTTCAAGCAGATAACAGTGCCGCTCACCAAAGGTGTTGTTAACCTCCACCAGTACGGCACGCAAAGTTCCATCACTACGCTCGCAATACCAGAAACTGACTGGCTTAAATACATAGCCAAACATACGTGGAAAAGTGTGCAACCAAATTTCCCCATCCGCATCCATCACTTTAAAGGTGGCAAGTACCTGCTGTATCCACCCCAGTGATTCTGCAGCTCCATTGCCGTGGTCACGATCAAAAAAACTCAATAGTGCTAAGCGATTACGCCTGAACCAAAAGCCTTCATCCTTAAAACCCGTGGCCATGGGCAGGCGCACAAATAAACCCGAATAAGAAAAATGATGAGATGCTGGTTTTAAACGTTTATGGCGGATTAAACCCAATGCGATAGAAGCTAATGGGTGAGTCATGATGCAGCTTTTCCTGTTATCCAGATCGGATCTTCACCATACCGCTTAAATCTTTTTTCTATCTGTTGCGCAGCTAATAATCCTGCCTTCAGTCCATCTTCATGAAAGCCATATCCCGCCCAAGCCCCCGCAAACCATACATTATCTTTACCTTGAATGCTCTGAAGTTCCTTTTGCGCAAGAATGGCGGCAGCATCAAATACTGGATGGGCATATTCAAAAGATTGAATAATATGCTCAGGCTCCCGGATCGGGTTCAGTGAAACAATCACAGGTAGCTCAAACGGCAGAGGTTGTAAACGATTAATCAAGTAATGGCAGCACACCGATGTGTTGTTAAGATTTTTACCGGCGCTCTCATAGTTCCACGCTGCCCAAGCCCTGCGCGCTGTCGGCAAGACAGAGGCATCCGTATGTAGCACCGCTAAATTTTTCTGATAACGTAAACGTGACAAAATACTAGTCTCTGCGCTAGTGGCTTGCTTAAGAAGCTGTAATGCAGTGTCAGAATGAGTAGCTAACAATACAGCATCAAAGCTTTCAGTAGTGTGGACTGTTTCAACTAGCGGAAGCTTACCTTCCCCTCTATGAACGCCTAAAACCGGGGTTTTAAGACGCTTATCTGTCATTTTTGCAATGATGCGTTTAACATATTCACGAGAGCCGCCTTTGACGGTATACCATTGCGGGCGGCCTTCAAACCCTTGCAATAAGCCGTGGTTATAGCAAAATTGAATAAAAGTTACGGCTGGGTAAGCCAGCATGGCGTCAGGAGGGCAAGACCATACGCAAGCAGCCATGGGCAAAAGGTACCAGTCTCGTAGTTCGTCACTATACCCTCCGGTCTTTAAATATTCCCCTAGGGTCATCTCCGGTAAATGATTGTTAATTGCGGCAGCAGTAGTCTCTTTGTTGAATCGCAAAATCTGCGACAGCATTCTAAAAAAACGAGGTTTGAGCAAATTGCGACGCTGGGCAAACACTGCATTTAGAGAAGAACCACACCATTCCAGCGCCGAGCCTTGATCCGAACCCCGAACCTTGACAGAAAAACCCATATCAGCCTCTGCTGTAGGAACTTTTAGTGCAGTAAACAACTTGAGTAGTTCAGGATAAGTGCGGTGATTGAAAACTAAAAAACCCGTATCTACGCCATGTGTCTGACCCTGCAATGTCACATCTACCGTATGAGCATGGCCCCCGAAGTAGTTATTAGCCTCAAATAAGGTGACGTGATGATGGTGAGATAAGGTATAAGCCGCTCCCAAACCCGTGATTCCACTGCCCACAATCGCGATACGTTTCATGCCAAGATTTTTACCATTCGGTATTATTTATTACTGATGAGTATAGCTTAAGGATAAAGACCTGCAAGTTCTATTTTTTACAGTTGCAACCTTATAGTAAAAAAGCAGAGCAACTTTTCCCTGAGAGAAAGCCTCTTGCATTTTTTCCGATGGCAAATTGCTGGCCATATCCGCTACACACTGCTCTTCATTTCGCACAAAACGATAGTAGAAAATAGCCACAGCCTTTACACCTTGCTTCTTTTTTGTTGCGCCAAACACGAAATGTACTGCATCGAAGACATTTGATAGCTGTCGTCCATTGTGCAAGGCAGTGTGCGCAAGCATATACATAGCGGGTACCACGGGCGTTTTTTGAAAGACTTTTAAGACAAATTGGGCAATTGGCTGGGCGCTTATAGACCGCATATTTGCGGTGCTGCTTTATAGCCCTTACTTCAGAAAAAACCTCTTCACCAAAAGCATTACGTCTTAATTTACGGGCAGACAGACGCTTCAGGAACTGGGACGGTTTTTTCCCATACTCTAATTTCTTATGTTTATTAGTGATTAAATTTGCCATCTGTTTTCAAGAGATGAGACTTTTACTACCATGAAGAGTCAAATAATAAACACTAATTTCTACTAGTCATTTCTGTAGGGATGAGTAGTATTGGGTCGTATTGACTGGGCATCTATCTCAATAGGGCGTCTCCCAATCCAGAGTCGTAAAGCAAATGTATCTTCTTGCCGTGGTAAGTTGTCGCGCCGCATCAGCTCTACATGCCCCCAGGAAAGTGGGGTCAAATGCAATAAGTCAAAGATATGAGCACAGCTACGTACAATGCAGGCAGGCAGAGAAAATTTTATTGGAGGAGCTTTTTTGATTCTGAGCACATCCAGATATTGGCTCATCTGGTAATGCTTTTCTCCTCCAAATTCTATGCTTGTGGGTAAAGCCTCGACAGAACAAACACAAAGGGCGGCAATGGCTTCGCCTAAATCCCGTACATGCATGGGAGCAATCTTACCCACAGCACATTTAGGAATAAAATGTATGGGCCATTGTGCCACCCGGCGTAACCAGCCCGCACCAAAGCCGTCTTTTCCATCTAACAGTGAAGGACGGACGATACATATTTCTCCTTCTATCTGTTCAATGGCTTTTTCTCCCAGGCGTTTCATCAGGATAAAGCGACTCTGCGCTTGCTGGGTGAGGCCTAAAGCAGTGACATGAATAAACCGTTTTTTCAACCTGCTACAAGCTTTGGCTAACGCAGCAGGCACCTCATGATACACAGACTCAAAAGTTTCTTTCCACCGTTCCCGCAAGATCCCTACACAGTTCACAATCACATCAAAACCACTAAGATAACCTGGCCAATCGCTAACTCTCCTGAGTCGATGAAACTCAATTTTTTTAACAACACAAGCTTTGTGAGCGAATGGATGATTCAAAGGCTTTCGAGTAGCTATGGTTATCTCATAACCACGTTCCGCCAGCACTTCAACAACAGCCTGTCCAATAAATCCGGATCCGCCTAAGACTAGTATTTTCACAGCACTCTCTTTTTGTTGTAAGGTTTAGTAATTCGATCTTTATGATGTGTGTGTAGATTGAAATTTTATCTCTATACACTTTGCGCTTTAAAAATGCATACCTTAACAGTTCATTATCCGCTCACCTTGTATTTTGATGGCTCTTGCCCTTTATGTACTCAGGAAATAAAGCTATTGAAGCAATATGATCTTCACAATCAACTTTTATTTATTGATTGCTCTTCTGCAAGCTTTCCCGGGCTTGAAGGTCACTCTCGCCAGGCCATGATGCAGCTTATTCATGCACGTGATGCGCAAGGCAATTGGATGATTGGTCCTCCTGTGTTTGCCGCTGCCTATCAAGCAGCGGGTTTTGCGGCGATTGCAAAGTTATGGGCTAACCCTCGTTTACAGCCAGTTTGGGCGGTGATATATCCTTGGATCGCACGTAACCGAAAATGGCTGGCACGAGTGGGGACAGGCCGAGTATTCAACTGGCTCTTGCACCGACTGCATAAACGGGTTGCTCAAAAGGCGTTTTCCCAGGCAGAGGCTTGTATGCAAGATAAATGCGACCGTCAGTCCCCAAAGTAATTTTAGGCTTGCCCACTTAGTCTTATGGATTTTGATGTAATCGTCATCGGCGCAGGTGCCGCTGGTATGTTTGCGGCAAGCATCGCAGCTCAGCGGGGTAAGAAAGTCGCTCTTATTGAACATAGGTCCAGCCCGGGTGAAAAGATCAGAATCTCGGGAGGAGGGCGGTGTAACTTTACTAATCTCCATACAAGCCCTGAAAATTTTTTATCTGATAACCCTCACTTTTGTAAAAGTGCCTTATCTCGCTATACCCCTGCTGATTTTTTAGCTTTGATGCACCGTTACGGCATTGGCTGGCATGAAAAACATAAAGGTCAGTTGTTTTGTAATGATTCTGCTGAACAAATCATTACTTTACTTCGCAATGAATGTGCGACAGGTAAAGTGTACTGGTTCATGCCGTGCAAAGTAGGAAGCGTAAGTCACTCTAAGTGCAAGTTTGTACTAGCAACCGAAGCGGGGGAGTTACATTCTGCAAAGCTCGTTATTGCAACAGGCGGTCTCTCTATCCCAAAAACAGGAGCCAGTGATTTTGGCTACCGAGTTGCAAAACGGTTCGATCATGAAATCATTCCCACCCGAGCCGGTTTAGTACCCTTAACTTTCGACTTGTCCCAATGGCAACCGTTTAGCGCATTATCAGGACTTTCCCTGCCTGTAGAAGTACACACCTGTTCAAACGCTTCTGAACGAGGGAAGAGGGTTTCGTTTTATGAAGATTTACTTTTTACTCATCGGGGTCTATCTGGACCAGCCATTTTGCAAATCTCCAGTTATTGGCAGAATAAGGGTTCTTTAGACATCAATCTTTTGCCAAGCATTAATCTGGGCAGAGCACTTATAGAAAAGAAAAAGCAAAGCAAAAGCCAGCTAGGCACTAGTTTGGAATCTTATCTCCCAAAGAGCTTGGTTCAACTTTGGCTAAAACAATCTGCGCTTTGGGAGGAGGCCAGTACCCGTAAGATTGCTGAGTTAAATGATCAATTGCTTAGAAACTTAGGTTCCACCTTCCATCGCTGGAGTTTAACTCCCAGCGGCAGTGAAGGTTACCGTAAAGCAGAAGTTACAGTTGGTGGAGTTGACACTAGACAAATATCACAGCAAACCATGGAATCTTCCAAGTTACCAGGGCTTTATTTTGTGGGTGAAGTCTTAGATGTAACAGGGTGGCTGGGAGGATATAACTTTCAGTGGGCTTGGGCTAGCGGATTTGCCTGTGGAAGCTCGGTTTAAAGTTCGCTTTGCTGCTGCAGGATCTTTCTAACCCTAAGCAAATCCTCAGGTGTATCCACTCCACCCGGGGGTGTACTATCAATGATCTGTACCGCGATTTCAAAACCGTGCCACAAGGCACGCAATTGCTCTAGGGCTTCAAATTGTTCCAATAGGCAATTGGAAAGCTTTGGAAATTCCCGCAAAAAACTTGCTCGATAAGCATACAAACCTATATGACGCAAGATTGGAGGAGCATCGCCTGGCAGGTCATTATTCGGGCTAGCAAAACACTCTCGCCCCCAGGGGATGGGAGCGCGGGAAAAAAGCAGAGCTCGTTGTTGCGCATCACATACCACCTTAACAATATTGGGATTAAAAATCTCTGCCCGAGCGTGAATGGGGTGTGCACAGGTAGCAATCGCACAGTTTGGCCGATTAGCCAAAACATCAGCCACCGTTTTAATAAGTGCGGGTGGAAGTAAAGGCTCGTCTGCCTGAACATTCACTACAATCGCATCATTCTCTAAGGCAAGCAAATTTATTGTTTCTGCTAAACGATCGGTTCCCGTGGCATGACTCTTACTGGTCAGCACCGCATCCACGCCATAGTTGGTGCAAGTAGAAACAATTAAAGAATCATCTGCCGCCACCATAACCTGTTTTGCGCCACTCGCTGCGGCTTGCCGAGCCACACGTACTACCATGGGCACTCCACCAATATCTGCCAATACTTTGGCAGGCAGACGCGTAGAAGATAATCGCGCTGGAATAATCGCAATGAAACCTTCCATACTCAGCTTATTTCCGAACCTGCTTGTGTATCATATTCATCTGGATCTAATACACGTGCCTCGCTCACCAGCATACAAGGAATACCATCTCGGATTGGGAAAGCCAAGCGTGCCTGTTTAGAAATTAACTCTTGTTTGTTTCGATCATAGAGTAGTTTGCCTTTCGTTACTGGACATACCAATAATTCAAGCAGTTTTTGATCCACGTTAGGCCTCTATTGTCTGTTCAATTAAGTTAATTAACTCGACATCCACTTGCGTGCGCGCCCGAGCTACCCATATTCTCTCATCTTTTAAATGCTGAATTTTTAACATATCCTTTTCTGTAATCACAATAGCAAGTTCAGGGTCGCAGGGAAAAGGAGAGGTGGCAAAATCAAAATGATCGGGCAAACTTAACTCCGCACACTGTAGGCCTGCTTGTTTAAGGGATTGAAAAAATTGTTGAGGATAGCCAATGCCTGCAGCAGCCAGCCGTTTTTTAAAGCGGGCAGCAAACATTAAACAATCTATCGTTTCCCCACTACAGACATGAGTAAAGCTTTCAATCGACAGGTTCATGCGGAAAAGCGGGGTCCGCGTAGAAGGCACTGTAGCATTATCTCGCAGGACAATTGCCGTCACATGATCAAGCCGGGATGGCGGTTCACGCAAAGGACCTGCCGGCAACATATAGCCATTACCAAAACCGCGTGCATCCATCACTGCGATTTCAACATCCCGCTTTAAAGCTAAGTGCTGCAAGCCATCATCACTGAGAATTACATCCAATTGCGGGTAATGTTTCAGTAAAACCTCAGCAGCGGCTACCCGATTTTTACCAACCGCAACTGGCACTTTTGCAAGCTGTGCGATAAGCAAAGGCTCATCACCCACTTGTAAAGGATGGTCTTGTACACTAAGCAGCCTAGCTTGCGTATTCCTCCCTCCATAACCCCGAGACACTACCCCAACTTTCCAGCCCCGCTCTCGCAGAGCTTCTGTAAGCCATAGCACCAGAGGCGTTTTTCCCGTTCCTCCCACTAAAATACTCCCAACCACAATCACCGGGACAGGTAGGCGAACCGATTTAAACCAGCCATGCTGGTACAGCCATCGACGCAACCCTACTAAACCGCGAAATAACCATGATTGGTCCAGTAGCAGCCAGGAGCGCCAGCTTGGGCTTAACCACCATTGAGGGAAGCGCTTTTTCATTGCAGCGCTAGATTTTAGGGAGTGATTTTTTGAGTTGCAAAAGTAAGCTTGGCAAGACCCGCTTTACGGGCAGCTTCCATTACATTAATGACCATTTGGTGACTAGCCGCAGCATCTGCATTAATAATTAAGACGGGGTCTTTACGCTCTGCCGCCGCCAAACGTAAAGCGGAAGAAAATGCCTCAACATCTTTAAATGGTACGGCTACCTGATCAATCGCATAGCGTCCATCCGCAGAGACAGCCACATTAATTTCCCGAGGCCGTTGTTCCTCCAGTTTGCCTTCAGCTGAAGGCAGGGTGATTTGTAATTCAGAGAATTTTGTAAAAGTAGTAGCCAGTACAAGAAAAATAATAATCACCAGCAACACATCAATTAAGGGCACTAAATTAATCTCGGGCTCCTCAGGGCGGTGACGCTGAAAATTCATTTCCGGCTGCCTTGTATAACATCAATCAGACGAATGGCCTGCTGCTCCATTTCTATCACCAGATCATCCACTTTCCCCCGGAAATAGCGATAAGCAATCAAGGCAGGGATTGCGATAAGAATAGCAAACCCGGTGTTGTACAAGGCTACGGAAATACCGTGCCCTAGTTGGGCAACATTGGTACTACCTGTAGCCCCTCCGGTTGCTCCAAAAATTTCTATCATGCCTACTACTGTGCCAAACAGCCCCATCAAAGGCGCAGCTGATGCAATCGTTCCAAGAGTATTGAGAAAACGGGATAATCTGTGAGTCACATGACGGCCTACTTCCTCTACTGCACTTTTAAGAACGTCTCGCGAAGCTCCCGCATTTTGCAAACCTACTGCCAAGATCTGACCAAAAGGGGAATTGGTTTTTAATTTGGCTAGTACCTCCGGAGTGACTTGCTGATTTTGATGCAGGTTTAGTACGTCCATCAGTAAACCTGGCGGAATAATCTTGTTTTGTTTTAAAGCAATAAAACGTTCGATAATGAGTGCTACTGTCACAATAGAAGTGAGTAGTAAAAACCAAATGGGCCATCCGGCAGCTATAAAAATTGCAAACAAGAAGCAGTATCCTTACTAAAGTTGAACCGAGAAAGAAAGCTTAACTAAATTTAACAGTAGCGTGAGCTAAGCAACTTAAAGCTGTAACTGTAGCGTTTTGTCTTGAGCAAAAGCAAATGCTAGTACAGCCTTTGCCTGTGGATAACTTTGTGAATAGTTTTAGATTTTACCCTTTCCTGATTCAGAAAGATAAAACAATAGCCTTGATCTAATTAGCACGTAAGCAACAAAATCATATTAAAATCAATAACTTAGAATA
The DNA here is from genome assembly GCA_019695155.1 of Burkholderiaceae bacterium. Taxonomy (GTDB): domain Bacteria; phylum Pseudomonadota; class Gammaproteobacteria; order Burkholderiales; family Burkholderiaceae_C; genus Piscinibacterium. The sequence goes on along the minus strand of JAIBAO010000027.1, from coordinate 71,426 downwards.
AAAACCCTATGCATTAATTATCTCCTTAATTTATATAGGACAGATTAGCAAACACTGTGGAAAGATTTACTTTCAAAACCCGCATGAACGCTGGATTAAAGAACGAAGAGGCTGATTTTACGCGGCCTGTTTTAACAGTTTCTGATTTATCCAAGGCTATTGCTGGCTGCTTGACTCGTGATTTTTCCATGGTAAGGGTTAGCGGTGAATTATCAGGCATTACCCGTGCAGGCAGTGGACATATCTATTTTATGGTAAAGGATGAAACGGCAGCACTGAAATGCGTCATGTTCCGTCCCCGGGCCCTATTATTTGGAGGCCAACTCCAAGAAGGCCATAAGATCGAGCTTGCCGCTCGGGTCACGGTATATGAGTTGAGAGGGGATTTACAGCTGGTCGTGGAGGCAGTTAAAAGCGCCGGGCAAGGTGATCTGTTTGCCTCCTTTGTCCGGCTTAAAGAGGAACTTGCTGCCGAAGGCCTGTTTGATATCCAACGCAAGCGCCCTATACCCGAATTTGCCTTTCGTATCGGCTTGGTAACTTCTCCGGATGCAGCAGCCCTGCGGGATATGCTCACCAGTTTTTCACGCCGTGCACCCCATGTAAGCCTGATTTTATACCCCGCTAGCGTGCAAGGTGAGCAGGCGAGCCGCGAAATCACACGCGCTATTGCAACGGCCAGCCAAAGGCAAGAGGTGGATCTTTTAATTGTGGCACGGGGCGGAGGATCCTTAGAAGATTTGGCTGCCTTTAATAGCGAAAGCGTAGCACGTGCTTTAGCGGCTTGCTCTATGCCAAGCATTTCAGGAATAGGGCATGAAACTGATTTTTCAATTTGTGATTTTGTAGCGGATCTGCGGGCAGCAACTCCCACCGCTGCAGCAGAAATGGCAACGCCTGCTCGTGCAGAGTGGTTTCTAAAAATTCAGCGCCTATCTGAGCGGCTGCAAATAGCACAGAGAAACAAACTAGAACAATTAACACAACGTCTAGACGAACTGGCCCGTAGCTTGATTGATCCGCAAGCGCATGTGCTGCGCCTGCAAACAAAAATCCAGATACTCAGCATGCGTTTAGCAAAACACCAGACGCATTCTCTTCATGAACAAACTTTGCGCTTGAATCGAGCGGCTTACCGGCTGAGTTTGTATTTACCTCAGACAGCAGCCGCTAGACAGCTTTTGGATCAAGCCAAAACGCAGCTGAAAGCGAGTTGGCTGAAACGTTTTTCAACGGCACAGTTAATGCTTGAAAATTTACGAATCCGTTTAAACGCTGCTGACCCCTTGCAATTACTGGCACGAGGCTACACGTTTGCGACCACTACTGAGGGCCAACCTGTGACATCCAGTCAACAAGTGTATCCTGGACAGCATTTGTTGTTACATTGGCATGACGGTCAACGTGAGTTCATTACCTACAATTTTTCAAAAGAGTAATACCTATCAAAAGCAGCCTTCACTGACCACCTGTAAAAGTTTTGCTTGTTACAATTAAAATGAAAAGTTAGCTAAACAATAAAACCCTCTTCACTGCTTGATTGGATTGAAATGCTTTCCGATCAGCAAGGACCGCTTAGAAAGAAGACTGACATGGAACATAAACTGCCCGAACTACCTTATCCATTAGATGCTTTAGCCCCTTCCATTTCCAAAGAAACCCTGGAATTCCATTACGGCAAGCATCATCAGACTTATATAACGAATCTAAATAACTTGATCAAAGGTACTGAGTTCGAAAATGCTGCGCTTGAAGAAATAATCAAAAAATCGACTGGTACAGTTTTTAATAACGCCGCTCAAGTTTGGAATCATACGTTTTACTGGTTTTGCCTGGCCCCCCGCGCCGGTGGAGAAGCAAACGGCGCCATTGCTCAAGCCATTAATACCAAGTTTGGCAATTTCAATTCATTTAAGGAAGCTTTCACCAAATCTGCCACCACTAACTTTGGCTCTGGCTGGACCTGGTTAGTTAAAAAGCCGGATGGTTCTTTAGATATTGTGAACACTAGTAACGCTGCCACTCCGTTAACCGGACCAGATAAACCTTTGCTGACCTGTGATGTATGGGAACATGCCTACTATATTGACTACCGAAATGCTCGGCCCAAGTATATAGAGGCTTTCTGGACACTCGTGAATTGGGATTTTGTGAATCAGCAGTTTACTTAAAAACCAAAAAAGAGCAGTACTGCGGGCTGCTCCTTACATTGTTACAAACAGATGCCTAGAACATTCGAGGATAAAAGCCAGGGCCTGTTCACGCTGGGAAAAACAGTGCGGACAGGCCCTAGTGTTTTTACCTTGTGAAAGGCTGTTCTTTTATTTTCTTAAGACCCTTTTAAAATACCGCTTTAGTAGTAGTCAGACGTTTTTCCAGCAAATCCGGGGGTAAAAAACCGGGAACGCGTGATCCATCTGCAAAAAAGATTGCTGGAGTACCTCTTACCTTCAATCGTTGGCTTAGCTCAAGGGACTCATCAGTAACATCTTCACAAGACTTAGCGGCGGTTGCTGGCAGTTTGCCACGCAACATCCAATCATCATAAGCTTTTTGACGATCAGAAGAACACCATAAATCTCGGGTTTTTTTACTCGAGTCTTCAGACAAAATAGGGATGACAAAAGTGTAGACGGTTACATCACTAATGTTTTCAATACTTTGCCGCAATTTTTTGCAATAACCGCAGTTGGGATCTTCAAACACTACCATTTTGCGCTTGCCGTTTCCCTTAACCAGTTTTACGGCATTTTTCAACGTTGCATCGGACCATAAGGTTGGCATCATCGCTTTATCAGCTTCAGCCTGGAGTTGTTCGGTTCGCTCACGGGTAAGATTTTTACTGTTTGCAAGATCCATTAAATTCCCTTGCAACATGTATTTGCCGGATTCATCCACATAAACCAGCTCGCCTCCAACCCGAACCTCATACAGGTTAGGGACCTGGGTTTTACTGATTCCTTCAATTTTTAAGCCGTTAAGTTTCGACTCCAGCATTTTCCTAATATTTTCTTGAGGGGTTTGAGCCAAGGCAACCCCACCACATCCCAAAATAAAGATTGCTGAAATTAAAACTTGAGAAAAACGTTTCATTCGAACACCCCTGTGAATCATAAAAAAATCTACTATTAACTTGCCAAAGCAGCTCTTATTAGCCAGGATTTTAAGACTGAGCTAGCGCCTAACAAGTTCATCGTTCTAGTTGCTACCCCCGCTAATGCCGATGAAGGTTCAAATAAAGTCGCCAAACGGTCTGTCAATTTACTCATAACTAGAACCTGCTCAGCCCGGTGGCGTGCGTAACGAGACAAAATACGAAAATCTCCACAATCCCGGTAGGATTCTCGTTGCTTAATCTTGTCCACCAGAACTTCTACGTCTTGAAGACCTAGATTTAAGCCCTGCCCTGCTAAAGGATGGACGACATGGGCCGCATCCCCCACCAAAGCGACTCTGTTTATTATCGGGCTATTCACAAGCAGTTTTTGTAAGGGATAGCAAAAAGCGGGGCCTTGACGCTTAAGAGCCGGATGCGACTCAGACAATTGCTGGGCCAGCAAAGTATCCAGCAATTCAGGGTTTTCCGTTACAGCAATAGCTTTCTCTGTAGGCATAGACCACACCATACCCAACTGGTTTTCTGGCAAGGGCAGCAGTGCCAGGATAGTGTCTCCATTAAACCATTGCCATGCAGTCCCATGGTGTAAATGCCCCTTAAAGTTAGCAATGACTGCCGATTGTGGGTAAGGCTGCCTATGCCAAGCAATACCGGCTAAATCTCTTACTACCGAATTTGCTCCGTCTGCACCTACTATCAGGCGGCAGGTAAGAGCGTGTTTTTCTGTCCGTACTGAGACCGCTGTATCAGTTATTGCTAAACCGCTTAAGCTACCTTCAATTCGGCGAATTTCTGGCCGCATAACGATTGCGGTATTCAACGCATGGGTAAGCAGGCACTCTTCCATGACTTTCGCTAACTGAGGCACCCCCGCTTCGTAGGCAGATAAATGTATTTTGCCTTGCTTTTCTTTAAAAGAAGAGGCAATTTGCATATCTGTAATAAATTGCTGCCTGGCAGCATCCATCAAAGGCCCGACACCCAGTGTGTCCAACCAGGATAAAACTTTTGGTGCCATTGCATAGACCCGAGGATTAAAATCCCCTTGCGGTTTAGGAATATCGGGAAAATGAGGCGCTAACTGCGCTACATTTAACCCGCAGCGGGCCAATGCTAAAGTTGCCGCCATCCCAACTACGCCGTTTCCCACCACCACGATGTCTACTGCATAATCCGTAGAATTCATCTGCATAGCATACGCTGACCCTGCAAAAATTTAAAATGAGGAATAAACCTTAAGCTTATGTTATAGTTTAGGGCTTTCCTCATACTTGCTTTTGCAGCTTAAGAGGGTATTAAAGAGAAAGTTGGCTCGGTAGCTCAGTCGGTAGAGCAGAGGACTGAAAATCCTTGTGTCGGTGGTTCGATTCCGCCCCGAGCCACCAAAATTCAACGCCCAACCTCTATCGGTTGGGCGTTTTCATTTCCAGAGTGCCTAAACTGCCGCGCTAACTTAAACGGGAGAGGCCGCTATTTCTCTAAATTATTTGTATCTAAAGCCGGAAACAGGGCTTTATTAGCACAACAAGGCAATGCAACAGCAAGAGAAATGCTTTAAAACAGAAATACTTCTACTTCTTTCGCTTTTCTTCAAGGCTTTACAAAGACTTACTAAGTTGCATCAGTTAACCCACTTTAGGGGCACTCCTCCTTAGCCTCGCCCTGGAGGAGACAGTAGTCTGCCGGAGCGCACAATCGCTGCAACAACCATACAAAATAAGCTCATGATCTTCAAGCACAAATCCTCTAGGTGCCAGCGCTAAAAGATTGCCAGGGCAGCCTTCTATATCAAAGACTCGATCGCAGTGGCGACACTGAAAATGGTGATGATGTCCCGGTTTGGCTAATTCATAGCGAGGATTTTGGGCTGGTAAAAAAACTGAACAAATGCGCCTCTCATCAAGCAAGGCCTTGATAGTGCGGTAAACCGTGGCAATAGACATGCGGGGTACTGCTGTTATAGCAGCATCAAGAATTTCCTGAGGTAATAAGGGGCGACTCGATGTAGCAATTGCCTCATAAATGGCCTGACGTTGGCGTGTATGGCGTTCCAAAGATGTATTCCCATTCCGGTTACTGCGCAAGATAGCTAGTGTAAGGTAAACCGCTTAAGAGTCATTTTCTGCTTGACCCTCAATTGCTAATGATAATACAATCGCAATAATAAACAGGCATTTCCCCCTACTTTGTGTGCGCACTCTTTTTGCAGATATTCTTTCTCAGCCCTTTATTTTCGGGTCACTTACGACTGTATGGAACTGTTCTGTTTAAACAGTTTTAGGAAAGCCAGATCTAGTAGCACCGAGCTAAGAGGCTAAAAGTTAGGTTACATACCCTCAATAGGCACTCAAGGATACACACACTATTTAAAAATTTTGAAAGAACACAATGAACAAACCATCCTTCCTGTTGGCCGCTATGCTGTCGGCCATTTTCAGCGCTCAAGCACAACAGTCCGGCTCAGTTGAACAATGGCAATTTGGCGCAGTACTAGATGCAACATCAACCTCGCGCAACCTGGAATTAGGTGCTCGTGATAAAGGCCTGCAACTGGGGCATTCTGATCTTACTGCTAGCGGGCCCTTGGGGCGGCACTTGCAAGCCCACATAACCGCTGTGTTAGCTACTCATGAAGGTAAACTGGAAAAGTCTATCGAAGAAGCCTGGCTTGAGACCCGTACCTTGCCTCTGGGCATGAGTGCACGGATCGGCCGTTTTGCATCTCAGATCGGCTATCTTAATCAGCAACATCCTCATGCCGATGACTTTGTGGAACGCCCCTTGCTCTACCGGGCTTTTCTCGGCAGTCACTGGAACGATGATGGCTTGCGTCTGAACCTTACCCTACCCACGAACCTATACTGGATGGTAGGTGCTGAGGCTTTTCGTGGACACAAACTTGTGGCACATGCAGACCCGGCGGTCAGTGGAGCAGGAGCCTTTACTCTGGCTACCAAGATCGGCGGTGACCTTAACCGCTCCCACAGCTGGCAGGTGGGCTTGTCATACTTGAAAAACCGGCGCATTGCAGTACTAGAAGAAGAGCACGAGGAAGACATAGATCATGAACATGAACATGAACATGAACATGCACATGAACATGCTCACGGTGCTCAATTTGGTGGAAAACATATGTGGCTGCTAGATGGCACCTGGAAATGGGCTCCGGACGGCAATAACCAAAATCAGCAAGTACGGGTTACTGTTGAAGCCGCTCGCGTTACAGACATCAACCGCTTTGCGACTTCTGGGCAAAGACATGATGCTATTTCTCTATCGGCAGTATGGCGTTTTCAACCTGCCTGGGAAGTTGGTGCCCGGTTTGATCACTTGCGAGTTGCCATGCCCCATGAGGACCATTTTCATGAGGGACGCCTAAAAGAACAAGCCCTCATGCTTGTATGGAAACCCTCTCATAGACAGTCGTTGCGGTTGCAGCTTTCACGTCAGAATGGTGCAGTGGGGTTCGAAAACGCGGCTCGCCGTTCCCTAGCCCTGCAATACGTTTTAGCCTTTGGAGCTCATGGTGCCCATGCTTATTAAAATACGCACTACCACCCTGGCAATTACACTGCTTGGTTCGCTACTGGCGATTAACAACACCCAAGCACAAACTATCTTTGCTTGCGAACCCGAATGGGCTGCTCTTACCCGAGTATTGCTGCCCGAGGCCCGTCTGCATGTAGCCACCCATGCTCAGCAAGACCCCCACCATATCGAAGCACGCCCTACACTGATTGCACAATTGCGATCGGCCGATGCCGCAATCTGTACCGGAGCTTCCCTTGAGTCAGGCTGGTTACCCACCTTACAGCAACGATCTGGAAACCCTCGTATACAGAATGGTGCTCCCGGTCTGTTTTTCGCGGCTAGTGCAGTAAAACTCTTAGATGCCAGACCCGGCGCCGGGGGCAACCCTTTTGCGGGTGATATACATGAAGAAGGCAATCCCCACTTGCACACTGACCCACGGCGCCTGCTGGAAGTAGCTCGAGCCTGGCACCAACGCTTGCAACAACTATTTCCTGCACAGCAGGCGGCTATTGCACAACGGTATGAGGTTTTTCAGACACAGTGGCAAGCTCGTATTCCTTTATGGGAAAAACGCGCCGCCTCGCTACGAGGTGCACAGCTAGCAGCACAACACGGGAGTTTTACTTATCTATGGCATTGGCTGGGCATACAGCAAATTGCTGACTTAGAACCTAAACCGGGTCTGGCTCCAACTCCCGGTCATTTGCAACAATTACTCGAGCGATTACGCGCTAAACCTCCACTTGCTATCGTCATCACAAGTTACCAGGATGCACGGGCCGCCCGCTGGCTTAGCCAGCAACTGGAAAATCGGGTTCCTCTTATCCAGCTGCCAGCCACAGTAAATGACCCGGAGGCTGCCGATGCCCTGGGCCGCTGGTTTGAGCAATTGATTGATCAATTAAGCACTCGTTAATGTTCGAAAGCTGGTTTTTGCCTCCCGTCCTGGCCTTAGTAGCCGGGATTTTGGCACTAGCGCCTTTGGGTGTTCAGGTATTACAAAGAGGGGTGGTTTTTATTGATCTGGCTGTAGCCCAGGCAGCAGCGGCAGCGGCTTTAGCTGCCCTTGCGCTCGGAGAGCATCCCGCCTGGATCATCACTCAACTCACAGCCGCGGCCGGGGCTCTGCTCGCGGCGGGAGTTGTGGCAGCACTTGCCCGCACCTGGCCAGAGCACCGCGAAGCGCTTATTGGTCTAGTCTATGTTGCCTGCGCCTGCGCTGCCCTGTTAGTAGCCCGCAGCGATACCCATGGGGCCGAGCATCTTCACACACTTTTAGCCGCCGATGTTTTATGGTCGGGATGGCCTCAGGTTATTATTCTTCTAGGCTGTGCATCCGGCGTAGCGATCATTGGCTCAAAGCGCCTAGCACATGATGGCTGGTTTTTTACTGTCTTTGCCCTGGTAGCCAGTCTCGCAGTACAAGTACTCGGTTTATTCATCGTATTTGCTGCATTGATCGCCCCCGGACTTTGGCAGCGTAGTGGTTTAGCAAAGTCAATAGCCACGGGCATTGCCTTGGCTGCTGCGCTAGTGGGATTAACAGCTTCCTGGATTTTTGATGCGCCTAGTGGCCCGCTGGTAGCCCTTGCGCTTGCATTATGCGGCGCAGCTAGTAGTTTACGAAAGTTCCGAACCTAAGTTCTATTCCCTTTGAAAGAAAACAACAAAGCTAAAAACAAAATTTATTAACTCGAAGCTGTTTTTTTTCCAGTAGGTTTTTTCTTTACTCCCTGCTGCTTTTTAGCTGAAACCTTGGGAGTGCCTTTTGTAGTAGTACGGTTAACTGCTGTTTTTACGCTGGCCTTCGCTGCATTGCCCATCATTTCAGCCACAGGCCCACTCATAGCATTCCACCATTGCTGAGGTGATAAAAATTTGCCCGCTAAATCTGTAGCAACAGATGGGAAATCTTTTAAAGAACCCGATTTTCCATCTTGATCCTTGCCGATACCTAAACGCGATAATTGCTGTAAAGTGCCGCGCTGTATTTCTAGAGCCTGCACGGTTGTTTTAAGCATATTAAGATTAAGTTCCAACCATTTTTCCACAGCTCGAAGATCGGTAATGCGCTTGTCAATTTCTTTCAAATCCAGGGTGGGCGTAATAAATTTCCCTAAAGATTCAGCTAAAGGTCCGCCTACTCCTGCAGGAAGCTCTACATTACTCCAGACTTGCTTGACAAAATCCAAACCGGTTACAAAGGGCATTTGTGCCATTCCTATTAATTTTTCTTTCATGAAAGCATCTCCTTAGGAAAAAGTTCTAAGACTTCCCCGCTTGTCAGTTTGAATTTTTGCTGTTTAAGCTTATTTTTCTGGAGCAACAAGATATTAAAAACTTTATGCTATAGGATTTAAGTGGTGTGCAGCAAGCGACTCTACACTTTGAACTTATAACCTTTATATGTCTAGATAAAACATTCAATGGCGAACCGACTTTCTTCTATTGTTACCCGTACCGGTGACGATGGCACAACTGGCCTGGGAGACGGCACTCGCGTCCGCAAAGACGCTTTACGCGTGATAGCCATGGGTGATGTAGATGAACTTAATTCTTGCATTGGTCTACTTTTATCTGAAACCCTGCCAAATGAAATTCAAGAACTCCTGCTGGGAGTACAACATGATTTATTCGATCTGGGGGGCCAACTATGCATTCCTGGCCACAGCATGCTCACTGATGCGCACGTGGCTCGACTAGATCAGGCTCTAGCAAAATTCAATGCCGACTTGCCCCGCCTGGCTGAATTTATTCTGCCGGGAGGAGCCCGTACAGCTTCTCTGGCCCATATGTGCCGTACTATTGCCAGACGTGCAGAACGTAGCGTGGTAGCTTTAGCGGCTCAAGACACAGGAACAAGCAAAGAGGAAAAACATCCAGGCCAGTATTTGAACCGTCTTTCAGATTTAATGTTTGTATTGGCACGAGTACTAAACCGTACTGCTGGGCAAAAAGATGTACTCTGGCAACAAAGCAAAAATGCATAATAGAGGGTAAATCATTTTTTAAAAAAGGACTTTGCATGAAAATCCTTCCGTTTCTTACTGGATTACTTTTATATGCCTTGGCTTTTTGTTCGGCTGCTGCCCCACAAAATCCAGGGGCATTGGGGCAACGGCCTTTGTTGCCTTTGCCTAAGGCAGAAGAAATAAAAGCTAATTGCGAAAAGGAAATCGCACAAGCACGCGCTCAGTTTGAACACATTGAATCCGGAAAAGATAAGCGCAATATCTTTACAGCCATGAACGCGCTGAATATTTTTATTGAAGATAAGGCAGGTCCTTACGAAATTCTTGCAAACGTAAGTCCAGATAAAGCTACAAGAGATGCAGCAGACGATTGCACTGTGAAATATTCTCCTTTCGGAACCGATATTTTTCAGAGTGAAAAGCTTTACCGGCGTATTAAAGCCGCCAAAACCACTAACCTTGCCCAGGCCTCCTACAAGAAAGACTTGTTGGAAGGCTTTGAAGATTCAGGTGTCTCCTTACCAAAAGATAAGCGTCAGCGGGTTAAAGATATAAACGAAAAAATTACTAACTTAGCCAAAGATTTCGAACGCAATATTCGCGAAGACGGCACGGTAGTTTCCTTTACGGAACGTGAACTGGAAGGGGTACCAAAATCTGTTATTGATAAGGCTAAACGCGATGCCCAAGGCAATATAGTATTAACTCTGGCTTATCCTGAGTATTTACCAGTAGTGGAAAATGCTCGGCAGGAAGCTAGCCGTGAACGCATGTGGCGTGCTAAGCAAAATGAAGGAGGCAGCAAAAATCTGGCTCTCCTGGACGAGATTTCAGCCTTACGCCAGGAATTAGCCACAATTTACGGTTATCCTGACTATGCAGCTTTTTCATTGCGCCGAAAAATGGCTAATGATTCAAAAACCGTAATGGATTTCTTATCTAGCGTGCGCAAGGCAGTAGCAGATCTGGAGAAAAAAGACATTGAAGAATTGCGTGCCTTTAAAGCAGAGATGGAGAAAACCCCACTCGCCCAAACCCGGGTAAATCGCTGGGATTCGGCTTACCTTCAAAATCAGTTGAAACGCGCACGTTATAACGTAGACCAAGAAGCTTTACGCAAATATTTTCCTACCGAAGCCTCTGTGCGCTATATGCTGCGCTTATCTGAAACGCTCTACGGTATTAAATTTAATGAAGCCAAGGTGCCTACTTGGCACCCCGATGTACGTTATTTGGACGTTTCTGATGCCACAACAGGAAGATTTATCGGGGGTGTATATCTGGATCTTTTCCCTCGGGAAGGAAAATATAACCATGCCGCTGTTTGGCCGGTACGCAATGCTTCAGCCCTGCTGGGCCGTACTCCAATTCCTGTGCTGGTGACTAATCTAAACCGCGACGGTTTGGACCAAAATGAACTAGAAACCTTATTGCATGAATTTGGCCATGCATTACATGGGCTTTTGTCTACCGCGCAGTTCAATGCACAAGCAGGTACCAGTGTTAAGCGGGACTTTGTGGAAGCTCCCTCCCAAATGTTTGAAGAATGGGCCCGGCGCGAGGAGCCTTTGCAATTTTTTGCGCAAGTGTGTGGACCAAGCTGCCCAGCGCTTTCCAAAGAGCAGATTGAACAGCTTGATAAAGCCCGCAAATTTGGCAGAGGTATTCGCTATATGAGTCAATGGAGCTATGCCATGCTGGATATGGCATTAACGCACAATCGCGCAGATGCCGATGCAATGGCTGCCTGGAAACGCATACAGGGGCAAACTGCTTTAGGCTATGTGGATAACACCATTTTCCCTGCGGGCTTTGGACATCTGGTCGGTGGATATGCAGCGGGCTATTACGGTTATATGTGGTCAGAAGTTTTAGCCTTAGATATGCTATCGGCTTTTGGAGATCAAATGCTCAACCCTCAAACTGGCCGTAAATATCGAGACCTAATTTTAGCTCAAGGTGGAGAAAAGGCTCCCCAGGTGCTGGTAGAGACTTTCCTGGGCCGTAAGCCCAATAGTACAGCTTTCTTCAAAGAAATCACGGGAGTACGCTAAACACAACATTTCTGATAATTCTAGTAGATGGTGACCTAGCCTACAGTTCAGAGATAGATGCGCAAGAAAAATAACGCACAGGCTGCAACTAGTAAGCCCGGTCATCAGCTTTTTATTAAAGCTTCCAGAAAATTCAGCGGCCTTTTTCGTTGCCTTTCTAAAGGGTAGTTTTCTAAGTGCAAACCCCAAAACAGTGCGTTGAGTACGGAAAAACAAAAGAACAACGTTTAAGATTTAAAAATCGGAATCATCCGCTAACTACCTCAGAAATAAATTAAAAGAATAGAAGGTGTGAGCCAAAGAGCTTGTCTAGTCAAAAAGGATGGCTCCAGGCCCATGCGTCATTTTGGTGCTGCCGCTATTTCCTTTAGTAGAGTAGTCTGCTGCCTTGAAAACAAATTGTAGTCCTGCCACACCTACTACTTAATACATCCTTATGGTCTCCTATCCCTCTGCTTCACCCCATTTAAATATAAAGTCTTTAAAAGACGCAAAACATAGCTTGTCCCATCAAAGCGTGCAATGGGTGGAATGCGCAGTACCAGACTTAAGTTCCATTGCGCGCGGCAAAGTGCTCAACACCGACTTATTTCTAGCTCAAGGCGGCTGTCAGATTCCCGCCATTATTTTTGGTTTATCCGTGCATGGTTATGAAGCTCCAGAAATTTACAAGGAGCATTTTCCTGAAACACTGGGAGATACCGTCGCTAAACCGGACTGGTCTAGCTTTGTGATCGATCCTTTATCACCACGTTGTATGGCAAGCGTTCTTTGCGATGTTCACGGATCAATCACTGCTCCTGACGGGCTGCCTTACGACATTGCTGATGTTGCGCCTCGACAATTACTTAAGCGGCAAATAACTAAGCTTACCGAAGCGGGGTTCAAAGCTATCGTGGCTCCTGAGCTGGAAGTTTTTTTAGTGCTTAAAAACAATGATGGTTCACTTAAACCGGCGCATGGAATATCCGGGAGAGTGCCGCATGAAGAGCCTTCGCTAGACATGATGTCTTTGGAATTGGCCGGCTCCTTTGCTCCTTATTTTGATCAGTTGTTTAATGCCTGCTCAGTACAAGGTATTCCTGTGACAGGCTACGCACATGAAGCCTCGATTGGACAATATGAAGTTAACTTTGCTCCTGGAGAAGCTCTGGTGCAGGCAGACGCCGTATTTCGTTTTAAACGCTTGGCCCGAGAAATTGCACGACGGCATGGATTTCACGCCACTTTCTTACCTAAGCCTTATCCCAAAGAACTGGGCTGCGGAATGCATTGGCATGTCAGTCTGCTGGATAAGAACAACAAAAATGCTTTTACCGCCGAGGATGGTAGCGCCCACCCGCGCTTTTTTCACTTTATTGGAGGTTTGCAAGCCGCTGCACCGGGGGCAATGGCACTGTACGCCCCCTACCCTGCTTCTTTTGATCGCATAGCTAATCCTTATGCTTCTCCTGCTTCAGCCGCCTGGGGTTATGACAATCGCACAGTAGCTTTTCGTGTACCGCAGGCTGCTGCCTCTAACCGCAGAGTAGAGTGCAGACTTCCCGGAGGAGATTCTAACCCTTACCTGATATTGGCCAGCATGATTGGCGCGGGGCTAGCCGGCATAATGCAAAAAATCTCTCCCAGCGAACCTGCTCTGCAGGCAGTTCATATGAATGAAGCACTACAGTTACCCCATACTCAAATAAGCGCTCTTGAAGCTTTGGAAAAAAATAATCTGCTCAATGAAACTTTTGGTCGCCGTTTTATACGTTTATATTGTGCGATCAAACGGTTTGAAGCAATGGAATGCACCGGAGCAAACTGGACCGTTGAACATCTGTTGACACGCGCCTGATGCTTTTTTCATCTGCAAGGTTTAAAACAAAACATGCCGCCTGTTGTGTTTGCATTAATCAGCATTTTTTTATGGTCTGGCCTCGCCTTTTTGGGACTAAAGCTGCAACATCTTCCGCCGTTTTTACTGGTAGGATTAGCACTGATTATTGGATCTTTATGTAGCCTGCATCGCCTAAAGGAGTGGCGTGCAGCAACACCAAAGCTCTTGGCTTTCGGAATCTTTGGACTGTTCGGGTTCCATTTTTTTCTGTTTATAGCTCTGCGTAACGCCCCTGCCATTGAAGTCAATCTGATCAACTATCTATGGCCGCTTTTGATTGTGTTATTAGCTCCACTTATCCTGCCAGGTACGATCTTGCGCTCAAAACATATTGCAGCAGCATTACTAGGGTTTAGTGGAGCCATTTTATTAGCAACGGGCGGTCAGTTCAGATTCGATTTACAGCATGGCTTTGGCTATGCTTGCGCATTGCTGTCAGCACTCATCTGGTCTACTTATTCACTTTTTACTAAACGGATAGCTAGCTTTCCCAGCGGGGTAGTAGGAGCATTTTGTGCCGTGTCTGGGATCTTATCGCTGCTATGCTATATGATATTTGAGGAATCTAAGAGTCTGAGTTACACGGATTGTTTTTGGATTCTAATGATGGGGATAGGGCCTATGGGCCTTGCATTTTTTACCTGGGATACTGCCCTCAAACGAGGAGAAGCCGCCACAATAGGCTCGCTTTCTTATCTTACTCCCCTTTTTTCTACTGCCCTGTTGGCAGCCACTGGGGCAGGCACTTTAAGTAGCTTGACCCTTATTGCAATGATACTGATCATAGGGGGTGCAGTTTTAGGATCCTAACATTCTGGCAAAATAAATTTGATGATTCTGGTAGAAAACCAGCCAAAAAATACCTTTCAGTTCACAAATTGAACTTATCAGTATAATCTTGCATAGCACTACTATTATCGCAAGCACCCAACCCGTAAAAAGGACTTTACTTGGCTATTAACCCAATACCTTCCCTGTCTTCTTCCCACGAACTAGGTAAACCTATCTCTGAGGTGATTCGTGCCCGTATCAAAGCATCAGGCAAACGATTTTTTGCTAACGATAATATTAGTGAATTTATTCAATCATCTGGGGAAATGGAGCAATTACTCACTGAAGTTGAAGAAAAAGTTCAGGATTTATTGCACTCCTTAGTTATTGATACAGAAAGCGATCACAACACACAGGAGACCGCCAGACGGGTAGCCAAAATGTATTTAAAAGAAGTATTTGGCGGCCGTTACCTACCTATCCCCGCAGTAACTTCATTTCCAAATGTTGAACGTATCGATGAACTGATTATGGTAGGGCCTATTACCGTGCGTTCGGCTTGTTCCCACCACCTGTGTCCGATTATTGGCAAACTCTGGATAGGAGCCTTGCCTCATGCAGAATCTAGCTTGATCGGCCTATCTAAATATGTACGCATTGCCAACTGGATCATGAGTCGCCCACAAATCCAGGAAGAAGCCGTAAAAATGCTGGCAGATGAAATTGAAAAACACATTAATCCGGCCGGCCTGGCTGTCGTAATGCAGGCAGACCATTTTTGTATGCATTGGCGAGGAGTAAAAGACACTGCCGCAATGACTTCCAGTGTAATGCGCGGTGCATTTTTGCAAAACGATAGTTTACGCAAGGAATTCCTAAGCTTGATCAAGACTTAAAAAAAGGAAGGTGTCGCTGTTCAAAAAAGGAATAATGCACAAACTCAATGCACTAAAACTACTCAGGCACTAGAACATAAAAATAAGAGGCTGGTAAAGTTCCTTGTATCTTAAGAGGGTTAGCAAGACTTCCATATACACTTCCTACTCCTACTGGCCAAGGATCATGAATCCGGAACAAAACTCCATCTCCCGTATGAGTGCCATCGCTATAAACGCCACTTAACACCACCATATGTCTAAAACCTGGGCCTGCAGCAGCAATCAACACAGGAGTTCGGGTGACTATCTCCACTAACTCTCCCAGCCCAGGTGAATAATTAAGGGCTTTCCAGCCTAATCCTTCAGCAAAAGCCTGCAGGCTGGCTGCATTTGTTATAAGACCTCCTGTTGGATCGAGTGAACCGCTCCCTGGTCCAACAGTCATATTCCCCAAAATCATAGTTGCTGCAGCAGACCAGCAGCTCATGTCCGTTGTTTGCCCTACCAGCTGCACCCAAGAGTGCTCCATCTCAATACGCAAACCCAAAGCCTGCCAGGTATTGAACCCCGCAATTTTATCGGCTACTAAATGATGGCGTTTTTGAAAAGCGTATAAAGCAGAATCTGTTAACCCACCAAAGTCTCCATCAGGGTTAAGAAACGGGGCGCCTAACCCATCTTGCTTTTTCTTTTTGTTTAAAAGGCTTTGCAGTAATTTCACCTGGAAATGTCGACTTCCCTTACGTAAAACTTGCATTTGAATTTCTCTTTCTCACTGTAGTTCAGGATTTCAAGATAAAAACTTAAGGGGTTTTGCAAAAAATTATTCTTCTCAAGCTTAGATAAGTAGCGCTTAAACCGCTTTAGAACCCACCCTTATAACTTCTCCATAAAAAGCGGGTACCCGATGGTTTTAAAGGCAACTCAGGTCCTAAAATTTTGACTGCATTCTTGGGTTTGTAATCGCACACTAAAACCTCTTTACCTTTTTTCTCCAACTTTAAAAATACCCACAATCCGTTGGGATGCTGCCATGCCACACCTCCCCTACTAGCAATCGTTTGCGCATTCAAGGCCGGACCTGACCAACCATAAATAGCAGTAGGATAAATCGCTTTTGACAGATAACTGGGTTCGTCTTGTTTCACTTCTTCCAGTTTTGCAAGTACATCATCATCCATCAACCCCTTCCAAACCCCGGTAATACCCGCCGCTACCGTTAAGGGAGGAAATAGGCCTAATGCATATAAAAGCTTATCGGCATCATCTCCTGTATTACCTTGAAAAGCCCACACTAAGGGCTGAACGATAGCGCCTGCGCCAAACCGCTGTAAGGCGCTCAGTTGCTTCAGATTACCCAGCGTGACAGATCCTATGAAAACACCCGCGTTAATAAGCGTGGTTTGATAGGAAGGATCTTTTCGAACGATTTCTTCCAGCGTATCGGTTATCCCATTTTTCTGCGGCATATCCGGAAGATTTTGTCCACTTGCCTCTGGCATTGTGCTAATCCACAGAGGTAGCGGACCGCTTACATCAAGGCTATAACGAGTCTTTGGTTCAAGTTTTGCCCAGCTCTTGGGGCCTAGGATTCCGTCTGCCTTAAGACCTGACTGCTTGTTTTGCCATTGAAAAACGGCTTGCGCAAATGCCTCAGGGGAAGGCGTCTGATAAAAGAACCCCAACTCATTAGTTACTTGATAAAAGCGTTCCTTCCAGGCGGGTTTAGTCGTCCACGCATAAATTGGATTATTCCTGGTGGCTTGTTGAAGATTTAAATAAGACATTTCATACACCTCAAAATAGATTGAAATATTGAGCAAAAAATACTTTCAGGTCTTTTTGCGAATAAAGAAAATTTATAGGTTTCAAAAATTTTTTTATATCGCACGTTTAAGGGGCAGTTATCCCGTATTTCCGCGAGGGGTAAGCTTAAGGTCGTAGAAAAACCATAATCCTTTTTACTTATTTAAAAGATCAAAATTTTTATCGGATAGGCAGCTTCTACAATGGCATTAATTCTTTTTATGCTGACTTAATCTGAAGGGTTTATAAAAATGACATTGCTCTGCTGACAGTTCTGTAACGGTACATAACCCTTTACTCGCCAAATGGAGCGAGCCTTACGAACTTCCTCCATTTAGGTTGGTACAGGCGGAGCATTTTCTCTCTGCATTTAACATGGCACTAGCAGAACATTTGGCTGAGATCGAAGCAATCAGTACACAAACTGAAGTCCCGGATTTTTTTAACACCTTGGTTCGCTTTGACCAAAGTGGACGTTCTTTTCAGCGCATCAGTCAGTTGTTTTATAACCTGACAGCTTCAGAAACCTCAGCTGAGCTGCAGACGGTAGAGCGCCAAATGGCCCCACGGCTAGCCAACCATTCCAGTGCAATTTATATGCATGCCGGTCTTTTTAAACGGATTGATCAGCTCTATATTCAACGTAAGCAGTTAGGTTTAGATACTGAACAACTGCGTCTTTTAGAACGGGTGCATCTGGACTTTATTCGGGCAGGAGTAAAACTTTCGGCTGAAAAGAAAATTCGGTATGCGCAACTCACAGAAGAATTGGCCACTTTAACAACTCAATTTTCTCAAAATCTGTTGGCAGAAGAGGCGAGGTGGCATTTACTGCTGCAGGCTGAAGAAGAGCTTGCGGGTTTGCCTAATTTTGTTCGGGACGCAGCCCGGACAGCCGCGCAAGAACGAGGCATCGCCCAAGGATGCATTATTACCTTATCACGCTCTTTGATCGTACCGTTTTTAAGCTTTTCTTCCCGCCGCGATTTACGCGAGAAGGCCTTTGTTGCCTGGACCCAGCGCGGGCAAACACCAGGTGAGCATGATAACCGGCCAATTATCAAAAAAATCTTGTTGCTCCGTAATGAGCAGGCAAAACTACACGGATATGCTTGTTACGCCGACTATGCTTTAGTCGATACCATGGCAGGGACCCAAAGCGCCGTAAAAGACTTGCTTCTAAAAGTCTGGGAACCTGCCAAGGTATGTGCTAAACAAGAATATGAAGCACTGAGCGCACAAGCCGTTTCCTGTGGGCAAGCTGCACCAATCGCTCCTTGGGACTGGCGCTATTATGCTGAGCAGGTACGTCAAGCACGTTACGCTTTAGACGATGCGGCCATTAAACCTTATTTTGCTTTAGATCGCATGATAGAAGCGATGTTTGATTGCGCCCATCGCTTATTTGGTCTGCGCTTTGTAGAACAGCCCCATATCAAAACTTACCATCCCGATGTACGCGTCTTTGAAGTACAACGCGCAGATGGGAGCCTGCAAGGTCTGTTTTTATCTGACAACTTTGCGCGCAGCGCAAGCAAGGGGGCGCCTGGATGAGTAACTACCGCCTGCAGTCGAAAATCGGAGGTGGAGTCACTCCAATCGTTGTGAATAATAATAATTTTTCAAAAGCCCCTCCAGGTAAACCCACGCTCCTGAGTATTGATGATGTGAGAACCTTATTTCATGAATTCGGTCATGGCCTGCATGGTCTTTTATCGAACGTACGCTATGAACAGCTCTCAGGAACACAGGTATTGCGGGATTTTGTAGAGTTGCCTTCACAACTGTTTGAACATTGGTTCTTAGAACCAAGTGTATTGCGCCAGCATGCTCGGCATGTCACCACGGATGAACCTATACCCGATGCATTAGTAGCCCATATTAAAGCAGCACGCCGCTTTAATCAAGGGTTTGAAAGTGTGGAATACACAGCCAGTGCCTTGCTTGATTTAGCGCTACATGCCCAAACAGATGTATCGAATGTAGATATTGATGCATTTGAAAAAACAGAGCTTGAAAAAATTGGAATGCCCCAAGCCATTGTAATGCGCCATCGCTTACCGCATTTTGGGCATCTATTTTCAAGTAGCAGCTATGCCTCACAATATTATGTGTATTTATGGGCAGAGGTACTGGACGCCGATGGGTTTGAGGCTTTTGTAGAAGCCGGAGATCCTTTTGATACCAGTGTCACCGAGCGTCTTTATAAGTTCATTTATTCCAGCGGCAATTGTCTAGAACCGGGTGAGGCTTATCGGGCTTTTCGGGGCAGAGATCCTTCGGTAGAACCCATGCTGCGCAAAAAGGGTTTGCTAGCCGAAGCAGAACATTAAAGTTATTCATCGGCAGCCACTTGCAGAATCAATTTTCCAAAATTCTCACCCTTAAATAGTTTTAATAGCGTTTCTGGAAAGGTGTTTAAACCAGTCACTACGTCTTCCCGGGAACGCAATTTTCCATCTTTCAAATAGTCGGCCAGTTCAACAATAGCCTCATTAAAACGATCTGCATAATCAAAAACAACCTCCCTTCCATCCGCGCGCGGTTCACTAAGAGAGATAAATAATTTTTTGGCCCAGCCACAGCATTAGTATTGTTGTACTGGCTAATTGCACCACAAATGATGATGCGCGCTTTTAAATGGAGATGGGTCAATACGGTATCTAAAATTTCCCCTCCTACATTATCAAAATAAATATCTACCCCCTTAGGGCAATACTCCTTTAAGCCATCCTTCACTGCACCGGCTTTATAATCAATACAAGCGTCAAACTTAAGCTCTTCCACTACCCAATCGCATTTGGCTTTTCCACCTGCAATGCCTACTACCCGGCAGCCCTTGATCTTGGCTAACTGTCCAACTGTCTGGCCCACTGCTCCGGCTGCACCGGATACCACGAGGGTTTCTCCCGGCTGAGGCTGGCCTATATCCATTAACCCGAAATAGGCGGTCATACCGGGCATACCTAGCACATTCAGCCATTGATAAAGAGTACCCAAGCGTAAATCAATCTTGCGCAAGTTATTACGTTTCAGATCAGCCGGTGTCATCAGGCAATACTCTTGTACTCCTAAACCTCCGCTTACGTAATCACCTAGCGCAAAATCGGGATTTTTGGAAGCTACAACCTTTCCAACACCACCAGCACGCATCACCTGGCCAATTTCCACGGGAGCTATGTAAGATTTGCCTTCATTCATCCAACCGCGCATGGCGGGGTCTAGTGACAGAGAAAGAATTTTGACTAATACCTCTCCTTCTGAAAGTTCACCCACAATTTGCTCAGTAAAACTCCAGTTATTGCGTGAGGGCATGCCCACGGGCCGTGCAGCCAAACGGATTTGATGGTTAACAAAACTCGTCATAAAGTTCCTCGTGAAATTTTGAAATATTGCTGAGAAGACTCTATAAAAGCTCATAAGTGTTCTCAAACGTTACTATATTGCTTTTACTCAACTATTGCCGGATGACTACCGACCATGTTGCGACTAACTGAAATTAAACTACCTCTAGATCATTCTCCGGATGCGCTTACCTTAGCAATTGCAACTCGACTTGGTATTAGCATAGACCAAGTCTTAGGTTTTAATATTTTTAAACGCGGGGTTGATGCGCGCAAAAAATCGCAGATTCAGTTTATTTACACCGTGGATGTAAATACTACGCAAGATACTGCTCTATGGCAGCGTTTAAAAGGTACAGATTCTCATTTAGCGATTACCCCCGATACCACTTACCATTTCGTTGCTCAAGCAAACAATACAAAAAAGTTACGACCCGTTATTATTGGCACCGGCCCCTGTGGTCTTTTTGCAGCTCTTATATTGGCTCAAATGGGATTTAAACCTCTGGTGATCGAGCGAGGAAAAAAAGTGCGTGAACGCACGCTGGATACCTGGGGCTTTTGGCGCAAGAGTAAATTTAATCCCACTTCTAATGTACAGTTTGGAGAAGGTGGAGCAGGAACTTTTTCAGACGGAAAACTTTATAGTCAAATCAAGGATTCCAAACATTACGGTCGTAAAGTGTTAACAGAGTTTGTAAAGGCAGGAGCACCTTCAGAAATTCTATATGTCAGCAAACCTCATGTAGGTACTTTTCGTTTAGTGAAAGTAGTAGAAAATATTCGTCAGCAAATTGAAGCATTGGGTGGAGAGTTTCGCTTTTCTACCCAGTTAAAGGATATTGTGATTGATAAGGGTCATTTGCGAGCCTTAGTGCTAGACAGTGGTAGCACCCAAGAGACTCTACGAGTTGATCACGCGGTGTTAGCAATCGGTCATAGCGCCCGTGATACTTTTGAAATGCTCCATGCACGAGGTGTCTATATAGAAGCTAAATCATTCTCCATTGGGTTTAGAATTGAGCATCCACAAAGCATTATTGATAGCGCGCGTTATGGATCTTTTGCTGGGCATCCTCTGCTGGGAGCGGCCGACTACAAGCTAGTGCATCATGCTAAAAACGACCGTTCCGTCTATAGTTTTTGTATGTGTCCCGGCGGTACTGTGGTGGCTGCCACTTCAGAAGAGGGCCGCGTTGTCACTAACGGAATGAGCCAATATTCACGCAACGAACGCAATGCAAATGCTGCGATTGTCGTAGGCATTACGTCGGCAGATTTTACAGCGTTCGCCAAGCAATTTCCTTCCGGCTATCCTCTAGCAGGTATGCAGCTACAACGTTTTTGGGAATCCCGCGCTTTTGAGTTGGGTGGTAGCAATTATCAAGCGCCAGGACAATTGCTAGGAGATTTTTTAAAGCAGCAGCCTTCTACGGGTTTTGGCACTGTTGTGCCCTCCTACAAACCCGGAGTATCTCCCACTGATTTAGCGTTAAGCCTACCAGACTATGCCATTGAGGCTATCCGCGAAGCCTTGCCCGCCTTTGAAAAACAAATCAGAGGATTTTCTATGTATGAAGCCGTGCTTACTGGAGTGGAGACGCGTACCTCTTCACCTATTTGTATTAAACGGCATGAGCAAACTTATCAGAGCCTAAATACTCAGGGTTTGTACCCTGCAGGAGAAGGTGCAGGGTATGCGGGAGGGATTCTTTCCGCAGCCGTGGACGGTATTAAGGTTGCAGAGGCTCTTGCTCTGCATATGCAACAGCACCGCTCTAGTTCCTAAATTTTCCTAAAGTTGCATACTAAAAATGTTTAATGTTGAGGATCATTTCTATATGCAGGCAGCGCTAGCGCAAGCCGAGCAGGCGCTGTATTTAAGCAACCCCAATCCACGGGTCGGATGTGTATTGGTTCAAAATGGACAAATTATTGCTCAGGGACATACCCAGCAGGTTGGCAGCCATCACGCAGAGGTTATGGCCATAAAAAATGCACGGGCTAAAGGGTTCGATACTGCCGGTAGCACCGCTTATGTAACACTTGAGCCCTGTAACCATTTTGGCCGTACTCCTCCTTGTTCAGAAGCTTTCATTGCCGCAGGAATAAGCCGGGTAGTTGCAGCCATGCAAGACCCTAACCCCCAGGTGTCAGGAAAAGGTTTTGCGCGTCTGCAGCAAGCAGGTATTAAAGTGCAATCGGGTTTGTTGGAAGATGAGGCTCGTGATTTAAACATAGGCTTTATCAAACGGATGACTACAGGTCTGCCTTGGTTGCGTCTAAAAGTTGCAGCAAGCCTTGACGGTCGCACTGCTCTTCCCAATGGTCAAAGCCAATGGATTACGAGTGAGAAAGCAAGAGAAGATGGTCATCATTTTAGAGCCAGTGCCTGTGCAGTTATGAGCGGCATAGGCACCATTTTGGCAGATGACCCTAGTCTGAATGTACGGGCTGTGACTACACTTCGCCAGCCCCAGCGGATTGTGATGGATAGCCGTTTGCGGACTCCTGAAAGCTCAAAAATCTTTACTAGCGAAGGAGGCAAAGTCACTTTAATTTATAGCCACCGCAATAGCGAACGAGAAGCAAAATTAAGTGCTGCTGGAGCCCAACTTTTATATGTTCCAAGGCAAGTTAACGATGAAAATTATTTGCACTCTATCCTAAAAGAGTTGGCATCCAAACACATCAACGAAATTCATCTAGAGGCCGGTGCAAAGCTTAATGCCTCTTTTCTCACCGCCGGGCTAGTAGATGAGCTATTAATTTACCTAGCCCCTTTATTGCTAGGTGAAGGGCCTGCAATAGCAGCATTACCGGAAAGCGCTTCCTTGCAGTCCGCACAGCGATTTAATCTTCACAGTATTAGCTGTGTTGGAGAAGATGCCAGAATTATTCTACGGGCTCGCCCTTCTTAAACAACAAAATCATTGGAAGCTTACCTCGATGTTTACAGGAATTATTACAGCACTTGGGCAGATTCAACGCGTCATTCCCTCAACAGTTCAAGCCCAGGTAGAGACGGGGGTGCGGCTTTCCATTCACGCACCTGAGCTGGGCTTAGAAGATGTGCAAATTGGCGACTCTATTGCTATCAACGGTGCCTGTATGACGGTGATAGCTAAAAATACCGAATCTTTTGAAGTAGACGTCTCTTTCGAAAGCCTATCCAAAACAGTGGGTTTATCCAATCCAGGGCCTGTAAATCTAGAAAAGGCATTACGCTTACAAGATCGTATTGGAGGGCATCTCACTACGGGCCATGTTGATGGGATTGGCACCGTCCTCAAACTGGAAAAAATCAGCGAGTCTTGGCAGCTTGTTGTGCAAATCCCAAAAACATTAGTCGGCTTTTGCGCAGTAAAAGGATCGATCACTCTTAACGGTGTTTCCCTCACCATCAATAGCGTTAGCGATCATGCGCAAGGCTGCGATATCAGCGTCAATTTAATTCCCCATACATGGAAAGTCACCACCCTGAACCTATTAAAAGTAGGTAGCAAAGTCAATATAGAGATTGATTTGATTGCGCGTTATCTGCAGCGCATGCTTTCACTATCTTAAAGTAATGGCCTGTTATGCTTTGTTTCGTAGTCGTAGTGCATTAGTAATAACCGAGACTGAACTTAAGCTCATTGCCAACGCAGCAATCATCGGTGATAAGAGCCAACCTGTAAAAGGAAATAGTATGCCTGCAGCCAACGGCACCCCTAATGCGTTGTAAATAAAGGCGAAGCCGAGGTTTTGCTTCATATTGGCAATAGTGCTGTCTGAGAGTTTTTTTGCAACCGCAATGCCGCGTAAATCTCCTTTAACCAAAGTAACTTGCGCGCTATGCATGGCAACATCTGTACCGGTGCCCATAGCAATACCTACATGGGCTTTTGCCAGAGCGGGAGCGTCGTTAATGCCATCTCCTGCCATGGCTACTATTTTCCCTTCTTCTTGCAATTTCTGAACCAAGGCCAGTTTATCGGCAGGTTTAACTTCACCATAAACTTCAGTAATACCCAGCTTTTCTCCCACCGCTCTGGCTGTAGCCAGGCCATCGCCTGTAGCCATAATCATGCGGATACCCGACGCTTTAAGCAGGGCCAGCGCTTCTGGCGTGTTTCGTTTGATAGGATCGGAAACAACCAAAAAACCTGCGAGCGTATCCTCTACGGCCAAATACATAACGCTTGCCCCTTGCGCTCGCAAAGTATCGGCATGCTGGATAAGGCTTGTTACTGAAATGTTCAGCTGCTCCATTAAACTGGTATTACCTAAAGCAAGAGATTTCCCGTTCACCTCTCCGCGCACTCCGATTCCACTAATAGATTCAAAAGCTTCTACCTTATCTAAGGTTAGTCCACGAGCCCGTGCTGCTTTCACAATAGCCTCTGCCAAGGGATGCTCACTACCCTGATCAAGAGTAGCGGCCAATCGCAAAACCTCTTCCTCTGAATAAATACCTGTACTTACAGCGCGATCAAATACAGGTTTTCCTTCAGTGAGCGTACCTGTCTTATCCACAATCAAGGTATCAATGCGACGAAAGTTTTCAATTGCAGTGGCATCTCGAAACAGCACGCCCTGTGTTGCTCCCCGCCCAGTTGCCACCATAATAGACATGGGGGTCGCTAAGCCTAAGGCACAGGGGCAGGCAATAATGAGTACTGAAACCGCATTGATCAGCCCATACACCCAACCCTGAGTAGACCCCAAAAGACCCCAAACAAAAAAAGTCAATAGAGCAATCCCCACAACCGCTACTACAAAATAACCCGCTACCTTATCAGCCATTCTCTGCATTGGAGCCTTGGAGCGCTGTGCCTGCACTACCATTTGTATAATTTGGGCCAAAAGAGTAGTAGAGCCTATTTTTTCAGCCCGCATGATAAGAGCACCTGAAGTATTCAGTGTGGCGCCAATCACTTGGTCACCGCTGCGCTTGGTGACGGGCAGGGGTTCCCCTGTCAGCATGGATTCATCTACTGCGCTTTGTCCTTCCAGCACTACGCCATCCACTGGCACTTTTTCCCCCGGCCGCACCCGCAGGCGATCATTGACGTGCACATGACTCAAAGGGATATCCTCTTCAGTCCCATCTTGTGCAATACGACGCGCAGTTTTTGGGGATAAACCTAATAATGATTTGATAGCTGCTGAGGTTTGAGAGCGCGCTTTTAACTCTAATATTTGTCCAAGCAAGGTCAGTGAAATAATAACGGCGGCTGCCTCAAAATATACTGCGACTCGCCCCATTTCCATAAAAGAAGCAGGAAATAACTCTGGGGCAACGGTAGCTATTACGCTATACAAAAATGCTGTACCTGTACCAACACTAATTAGAGTCCACATATTAGGGCTGCGATGCACGATAGACTGCCAACCTCTTACAAAAAAAGGCCCACCTGCCCATAAAACGATGGGTAAAGTAAGGCCAAGCTCTAACCAGCTTTGCTGCTGCATATCGAACCACTGTAAATAATGGCCTATCATGGCAAAGCCCGTTACCAGCACAGTTAAAGGCAAGGTCCACCAGAAGCGGCGTCTGAAATCAATTAATTCCGGACTCTCTGCTTCCTGTACGCCAGGTAACTCCGGCTCCAAGGCCATACCGCACTTGGGACAACTGCCGGGATGGTCTTGCTGTACTTCGGGATGCATGGGGCAGGTGTAAAAAGTGCCCACAGGAAGCGGTACTTCTACTGGGGAGGCAAACTGCTGGGTATCTTCAAGATACTGAGAGGGATCAGCTTGAAATTTTATTTTGCAGCCTGCGCTGCAAAAATAATAGGGATGATTTTGATACCGATAGAAGTGATTAGACTGAGCGGTCACCTTCATCCCGCAAACCGGGTCTTTTAAACCAGCGGCCTGGGTAGCGTTCACCGTCGAGTCACTGGCCTTATGGTCTCTAGAATCATGCTGTGCACAACAATGTGGACTATGGAGGTTGCCACTATCTTTTTGCTGCCCCTGGCGCTCATTTCCCGGTTGATGTTCCATGTTCAGCTCCTTTTGCGCATTTCATTGATAGAGCTTAAACTCTGTAGTCAACCCCAGAGTCAAATGGTTTTAAAAATCTGTATGCCACTTTCCTCAAATACAAGCCTCACGATTGGCAAGCTAGCAAAATTCTCAGGAGTGGGAGTAGAAACTATCCGTTATTATCAACAACTTGGCTTGTTACCTGTGCCTGTCGCTACCGGGGCATATCGACATTATCCGGCTTCACTCGTGAGTCGTATCCGGTTTATCAAACGCGCGCAAGAGTTAGGTTTTTCTCTGAGCGAAATAGCCGACCTTTTATCTTTTGAAGATGGGGCAGACCGCTGCTCCATCCGCCGCCTCGCTAATGAAAAACTGGAGAAGATACAAGCGAAATTAAGGGATCTGAACCGGATGAAAAAGGTCTTATCGCAGCTCATCCATGAATGCGAAGAAACGAGTACGGAGCAACCCTGCCCTATTATTTCGACTCTTGCAAAAGAAAGAGTTTCAACTTAATCTGCACTAGTCAACACTTAATCTGAAGACTGGATCTTTGCTTCATAACCCAACTTCTGGATCGCCGCTTCTATTTGATAATCTGTGATGAGTGCCTCATCCACAACCACAGTAGCCAGCGCCGGATTTAGCGTAACTTGCACTTGATTCACCCCCTTTAATTTACCTAGCATCCGCTGCACCCTATCAGTACAGCCGCTGCAGCTCATTCCGCTTACATCAAATATAAAAGTTTGCATAGCCGTTTTCTGTTAACTTTTATGGGAATCCAATAGGGGAAGTTCCAGTCCTTCTATTTCCTGCAGAGATTTACCTGCAATACCTTGCAAATCGCCATACATACCTACTGTCGCTCCCATCACCCGCTCAATTTGTTCTTCCCGCTTGGCCCACTGTCGCATAATAGCTTTGCGCTCTCTGTCTAAGTCTTCCTGCATGGTGGTAAATGCTTCCACAATCGCTTCCACTCGTTGCCTGAATCGCGGGCCCGTCAGATATTGATAAATCATTTCAGTTTTGGTTTGCTGGCCATCGGACACCTGGCGAGCTAAGGTAACCTGAAGTAAAGTGTGTCGCAAAATCGCAGCCACGGGCAGCGCAGCACGCGGACTTGTAACCCACACCCCATCAATCACATCAAAAGTCTCCATCCCCTTGGGTAAAGCTTGACTGACTAACACACAAACCTCAGCCTTTGCACTGCGTTGATCTTCACGTAGCTTGATTAACCAACCGTCACTCCAATTTTTGGTGCGCTTGGTTTCCCAGAGAATAGAGCCACTATGTTGGCCTGCTTGGCTTACGACCCGTTGCAATACATCTCCACCGAACTCCCCTTTAGCCACGGCTTCAATGCTATCGGAAGGAAACTTGGCGCGCAGAATATTCTCCAGCTCCAACTCTTGTACTTCTCCTTGCAATTGTTGTGAACCTTGCTCAGCTTTTTGCTTAAGCTCTTCAATTTTCTGTTGCATGGCGGCAATCGTATGATCCTTCTCCAATACTTTTAGTTTTAAACTTTCTTCGGCTTCTCGCTTGGCCTGGCTACGCACGTGCCCTAAACTTTCCTGTACCCGTTTTTCAATGGAGAGCTCTAGTTCACGCTTGGCATCATCCAACTCACGTTGTTTCTTGATAATTTCTGCTTGAGCTCGCTGCGCCTCAGCCAGTTTCTCGGTGCGCACCTTCAAAACTTCATTTAACTCTGCCAGCTCTCGTCCTTTTGCTTCCAGCTCTGCTGCTGCTAGCTGTTTTGCTTTGCGAGCCTCTTCCTGAATAACGCGCTCTCTTTCAGTTTTTAACTGAGCGGCCACCTGCGTTGTAACCTGTTCCTGCACGCTGCGTTGAGCTTGAGCGAGTTGCTTTTCTTTCTCTAAAACTCCTTCTTCGCGTTTTGCGATCTCAGCATTTTTTTGCATCAACTGTTTTTCGAACTGCTGACGTGTGGCGGCAATTAAGGGCGCAGCCAGAGATTCGGTGAGGCGAATTTCTACCGCACAATTTGGACAGCTAATTAAAGGATCAGTCATTATTTATTCAGCTTTTACTTAAGTAAGATCGTCTTCTTCAGGCTTTTATTGAGCAAAGCATACTATTTTCGCTGGTCTTTAAAAGCAATAAGCAAATGAAGCACCTCATGTAGTACCGAACGGTACTCCCACGGCAGCTGCGCCTGCCTATTTCCGTCTGTAGGAAAAGTCGCCATCTACATTAAGAATAAGTAGCCCCGAGGCACAATAATGATCATGATAAGTCATCACGCTATCGAGAGGCTTAAGCTAATGGGCGCAAGGCCTATTTTTTTCCACACCTGGGAGAAAAATGCTTGCTTGATAGACTCATCTTTACTTATCTTCCCACAGACAGGCTGCCACAGATCAGGTATCGGAACATTAGAAGCTCTCTTAAAGATAAGATATTGAACAATTCCAGACTCCACAAATCGAAACGCGAATACATTCACATAGACCACTAGCGGAAGTTTTGCCTGGGCTATCAACTCTTGATTTAATATTCCCCTCATCTTCTTTCCTTCTATAGCTTAGAAAAGCTCTACCGCCTGCACTTATTTAGCTCTTTTCTATCCTGCAATATTTTCCCCTGCACTGCAATAAACAAGCTTAAATCTTCTTTTCTGGAAGGAGACGCTGCACCAAAGGATGCAGTACTTTTTTTTCTGTACCAATAGCAAAAAATTGCTCTTGAACCGCCTCACAAGGGCCTATGCGTTTTACCTTGTAACGAGAGATGAGCTTTTCGTGAATCCATTGAACGGCAGGAAAAACGCCCATACCTGCAGCGCCAAAAGTTACCAAAAGAGCGCTGTCTTCAAACTCTCCAACCACAGAAGGCTGTATCTCCAAGTCTTCAAACCACTGGTCCAGACGCAGACGTATTGCGGCATGCAGGGTAGGCAATAATACAGGCACCCGGGCAAGAGATTGCGGAAAATCACGTTTTGCCTCTTTATAAAGCTCCTGTGGAGCGTACCAAGCCATTGCGCTGCTGCCCAGCGAATGACTATAAACCTTTAAATTAGGGTTTGCAGGCGCTGCCCGGTCTGCCAACACCACATCCAGACGATGCAGAGCTAGATCTGCGAGCAGCCCTGAAAATTTGTCTTCATAACAACGTAGCCTTAAATTTGGCTCTTGCATAATGGGTTGTAACAAACGCCGAACTGCCAGCTTGGGAAGCCCATCTGAAATACCTATGGTTAGTCTAAGCTCAGGAGAACGAAGAGCCTGCCGTATCACCTCTGGCAACTGTTCACCAAGCTGGAAAATTTGTTCAGCATGCTGCAGGGCGGCCGTTCCGGCCTCAGTCAAAACCAGACCGCGGCCTGCAGGTTTAAGTAAGGCATACCCTAAAGAATTTTCAAGATCCCGTACTTGAGTGCTGATGGCTTGCACGGACATGCCCAGACGGTTGGCAGCGCGTGCCATTCCACCTTCTTTGCCTACTACCCAAAAATAATAAAGATGGCGATAGTTTAAATGCATATTTAATTATCAACTTTTTTAGAAAATTAACTTCTATATTATCTTCTTTTTTGGAAATAAAAATTCCCTTATCTTTTGTAAAGTTGTTTTTTGAAATAACTTTAAACCCTATTAAAACCTATACGTTTGAAGTATTTTTAATGATCATTTTTTAATCAAGAAAAGAGTATCTCTTGGAAACTATTGTTGACTTTCTCCACACCCCCTTTCTCGGTAAGGCAACCTGGCTTTGGCTAAGCTTTGTCGGGATTGTCATCGCATTACTCGCGTTTGACTTAGGGGTGCTACATAAAGATGATCATGAAATTAGTATCAAAGAAAG
This sequence comes from Burkholderiaceae bacterium, assembly GCA_019695155.1. Taxonomy (GTDB): domain Bacteria; phylum Pseudomonadota; class Gammaproteobacteria; order Burkholderiales; family Burkholderiaceae_C; genus Piscinibacterium. Next base: position 41,245 of record JAIBAO010000027.1, on the reverse strand, counting down.
CCTGTTACTCTCCGGCGGGTACATTAGCGTTGCATTAATTTTTGGCGCCTGGGTATGGTGGCATCTGGGCACCCAAAGTGGAACAGAATATTTCACCGGCTTTCTGATCGAAAAATCATTGTCTATGGACAATGTGTTTGTGATTGCACTGATTTTTTCTTATTTCGCAATACCACGCCAATATCAGCATAGAGTGCTTTTCTGGGGTATTTTGGGAGTCATCGTCCTTCGTGCCATCATGATTGGTCTAGGTGCGGTACTGGTTACTCAGTTCAGTTGGATACTCTATGTATTTGGAGCATTTTTAATCTTTACAGGAATAAAAATGTGGATAGTGGCAGACCATATGCCTGATATTGAAAATAATCCGATTCTTAAGTTTTTGCGCAAAAAAATGCGCGTAACTCCCAGTCTTGAAGGCAATGCCTTCTTTGTACAACGCCAAGATCCTGCCACAGGGAAAATGGTACGCTGGGCAACCCCATTATTTCTTGCTTTATGCTTGATAGAGTTTGTAGATCTTATTTTTGCTGTGGATTCAGTACCTGCAATCTTTGCAATTACAAGTGATCCTTTTATTGTCTACACCAGCAATATTTTTGCGATTTTAGGTCTGCGAGCCTTGTATTTCGCACTCGCAGCCATGATTCATCGGTTTAAATATTTGAAATATGCTCTTGCCCTCGTGCTGGTATTTATCGGTGCAAAAATTTTCCTGGTCGGCTTTATAGGAAAAATGCCCGCAGTGATTTCATTATCAGTGACCTTCGGTTTAATTGCAGGTGGAGTTATCGTTTCTTTGTGGAAGACTCGAAAGGAATCTGACTTAATCTCTTAAATTAAGCGTTTAAAAAGTGCCGGGCCACAATATGGATTGATCTACAGTTTCTATGTCGGTCCGGCCACAAAAAGCCATACTCAAATCTAACTCTTTACGGATGATTTCCAAACATCGAGTAACACCTGTTTTTCCCAACGCACCTAATCCATACAAAATGGGGCGTCCGATATAAACCCCTTTAGCTCCTAGTGCGAGTGCTTTCAAAACATCTTGCCCACTACGAATACCCCCATCCATATGCACTTCAATCTGCTTACCCACCGCAGACGCAATCGCAGGTAAAGCAGTAATTGAAGAAGGAGCGCCATCCAGCTGCCGGCCCCCGTGATTACTGACAATCAGGGCATCAGCCCCACTTTGAACGGCATGCCGGGCATCTTCTATATCTTGAATGCCTTTTAATACGAGCTTTCCTCCCCAACGCTTTTTCACCCAGCTAATATCCTTCCAACTCAGCGTAGGGTCAAACTGCTGCGCAGTCCATTGCATGAGGGAACTAATATCGTCTACATTCCTGACATGCCCAATAATATTTCCAAAATGATGACGCTTTGTGCTTAACATGCCTAAACACCAGCGCGGTTTACTGGCCAAGTTAATCATATTTTTTAGCGTCAGTTTAGGTGGAGCCGATAAGCCGTTTTTTAAATCTTTATGCCGCTGACCTAATACCTGTAAATCGAGTGTTAACACCAAGGCCGAACAATTGGCAGCCTTGGCACGATCTATCAAACTCTCAATAAAACCGCGGTCTTTCATGACATAAAGCTGAAACCAAAAAGGCGCCCCTGTATGCGCTGCCACATCTTCAATGGAACAAATACTCATCGTGGAAAGGGTAAAAGGAATTCCAAATTCTTCAGCAGCCTGCGCTACTAAAATCTCACCATCGGCATATTGCATGCCTGTAAGGCCTGCTGGGGCAATAGCTACAGGCATCGCAACGGCTTGTCCGTTCATGCAGGAATGAAGCGACCTGTTTTCTATATTGACTGCTACACGTTGACGTAATTTTATACGCGCAAAATCTTCACTATTTGCACGATAAGTACTTTCAGTCCAAGAACCGGAATCAGCATAGTCATAAAACATCCGGGGAACACGTTTTTTTGCAAGAAGGCGCAACTCTTCAATGCTGAGAATCTGCTGAGTCATCCCTCTTACCCTCCCGTTTAAACATTAATTACTGAACCACAATAGCCTCAAGCTGCTCTTGAATTTCGAGCCACTGGTTTTCCAGTTCAGATAATTCACGTGCGGTATAAGCCTGGTCTTGACCAAGCTGTGCTATTTTTGCCCCATCCGCCGTCTCATAAAGCTTAGGATCAGCTATTTGGCTATTCAGTGTATTAAGGAAGTTTTGTAACTCGGCCATTTTCTTTTCAAGCCGCGTCAATTGCTGCATTAAGGGTTTTTTCAGCTCTGCAAGACGCGCTCTTTCTGCTGCATTGGCTTTGCGGTGTTCTTTACGGTCTATTTTTATTTCAGCGGCAGCAGAAGTTGTAGTAAGTTTTTCACTGGCAGCTTTATCGCTACTGCGTTGGTTACGCCGCGCTTCAATCATCCAGCTGCGGTAGTCCTCCAAATCCCCATCAAATTCTTGCACACCCCCGTCAGCTACTAACCATAGCTCATCCGCAGCAGCGCGTAATAAATGTCGATCATGGCTCACCAAGATCAGGCTACCCTCATATTCTGCCAGGGCAGCCGTCAGCGCTTCGCGGGTTTCAAGATCTAGATGGTTGGTAGGTTCATCTAGCAAAAGCAAATTAGGTTTTTTATAGACAATCATTGCTAGTGCTAAACGAGCTTTTTCACCCCCCGAAAATAGGCCCACCTGTGCGGTACACATATCTCCATGAAAATGAAAGCGCCCCAGATAGTTGCGTAGTTCCTGCTCCCGCGCCTGGCCATCCACCCGCCGCATATGCGTTAGCGGGGTCGCTTCACTATCCAGCATTTCAAGCTGATGTTGGGCAAAATACCCTAACACTAAGCCTTTAGCAGGCCGTACTATTCCCGCAAACGGAGCAATTTCTCCTGCTAATGTTTTAACAAGTGTTGATTTGCCGGCGCCATTTATTCCTAATAAACCAATACGGCTGCCCGCACGCACCGTAAGCTTCAGGTTTTTCAAAATTTTGTGCTCACCATACCCGCACTCTACACTTTCCATACTTAGCAGTGGATCAGGAGTGCGTTGCGGTGTTTCAAAATCAAAGGCCACGGGATTATTCGCCAGTAAGGGCGCCACCCGCTCTAGACGCTCCAGCATTTTTACCCGGCTTTGTGCCTGCCGGGCTTTGCTGGCTTTGGCCTTAAAACGGCTAATAAAGCCTTCCAGCTTGCGGATATGTTCTTGCTGCCGGGAAAATGCTGTCTGTTGCTGACTCACCCGCAAGGCACGGGCTGACTCAAAATCGCTATAAGTGCCGGTATAACGATAAAGCTTTTGAAATTCAATATGGACAATACTATTGACTACAGCATCTAAAAATTCACGATCATGGCTAATCACCATCAATAGCCCAGGATATTGAGCCAACCAGCGTTCCAGCCACAAAATTGCATCCAAATCCAGATGATTTGTAGGTTCATCCAGTAGCAATATTTCTGAAGGGGCCATTAAGGCCCGCGCCAGGTTCAGCCGCATTCGCCATCCTCCGGAAAATTCTGCTACAGGCCGGCTCATTTCAGTTTGTTTAAAGCCCAGCCCTGCCAGTAAAGCCTCGGCACGCGATTTGGCGGTATAAGCATCGGCATCTTCAAGTTCCGTTTGCAAATAACCTAATCGATTCAGATCCGTGCTTGTTGCAGACTCCTGTAAAAGTTTCCAGGTAGTTGCATCTCCCTGCAAAACATAATCTACAGCTGCATCAGACAAAGCAGGCGTTTCCTGTGCCACATGGCTCATACGCCAGGCTGCAGGCCATTGGCTATTACCCTCCTCAACCAGCAGTTCACCCCGTAGAACAGCAAACAAGCTAGACTTCCCCGTCCCATTATTGCCCACCAGGCCAATGCGATCTGCGCGATTAGCCGTTAATGAGGTGTCCTTAAGTAGCACCTTTGCGCCACGTAGTACCGTAATGTTTGATAGGGTCAACATTTAAATTTCCAAAACTCCAGATACCACCTCAAAAACCAGTCTCCATTTTTAAAGTAGCAAAGATTCTTCAGCTTCCCGCATAGCCTAGAGGCCACCCTGAGGCTCTACCCTTAACCAAAACAAGGGATGGATACCCTTTAAATGCGTCATAGACATATTTTTGATGGTGCAGATATATTTTATCGAGCTGCCGCTTAAGGCTTAACAAACTTTAATTATTGAGATTCTCAAATGCAGGTATTACGTCAAGGAAGTAAAGGGGTTCAAGTACAAGTACTACAAGGGCTTTTGAACAAAGCAAATATTCAAGATGGGGTAAGCGGTAACGCCCTCGTTACCGATGGTCAGTTTGGCCCACTAACGGCTTCTGCCCTCTATGCTTTTCAATCTCGTCGTCGTTTAAACCCTGATAAAGTAGCAGGTTTTCAAACGTGGCGTGAGTTGGGGCTTCAAATAGAAAAAGAACATAATAGTATTCGTCTTTTTGCTCAATACAGCTCAACAAGTTGCTGGGCAGCTGCTGCACAGATGCTTTTAAAAAGTAACCTCAGCTGCCTTAATATTAGCGAAGCCCAACTTGATGAAAAAGGAAGACTTTTAAATACAGTAAATAATTTCAGAGATTTTGCTGAGATGGTGGGATGTACGGCACTTAATTATTCGCCCTCTGTTCAAGAACTCGTTAGTATTGTAAAGCGAACTCCTGTGTGGATCGCCATTTCCTATAAAGCACATTTCACACATTGTGTTGTACTTAGTGCTGTATATAGTGATATGGATGAAAAAGGAGACGGAACCATATTCCGCTTACATGACCCAGCACCTCTTGGAAGTGGATCTATTTATGGGTCTGCGGCCAATCCCATAACGCTAAGTTATGATTTTGGCGGCTATGAAGTACGCCTACTTCAAGTAATAGTGCCGCGATAAAGCGTAAAACAAATTTAAATTTTTTGATAGCAGATTATCGGCGCTTGATCGCCAAAAATATTACTAAAAAGGATATTTTTTAAAAATCTCTCTAAGAGAAAATCCCAGCCTTGTAAGTTGGGAATTTTTTTATGCAAATCTTGCATAGTGTTTCGCTGCTGCCAACAAGCATAATTCAGCTTATCTAAACATTTCTTTTCTAAGGAAAGGCTTGCCATGTGGGACAGTATTTGTTATCTGAATGGGGAATATCTAAAGCTGCAAGACGCAAAAATTAGCGTGCTGGATAGAGGATTTATATTCGGAGACGGGGTGTATGAAGTAGTACCTGTTTACCAGCGTAACCCGTTTTGCATGGATGAGCATTTAGAGCGTTTAAATCGTTCCCTAGAGGCTGTAAGCCTTCAAAACCCTTATTCACCGGATGGCTGGAAGGAAATTATTGCTAGACTCATCCAAAGTCATAACGCTGAAAACCAATTTATATATTTTCAGATTACCCGGGGGGTAGCCAAACGGGATCATGCTTTTCCCGAAAATATAAAACCTACCGTTTTTGCAATGAGCAGCCCTTTTTCACCTCCTTCAGGAAAAATACTTGAGGAGGGTGTATCAACCATTACCACTGTGGACAATCGCTGGCTACGTTGTGATGTAAAAAGTATTTCTTTGTTAAGCAATATACTCAAGCGGCAGGAAGCCGTTCAGGCGGGCGTGCTTGAAGTGATTATGTTTCGCGACGGACTGCTCACTGAAGGAAGTTCTGCCAATATCTATGCTGTCATTGAGGGCCAAATCATCGCTCCCTTAAAGGACAACAGAATTTTAGCGGGTATCCGTTATGGTTTAATGCAACGCTTGTGCGATACAGCGGGAGTAATTTATGCTCAGCGGCAGGTTAGCAAAGCAGAGCTGTTAAACGCTGATGAAATTTTGATGAGCTCTGCTACCAAGGAAATTCTTGCAGTGACCCAGGTAGATGAAAAACCAGTAGGCCATGGCACCAAGGCAGGAAAACCTGGAGCTATATGGAAAAAACTCTTTAACGCTTACCAGCAAGAAAAACAGCTTCAATGTGGGACTGCCCCCGCGTTTTTGGCCTAAAAGGCTTTTGTCGCTTATGACTCTGCAATTTTGCTAAAGTGTCTTTTTATGCAAGACACTTTATTGAAAAACCTAAACGCCGAACAACTCGCTGCCGTAACCCTTCCAGACCAGCCTGCCTTAATTTTAGCTGGCGCTGGCAGTGGGAAAACGCGAGTGTTAACGACTCGTATCGCCTGGCTAATCCAAACAGGGCGGGTTCATCCTCAGGGAATTTTAGCCGTTACTTTTACGAATAAAGCAGCCAAAGAAATGCTGATGCGGCTTTCGAGCATGCTGCCCATCAATACCCGTGGAATGTGGGTGGGTACCTTTCATGGTCTGTGCAACCGGTTTCTACGGATTCATCATCGAGAGGCAGGCTTACCACAAACTTTTCAAATTCTTGATACTGCAGACATGCTCTCGGCCATTAAACGTTTGTACAAGACACTCAATATTGATGAGGAGAAATTTCCGCCTAAACAACTGATGTATTTCATTAACAGTTGCAAAGAAAACGCACTGCGGCCTCCTGCAGTAGAAGCCCATGATGAGTTTAATCGTAAATTACTCCAGCTGTATGAAGCCTATGAGGAGCAATGTGCTCGCGAAGGCGTAGTAGATTTTGCCGAACTTTTGTTGCGTACCTATGAGGTATTAGCAAAAAATCTTCCTCTGAGACTACATTACCAGACGCGTTTTAAACACATTCTGGTAGATGAATTTCAAGACACGAATAGATTGCAGTATGAATGGATAAAGTTACTGTCCGGACATAATAGTGGCACTTTTGATACTGAAAAGACCGCTGCAGTTCAATCTGAACACAAAGCTACAGCTAGCTTATTTGCAGTAGGAGACGACGACCAGAGTATTTATGCTTTTCGAGGAGCAAATGTGGGAAATATGGACGCTTTAGTGCGTGAATTTCATATTACTCAAATTATTAAACTAGAACAAAACTACCGCAGTCACGGAAATATTCTGGATACTGCCAATGCCCTTATTAAAAATAATAATAAACGTCTGGGTAAGAATCTTTGGACAGAGGCAGGCACGGGGGAACCTGTACGGGTGTATGAAGCCCAAACGGATGGACAGGAAGCGCAGTGGGTAGTAGAAGAAATCAGCAGTCTGGTTCGGGAAGGTAAGCTGCGCAGCGACTGTGCGATTCTCTACCGCAGCAATGCACAATCACGCGCTTTTGAGCACGCACTCATGCGGGCTGCAATTCCATATAAAGTGTATGGAGGGCTACGGTTTTTTGAACGCGCTGAAATCAAAAACGCTTTAGCTTATTTGCGGCTGATGGAGAACCCTAACGATGATACCGCCTTTGCGCGCATTGTTAACTTTCCAGCGCGGGGAATTGGTAACCGATCTTTAGAGCAGCTTCAGGATATTGCGAAACAGCGAGGATTGTCCTTATATGCGGCAGTAGCCTTCGTAACAGGAAAAGCAGGGAGCAGCTTGGGAGTCTTCACCAAACTACTGGAAAGCATGCGTTTTCAAACCCAAGGCTTGCCTTTATCTGAAATTGTTGAGCATGTCATCGTACACAGCGGTTTGTTACAACATTATAAAGAAACCAAAGAAGGAGCAGAACGGCTTGAGAACCTGGAAGAATTAGTTTCTGCTGCGGTAAATTTTAATGCCGAAGAAGGCTATGCTTTGGATGCTCCAGCTACAACTGCAGAGGTTGAAAACGAGTTACCTTCTCCTTTAGCTGCATTTTTGGCTCATGCAAGCTTGGAAGCTGGCGAGAATCAAGCCAGCAGCGGCCAAGACGCAGTGCAATTAATGACCGTACATGCTTCCAAAGGCTTGGAATTTAATGCCGTGTTTATTACGGGGCTGGAAGAGGGCTTGTTTCCTCATGAAAACAGCTTGAGTGAAAAAGACGGAATCGAAGAAGAACGCCGCCTCATGTATGTGGCTATTACCCGCGCGCGAGAACGCTTGTATATAAGTTTTTGCCAGAGCCGTATGCTACATGGCCAAATGCGCTACAGTCTGAAAAGCCGTTTTTTTGAAGAACTTCCGGAAGGGACCCTAAAATGGCTCACGCCGAAAATGCAGGTTTATGGTAATGCCTATACTCCTCAATTCTATACCACTGGCTGGACTGGGGCCCGGGCAGAAGTAAACCCAGCTTTTATAAAAACCCAAGAAAGTAACGGTTGGAGAATAGGTCAGTCCGTAAAACATGCAAAATTTGGGGAGGGTGTTATTGTTAACCTTGAAGGGAGAGGGACAGAGGCTCGTGCCCAGATTAACTTTGGCGTACAGGGCATGAAATGGCTAGCACTTTCAGTAGCACGGCTAGAGCGCGTTTAAGCGTATCAAAGTTACCTATAAGATTGTTTTTTGCTAGGCTACTTCAGCTATCTAGATAAACTCTCAACCAATGCTATTTGGCGGGGTAGGCAAACAGTTTTTAAATCATAATTTTTAATTATTTGCTGGCGAGCCGTTTTCTTAAGCAAATGGTAAGCGCCAGGATTGGATAAAGCCTGACTGACGGTGTTGGAAAGGCCCTCTACATCAAAAAAATCTACCAGTAGTCCATTGTGCTGATGCTGAATTACTTCTTCAACAGGAGGTGTTTTGCTCGCTACTACCAGACACTCCATACTCAAGGCTTCCAATAAGCTCCAGGACAGCACAAAAGGATAGGTGAGATAAACATGTACAGTAGAAATTTTCAGTATGGATAAATAAGTATCGTAGGCTACCTGCCCTAAAAAGAAAATGCGTGATAAATCCAGCTGATCTTTAACCTCCGCAAAGAAAATTTCTTTCCAGGTTTTTCCATTACTGGATGGCGCGCCGTAGCTTACCTGGTCTCCACCCACAATCAAGGTGATAAGCTTTGGCCTTTGCCGCTGTATCTCAGCTAAGGCCCGCATAAAGATGTGATAACCACGGAAAGGTTCTAGATTCCGATTTACAAAAGTAAGGATTTCGTCATTTGCTGATAATGTGCCTCCCCCTGCTGGCTCGGGGAGATGCAAAGCAGCCTGTGAATCAGGACTTACCTTGTCCGTATCAATCCCGTCATGGATCACACTAATCTTGTCGTGATACTGTGCTGGCTGTAAATTACGCTGCCAATAAGTGGGGGTGTAGCCATGATCCATTAAGTCCAGCGAGAAAAAATTATTCGCGTTTTTTATCCGGACAGCAGCATTTTTTTTCCAGCCAATTTCTGCAAATTCCGGATCAAAATCGAAATCGCTACCTTGAGCGTAATAAAAAAACTCTAGAAAACTCAACAGCTTAACCTGGGGAAAAATATCTTTGACAAACAAAGCCTCGCCCCAGCCAGGATGCGCAATAACAATATGAGGGGTAAACCCCTGCTGCTTTAAAGAGATCATCGCTATGCCACAAGCTTCAGCTCGAATGACTTTAGTCTCAAAATCAGCAGCAAAAGGATGAATTTCTTTACTGGAACCACGGCTAGGCCGATAGCTAAAAACTTGTACCCCGGCAAGTGAAATAACCCTATTCATGGTCAGGGCTACTACTTTATGGCCTCGCTTTGCAAGTGCTGGGGCTAAATGCACAAATTGACCCGGGAAATTTTGATGCAAAAATAATATATTCATAAACAATCAGTCACTAACAGCGCTAACAATACTTTTTTTACGGGCGCTGGCAATGGGGCCGTAGCAATTTCCTCAGGCAGGATAAAACGCCCTAATGCTTCAGCCGCTTTCACGGTAAAAGGCTGCTGAAGGCTCGTTAATACTGGCTGAATCTGCAACTTAAAATGCGTAAAGGTATGGGTAAAGCTAGGCAGCAATTGCGGGTCTACGACTTGCCCCGGAAGCGATGGAAATTCTGGCAGTGCCTGCCCCGCTTGCCAGTGCCCTTCTGTCTGTGGCAGGCTAAGCAAACCGCCCCAGATACCGGTGGGCGGACGGCTTTCTAACCATACGCCTTGCTCGGCCCGCAAAATCCAAACCGTAGCATATCGTACAGGCAAAGCGCGCCTAGGTTTTGGAGTTGGAAAATGAGAAACTCTGCCCTGCTTATAAGCCTGGCAGTGGGAATGAAGCGGGCATAGTAAACACTTTGGATTAAGGCGGACACAAATAGTAGCTCCCAGATCCATTAATCCTTGGGTATAAGCTTGAATTTCCTGAGGGGGCAGCAGAGATTCTGCTAGGGTCCAAAGCTGTTTTTGAGTTGCTGGGCTTGCCGGGTAGCCTTCGATAGCATGTGTGCGCGATAACACCCGCTTAACATTGCCGTCCAAAATGGCTGCCTTTACTCCGTACGCAAACACTGCAATAGCCGCAGCAGTAGAGCGGCCTATTCCGGGTAACTGTTCAATCAGTAAAGGATCTTCAGGAAACTTTCCCCCATATTGCTGCACTACTATTTTGGCTGCGCGATGCAAATTACGCGCACGGCTGTAATATCCTAGACCACTCCACAATGCCAATACCTCTTCCAGAGGTGCATCAGCTAAGGACTGAACCTGAGGAAAACGCTGCATAAACTTTAAGTAATAGCTTTTAACAGCCGCAACTTGAGTTTGTTGCAGCATAATTTCTGACACCCAGATACGATAAGCATCGCTAGTGTTTTGCCAAGGCAAATCATGTCGACCGTGTTGTTTTTGCCAGGCAATCAGCGCGGTGGAAAATGCAGGCATTTACTTGATAACAGTGCGCAGAACTGAATGATTCCGGGTTAATTCATGAAGCTGCAAAGAGGCATTCGCATGACTTTCAGCGAGCTCTGCCAAACGATTAGCCAAAGATTCACGTGCATTACTCATTCGACTTAGGCTTTCTTCTCTTCGCTTTAACTGATTTTGCTGATCACGCATATGGCGATCCAAAGGAGAAGTTAAAGTGTTAAGCCAGCTGGTAGCTTCTCGCCCTGCTTTCTCTAATATAGAGGCAAAATGCTGACTAGCCGCAATAATCATGCGCTGTGCGTTCGTACGCGTTCCGGGCAGCAAAATAGGCAGACTCGGCAAGACCCGCAAAGCAGCACGTTCAATTAAATCAATTTGAGTTGTGTAGCGATTGATACTAAAAGGCTTAAGTGCAGGTAACTGTAAACGATGCTGACTTTGTAAGTGAGTTTGCATAGCCTGTACTGCCTGGTAAGCATCATGGCATTCTGCCTGGGCTTTTGCCAATTCCGTGCGCGTATAGGTTACCAAAGCGTCGAAACAATTCCTTAAGTCACGAGCATTTTTTGCCTCAGCAAGCTTCAGTTGCTTAGGCATCTGCCTTACAGGTTGAGGCGATAGGCTATTGATGGCAGAGCGTGCATGCCGACTGACCACAGATCGTAACGCAAAAAGCGCCTTAAGGGCTTTTTCAAAAGAGGTCTTTTCCGCTTGCACCCGTTCAATGAGAGATTGCGCTACATTGGCTTTTCCACTGGATAGCTGAGTAAGTTCATCAGATTGCGCATCCATACTCTTGAGCCTAGCTTGCAGTACAGATTGTGCGCTAGCAGTTAACTCATCCACAAAACGCATAAACCGCTCCGACAATAAAGCCCGGCGGGCAGGTAGAATTTCTTGAGAGAGCGCCATTTCCAGTTCTTTAATACGGCTTTTTTCTTCAAGCGCAGGGTTATGCGTAATTCGACTTTGAAGCGCTTTCTGAGCTGATAAAGCAAAAACGCGCCCCTCAGGTACATTTAAGGTCTGCGCAACTGAAACAGCTTGATGATAAATATCAGACTCAATATCTTGATGAGGGCGCAATTCGTCCCACATGGCATCAATTTTATTGAGCACTACAATTCGGCCTATTTTTGGCACAGTCGCTAGCAAGGTGTTCCATATTTCAGCGTCAGATTTTGTAACGCCCGTATCTGCTGCCAAGACATATAACACAGCATTGGCTGACGGAAGCACGGAAAGTGTTAATTCAGGTTCATAACCTAGCGCATTAAGACCGGGGGTATCAATAATGGTTAAGCCCTGCTTAAGCAAAGGATGAGGCAGGTTAACAATCGCGTGCCTCCAGCGTGGAATTTCAACAGCATGTGCATGGGGTAATTCATCACTAGCCAGACCTAAAGTTTCCGCACTTGCCAAATCTACAAATTGGGTTTCCTTAACACGCATTAGTTGTCTAGCGACATCGTTCGCATCAGCTGGATTTATTTGCTGGGTCTCCCAAACCTGCGGATTAGCTTTTAACTCCATCAGAGTCGAAGCAAGAGCGCGCGTCTGAATAGGCAATAAACGAATAGAGGGCGGGTAAGCCGGGTCGTATTCAAATTCAGTAGGACACATGGTAGTGCGACCCGCACCGCTAGGCACAACACGCTGACCATATCCCGAAAAAAACAGGGCATTAATCAGCTCGGATTTTCCACGAGAAAACTCCGCTACAAAAGCCACACAAACCCGATCACTGGCTGCAGCCTGTTTAATACGCTCGAGTTCAGCATCTGCACCGTCTGCAGCCAAACCTATATCTTTTAATCCATCTAACCACTCCTTAATACGGTTCAGACTTTGGGTACGCCAGTTTGAAATTTCTGCGAGTTGAGAGCTCAGTATGTTCATCTTTTATGGCTTGAAAACAAAGACTTATGAATTTTTTAAACACCGCAACTAGCCTGCAACGCTAAGAACAAATACAAACCTATCCAGTGTACGCTACAGTACTGCAAGATTTACCGTTTTTAAAAAAGCAAAAAGCAATTAATGGAAATTTTTGATTGATATAAAAATTTTCACCATAGGCCATAGCCTTAGATATTACAAGTTAGCGCTGTGTTTACCTCCTAGAATCTGTTACTTTTCACACCAATCATTTTGAAAGTCTTGAATGAATCGCTTGGAAAAACGCTTAAATACCCTTTCACCTGGTATTTTGTCGGGTATTCGCCGTGGCATAGAAAAAGAGAGTTTGCGGGCTCAATCTAGCGGAACGTTAGCATTAACCCCACATCCTGAAGCCTTAGGTTCTGCGCTGACTCATCCCCATATCACTACCGATTTTTCCGAATCACAGCTTGAATTAATTACCGGAGTGCATACCGATGTGAATAGCTGCCTGGCTGAGCTCACGCAGATTCATCAGCACGTTTATCGCTCCATTGGAGAAGAAATGTTATGGGTAGGTAGCATGCCTTGTGGGCTGCCTACTGATGAGACTATCCCGCTGGGTCGTTATGGCTCCTCCAATATTGGTCGGGCAAAAAGTATTTATCGGATGGGACTTGGCCATCGCTACGGAAGACGGATGCAGACTATCTCAGGCATCCACTACAACTGGTCTATGCCACAGGTATCTAGCGAAGAATATTTTTCACTAATCCGTAATTTTCGCAGGCACAGTTTTTTATTGTTGTATCTGTTCGGCGTTTCTCCTGCCTTGTGCACAAGCTTTGTAGAAGGCCGTCAACATCAGCTTCAAGTGCTAGCAAAAAATACACTTTACATGCCTTATGCTACTTCATTACGCATGGGTCGTTTAGGGTACCAAAGCGATGCGCAGACCACTCTATCAGTCAGCTACAACAGTTTGGATAACTATGCCTCCTCTTTAGAAGAAGGCCTAACCAAACCCTACCCTCCCTATGAAGCCATCGGAATTCGCAACCCTGGGGGGGACTATAACCAGCTTAGTAATACCCTGTTACAGATTGAAAACGAATTTTATGGAACTATTCGACCTAAGCGAGTTATCCATCCGGGGGAACGCCCTTTACATGCCTTGCGAGAGCGCGGGGTAGAATATGTCGAAGTACGTTGTATGGATCTGGATCCTTTTGAAATCATTGGAATCAATGCCAAAACCATTCATTTTCTAGATATATTTTTATTGCACTGTCTTTTAACAGATAGCCCTCCCGATACGCCTGAAGAAATTGCAGCGATAGGCCGTAACCAAGACCGTGTGGCAAACCGGGGACGTGAGCCAGAGTTGCTATTAGAAAGCACTTCTGGCTCTACCAGCCTTAAAAAATGGGCTGCAGAGATATTGGAAGAGTGTGTTCCGGTAGCTACTGCTTTGGATGCAGCTAACATCCACAAACCTCATGCAGAAGCGCTTACGGCAGCTCAAGAAGCTTTGACCGATCCAAAACTTTTGCCTTCCGCTCGCATGCTGCAAAAAATGGCAACAGAGTTTAGTAACTCTTATACTGGCTTTATCAAAACCCAGTCTATCCAGAGCCGAAACACCCTTTTAAACCTGCCCTATCCAGAACCAATGGCAGCACGATTTAAGCGGCTTGCTCAGGATTCTGTTCAGGAACAAAGCAGAATCGAGTCTACCGATACGATGCCCTTTGACATCTACCTAAAAAACTACTTATCCGCAGACAAGTTAAATGTTTAGACTGGTTTTTCTATTTTCAGGAAAATAATCGACGTCTGTGTAACATTTCCAATATAAATTGGAACTAAAAAGCATCCATTCAGCTTAATAAAAAAATAATCTTTTAAAATCTTCCAGCAGCTGACTCTACTGCTTAAAAAAATCTTTATAGATAGAAAGCATGTGAATGTTTATTTTTGCTTTTTTTCAATCTTATTTTGTTTTAAATAATCGGCGGAAGATCTACTTACTTATCAAATTGTTGGGTGTTTTAACACTTTCCGCATGCTCAGTAGGGCCGGTTTACCAAGCTCCAACTTTTAGTACTGCTGCGGTATGGCAAGCCCCGCTGCCTGTTCCATCTGAGCAAAACTCTCTGACTAATCTTAATAACTTCTGGCAGCAGTTTGATGATCCTTTGGTGCCGGAATTAATCGCCAGCGCTCAACTCAATAACCCTACACTGGAACAGGCATTAGCACGCATTGAACAAGCACGGGCTACTTTAAAAGCAAGCTATGCAGGAGCCTGGCCCGCACTGGATGCAAATGTGCGGGTTAATCGGAGCAACAGCTTAATCAATAATAGTGCTTCTGGTAATCCAACATCTGTTGCAACTACATCCACGAGAACTCTTGATGCTGCTTGGGAGCTGGATTTATTCGGTGCAAATCGCAGTGCGCGTACAGCGGCCACCGCTCGCTTGGCCGCGCGGACCGCTGAATGGCATGATGCCCGTATTTCCTTGGCGGCAGAAGTAGCAAGTACGATTATCGCTTGGCGCACTTGCAGCGCTCTGCTAAAAATTGCTGGGCAAGATGCCTTATCTAGACAACAAACTGCTGCATTAACGGCTTTAAAAGTCCAGGCAGGTTTTACCGCTACAGCAGAAGGGGCTTTAACTCAAGCTTCCGCGGCAGATGGGCGTCAACGCCTCGTGTCCCAACAGGCCGAGTGTGACTTAAATGTAAAAGCCTTGGTAGCCTTAACAAATTTGCCCGAGCCCGAGTTGCGTATCAAGCTTTCGCACAAGGAGCACTTACCCACCCCACAACAAATTAAGGTCACCAGCATACCCGCACAGACTTTATCCCAACGCCCCGATATTGCAGCCAGCGAACGAGAACTTGCTGCCACCAGCAGTGAAATTAACATAGCAGAAGCTAACCGTTATCCACGTATTTCCCTAACAGGTAGTATCGGTATTGCAGGGATTCGTTTGGAAGGAGCAAACAGCGATTCCAACACTTGGTCTTTTGGCCCCCTTATAAATTTACCGTTATTTGATGCGGGCCGAAGGCGTGCTAATGTGGAGGCAGCCCAAGCACGCTATCACGAAGCCCAAGCAAATTACCGGCAGCGCACCCTTTACGCAGTGCGTGAAGTAGAGGAAGCACTCGTACGTCTGAACGCTGCAACTCAACGGGTAGAAGATGCCACTACTGCCAGCCGCGACTATCAGCTATTTTTTAAAGCGAGTGAAGAACGGCAAAAAGCGGGTACTGCCAGTTTATTAGAGCTAGAAGAAGCTCGACGCCTCACCTTGGCTGCACAGCAAGGTTTAATAAATTTACAAAGCGCTCAACGCTTGGCCTGGGTTTCTCTTTACAAAGCTTTGGGAGGAGGCTGGCAGGCTGATAAAGACTCCCAGGAAATTAACACAACTCATTTAATTTCTGCCCGACCATAAGATCGAAAATGAAAGATTTGTCATGCAAAAAAATATTTACCCTCGATTCAAACTTTTTTCTTATAAGAGTTTACTACTCGTCACAGCAGGTATCGGATTTCTGATCATTCTTAACACAGTGGGGGCCAATGAAAAGAAAACAAATGCTGCAAACCCGGCAAAAGCCGCTTTAACAGTAAGCATCATCAAGCCCCAAACCAAGGATTGGCCTGTCCAGCTATATGCCAATGGTAGTGTTGCTGCTTGGCAAGAAGCGCTGATCGGCAGTGAAATAGGAGGTTTGCGGCTAGCGACAGTTAACGTAAATGTAGGAGATACCGTACAGCGCGGACAGATACTGGCAAGTTTTGCCAGCGAGACAGTAGCTGCAGAGCTTGCACAGCAGCAAGCGGCTCTTGAAGAAGCACAAGCAGCCTTAGGCCAAGCACAGTTTAATGCAGAAAAAGCTCGTACTTTGGCAGCTAGCGGGGCACTCAGTGCACAGCAAATTCTGCAATACACTACTGCTGAAACAAGTGCAAAAGCACAACTTAAATCTGCGCAGGCTCGTGTAAACAGTGCGCAAATCCGCCTGCGTCAAACTCAGGTAATCGCCCCCGATGATGGCGTTATTTCAGAGAGGTTAGCCACGGTAGGAGCAGTTACCCAACCAGGGCAGGAGTTATTCAAACTTATCCGAAAAAACCGCCTGGAATGGCGTGCCGAAGTCACCTCAAGCGAGTTAAGCCGGATAAAACCCGCACAGGAAGTTAAGCTCACTCTTGCCAATGGTGCGGCAGTAAACGGCAAAGTACGTATGGTGGCTCCAACAGTGAACCCGCAAACCCGTAATGCTATGGTTTACGTCGATTTACCTCTGCATTCCGAAGCACGCGCAGGAATGTTTGCAAAAGGTAGTTTTGAACTAGGACGCAGCCCGGCTTTGACCCTACCTCAGCAAGCCGTGGTACTAAGAGATGGGTTCAGCTATGTATTTGTGTTGCAACCCGATAATCGCGTCGTTCAGACAAAACTAAGCATCGGACGACGTCAAGCAGATCAAATCGAGGTATTAGCGGGTCTAAAAACCGATCAAGCCGTGATCGCTAGTGGGGCGGCTTTCTTGGCAGATGGTGATTTAGTTAAAGTTGTAACTGCCCCTGCAGGCTCTGCAGTTAACCTGCGCAACTGAATCGTGAGTCTGCAATGAACGTTTCTTCTTGGTCGATTAAAAATCCGATTGCAGCCATTATGGTCTTTGTGCTGCTGACTTTTGCCGGTGTCATCAGCTACAACGCGATGAAAATTCAGAATTTCCCCGATCTGGATTTACCCACGGTCAATGTAGTGGCATCTCTACCAGGAGCTTCGCCTGCACAGCTTGAAAATGAGGTAGCGCGCAAAATTGAAAATGCGCTCGCCACTCTGCAAGGCATCAAACATATCTACACCAAAGTACAAGATGGTGGAGTCACTTTAACTGCAGAATTTAGGCTGGAAAAACCGGTGCAAGAAGCGGTAGATGATGTGCGCTCCGCAGTTTCTCAAATACGGGCAGACTTACCGGCAGATTTGCGTGATCCCGCGATCAGCAAATTAAATGTGGCAGGGGCACCCATCTTGGCCTATACCATTCGATCGGGGCGCATGGATGCCGAAGCTCTTTCCTGGTTTGTAGATAACACAGTAGCGCGACGTCTGTTAAGCGTACGGGGTGTCGGGGCAGTAAACCGGGTAGGAGGTGTTGAGCGGGAAGTGCATATTGCCTTGCATCCCGATAAGTTGCAGGCGCTTAATGCTTCCGCAGCAGATATTTCCCGCCAGTTACGTCAAGTACAAATGGAAGCAGCGGGAGGCAAGACAGATCTAGGAGGGAGTGAACAACCTGTTAGAACCTTGGCTACTGTAGCCTCTGCAAAAGAATTGGAAAATCTGGAACTTGCTTTGCCAGATGGTCGTAGTGTACGGCTAGACCAGATTGCGTCGATTACTGACACCATCGCCCAACCCCGTGCAGCCGCTTTCTTAAACGGCGTTTCTGTGGTTGGATTTGAAGTCTCGCGCAGTAAAGGGGCCAGCGAACTGGAGGTGGGGGACGGTGTAGAAAAAGCGCTTGCTGAACTAAAGCTTCAGAACCCCGGCCTTGAGATCACTCAGGCTTTTGATTTTGTCACCCCCGTTGCAGAGGAATACCAGGCATCGTTAACCTTATTAATTGAAGGAGCGATCCTCGCCGTTATCGTAGTGTGGGTATTTCTCCGTGACTGGCGAGCTACTTTTGTTTCTGCTGTAGCTTTACCTTTATCCGTCATTCCAGCCTTTATCGGAATGCACTATTTTGGTTTTTCTATCAACGTCGTCACCCTGCTAGCCTTGTCTTTAGTGATCGGCATATTGGTAGATGATGCCATTGTTGAAGTTGAAAATATTGTGCGGCATTTGCGCATGGGTAAAACTCCTTATCAAGCAGCCATGGAGGCCGCAGATGAAATTGGTCTTGCGGTGATTGCCACTACCTTTACTTTGATCGCGGTTTTCTTACCCACCGCTTTTATGAGCGGGATTGCAGGAAAATTTTTCAAACAATTTGGATGGACAGCCGCATTTGCGGTATTCGCATCTTTAGTGGTGGCGCGGGTTCTGACTCCCATGATGGCAGCCTATATTCTTAAACCGATTATCAGTACCCATCAAGAAGGCCGTTTTATGCGCTGGTATTTGCGGGCGGCCGCATGGTGTTTGAATCATCGGCTCATTACAGTCATTGCATCCGGGCTGTTTTTTGTGGGCTCTATTATGCTGATACCCTTACTACCCACGGGTTTTATTCCACCCGATGACAATTCCCAGACTCAGGTCTATTTAGAATTACCGCCGGGAAGCACTCTTGAGCAAACGATAGTTGTTGCGGAGACTGCACGCCAACTCCTGAGCAAGGTACAGCATGTAAAGTCAATCTATACCACGATAGGCGGTGGAGCTGCGGGCAGTGACCCTTTTGCTCCTGCTGGCGCTGCTGAAACCCGTAAAGCCACACTGACTATCTTGCTTGCTGAACGGGGAATGCGACCTCGCAAACAAGGCATTGAAGCCAATATTCGCAAAGCGCTGGAGGAGTTACCGGGGATACGCAGTCGGGTAGGCTTAGGAGGCTCGGGAGAAAAATACATACTTGTGCTAACTGGCGAGGATGCGCAAGCACTGCAGAGCGCCGCCGCCGCTGTAGAGCGCGACCTGCGTACTATCCCGGGTTTAGGTAGCGTAGCCTCTAACGCCAGCCTATCCCGTCAAGAAATTGCTGTACGGCCCGATTTTGCTAAAGCTGCCGATTTAGGGGTTACTTCAGCGGCTATTGCAGAAACACTGCGCGTTGCTACCAGTGGAGATTATGATGTTTCTTTGCCTAAGTTGAATTTGGCGCAAAGACAAATCCCTATTGTAGTAAAGCTTGATGAGCAGGCACGGCAAAATCTCTCTACCCTGGAGTGCCTGACTGTACCCGGCAGTAAAGGCCCCGTACAGCTTGGCCAGGTAGCAAGACTCGAATTTTCAGGCGGTCCAGCCGTTATTGAACGTTATGATAGAGCACGCAACATCCAGTTTGAAATCGAGCTGTCTGGCCTGCCGTTAGGAGAGGTGACTAAAGCTGTAGCAGAATTACCCAGCATCAAAAATTTACCTGCCGGGGTTAAACAAACCGAAATTGGAGATGCAGAGGTAATGGGGGAGCTGTTTGCCAGTTTTGCACTGGCTATGTTAACTGGAGTATTGTGTATTTATATTGTGCTGGTCTTATTATTTAAAGATTTTCTTCAGCCCGTTACGATTCTTGCTGCTTTGCCCTTATCGCTCGGGGGAGCGTTTTTAGGTTTGCTTATCGCTCAAAAAAGTTTTTCTATGCCCTCGTTAATCGGGCTTATTATGCTAATGGGTATCGCAACCAAAAATTCCATCTTACTGGTGGAATATGCCATTGTGGCTCGCCGCGATTTGAAAATGAATCGTTGGGATGCATTAATAGACGCCTGTCACAAACGTGCCCGACCTATCGTGATGACGACGATTGCCATGGGAGCAGGAATGCTACCTATTGCTATAGGGTGGGGTTCTGCTGACCCATCTTTCCGCTCCCCGATGGCAGTTGCTGTGATCGGAGGTCTGATTACCTCCACCTTTTTAAGTTTGCTAGTCATTCCAGTAGTCTTTACTTATATAGACGATGTATTAGGAGTGTTCAAGCGCCTCTGGATACGAGGCAATGCAACTTAAAACCAGGCGGCTAAAATTATTGATACTGCTGTTTCTCGCTGTTTTATTTTTCCCAACAGTACAGGCAAGAATGGAACAAGTAGTTACAGAACGCGGTATTGTGCAATCTTTACAAATCTCGGGTTTAAACATCACTTATCTGAGTGGTAAAAATGCGGACGGGCAAACCCCTGTTTTCAACATGAGTATAGGTGAAATTACCGTTGAAAATACCAACCCTCACCCAGTCAACTTGCGATATACCCCTGAAGAGACTTTTTTCACTGGACATCGTTTCGAGTTTGGCACTCTCATCAAAAATGTTTATGTAGAGCCCCCAGTTCATCCGATTGTTAGGGCAGGGTCAAATAACTTAATCACTTTCAATTTACCGCCTGGGGGAAAAATCCACATCAGCAGGCGGGATTTAATGGACTTATTCCAACAACTTGGACGTCAATATTTTCTGGATGGAAGAGTTTGTAGTCGCTTTGAAAGTACAGTATGGATAAAGGCTCAAGCATATCCCTTAAAATTTGGCCCGCATTGCTTCACAGTTGATCTGCAAAGAGATTGGGAAGCAGAAGAAAAACGGTACTTGCAGTTCTTTTTGGATAGAGATAAGGCGCGCTAAGAATTAGCAGTTTTCATTTTCCTTATACTTCCTAAGTTGAGAGAGTTCTTAAAAACATTTGCTAGCCCCTACATTTAATGTATAGCTTCAAAAACTCTCTTTACTTGTTGATTTAAAACAAGTTTTTTATTTCTCTAAAATCAGCCTTGTAAATAAAACTGATTTCATATGGCCTCAAAAGTAAATTCTTATAGCGAATCCTCTATTAAAGTGCTTAAAGGTCTGGAACCTGTCAAACAGCGGCCAGGCATGTATACCCGTACTGAGAACCCTCTGCACATCGTTCAGGAAGTCATTGACAATGCCTGTGATGAAGCATTAGCAGGCTACGGAAAACATATTACAGTCACCTTACGGATAGACGGCGGTATAGAAGTTGAAGATGAAGGACGGGGCATACCCTGTGGCCTTCACCCTGAAGAAAAAATCCCCGTGGTAGAAATAGTTTTTACAAAACTGCATGCGGGCGGAAAATTTGATAAGCAGCAAGAAGGGGCCTATGCTTTCTCAGGAGGCTTGCATGGCGTAGGTGTCAGTGTTACCAATGCCCTCTCTAAGCGGCTAGCGGTTACCGTATGGCGTGAAAACCGGGTGCATACTCTGGCTTTTGAGCACGGTGAGCTTAAAGACAAGCTTCATATCACCCCTATAGGTAAAAGCGACAAGAAAAATGGTACGCGTGTACTCGTCTATCCGGCGGCTGAATATTTTGATTCACCTTTGATACCGTACCCTGAACTTGCGCGCAGCTTACGCAGTAAAGCAGTGCTTTTATCGGGGGTACGTTTCACCCTCAAAATTGAAAAAACAAATGAAATACAAAGCTGGATATATGCCGATGGTTTAAAAGCATATCTGCTAAGCGAGCTGCAAGGCATAGACCCCATCATTTCACCTTTTGAAGGGCAACAATTTACCTGTGCTGGACACGATACCTTTGCTGAAGGCGAGGGTGGGCAATGGGTTGTTGTATGGACAGAAGAAGGTAATCTCATCCGTGAATCTTTCGTCAATCTGATCCATACCCCTGCTGGAGGAACCCATGAAAGCGGCTTACGCGAAGGCTTGTTTGCTGCAGTCAAAAGCTTTATTGAACTGCATAATCTTCAGCCAAAAGGAGTGCGGCTTTTACCGGAGGATGTGTTTAACCGAGCTAGCTTTATTCTTAGTACCAAGGTATTAGATCCTCAATTTCAGGGGCAAATTAAAGAACGTCTTAACTCTCGAGATGCAGTGCGGCTGATCAGTAGTTACGTCAAACCCACTCTTGAACTGTGGCTTAACGAACATGTCGAGCTAGGCAAAAAGCTTGCAGAGTTAGTCATTAAACAGGCACAAAGCCGCTTGCGCTCTGCGCAAAAAGTTGAAAAACGCAAAAGCAGCGGCGTTGCGATATTGCCCGGAAAATTAACCGACTGTGAAAGTACAGACATCAGTCGCAACGAAATCTATCTGGTAGAAGGTGATTCGGCCGGGGGAAGCGCAAAAATGGGTCGTGACAAAGAGTTTCAGGCTATCTTGCCCTTACGCGGAAAAGTGCTAAACACCTGGGAGGTAGATCGGGACCGCCTGTTTGCCAATAACGAGGTACATGATATAGCGGTAGCAATCGGTATCGATCCCCATACCAATGAATCATCTATTGATTTTTCCAGTTTGCGTTATGGACGAGTATGTATTTTGTCTGATGCGGATGTAGATGGTTCCCATATTCAGGTACTTTTACTCACCCTGTTTTATAAACATTTTCCACAATTGATTGCGCGGGGACATGTCTACATTTCTCAACCTCCTCTATATCGAGTAGATGTCCCTAGCCAAGGGAAAAAACCCGCACAAAAAATTTATTGTTTAGATAATGGTGAACTCACGCATGCCTTAGAGAAGCTTCGGAAAGAGGGTTTTTCTGATAAGGTCTGGACTATTAGTCGCTTTAAAGGCTTAGGGGAAATGAATCCGACCCAGCTATGGGAAACTACCCTGAACCCCGACACGCGTCGTTTGGTAAAAGTTACCTTGGGTCAATTATCTACAGCTGATACAAGCAGTATGTTCCATATGTTAATGGGTAAAACAGAGGCTTCTCAACGTAAGAGCTGGCTTGAAGAACATGGTAATGAAGCTGCGGTAGATATCTAAACCGTAAAAATCAATAACGGAAAACCAATACCATGACCAAAGAAATATTGACTCAGGCGGCTTTTGAAGAAGACTTTGAAAATACCGTTACCCTCGGCAAATTTGCCGAACGCGCCTATCTTGACTATGCCATTTCAGTAGTTAAAGGCAGAGCCCTTCCGCAGATACAGGACGGATTAAAACCTGTACAACGCAGAATTTTGTATGCGATGCACGAAATGGGTCTGGGCCCTGTTTCTAAACCTCGCAAAAGTGCAGCCGTAGTCGGAGATGTTTTAGGTAAGTTACATCCCCATGGAGATCAAAGCGTCTACGATGCACTGGTCAGACTTGCGCAGAACTTTACACTGCGCTATCCGCTTATTGATGGACAAGGAAACTTTGGCAGCCGTGATGGGGATGGGGCTGCGGCCATGCGATATACGGAGGCTCGACTTACTCCTATTGCACGTTTGCTCCTAGATGAAATTGAGCAAGGTACCGTAGAGTTTGTCCCAAATTATGATGGAACCTATCAGGAACCTTCTTTACTACCAGCCCGTTTACCTCTGTTGTTATTAAACGGTGCCTCCGGAATTGCGGTAGGAATGGCCACTGAGATTCCTTCCCATAACTTGCGAGAAATAGCAGAAGCTGCCATCGCGCTCATCCGAAATGAAAACCTTCCCGATGAACAACTGCTACAGATTATCCCAGGACCAGATTTTTCTGGAGGCGGGCAAATCATCTCTTCTCAGGCAGAGCTTGCAGAAGCTTATCGTACAGGTCGTAGTTCAATCAGAGTCAGAGCTCAATATGAATTTGAAGAACTGGCTCGTGGGCAATGGCAGCTGGTGTTCACGGAATTACCAGAAGGTGTTTCCACAGCTAAAGTGCTTTCAGAAATTGAGGAAATTACCAACCCTAAAATAAAACCTGGGAAAAAAACCTTAAGCAATGAGCAACAACAGTTAAAGACACAACTGCTGGCTGTTTTAGATAGTGCTCGTGATGAATCCGGCAAAGATGCGGCTGTGCGCCTTGTTTTCGAACCGAAAACTAGCAGAATTGATCGTCAACACCTTGTTAATACTCTTCTGAGCCAGACCAGTCTTGAGTCTTCATGCCCCATGAATCTGGTGACCATTGGACTGGATGGACGTCCTCAGCAGAAAAACCTGCGGCAAATTTTAAAAGAATGGATCAGTTTTCGCGCGGATACTGTAAAGCAACGCAGTAAGCACCGACTGAGTAAGGTGAATGATCGAATCCATATTCTTGAAGGCCGACAAGCAGTTCTACTGAATATTGATAAGGTTATAAAAATTATCCGCGCTGCAGAGGATCCAAAAACTGATCTGATCATTGCATTTAAATTATCTGATAAACAAGCAGAGGATATTTTGGATATCCGCTTGCGGCAATTAGCACGCTTGGAAGCCCTGAAAATTAAACAAGAATTAGAGCAATTGCTAACGGAAAAGACTGAGCTAGAAGAGCTGCTTGGTAGCGAAACGGCACTGAAGCGTTTACTGATCAAGGAAATAAGCGCTGATGCCAAGCAATATGGCGATGCTCGCCGTACTTTAATAAAACAAGCTCAAAAATCTACCCTTGAGGTCAAACTTGAGAATGAACCGGTTACAGTGATTATTTCTGAAAAAGCGTGGGTGCGAAGTCGACAAGGACATGGTCACGATACAAGCTTGTTTAGCTTTAAACAGGGCGATACTTTAAGTGGTATTTTTGAATGCAGCACCTTGGACTATTTAATTGCTATTGCTAGCAATGGCCGCGTATATTCAGTTCCTGTAAGCTTGCTACCTTCTGCGCGGGGAGATGGGCAGCCTGTCACTACATTAATTGAATTAGAGGGAAACAGTCGAATTGTTCATATGCTAGCAGGACCTGCGAGCGCAAGGCTTATGTTAGCGACCCGTAAAGGAATGGGTTTTTCTGCAAAGATTTCTGATATGCTCACCCGCCAACGCGGTGGTAAAAGTTTTATTAGTCTGGAAGAAAATGATGAGCCTATTACTCCCATGTTTATACCTCAAGACTCAACTGCAATAGTATGCATGGGTGGTAAAGAAGGTAAAGAGCGTCTGCTCATGTTTACGCTTGAAGAAATAAAAACCCTGCCTGCCGGAGGCAAGGGACTGATATTAATGGGTCTTGAAGAGGGAGAATTTCTGAAAGCAGCCGTACCTATTGCAGCGAATGGACTTGTGCTTAAACGAGAGTTCCGGGGCAAAATAATTGAAGAGCACTATACTGCGCGTGCTTTGCAGGCTTATGAAGGCAAACGGGCCCGAAAGGGTAAACCTCTTGATGTGGCAGGAAAAAAATTACAGCTGGCTTTACCGGAGCAACGCTAGGGTGTATTAACCCTAGAATTTTTAACAATTCCCATACGCAAACAATCAGCGGGATTTTTTCAAAGTGTGATTTTTAGCAAACCAAGGCGCACTTAAGGCTCCCCATAGACGAGCCGCACTGCGAACGGTCCCCACTCTATCCAATAGCAATGGTTTTAAAACTAACCCCAGTAGCGCTTCTATAAACAATAGAAGTCTTCGCAGCAAAGCTACTCCTGTGCCACGATAAAAAGCAGTAAGTAGTATTTTGCTGCGCGCGAGATGAAAACTACGTACCCAAAGCGACCTAATGCCAGGGGTACTAGAACCTCCAGAGACATGCTGAGCTTGGGCGGCAGGCTCAACTACAATCTCATGGGCCGCTGCCCGTAAGCGCAAGCACAAGTCATCATCTTCATAATAAAGAAAAAAGCGCTCATCAAATCCCCCTACACTGCGTAAAATCTCTGTGCAGGCTAGCCAACATGCTGCGCAGGCAAACTCTACGCAGAGCGGCCCTTCTGCTAAGGGGGCGTGACTGCGCCAGGAAAATTCACTCGGACGATAACTAAACTCAGGCCTGTACTGAACACCTTCAGGATTCATTAATTGAGGCACGGCGACGCTTGCACCTTTTTGGAGCCATTTTTTTAGCAAAGTTAGAGACTGAAGGCTCAGCGAACAATCGGGGTTGAGCAATAAGACGTACGGGGTATAGGTCTCTGCCAGGCCTCTATTATTAGCAGCTCCAAATCCAAGGTTCCGCTTACTCTGCACTATACGAGCTTGAGGTAAGCGGGCTTGGAGAATAGCCACACTGTCATCATTACTGGCGTTATCCACAATAACGATATGGGGAAAACTCTGGAGTGTCTTAACCAGGTTTGCAATGCAATGGGCGCTATTAAAAGTAACAACTACCGCAGTAATATCATCCAGTAGTGGATTATGTACCGCTGCCTGATTCACCTAAGATGACCTAAAAATCAACAAGTTTTTAAATTTACACATTAGTCCACAGCCCTACTGATAAGAGAGCTGTGCAAGACTGCGACAGTGTTGCACGGCTTTTAGTAGTGTAAATAAAAACAGGTCTACCTTTAATCCCAACTAAAACTACTCAGTCTGAGGGGCTGGTGCCTCAGTAGGAGCGGGGGTCATTTGCTCTGGGCGATCTACAAGTTCGACCAATGCCATTGGAGCATTATCTCCTTTGCGAAAGCCGTATTTCAAAATGCGCACATAGCCTCCTGGTCGAGCGGCATACCGCGGACCTAACTCTGCAAACAGCTTCACAACCATATCCCGGTCACGCAAGCGGTTAAACGCAAGACGCTTATTAGCTAAGGAATCCACCTTAGCCAAGGTAATCATTGGTTCTACCACCCTGCGCAATTCCTTAGCCTTGGGTAAGGTGGTTTTAATAATCTCATGCTTAAGCAAAGAGTTACTCATATTCCGCAACATTGCTAAGCGATGTGAGGAAGTACGGTTAAGTTTGCGCAATCCATTGGCATGACGCATGATTATTCCTTTTCTTTCAGTCTTAGTTGCCGTTTCTTCTATCGCATCTATTGCGCGGAACGGTGAGGCTTTTTATGGTTATTTATGGATGTTAATTGCTACGATCTAAACCTGCTGGTGGCCAGTTTTCCAGCTTCATGCCTAATGTCAAGCCACGCGCTGCAAGCACTTCTTTGATCTCATTAAGCGATTTACGACCCAGATTAGGAGTCTTAAGTAACTCGTTCTCCGTGCGCTGAATCAGATCGCCAATATAATAAATATTTTCTGCTTTCAAACAATTTGCAGAGCGTACTGTTAGCTCTAAATCATCTACTGGTCGAGTCAGGAGCGGGTCAACTTGAACGGCAGTGTTAGCCCCTGTAGCAGCACGTACCGCAGGAGCGGCTGCTTCAAACAGAGCCTCAGTTTGGCCTTCCAAGGCAGCAAATACTGCCAGCTGTTCTACAAGAATGCGCGCAGATTGACGGACCGCTTCTTCAGGTGAAACTGCACCATTGGTGTCTACATGCATAACTAATTTATCTAAATCAGTACGCTGTTCAACCCGCGCGCTTTCTACCGCATAACTTACTTTACGGACGGGAGAAAAGGAGGCATCCATCACGATACGGCCAATGGTCTTGCTATGGTCATCTCCAAAAGCCCGGACATTACCCGGCACATAACCACGGCCTTTTTCAATTCTAATTTGCATCTCTAGCTTACCACCCGCTAAATGTGCAATGACATGCTCTGGATTAACGATTTCAATATCATGGGATAACTCAATATCAGCAGCGGTAACTACACCTTCTCCAGATTTACGTAGCATTACCGTAGCTTCTTCACGGTTATGCAATTTGAAAACCACACCTTTGAGATTGAGCAAAATATCTACTACATCTTCCTGCACACCTTCGATGGTAGAGTACTCGTGCACAACACCAGCGATAGACACTTCAGTAGGCGCGTAACCCACCATGGACGATAACAGCACACGCCGCAGTGCATTGCCCAGAGTGTGGCCATAACCGCGCTCAAAGGGTTGCATCGTCACCTTTGCAGAAAACGGTCCGAGCGCTTCCACTTCAATCTGGCGCGGCTTTAAAAAAGGGGTATTGGCCATGCAAGTTTTCCTTTCGATGCACTTCTTAAACGCATAAAGCCCACTAGCGTTATGCGATTTTTTCGCAACGCAGTGAGCAAAAAATCTTCAAAGGATCAACGAGAATACAACTCGACAATCATGCTTTCATTGATATCTTGGGCTACATCCGTTCGGTCCGGCACTTGTTTAAAAATACCTTCCATTTTGGTGGTATCAACGGAAACCCAGCTTGGGAAACCAGTTTGCTGCACCAACTGGAGACTATCCGTTACACGAGTTTGTTTTTTTGATTTTTCGCGAATAGCCACAATATCGCCAGCTTTAACAGAATAAGAAGGAATGTTAACCGTTTGACCATTCACTACGATTGCCTTATGGCTAACCAGTTGACGCGCTTCAGCGCGTGTTGAGCCAAACCCCATTCGATAGACTACATTATCTAAACGTTTTTCCAGCAAAGCGATTAAATTTTCCCCTGTATTGCCTCTAATACGGTCCGCCTCTTCGAAGTAGCGACGAAACTGACGTTCCAGTACCCCGTACATTCGTTTGACTTTTTGCTTCTCTCTAAGCTGAGACCCATAATCAGAAGTACGTGCCCCGGAAGTACGTCCATGCTGACCTGGCTTAGAATCCAGCTTGCACTTCGAGTCTACTGTTCGACGGGCGCTTTTTAAATAAAGATCAGTCCCTTCACGGCGGGAGAGTTTCAATTTTGGACCAAGATAACGTGCCACTTTTTTTCCTTTTTACGGTTTCACTCGCACCAAAATATATGCGATGAGTTCATCTTTTCATGGATACCCACAACGGTAAAGCCCGGATGAACCACGCGCTATAACCGATACGAACCAATTAAAACCCTAGATACGACGCCGCTTGGGAGGACGGCACCCATTATGAGGTACGGGAGTAATATCTTGGATGGAAGTCACCCGGATACCCAAAGCATTTAATGCTCGTACAGAGGATTCACGACCGGGGCCGGGGCCTTTAATCCGTACTTCCACTGCTTTAAGACCATACTCTAAAGCCAAGCGGCCTGCTGCTTCAGCAGCAACCTGGGCAGCAAAGGGGGTGGACTTACGGGATCCCTTGAACCCCTGGCCTCCCGATGTTCCCCAGGATAATGCATTTCCTTGCCGATCTGTAATCGTAATAATCGTGTTATTGAACGAAGCATGTACATGAGCGATTCCATCACTCACTTGTTTACGCACTTTTTTGCGTACACGGTTAGCTGCACTACTGCTTGATGACTTAGCCATATAAATTCCTATTGCCTATGTTTTAGTGCTTACTTTTTGAGTGAGACCCCTGCTTTACGCGGGCCCTTGCGAGTTCTGGCATTCGTGCGGGTCCGCTGGCCGCGTACAGGTAAGCCCCGGCGATGGCGATGGCCCCTATAAGCCCCCATATCTATCAGCCGCTTAATGGAGAGCTGTACTTCACGACGCAAATCGCCTTCCAGTGCAAATTTTCCAACCTGGTCACGCAAACGCTCTAAATCAGCATCATCCAGATCTTTGACTTTTTTGCTATACGCTACCTGGGCAGCATCACAAATCAAGCGAGCGCGAGCACGACCAATCCCATAAATAGCGGTCAAGCCAATCTCGGTATGTTGATGATTTGGGATATTAATACCAGCAATACGAGCCATAATATATCTTCCTTAAATTAGCCTTGACGCTGTTTGTGACGTGGATCAGCACAAATCACACGCACCACACCGTTGCGCTTGATAATCTTACATTTACGGCAAATCCGCTTAACTGAAGCGAGTACTTTCATGGCCATTTCCTATCAGTTTTATTTCGCATGCGACTAGGCATCTACATTTTTCTGTACTTATACTATTTTGCACGAAACACAATACGAGCCCGGGAAAGATCGTAAGGTGTTAGCTCTACTGTTACCTTATCTCCAGGTAAGATTTTGATGTAATTCATCCTCATCTTGCCTGAAATATGGCCTAGCACAACATGGCCATTTTCCAATTTCACCCTAAAGGTGGCATTGGGGAGATTTTCTAAAATCTCCCCTTGCATTTGAATAAAGTCTTCTCTTGCCATGTAAGCTTTAGCGCGGAGGCAGGTTCATGCCTTTGAAGTTAGACTTCTTCAGCAAAGATTCATATTGATGGCTCATAATATATGCCTGAACCGCAGCCATAAAATCCATCGTAACTACAACAATAATCAACAGAGAAGTACCACCAAAGTAAAACGGGACAGATAAACGCATATTCAAAAATTCTGGTAACAAACATACCAAGGTAATATACAAAGCACCCACTAGAGTTAAACGCATTAAAATCTTGTCTATGTACCGTGCTGTTTGCTCGCCTGGACGAATACCTGGAACAAAAGCTCCGCTTTTTTTAAGATTATCCGCAGTTTCCCGGCTATTAAAGACAAGTGCTGTGTAAAAAAACGCGAAGAAAACAATCATTACTGCATACAAAGAAATATACAGAGGCTGCCCAGGAGACAAAGCTGCGGCTAAATCTTTAAGAAAGCGGGCACTTTCTCCATGCACAAACCAACTGGTGATAGTGGCAGGAAATAAAATAATAGACGAGGCAAATATGGGCGGAATAACACCCGACATATTTAGCTTCAAAGGTAAATGGGAAGATTGCCCCCCGTAAATCTTATTTCCAACCTGTCTTTTTGCGTAGTTAACAATAATCCGACGCTGTCCCTTTTCAACAAATACAACTAACGCGGTAACAATACAAACTAAGCCAACCACGAGCATAGCAATTAAAGGGTTAAGAGAGCCTTTATTAATCAACTCAAAAAATTTTGCTACCGCGCCAGGAAGCCCGGAAATAATGCCTGCGGTAATAATGATTGAAATGCCATTACCCAATCCACGCTCAGTGATTTGCTCACCCAACCACATCAAAAACATCGTGCCTGTTAACAAAGAAACTACACAAGTAAACTGGAACAGCAAGCCGGGCTCAATCACTAAACCAGCTTGGGATTGTAAAGCTACAGAAATACCGACAGCCTGGACAGAACCCAGCAGGAGCGTCCCATACCGGGTATATTGAGTAATTTTCCGCCGCCCTGCTTCTCCTTCTTTTTTTAAGGCTTCAAGCGCAGGAGAAATTGCAGACATCAGCTGCATAATAATAGAAGCAGAGATATAAGGCATGATGCCCAGCGCAAAAATGGTAAATCTTTGCAAAGCCCCGCCAGAAAAAAGATTAAACAGACCTAGAATCCCAGCGCCTTTATCCTGAAACAACTGGCGCAACTGATCAGGGTCAATTCCTGGTACGGGAATATGAGAACCAATACGATAAACCACCAAAGCCAACAACAAGAAGATCAGGCGCTGCTTCAGATCGCCAAATTTTCCTGTTTTTGCTAATGAGGCTGCTGCACTAGTCGCCACTACGTTGAATCTTTCAGTATCTTATCTAATTACAGTAATCAAATTGAGCTTATTGAACCGAACCGCCTGCAGCCTCAACCGCAGCTTTAGCCCCAGCAGTGACTGACACTCCCATTAACACTACTTTTCGTTCGAGCTTTCCAGATGCAATCAGTTTTACTTGACGGGCCAGCTGTGAAACCAAGCCTGCATTTTTCAATGCCAACAAATCTATCTGATCTATAGGGAGGCGCTGAATATCGCTTAAATTAACTTCTGCACTAAATTCTTTGGTGAGTGAACTAAAACCGCGTTTTGGTAAGCGACGCTGAAGTGGCATTTGTCCCCCTTCAAAGCCTACCTTATGAAATCCACCCGCACGAGATTTTTGACCTTTATGACCACGGCCTGCTGTTTTACCCAAGCCCGAACCAATTCCTCGCCCAACACGACGGCGCTCTTTTTTTGAACCTTCTGCGGGTTTAATACTGTTCAATTTCATGGATTAATCCTTTACATCAACAAGATAACTGATCTTGTTAATCATCCCCCGCACACAAGGGGTATCCTCTAGCTCACGGACCTGGTGAATTTTCTTCAAGCCTAAACCAACCACGGTTTGCCGATGGGCTGCCTTACACCCAATGGGTGAGCGCACCAACTTTACTTTCAGCATCTTTTTGCTTGTCATGCGTAACTCCCCAGCCTTTAGCCTAAAATCTCTTCAACGGATTTGCCACGCTTGGCTGCAACCTCAGAAGCAGTTGTGATTTTTTTCAAACCATCCAGCGTAGCCCGTACCATGTTGTAAGGATTAGTGGAACCATGGCTCTTCGCAACAATATTGCGTATGCCCATCACATCAAACATAGCCCTCATCGGGCCACCGGCAATAACACCTGTACCTTCAGCAGCAGGAGACATTGAAACCGAGGCCGCTCCGTGCTTACCTGAGATTTGATGATGGATAGTGCCATTTTTCAGAGGAATCTTAACCATCTTACGACGGGCTTCTTCCATCGCTTTTTGGACAGCCACAGGAACTTCGCGGGATTTACCCTTGCCCATTCCAATCCGCCCATCACCATCACCCACTACAGTCAAGGCAGCAAACCCCATAATACGACCACCTTTTACCACTTTTGTAACGCGGTTGACTGCGATCATCTTTTCTTTTAGGCCATCATCCCGCTCTTCACCTGCAACCTTAGCTTGCATTTTTGCCATAGCAATAATCCTTAGAACTTCAACCCGGCTTGGCGTGCAGCCTCAGCCAGTGCTTTAACGCGACCATGAAAGCGAAAACCCGAACGATCGAACGCAACAGATTCAATCCCTGCTGCTTTAGCACGCTCGGCTACTGCTTTACCTACAAAAGTGGCTCCCGTTACATTGCCTCCCTTAGCCCCACCAAGAGCTGTTTTAGAAGCTGCCTCAAGCGTAGAAGCCTGAACCAGAGCGCGCTGGCCGTCTTCCGACCAAATAGTTGCATAAATATGTAAATTCGTGCGGTGTACAGTAAGACGCTTCACCCGTAACTGGGCAATACGTAAGCGTGTTTGACGGGCACGGCGCTGACGGGTTTCTTTCTTGTCCATTCGCAAGCCCCTTATTTTTTCTTGGTTTCTTTAATCACGACTACCTCATCCGCATAACGGACACCCTTGCCTTTATAAGGCTCAGGAGGACGGTAGGCACGCACTTCAGCAGCAATCTGACCTACACGTTGCTTATCAGCGCCTTTTATAACAATCTCAGTAGGGCTTGGTGTAGCAACAGTAATGCCTGCAGGCATCTTATGCACCACAGGATGCGAATAGCCAAGGGCTAGATCAAGCGTATCTCCTTTAGCCGTAGCCTTGTAACCTACCCCTACTAAACTCAATTTACGCTCGAATCCTTTAGTAACGCCAACCACCATATTATTGGTTAGCGCACGGAACGTACCGGAGAGCGCTTTGGCTTGGCGGGTTTCGTCAGCAGCAGCAAAACTAATTTGCCCTTCTGCAATGGAAATTTTTACTTGAGGATGTAGCGTTTGACTTAAAACGCCAAGCGGACCCTTTATAGAGAGTACGCCACTGGCAAGTGTTGCCTCAGCTCCCTTAGGTAATGTGACTGGTATACGTGCTACGCGAGACATTTGTTATCAATCCTCAATTACGCAACGTAGCAAATCACTTCACCACCGATACCGGTTGCGCGCGCTTTGCGATCCGTCATAACGCCTTGCGGCGTCGAAATAATAGCTACCCCCAATCCATTCATAACTTGGGGGATCTCGTTTCTACCTTTATAAATACGTAAACCCGGTTTTGATACGCGCTCAATGCGCTCAATTACTGCCCGGCCTGCGTAATACTTAAGCTCTAACTCAAGGGTTGCTTTACCATCCGATTCAGTAACCTTAAAACCCTCAATATAGCCTTCATCAGCTAATACTTTAGCAATAGCCCGCTTCAGCTTGGAAGAAGGCATCACCACGGAAGCTTTTTCAACCTGCTGCGCGTTTCGAATACGCGTCAGCATGTCAGCGATAGGGTCACTCATGCTCATGCTTATCTGCCTCTTTTTACCAGCTAGCTTTAACTAGACCAGGAATTTCACCACGCATAGCAATTTCTCTTACTTTGCTACGGGCCAAACCAAACTTCCGATAGACACCCCGAGGGCGCCCTGTTAAAACACAACGCTTGCGCTGACGGCTAGGAGCAGAGTTGCGTGGCAACTGCTGAAGATCTAGGCGCGCAGCATAACGCTCCTCTTCCGATTTTGATTGATCGCCAATAACAGCTTTTAAAGCTGCCCGTTTGGCTGCAAATTTTTCAACCAGCTTGGCACGTTTTGCCTCACGGTTTATCAGTGCAAGTTTTGCCACTAAGCACTCCTTAGTTCTTAAAAGGAAAACGGAAAGCCGCCAATAACGCTTTAGCTTCCTCGTCATTTTTGGCTGTAGTCGTGATACTGATATTCATCCCTCGCAAGGAGTCCACCTTGTCGTATTCGATCTCAGGGAAAATAATTTGCTCTTTTACACCAATGTTGTAATTACCCCGACCATCAAAAGCACGCCCCGAAACCCCCCGGAAATCACGCACGCGCGGAAGAGCAACCGTTACAAAACGATCTAAAAATTCAAACATGCGCGCACCACGAAGGGTTACCATGGCACCAATAGGCATTCCAGCCCGAAGTTTAAAACCGGCAATGGCCTTTTTAGCCTTGGTGACCACAGGCTTCTGACCGGCAATTTTGGCTAGCTCTGCAGTAGCGGCCTCAAGCACTTTTTTATCGTTCACCGCTTCTGACAAACCCATATTCAAGGTGATTTTTGTGATTCGCGGTACCTGCATTACGCTTTTATATGCAAATTTCTGCATGAGCGCTGGCACAACTTCCGCCCTATATTGATCCTGAAAACGCGCCATGTTTTATAACCCTTTATATCTTCAGAGCGTCGCCGCTCTTTTGAAAGACACGAATCTTTTTCTCGCCCTCTACTTTGAAACCAACGCGGTCAGCCTTACCTGTCTTTGGATTAAAAATAGCTACATTACTTTGGTGTATGGGCATGGTCTTATCTACAATCCCCCCCGTCACTCCAGTCATGGGATTGGGCTTAACAGCTTTTTTCACTACATTGACGCCTTCTACCAAAAGATAATCGGCATCAACTCGGGAAAGTATCTTTCCCCGCTTTCCTTTATATTTTCCAGTGATAACAATAACTTCATCACCGCTACGCAACTTATTCATGACAAGCCCTTCATAAAACTTCAGGAGCTAAAGACACTATTTTCATAAACCGCTCTGTGCGCAATTCACGTGTAACTGGGCCAAAGATACGGGTGCCGATGGGTTCTAATTTTGCGTTTAATAACACCGCAGCGTTTGAATCAAACTTAATTAAAGAACCATCTGAACGACGAACCCCTTTCGCAGTTCTTACTACAACTGCGTTATAGATTTCGCCTTTTTTTACCCGACCGCGTGGCGTAGCGTCTTTTACAGTGACCTTGATAATATCGCCCACAGAAGCATAACGACGTTTGCTTCCGCCAAGGACCTTGATACAGAGAACCTCACGGGCACCCGTGTTGTCTGCGACTTCAAGTCGACTTTCAGTTTGAATCATGGCTCTTTTCTCATCCAACTTGACTGCTGCCTTAAGCAACACTCAGTCTTGGACCCAAAGGTGTGGGATTTGAAACAAACTAGGTAACTAATATCTACTGCTCACTACCGCAAGAAGCACAAAAACTACCTAGTAAATTTTAATTAATTTTACTCAAAAGTCCGCCATTATAGCAGACTTTAAAAAACTTGTAAACACTTGCGCTGCTCTGATGACTTTCAGCTTTAAGGCAACAACAGCAGGCTATAGACCCCGTGCGGCTTCCACTAAGCGCATCACCACCCAGGTTTTAGTTTTTGACAGCGGACGTGATTCCGCAATCTCAACTAAATCCCCAGCTTTATATTGATTGGTTTCATCATGTGCATGAAACTTATTCGAACGGGTCATTACTTTTCCGATTAAGGGATGTTTGACGCGACGCTCTACCAATACAGTAACGGTTTTATCCATCTTGTCACTGACCACCTTACCGACAAGAGTTCTTTTAACTTTATTAACTGCAACTGTTTCGCTCATTTATCAGTCGCCTTTTGATGAATGACAGTACGAACGCGAGCAATGTCACGACGCACTTTTTTAAGTTGACTAGTATTTGCAAGCTGCTGAGTAGCGAGCTGCATACGGAGACCAAACTGAGCTTTAAGAAGCTCACTGAGCTCTTTTTTCAGTTCAGCCCCATCCTTGGTACGCAATTGTGCTGGTTTCATAGTTTAAGACCCGATTTGCCGAGTAACAAAAGTGCAGCGCAGAGGTAACTTAGCCGCAGCTAAGCGAAATGCCTCTCGGGCTATAGATTCTTCTACCCCATCCATTTCATACAGGACTTTACCTGGCTGAATTTCAGCCACATAATATTCAGGATTACCCTTACCATTACCCATACGCACTTCGGCAGGCTTATGGGAGATAGGTTTATCGGGAAAAATCCGGATCCAAATACGCCCACCCCGTTTAATATGGCGGGTCATCGCGCGACGGGCCGCTTCAATCTGGCGAGCCGTCAAGCGCCCTCTGTCGGTGGATTTCAGACCAAATGTTCCAAAAGCTACCGTTGCACCGCGGGTTGCCACACCCGTATTACGGCCTTTTTGTTCTTTACGATATTTCCTGCGTGCAGGTTGCAACATAATTAACCTCCTGCTTTCTTATCTGTGGACGCTTTAGAAGCTCCCTCTACAGGTTTTGCAACCGCAACCTTACGCACTCGCTTAACGGCTGGCTTGTTGGCAAGCTCGCTTCCTGCTTCAGACGCAGCGCTTGAAGTGGCGTCTGATACAGAAGCTTTAACGGGCCGACGCACAGTAGGCTTATCACCTGCAGAAGCGGGACGTCGGGCAGCAGGCCGACGGGGTTCTTCGCGCTCAGGCTCGGAGACTCCTGCTGTAGGAGCCTCTGTACGACCTAAGGTGTCCCCTTTGTAAACCCAAACTTTAACGCCGATAATGCCATAGGTTGTTAATGCTTCAGAAGTACCATATTCAATATCAGCACGAAGCGTATGCAAAGGGACTCGGCCTTCACGGTACCATTCTGTCCGCGCAATCTCGATTCCATTTAAACGCCCAGAACTCATAATTTTGATGCCTTGAGCCCCTAGTCGCATTGCGTTTTGCATCGCTCGCTTCATAGCCCTACGAAACATGATGCGCTTTTCCAGTTGCTGTGTAATGGAGTCAGCAATCAGTTGTGCATCAATTTCAGGCTTGCGAATTTCTTCAATATTGACATGCACGGGCACACCCATGAGTTTCTGCAAGTCACTCTTCAGGGTCTCAATATCCTCGCCCTTTTTTCCAATGACCACACCTGGGCGAGCCGAGTAAACGGTGATACGTGCATTTTTTGCTGGCCGTTCAATCAATACCCGGCTAACCGCTGCACTCTTAAGTTTTTTCTTTAGATACTCCCGAACTTTAATATCATCGGAAAGCATAGTGGCAAAGCTTGCGTTGCCAGCATACCAACGAGACGACCAATCGCGAGAGACCGCAAGGCGAAAACCGGTTGGGTGAATTTTTTGTCCCATCGCCGCTTCCTTAGTTTCCGACTGTCACAGCAATGTGACAGGTCTGTTTTTCAATTTTTGCACCGCGACCTTTAGCACGCGGGCGCATACGCTTGAGGGAAGTGCCTTTATCTACATAGATAGTCTTCACACGAAGCTCATCAATATCGGCACCATCGTTATGCTCTGCATTCGCTATTGCAGATTCAACTACTTTTTTAACAATAAAAGCAGCCTTCTTGGGCGTAAAGGTGAGAATATTCAACGCATGCGCTACAGGCTTACCCCGTACCAAATCCGCAATTAGACGGGCTTTTTGAGCAGAGACCCGTACACCATAAAGCTTTGCTTGAGTTTCCATAGCTGGGCTATCCTTTTTATTTCTTACCGGCTTTTTTGTCGGCCGCATGTCCTTTGAAGGTACGTGTCAGCGCAAACTCACCAAGCTTATGACCTACCATTTGCTCAGTCACATAAACCGGCACATGCTGGCGCCCATTATGAACCGCGATAGTCATGCCAATAAATTGGGGCAAAATTGTCGAACGGCGTGACCAGGTTTTGATCGGCTTCTTATCTTTATTAGCAACTGCGGCATCCACCTTCTTGATAAGGTGGGCGTCACAGAATGGGCCTTTTTTAATAGAACGTGTCATAGCGCTATCTCTTATTTCTTGCGACGCTGCACGATCATACTGCTCGTGCGTTTGTTACGGCGGGTTTTATATCCCTTGGTTTTTTGGCCCCAAGGAGAAACTGGATGCATACCAGCAGCAGTGCGCCCTTCACCCCCACCATGAGGATGGTCTATAGGATTCATTGCCACACCCCGTACTGTAGGGCGAATCCCCCGCCAGCGTGTAGCGCCTGCCTTACCAATCTGACGAAGGCTATGCTCTTCATTACCCACCTCTCCAAGCGTAGCACGGCATTCAATATGAACGCGACGCACCTCACCGGAGCGCAATCGGATCTGAGCATAAGCACCCTCACGCGCCAGAAGGGTAGCCGAAGCTCCCGCTGAACGCGCCATCTGGGCACCTTTACCTGGCAGCATTTCAATACAGTGAATCACCGAGCCTACAGGAATATTACGAATTGGCAAACAGTTACCTGCGCGAATGGGTGCCTGCGAACCACTAACTAAAGTCGCCCCGACAGCCACACCTTTGGGAGCCACAATATAGCGGCGCTCACCATCGGCATAACACAACAAGGCCAAAAAAGCTGTACGGTTTGGATCATACTCCAGCCGCTCCACCTTGGCAGGAATACCATCTTTGTTACGCTTGAAGTCAATAATGCGATAGTGGCTTTTATGACCACCACCCATATGCCGTGTCGTAATGTGCCCATTATGATTACGGCCAGAAGAGCGAATTTGCGGCTCCAGCAAGGCTGCGTAAGGAGCACCCTTATGTAGCTGTGGATTAACAACCTTTACTAAGCCGCGACGTCCTGGCGAGGTAGGTTTTACTTTGACCAGCATTATTTGACCTCCTGCTGGAAGTCGATTTGCTGCCCTGGTTTTAGGCAAACATAGGCTTTGCGCACATTATTGCGACGGCCCATAAATTTACCGAAACGCTTAGCCTTGCCTTTAATATTCAAGACGTTTACAGATTCGACTTCAACTTTAAACAACAACTCCACGGCTGCTTTCACTTCGTGCTTTGTAGCATCTTGCATTACGCGGAAGGCAACCTGCTCATTTTTATCGGCTAGCATCGTGCTTTTTTCAGAGATGACTGGCGCCAGAATGACCGTCATCAAACGCTCTGTGTTTATTTGAGGGGTGCTCATGCAAACATCTCCTCGAGTTTGGTCATTGCACCTTTAGTTACCAACACTTTATCAAAATGTACTAAAGCTACAGGATCCGCATATTTTGGCTCAACAACCGCTACCTTAGGCAGGTTGCGACTCGCTAAATAGAGATTCTCATTAAAATTTTCAGTCACGAGCAACACCGAATCTAAACCCATATTCTTGATCTTGTCTGCCAGTATCTTGGTTTTTGGCGCTTCAAGATTGATATCTTCCACCACCAAAAGACGACCTTCTCGAGCTAGCTGGCTAAAAATCGAGCACATTCCAGCGCGATACATTTTTTTATTCACTTTATGACTAAAGTTTTCGTCAGGTTTATTGGGGAATATGCGCCCACCCCCGCGCCATAAGGGCGAAGAGGTCATACCCGCACGAGCACGCCCCGTACCTTTTTGACGAAAAGGTTTTTTGGTGGAATGCTTCACCTCAGCCCGCGTTAACTGTGCGCGGTTTCCTGAACGAGCGTTAGCCTGGAAAGCCACCACAATTTGATGAACCAAAGGCTCGTTATAGTCACGCGCAAATACCAGATCGGATGCTGTAATATTGCCCGCCGCCTGACCCTGGGCATTTAAAAGCTTCAATTCCATTATCGTCGCTCCTTATGCCTTAACCATTGGCGTTTTTACCGCTGGCTTGACCACTACATGGCCATTCTTGGCGCCAGGAACGGCGCCCTTTAGAAGCAATAAGCCTCGAGCAGCGTCAATACGTGCAACCACCAGATTTTGAGTGGTGCGACGAACATCGCCCAAATGACCCGTCATGCGCTTACCAGGAAACACTCGACCGGGATCTTGTGCCATCCCTATAGAACCAGGCACATTATGGCTTTTAGAATTACCGTGAGAGGCGCGGCCTGAGGCAAAGTGATAGCGTTTAATCGTACCAGCGTAACCTTTACCTATTGTGGTTCCGGTTACATCAACTTTTTGACCTTCAGTAAAAACGGAATCCACCGCAATTACGGTACCAGGCGTGAATTCACTCAGCTTACCAGGCTCTACATGAAACTCGCTTATCTGCGTACCTGCCGGGGAACCTGCCTTGGCCAAATGACCTGCCAACGCTTTGCTTACGCGAG
This sequence comes from Burkholderiaceae bacterium, assembly GCA_019695155.1. GTDB lineage: Bacteria > Pseudomonadota > Gammaproteobacteria > Burkholderiales > Burkholderiaceae_C > Piscinibacterium. The sequence continues at coordinate 877 of JAIBAO010000027.1, read as the reverse complement.
AGGCCCGCCGCTCGCCAAAGGTAAGCTGCACGGCATTGTAGCCATCAGAATCGGTAGTTTTTATTTGGGTAACCCGGTTGTTTCCAACCTCAATTACGGTGACGGGTACCGAAACACCATCTTCCGTAAAAATACGGGTCATCCCAACCTTGCGGCCCAATAGGCCCAGGGTTGCTGTCATTTTTGTTTCCTTTCCCGATTTCGATTGACCGGGGATAATTTCTTTTCCTCTACCTATCGTAGGTGCAGGTAGTTATTTTTTACAGTAAGCTTTAAATTATGACAGACTTTCCGCATTTTTACAAACACGCGAAGAAGTCTCCTCAAAACAATAGCTTTTTTATTGCAATTTGATTTCTACATCGACCCCAGCAGGCAGGTCCAACTTCATTAAAGCATCGACTGTCTTGTCAGTAGGATCGACAATATCCATTAAACGCTGATGAGTACGAATTTCCATTTGATCGCGTGAAGTTTTATTAACATGAGGGGAGCGCAGCAGATCAAATCGCTCAATGCGCGTCGGCAAAGGGACAGGGCCCCGCACCACAGCTCCCGTACGCTTAGCAGTGTCTACAATTTCAGCTGCTGACTGGTCTATCAATTTGTAATCAAACGCTTTTAGGCGAATCCGAATTTTTTGATTTTGCATGTATTTCTCCAAAGAACAAGTGGCAAAGCCACGTAATCAAATGACAGACCTATATTTTTAAGAGGCTCTACACACCATGCATGTAGAGCCTATCAAAAAATCACTCCACGATTTTAGCGACGACGCCGGCGCCCACGGTACGACCACCTTCCCGAATCGCAAAGCGTAGCCCTTCTTCCATCGCAATGGGGGCAATGAGCTTGACGGTGATGGTGACGTTGTCCC
>JAIBAO010000009.1 GCA_019695155.1 Burkholderiaceae bacterium | reverse complement strand
GGATGGTTGGGATAGAGTTGGGCGGGGGCGTTCAGATCAACACCGGCGTAGGCGTGGCTATGGGTCCAGCCGTTGGCATCGCTTCTGTAGATGCGGGAAAAGCTTAAGCCGGTACCGCTGGGGCTGCTGTAGTCTGGCTCGGTTTGTTGTTTGCGTCCGCTGCCCGGATAGATGGGGTTGCCGACTTTGACGGTGGGTTGAGGACAGCTGTCGGGGTGGGGGATTTGGGGGAGGCGGCAGGTGAGGGTGTTTTGGTAGTTGGGGGGGTTACTGCTAATGGGTTGAGTGCCTTGAGGGCATTCGGCTTGCCAGTCCATACTGCCTGTCCAGTGCTGTACATAGGCATCGCCATTAGGGGTGCCTTGCCAGCGCAGATAATGCCAATGATGAACAATGGGGCGACCATTAATAGTAGCAATATAACCTTTGGTTCCTAGTTGAGAAGCGGGCGCTTCATAGAGATCTTGCAAAATATCGGGGTGGCCGTTAGGACCGAAGTTTTTGATAAGTTGTGCTTGCCGAATCGGCTTGTAATAGGCCCAGGCGGACTGTGGGGAGTCAAAAATAGGATAAGGCCATTCCAAATAAAGGAGTCTGGTGTAATAATGCGGCTCAACTTCCTCCGGCTCAGGTGCCGCCCAGACGGTGGCACTGCAGATCGATAAGGCGAGGGTCAGTAAGGCGCGGATAAACGATGCCGGTGGCTTGAGCATGAGCCGGACTCCCTGAAATGCTTAGGATGAAAAGGACGGTGGAAAAAGAGAAAATAGAAGATCCCTAATCTTTATGCGCTTGTTAAGCAAAAAATCCCTGAAAAAGCGCATAAAAGCTGGGGTGAGGAAAACCTGATCTTCCGCTTCTCTCCCTTGTTTGCGGTAGCCAGTGTAAAAATTTTAGCAAGCGTTTGCAAGCCATTTTTCTAAAAACGCCCTAAAAACTCTTGGGCTTTTTAAAAATCCTGCGCAGGGGAAAGCCAGAAAATTTTCCTGTCGATTAAGTGCGCTTATTGGCTAAGTCTGTGTTTTGCCCAAAGCTAATGTTTTATTGGGGGCAAATCTGTGCAATGTCCGTCAGCGGCTTCGGCGGCCATACCCAGGGATTCTCCCAGGGTGGGATGAGGATGAATGGTTTTGCCAATATCCACGCTGTCTGCCCCCATTTCAATGGCCAGGCAGACTTCACTGATTAAATCTCCCGCATGAGTGCCTACAATACCGCCACCGATAATGCGGCCGCTTGCTTGATCAAACAGCAGTTTGGTGAAGCCTTCATCCCGACCATTAGCAATGGCACGGCCTGAGGCGCTCCAGGGAAATAGGCCTTTTTTAAACGCACGGCCTGCGGCTTTTAAAGCGTCTTCTGTTTCGCCCACCCAGGCAATTTCCGGGTCGGTGTAGGCTACGCTTGGGATAACGCTAGCGTCAAAAAACGCTTTTTGGCCAGCGCAAACCTGTGCGGCGATATGGCCTTCATGCACGGCTTTGTGCGCCAGCATGGGTTGCCCCACTATATCTCCAATAGCAAAAATATGAGGCACATTGGTTCGCATTTGTTGATCTACTTCAATAAAGCCGCGGTCTGTTACGGTTACACCGGCTTTTTCAGCAGCAATTTTTTTTCCGTTGGGGCTGCGCCCTACGCTTACCAGCACGCTGTCATACCGTACTGGCGTTTTAGGAGCATTGTCGCCTTCAAAGCTAACGTAAATGCCCTCGGCTTTTGCTTGTATAGCGACGGTTTTGGTTTTTAGATAAATATTGTCAAATCGGTGCGCATTGATTTTTTGCCATACCTTGACCATATCGCGGTCCGCGCCTTGCATGAGGCCATCCATCATTTCAACGACATCTAGCCGAGTGCCGAGTGTGGAGTACACGGTGCCCATTTCCAGGCCAATAATACCGCCGCCCAAGACCAGCATTTTTTCTGGAATTTGCTGCAGTTGCAAAGCGCCCGTGCTGTCGATGATGCGGGGGTCTTCCGGAACAAAGGGTAGTTTGACGCTACTGGAGCCTGCCGCAATGATGGCCTGTTTAAACTGCACCACTGTTTTATTGCCTTGCGCGTTTTCTTCGCGGGGTGCTGAAGAAAGTACTTCTAAGTGATAAGGGTCTATAAAGTTACCTATGCCCTGCAGCACGGTGACTTTGCGCATTTTTGCCATGGCCCCTAGACCACCTGTGAGTTTGCGGACCACTTTTTCTTTGTGGGAGCGTAATTGGGCTAAATCAATCACAGGTTTTGGATAACTGACCCCTAGCTCTGCAAAATGGGCGACTTCATCCATCACAGCGGCTACATGTAGCAGGGCTTTGGAAGGAATACAGCCTACGTTTAAACACACTCCTCCCAATGTTGGGTAGCGTTCTACCAGGACTACATTCAAGCCTAAATCGGCAGCGCGAAAAGCAGCAGAATATCCGCCCGGGCCAGCGCCTAGGACTAAGACATCGCATTGGACATCTGCTTTTGCATGACTTGAAACAGCTGCTGCTTGAGAAGAGTGAAAAACCGGCGGACTGCTGATTTTATGAGGCTCTTCAGGCATTTTTGTCTCAACAGGCTTATTTTCTGAGGCTATGGCAGGGCCAGCTTCTGCTGAGGCTTGCAGTAAAAGTATGACGCTGCCTTCGCTTACCTGATCGCCCACTTTTACTTTTAGCTCTTTAACCTCCCCCGCGGCAGGGCTGGGGATTTCCATGGAGGCTTTGTCAGATTCAACGGTAATAAGAGACTGCTCTTTGCTAATGGTATCACCCACCTTAACCAGTACTTCAATGACCTGTACCTGCTGAAAATCGCCAATATCTGGAATTTTTATTTCGATTAAAGCGCTCATGGAATTTGCCTGCACATTTAGGGTTGTACTTGATGGGCGAAGGTATGGACCTGAATAAGACCGCCGGAATTTTTATCAAACTCGCAGCCGGCCCGCACGCCTGCTTCTGCGATTTGTGCAGCGCTCATCTGCTCATTGTCATACAAGGCATACATGGCTCCCAGCGCAAAGCTGCGGCCAGAGCCGATACCCCAGAAGCGGTCAAAGCAGAAGACTTCTCGATAAGAATAGACGCCGTAAATGCCAGTAGAGTTAGCAATTAAGGCGGTGAATTGGCTGGATTCATAAGGATCGTCCTCATCTTCTTTCGGGTTAAGAAAATAGCTTTCCTTCAAAATACTGTGCAAGCGTACAAAGGTTTTGAAGACTTCTTCTCGAGAATTAAGCTTGCAACCCGGCAAGCTATCGGCATCGCTGGAGCCTGAAGCTTGTTTGGTATCCATACTTAAAAGCGCAGAATGAACAACCGGAAAATGTGCAACGCTACCCGATAGTCCAATATAACTGTTACCGACTTGAAGGATTTTATTATTTTTTTCGTAGCTGCCGCCGGTTAGCCGGGTGTCTCCAAAGGTGACGAGGGATTCAGCAGCAATAGCAATCTGCTGATTTTTTCTTACAACAACAACGGTGGTCATGCCAGATTTTCCTTAAAAACTTTTAGAGCGCTAATAGAGCGCCAATGGCTTATAAAATGATGCGTCTAAAATCAGCCAAAATGCTAGCTAAATAGCTGTTAAAACGTGCCGCAGAAGCGCCGTCGATGACGCGATGATCCCAGCTCAGAGATAAAGGCAAAATTAGCCGCGGCTCAAATTCCTTACCGTTCCAGACGGGGCGTGTACTGGAACGACATACGCCGAGAATGGCTACTTCCGGCGCGTTGATAATGGGTGTGAAGTAAGTGCCCCCAATGCCGCCTAAAGAACTAATGGAAAAACATCCTCCTGACATTTCGGCGGGGGAAAGCTTGCCTTCGCGTGCTTTGGCGGCTAGCTCAGACATTTCTTTGCCGATTTCAAACACGCCTTTTTTGTCGGCATCTTTAATGACGGGCACCATTAAGCCGTTAGGTGTATCTGCCGCAAAACCAATATGAAAATATTTTTTTAATATCAGGTTTTCCCCTTCCAGACTGGCATTAAATTCGGGGAATTTTTTAAGGGCTGCCACAGCCGCTTTAATCAAAAACGCTAATAGGGTGACTTTTATCCCGGCTTTGGCGTTCTCTTCATTCAGCTTTAGACGTAAGGCTTCCAGCTCGGTAATATCGGCATCTTCATGATTGGTAACATGCGGAATCATGACCCAATTGCGGTGTAAGTTAGCGCCGCTAATTTTTTTGATGCGGGATAGTGGCTGGGTTTGGATTTCCCCAAATTTTGCAAAGTCTATCTTCGGCCAATCAATCAGATTAAGGCTTGCTCCTGCAGTGGCAGTGCTTATGGTTCCAGCCCTGCCTGGGCTTGTGTCAGCGGCCACTGCCGCTACCGCAGCTTTTACATAGTTGCGCACATCGTCTTGGGTAATGCGCTCTTTAGGCCCTGTGCCCGGTACGCGGGCAATGTCTACGCCTAGCTCACGCGCATAGGCCCGCACACTGGGGGATGCATGAGGTTTGGTTCTGTCTTTATCTGTTGCCGCACGCATTTCTTCAGGTACAGGATGACGACGCTCTGCCTGGGCAGGTGGGGTAGCAGGTGTAGCCATAGAAATTTCGGCAGGAGAGGGTGCTTTGGAAGCGGCAGGGCTGCTGGCTGTAGCCAGTGTGATAAGTGGGGTGCCCATAGAAACTTTATCACCCAGCTTGACTAGCACGGACTTTACAACCCCCGCTGCGCAAGAGGGAATCTCCATGGAAGCCTTATCGGACTCTACGGTTATCAACGATTGTTCCGCTTTAATGGTATCGCCAGGCTTTACCATCACTTCAATTACTTCGACTTCTTGGAAGTCTCCAATATCGGGAACAAAAACGGTTTGTTCTGCCTGGGACTCTAAAGAAACTGAGGAGGGTTTGGAATCGGAGTTAGACTTTTCTGGCAAAGCGCTTGTTTTTTGCGCCTCTTCAAGCATTTTTGTTCCAACAGGCGCTTCAGAATTAGGGCTAATGTCTTTGGAAGGAATATTAGAGGTTTGTGGATCAGCCGCTTCCGCCAACAAGATCAGTGTTCCTTCAGAAACCTTATCGCCAAGCTTTACACGTAAATCCTTGACTATTCCGCTTGCAGAGGAGGGAATCTCCATGGAAGCTTTATCGGACTCCACGGTGAGCAATGATTGCTCTTTGCTGATGCTGTCTCCTTGTTTGACTAGCACTTCAATGACTTCGACTTCTTTGAAGTCCCCAATATCGGGAACTTTGACTTCTATTAAGGCCATAAGCAGCTTTCAATAAAAAAGAACGCAAACCGATTTTGCCGATAGGGTTTTTCAGGCGTATAAGGGATTTAGCTTATCGGGATTAAGGCCATATTTACGGATGGCTTCTTCAACCGTAGTGAAAGGTATGGTTCTTTCTTCTGCCAGGGCTTTTAAGGCTGCAATGGCCACAAAATAACGGTTAACCTCAAAATGTTCCCGTAATTTTGCACGTGTATCAGAGCGACCAAAACCATCTGTGCCCAGCACTTTAAAAGTTCGGCCTTTGGGCAGATAGGGCCGAATCTGCTCGGCAAACAGCTTCATGTAATCGGTAGAAGCGACCACCGGGCCAGCATGGGTTTGCAGCTGCTGGGCTACAAAGGGAGTTTTTGGTTCAAGGGTGGGATGCAAGAGGTTATAACGCTCGCAATCCTGGCCATCCCGTGCCAATAAGGTAAAGCTGGGGCAGCTCCATACATCACTGCAGACGCCAAAATCATTTGCCAGTAAATCTGCAGCCGCAATCACTTCACGCAAAATAGTGCCAGAGCCCATCAGTTGCACGCGTTTGTCGGTCTGGCCTACAGACTTGAACAAATACATTCCTTTGAGAATATGCGCCTCATCGCCTGGCTTGAGCCCTGGCTGCGCATAGTTTTCATTCATGATGGTGATGTAATAAAACACGTCTTCTTGCTGCTCTACCATACGGCGCAAGCCTTCTTGCAAGATCACTACTAATTCATGCGCAAAAGTGGGATCGTAGGGTACACAGTTAGGAATGGTGGTGGCCAAAATATGGCTGTGCCCATCTTCATGTTGCAAGCCCTCACCGTTCAGGGTCGTCCGTCCAGCAGTTCCTCCCATTAAAAATCCGCGCGCCCGCATATCACCGGCTGCCCAGGCTAAGTCTCCTGTGCGTTGCAGGCCAAACATGCTGTAGAACGTATAAAAGGGAATAGTGATGCGGTTGTTGGTAGAGTAGCTTGTGGCAGCGGCAATCCAGGAGCTCATGGCACCGGCCTCGTTAATGCCTTCTTGCAGGATCTGGCCGTCCACACTTTCTTTGTAATACATCACCTGATCTTTATCCACCGGTTCGTATAACTGGCCTTGCTGACTGTAAATTCCGATTTGCCGAAACAGGCCTTCCATGCCAAAGGTACGGGCTTCATCTACGAGAATAGGCACAACGCGAGGGCCAATCTCTTTATCGCGTAATAACTGGGTGATAAAGCGCACATAAGCTTGTGTAGTAGAAATCTCCCGGCCTTGTGCTGTTGCTTCCAGAATTGCCTGGAAAGTAGAAAGGGGAGGTACCTGAAATTGTTCATCGCATTTAGCACGGCGATAAGGCAGATAACCGCCCAGTGCTTTGCGCCTTTCATGGAGATATTTCATTTCCGGCAGATCGTCACTGGGCTTAAAAAAGGGAATTTCTGCGAGCTGGCTTTCGGCAATGGGAATGGAGAAGCGATCCCAGTATTCGCGCACTGCCTCATCGGTGAGTTTTTTGGTTTGGTGGGCTGTGTTTTTTCCTTCAGCCACCTTGCCCATGCCAAAACCCTTAATGGTTTTGGCTAATATCACTGTGGGTTGACCTTTGGTTTTGCTGGCGGCAGAAAACGCGGCGTAAATTTTATGAGGATCATGGCCCCCACGATTTAAGCGCCAGATATCGTCATCGGACAGACGGCTGACCAATTCCAGCGTGGCCGGGTGTTTGCCAAAGAAATGCTTGCGTACGTAGGCACCATCATTGGCTTTGTAGTTTTGGTATTCGCCATCTACGGTTTCCATCATGATGCGCATGAGGGCGCCGGTTTTATCCCGGGCTAGCAATGGGTCCCAATAGCTGCCCCAAATGACCTTAATAACGTTCCAGCCATCGCCTCGAAAGTTGGCTTCTAGTTCCTGAATAATCTTGCCATTGCCGCGCACCGGGCCGTCTAGGCGCTGCAAATTACAATTGACTACAAAAATAAGATTATCGAGTTTTTCTCGCGAGGCCAGGCCAATGGCACCGGTAGATTCGGGCTCATCCATTTCCCCATCGCCACAGAACACCCATACCTTGCGGTTTTCGGTATTGGCAATCCCCCGGGCCTGCAAATACTTTAAAAACCTGGCCTGATAAATAGCCATTAAGGGCCCTAAACCCATGGAAACTACAGGAAATTGCCAGAAATGTGGCATGAGTTTCGGATGCGGGTAACTCGATAAACCTTTGCCGTCTACCTCACGCCGAAAGTTCAACAACTGCTCTTCAGTTAAACGCCCTTCCAGAAAAGCGCGGGCATAAATACCCGGAGAGGAATGCCCTTGAATGTAGAGTAAATCTTGACCATCAGGATGATCCGGCCCTTTCCAGAAATGATTAAATCCTACGCCCAACATATTAGCCAGCGAGGCAAAGCTACTGATATGACCGCCTAAATCCCCATCGCCACGATTAGCTTTTACCACCATGGCCATGGCGTTCCAGCGCATCCAGGCCCGCAACTTCTCTTCATATTCCAGATTACCGGGGGAGTGCTCCTCAAGATGTTCGGGGATGGTATTGACATAAGCCGTGTTGGCTGAAAAAGGCATGAAGGCACCGCTGCGGCGAGCTTGCTCCACCAACTTTTCTAACAAGTAATGGGCGCGCTCTGGTCCTTCACGAGCAATAACTGACTCTAGCGCATCTAGCCATTCCTGGGTTTCTTGCGCATCGGGGTCATTGGCGGCTTCAGAGGTTAAGCGATCTAGCTGTGCGGCCATCAATAGGCTCCTGGATTCACGTCGCTTGTGCGTCGTGGGATGGTTAAAAGGCATAGGCGACGATTGCACGCAGCCGGAAGAATTTGGTCGAACACCCATAATTTACGCGGCATTCGCGCTTTTGTCGGTTTTGTTAGGCGCCGATTATTAATTAAATCTAAATTTTTCGAGTAGCACAAGTATTTTTCTTATTATGAAATTTTATGGGGAAGATGGATTTGTCAACTAAATTAGTCATACGTTTAAAAAGCGAAATAATTTTTACAGGAGTTTCTTCTGTATCTAAACTCGCCTATCCCTTTTTTATTAACCGGCAATGATTTAAGTAAATCTGCTAACTTATTTTATTTTCGAGCCAGATAAAAATTAGCTCATTGCATGCAAAATACGGATCTGTCATTTCATCGCACTGCCTTAGCTTTGCGCAGTGCCATGCCAGGCTGGACCTGGGTTGCGCCGCTGGTTGCGGTAGTTATATTTGTAAGCGGTGTGATTGGTGTACTTATCTATCTGCGCAGTCATGAGGCAGAGCAGCGCCAAGAGACACTTTACAAAGATATTGAACTTGTTCAGCAGAGTGTTCGTCTGCGTTTAGCCGCAGTCCAAGAAGGCATGTTAACGCTGGCCCGTGATATAGCTGCAGGAGAGATGACAGAAGAAAGCGCTTGGGGAGATACGGCCAGTCTGCTTAAAGATCAGCCCTTTATTTTGGCGGTAGCTTGGCTTGAAACCGGCCATACATCGCACTGGGTGCGTCCAGCACTGGGAACCTCTAGCGAAATAATAGATATTGCTACTCGAAAGGTTGAGGATAGGGAAACGAGTCATACTTTTGACAGGGTAGTTGAGACAGGCCGCCCTGCCTGGTCACCCCCCTTTTTTGGAACAGATGGCCTAATGTATATCGAGCTTCAGGTTCCAGTGGGAACAGTGCGCAAAAAGCAAGGCACGTTTCTGGCTTTGATGTCATTAGACAAAATGCTAACGCATCTAGTCTCTCAGACCGTTTTGCAGCAATATCGCGTTACTTTTATAGATCAGACCAATACTGTTCTGACCAATCTATCTGCCCGGGCAGCTTTGGATAACAAGACCTCCTACCAAGTACCTTTGGATCCTCCAGGAGGTGGCTTATCACTGCGCGCAACGATGTACAGAACAAAAAGCCCCCTCTTTGAAAACATGTTATTGGCGATGGTGATAGGTTTGTCCCTGTTGATAGTGTGGAGTTTATGGACACAGTGGAGGCACACCAAAAAGCGTAATGTTGCAGAGCGCGCTTTGCTTAACGAAGCCATGTTTCGCCGCGCTATGGAGGATTCTTTATCCACAGGCATGCGTGTGCTGGATATGAAGGGACGTATTACTTATGTAAACCGCGCATTTTGCGACATGTTGGGGCTGAGTCAAAACGATCTATTGGGGAAAACCGCTCCTTTTCCCTACTGGCCTAAAGATGATCTAAAAACCCATCAACATATGCTAGATCTTTTGCTGGCAGGCAAAGCACCGCAAGAAGGTCTGCAGGTGATAGTTGAGCATAGTAATGGCAGGAGGTTTCCTGTACGCATGTATGTGAGCCCTTTAATTACCGAAAGCGGCTTGCAGACGGGCTGGATGACCTCCATGACGGATATTACTGAACCCAACCGGATACGAGATGAGCTTGCGGCTGCGCAAAAACGCTTTTTGGCAGTGCTGGAACAATTGGATTCAGCCGTTTCTGTGCGAGCCTTTGTTAATAGCGGGGGAGCTCAAAATAAAAAGGATCCTTTTACTGAAACCAGTCAATCCGAGCTGCTGTTTGCCAACAAAACCTATGTTGAACTATTTGGTCCGGGCTTAGAAGGTCACTGGTTATTAGCCCATAATAGTCAAATCGCAGCTGCCGGCAGTTATGAGGTATTTTATGAGCCTAGTCATGCCTGGTTTGAAGTCAGGGAACGCGATATAGATTGGGTAGACGGGCGTATCGTTCGCCTGCAGGTGGCGACCGATGTAACGAGTCGGCATGAAGCACAAGAAATGAGCCGCAATCAGCAAGAAAAAGTGCAGCTTACCAGTCGCTTGATTACTATGGGGGAAATGGCCTCGAGCCTGGCGCATGAGTTAAACCAGCCCTTAACGGCCATTTCAAATTATAGTGCTGGTGTGCTGGGTCGAATAAAAACCGGGATGGTGGATCCCGCAGTGTTATTACCAGCCCTGGAAAAAACCACTGAGCAAGCCCACAGGGCAGGGGATATCATTCGACGCATTCGGGAGTTTGTAAAACGTAGCGAACCTAATCGTCAAAGTACAGATGTGCGGCAGATCGTAGAAGATGCAGTCGGTTTTGCACAGATTGAGGCTAAACGCAGCAATGTGAAAATCTGCACTTTCATGCCGGAGCAAATAAAACCTATCTATGTAGACAAGATCTTGATCGAACAAGTTTTACTGAATTTGCTCAAAAATGCAGCAGAAGCAATGAAAGAGGTATCGCTTCCTTTAGCAGAAAGACGTGTATTACTAAAGGTGAATGACTTTAGCCAAGAGGTTGAATTTTGTGTGGTAGATCGGGGGACAGGCGTTTCAGCCCAAGATAAATCCCAGCTGTTTGAGCCATTTTTTTCCACAAAAGCAGCGGGGATGGGAATGGGCTTAAACATTTGTCGCACTATTATTGAGTTTCATCAAGGTCGTCTTTGGGTAAACGATAACCCTTTAGGGGGCGCAATTTTCTGTTTTACTTTGCCTCGATAAAGAGCATCTAAGCGTATAAATAAAGTCTATTTTTTGAAAGAAAGCTGCATGAACACGGATAAATATCTAATTTACGTGGTAGATGATGATGAAGCCGTACGGGATTCTTTGGCCTGGCTTTTAGAGGGAATAGGGCATCGTGTTCAGGTATTTGAAAATGCAGAAAAATTCTTGGAACGCTGTGATTTAAATGCAGTTGCAGTACTGATACTGGATATTCGAATGCCTGGGATGACGGGGCTTGAGCTGCAAGAGGTGCTAGCCGCCAAAGGCAGTACCTTACCTATTATTTTCATTACAGGCCATGGCGATGTCCCTATGGCTGTCAAAGCAATGAAACTTGGCGCTGCCGATTTTATTGAAAAACCTTTTAATGAAATAGTATTGCGCGACCTTGTCAGCAAAATGCTGGAGATCGCCAAAAAAAATAAGGAGGAAGAACGTGAGAAAATGCGCAATCAAGCGCTGATTAAAAAGCTAACAGATCGGCAACGGCAGGTCTTAGAACGGATTATTGCGGGGCGTTTAAACAAGCAAATCGCCGATGATTTAAGCATTTCAATTAAAACCGTGGAATCTCATCGTGCCTCCATTATGAACAAACTAAAAGTCAATACGGTGGCTGAATTAATGCGCATCGTACTTCCCAAATAAGGGCAGCAGTATGAACAGAAATATCCTGTCAGTTTTACTTTATTTCTAAATTATTGAGGCCGTTGGTAGTGCGGTCTTGCCGTGTTAGAGTCTGCCTTGAGTTTTACGTCTGACACACAAAAGATTGAGATTTGAAATCAAACCAAACTAATTTTTTCCAGTAAGTTTTTAACGAGGACATTTTGGTAGCTACCGTAATAGATGGTAAAGCGATTGCCGCAAAATATCGCATACAGATTGCTCAAGGGGTGACCGCACTACGTGCCCAGGGTCATCTTGCAGCATTAACGGTTATTCTTGTGGGAGATGATCCTGCCAGTGCAGTATATGTGCGTAACAAAATCCGCGCTTGTCAAGAAACGGGAATTCGCTCTGAACTCATTCAGCTACCCGCTAGCACGACTGAAGCGGAGTTACTGGCGCGTATACAAGCCCTTAACCTGGATGATGCTGTAGATGGTATTTTGGTGCAGTTTCCTTTGCCCAAACATTTATCTGAGAAAAAGGTGTTGGAAACCATTAGCCTTGAAAAAGATGTTGATGGCTTTCACGCCGCCAATATCGGGGCGCTTGTGCAAGGCCAAGCCGGATTAATCTCTTGCACTCCTTTAGCTTGCATGAAGCTTCTAGAGGCTGCTGATGTAAAGATTGAGGGCGCGCACGCTGTGGTGGTAGGCAGATCGGTCAACGTAGGTAAACCCATGGCTTTGCTGCTTTTGCAGGCCAATGCTACGGTGACGATTTGCCATAGTGCTACTAATAATTTGGCCAGTATTACACGGCAGGCAGATATTTTAATTTCAGCCGTAGGGCGCATTAACACCATTCGGGCTGAGATGGTCAAACCTTTAGCCACCGTTATTGATATAGGCATTAATCGCGATGCGAATGGAAAAATAGTGGGTGATGTGGACTTTGAAGCGGTTTTGCAAGTTGCGGGCAAGATTACTCCTGTGCCCGGGGGAGTAGGGCCTATGACTATTGCCATGCTCATGAACAACACATTATTGGCTGCCCAGGCAAGACGTAAAATCTCTCTTCTCTAAAGAAAAAATCCATGACTATAAATAGTTTGCCTCTTAAAAATCCCTTGCTGGATTTTTCTTCTTTTCCGCGCTTTAACGAAGTGCTAGCAGAGCATGTCATGCCTGCTATGGATGAATTGATTGCTCATGCGAGCGCAGCTTTAGACTCAGTACTTAACAGTGTTCAAGAGCCTAGTTGGGAGAGCGTTGTGGGGCCGCTTGAACTACCTTTAGAACAGCTAGGGCGTGCCTGGGGATGTGTAAGCCATCTGCAAGCGGTAGTAGATACACCAGAGTTACGGGCCGCCTTTAATGCAAGTTTGCCAAAAGTGGTGGATTTTTATTCGCATCTGGGCTCCAATCTGCGTTTATTTGAGCGTTATAAAACCTTAAGTGAGCAAGCTTCTTTCAAAGATTTATCAGCCGCTCGCCAACGGGTGATTCAGAATGCTTTACGGGATTTTCGGTTGGGAGGAGCAGAGTTAAGTGGTCCTTCCCATAAACGTTTTGTGGAGCTGTCGGCTCGTTTAGCAGAACTAACTCAAAAGTTTTCAGAAAATATTCTAGATGTCACTAATCAGTGGGCCTACTATGAAGAGGATCCGCAGAAACTTAAAGGCTTACCTGAAGAAAATTTAATAGCAGCAAAACAGGCGGCTGAAAAAGAAGGTAAACCAGGCTATAAGTTAACACTGCAGGCGCCCAGTTATGTGCCTGCGATGCAATACCTTGAAAACCGTCTTTTACGTGAAACTCTCTATCGTGCTTACGTTACCCGAGCTTCAGAGCTAGGAGAAGCAGCGTTTGATAACGCTCCCCTCATGGTTGATATTTTGCGCTTACGGGCCGAGCAAGCCGGTTTACTAAGCTTTAGAAATTTTGCAGAGGTTTCTGTTGCTACAAAAATGGTAGATACCCCTGAGCAAGCCATCAGTTTTGTGCGTTCTATGGCAGCGCGGGCTAAGCCCTTTGCCACTAAAGATATGGAGCAACTGCGGGAGTTTGCCAAATCTGTTCTGGCAATAGAAGATTTATCCGCTTGGGATATTCCTTACGCGAGTGAAAAACTGCGACAAGCCCGCTACAGTTACAGTGACAATGAAGTTAAGCAATATTTCACAGAAGATGGAGTATTGACAGGTTTATTTGAACTGATCCAGACATTATTTAATGTTTCTATTCAAAGGGCTTGTGCACCTGTATGGCATGCAGATGTACGTTTTTACACGATGACCCGCTCAGGCCGTGAGCTTGCGCATTTTTATGTCGATCTTTATGCTCGAAACAGTAAGCGTAGCGGAGCATGGATGGATGTAAGCCGCCCCCGCCGCCCAACTCTGACAGGAGTGCAAACGCCTGTAGCCTATGTTACTTGCAATTTTGCGGCACCTGTAAATGGAAAACCTGCGCTTCTGACTCACCAGGACGTCATCACTCTTTTTCATGAATTTGGACATGCCCTACATCACTTGCTAACCCAAGTGGATGAACCCGGGGTAGATATGCGAGCCGTTGAATGGGATGCTATTGAATTACCCAGTCAATTTATGGAGAACTTTTGTTGGGAGTGGGATGTCATAAAAAAGATAAGTCGCCATATTGATACAAATGCTACCTTACCCAGAGAGCTGTTTGAAAAAATGCTAGCGGCTAAAAACTTTCAGTCTGGTATGTTTACAGCACGTCAAATGGAATTTGCTTTATTCGACCTGTTGTTACATACCTATACCCATGATGTACTCACCCAAGCGAATCCAGCCCATGCCATTCAAGATTTAGTTGATAAAGTTCGCCAAGAAGTTTCAGTAGTGCCTACTCCTGCTTACAACCGATTTCAAAACACATTTGGACATATTTTTGGAGGCGGCTATGCTGCAGGCTATTACAGTTACCAATGGGCAGAAGTCCTAAGTGCCGATGCCTATAGCTTATTTGAAGAACAAGGAGTACTGAACCCAAGTGCTGGGGCACGATTTCTTAAAGAGATTTTGGAAGTGGGTGCAGCACGCCCTATTAAAGAATCTTTCAGGGTCTTTCGAGGCCGTGATCCACAAATAGAAGCTTTACTGCGTCATAGCGGCATGTTAGAACCTGCATGAAGATTGCAAGGTGTTATCACTCAATTTGCTGGAGAAACTAAAAAATGAGCTATTGTTTACGAAAAAAACGGCTTAACAAGGCCCTTCTTTTAGGAAGTATATTTGTTGTTAGTTTCTCTGCTTTTGCCCAATATAAAGTGATTAGTCCGGATGGCAGTGTTACTTATACCGATCAACCCCCTTTAGATTCAAAATCCAAGCTTGAAAAATTAAACAGCAGTGGTTTTACCCCTTCTGTGCCTGAGGCGTCCTTGCCTTATGCAATTGCAACAGTAGCGCGTAATTCTCCAGTTACTCTCTACACCACAGAAGGTTGCACGCCCTGCGCCCAAGGGCGTAGCCTTTTGCAAAGCCGTGGAATCCCTTATACAGAGCATACCATCAGTACGGCTGCCGATATTGAAATGCTCAAAACCAAAAATCTTCAAAACTCTCTTCCTGTATTGGAAATAGGTCGTAATTTTCTTCAAGGTTTTGAGGCTGTGCGTTGGCACACTGCTTTAACAGATGCTGCTTATCCTGAGCAAATCAAATTGCCGTCCAATTATCAAAATGGTAAGACTACACCTCTTGCACCCCCACCGAATCCAGTAGAGGCTTCATCACTAAAGCCTAAAGAAGAAGCACGCACGGCGGTATCGGCACCCGATAACGGATTTAAATTTCAAAAATAAATAGGCCAACAACATTGTGATCGTTGCCAGTTGGAATGTTAATTCACTGAATGTACGTCTATCCCAGGTATTAGAGTGGCTTACTTCTCCCCAGGGGGGTGCTCAAGTAGATGTACTGTGTCTGCAAGAATTAAAACTCAGTGATGAAAAATTCCCACTGACCACTTTTACACAGGCCGGTTTACAGGTTGCCTACGCGGGTCAGAAAACTTATAACGGTGTTGCGCTGGTTTCCCGCCACCCTATCCATGATGTAGTCATTAACAATCCGTTTTTTGAAGACCCCCAGCGTCGTCTTATTACGGGCACTATCAACAATATACGGATTATCTGTGCCTATTTTCCTAATGGGGAAGCACTGGAATCACAAAAATTCATCTATAAGCTGGCCTGGCTGGACGCTTTGCACGGGTATTTGGCGGAACAAGTCCGACTTTTTCCTAAACTGATTTTGGCAGGTGACTTTAATATTGCTCCTGCAGATGATGATGTTTATAACCCTGCTGCATTTGAAGGTTTAACCCATGTATCACCGCAGGAACGTGCACATTTTTTCAGATTTATTGAAGAACTCGGTTTTAAAGATACCTATCGAATGTTCGAGCAAGCTGCAAAAACTTATACCTGGTGGGATTATCGAAACTTGGGGTTTAAAAAAAACCAAGGATTGCGAATCGACCATATTCTGGCAAGCAGTGTTTTAGCGCCTTACTGTAGGCGTGCCTGGGTGGACAAAGCGCCCCGCAAAAATTTAAAGCCTTCGGATCATGCACCTGTTCTGGCAGAGTTTTCAGAACACTAACTGCTGGTATTAGTCAGATGGGATTGATTGCTGGTGTGTCTATTCGTTTTTTTAATTCTTGTGCAAAGTTTTGTGCTTCCTTCAGGAGACGAGTACGGTTAAAAGGAGGCAATCCGCTCCACAGGAGCTTACCGTAAGGTTTTTCTGCAAGACGGGCATCTCCGATAACCAAAAGGCCGTGATCGGCTGGATCGCGGATAAGCCGACCTGCTCCCTGCTTAAGGGCAATAGCCGCTTGTGGTAATTGCACTTCAACAAACGGATTACCTCCCGCCTTACGGACTGCTTTTAAGCGGGCCGCAAACAAAGGATCGTCGGGAGGGGAAAAAGGCAATTTATCAATGATGACCATCGATAAACCGTTTCCTCGTACATCAACCCCTTCCCAAAAGCTGGCAGAACCTACTAACACGCTGGAAGGGTGATTGCGAAATATCTCTAACATGGCACTGCGACTATTTTCCCCTTGTGCCAGCACTTGGATAGAAGAGCCCGCTTCTTTTAGCAGATCTCGCAGTTTTGCGACCACCCGATCCATTGCGCGCAAACTGGTACAGAGAAAAAACGTACGGCCTTCTAGGGCCAGGATTAAAGGCAGGCAGTGTTCGGTTAACAACAGGGTGAAATCGGAATGATTAGGTGCGGGTAGCCCCGTGGGCACGTAAAGTAGCGCTTGTTGCGCATAATCAAAAGGGCTGGGTAGGCTAATAGTATGGGTATCTTGCAGGCCTGTCTGGGTGAGAAAGTGCGAAAAATCACCATTGACGCTAAGAGTAGCAGAAGTTAGAACCCAAGCAGCTGGCATGGTTTCCCGCAAGGCTTGTAATTTGTCGCTAATAGTTAAGGGCGCTTGAGCAAACGCCAAATTATTTGGCATAACATCTAACCACCGTACATTTTCACTCAGCTCGGCAAGTAGCCACTGTTCTAAGGCTTCTTTTAACTTTAGTGTTCGGGTAAAAAGTTGTGAGAGCAAAATATCCCGCTCGCGTAAAACTTCAAGTTGTTTTCCTAAGGCCTCTAGTTTTTCAATCACATCATGAATAGCTGCAGTAAACCGACTGTCTTCAAGTAATTGTTCTTGGGCAATACAGGCGTTTGTTTCAATGCGCAGTAAGCGGCAATCTCGTAAGGATTTTTCCAGTGCCTGCGCTGTATCGCGTGCGGTTTGCGCATCACGCGCAATAGCCAAACTTGTTGCTATCACATCTCTGGACAGTTCCAGACCCTGTCTTAGAGTGATAGTTTGGCCAAAGAAATGAGTGGCGATATCTGGAATTTGATGCGCTTCGTCAAAAATAATGGTGTTGCAGGTAGGCAATAGTTCAGCAATACCTTCAGAGCGTAAAGCAGCATCAGCAAAAAACAAATGGTGATTAATCACAGCTACTTCGGATTGCAAAGCAGTTTTACGTGCTTTCATTACAAAACAATCCTGGAAATAGGGGCATTCTGAGCCTAAACAATTTTCTGCGGTCGAGGTTACTTTGCTCCAAATAGGAGCTTCTTCGGGCACCTGCGCACACAAGCTTTTATCGCCCGTTAGACTTTCTTTAGAAAAACGACGAATTTCTTGGAGTTGATGTACTTGTTCTTTAGAGGCAAGACGGCCATCTGCCGCTATTCGTTCCATATGAAAATGGCACAGGTAATTACTACGGCCTTTGAGTAAGGCTACTGAAACCGGGGCTCTTAAAGCATCCCGCACGTAGGGTAAATCTTTGGTAAATAATTGATCTTGCAAATTTTTTGATGCCGTGGATATTAGTACCTTACCACCGGCCAGCAGCGCAGGTACCAAATAAGCAAAGGTTTTTCCGGTACCGGTACCCGCTTCTATAACGGCTGTGCTATGAGTTTGAATAGCCTTTAAAACAGCTTGAGCCATGATAAGCTGCCCTTGGCGTGCCCTATAATTTTCAATGTTGGCCGCCAGTGCTCCATTTTTAGAAAATGCAGCTTCTACCCTGGATAGCAGGTCGCTGGAAAGAACATTCATTAGTAAAAATACTTAAGCAGGAATATCAGGAGTGAGCTGATATTTTAAAAAAGCGATCTGATCTTTCAGCAGCAATTTATGCTTTTTCATCCGTTTAACTTTTAATTCATCAAAGGGGGGGCAGGCCATTAAGAGTTCAATGGCTTGGTCCACCTCGCGGTGTTCCCGTTCAAGTTCGGTCAGTCGATGGTAAATTTCTTTGGAATTAAACACAGATTTTTTTACTTTTAGGACAAGAGTCTGGATAAACTTCGAGTATTGTCCGTTATCTAACCTTTGACTACAAGACGAGATTCCTTGAATCCTTTGAACCGATTCTCCGTTAATGCCTGTACCGCCCAACATATTGGGGACCGGACTGAGCAGCAAGATTGTATAGATTTAATCGCATCTCCCCATGTCAGTGGGGCATTAATGGCCGTGGTGGCAGATGGGATGGGAGGCAAAACCGGTGGCGCTTTAGCGGCAAGCCAAGCGGTCGCCACTGCCCGTAGCTTTTTTAAGCAGTGGCGTCAGGATGATCCTCTCCAAAAAGGGCTTGAACATATGGTAGATGAGGCACATACCGTGATCCGTCTAGCAGCTCTCACAGAAGAAAAAGAGCCTCATAGCACCATTGTTTTACTAATCATTACCCCTAAAATAGCGCACTGGATGTGGGTAGGGGATAGCCGACTTTATCATTTTCGCAACGGTGAACTCTATAACCGGACGATAGATCATTCTTATGTGCAAGACATGATTAACGAAGCCAAAATGACACCTGAGCAGGCATCGGTTCACAAATACCGCAACATGCTGACGAGCTCCTTGGGTACAAAAAATCCTCCTCGTATCAGTTCTGAATCATTTGAGGAACCTCGACCGGGTGATACTTTTTTACTGTGTACTGATGGGGTATGGGGATATTTCACAGATGCTGAGCTAGAACGCATCACTCACACGCTAGCACCCCGTGAGGCAGCAAAGCTGCTTGTACAGCTGGCCCGGGAACGGGCAAAAGGCCGGGGAGATAATTTATCGCTTGTGATTATCAAACTAGATTTTCCCTCAGATGAAACTAGCTAACTGGTCTTTAGTGGCAGTGTCTATGAATGAGGGATACTGAAGATGCGCTGTCCTTTTTGTGGTCACGGCGAAACTCAGGTTCTTGAAACCCGCGTTTCTGATGATGGGGATGTTTTGCGTCGTCGTCGTCAGTGCCCTGAATGCGCTAAACGCTTTACTACCTATGAACGCGCTGAGCTATCCATGCCAGCCGTAGTTAAGAAAAATGGAAGCAGGGTAGAGTATTCGCCTGAAAAACTGCGTGCTTCCATCGGCTTAGCACTACGCAAAAGACCCGTGGCAGCGGAGGTAATTGAACAGGCTATTATGCGGATTGAATCTAAGCTAGTCTCTACAGGAGAAAAAGAAGTAGCTTCTGAGCGAATTGGTGAATTGATTATGAGAGAGTTAAAAAAATTAGATAAAGTGGCTTATATTCGTTTTGCCAGTGTTTATAAGAGCTTTGAGGATGTAGATGAGTTTGCTGACGCTGTAATGGAATTGCAACGTCCTCCGCTTTTAGCTTCTAAAGGTAATAGTGAATAGGGGATGGCACTTTAACGAGAATTTTGTTTGATGAGTCGCTGCTTTTCCCGGTTCCAGTCTTTATCTTTTTCAGCCTCCCGTTTATCATGAAGCTTTTTGCCTTTGGCCAGTCCAATTTCCAGCTTGATGCGGCCCGCTTTATAGTGCAAATCAAGAGGAACTAAGGTGTAGCCTGCCCTCTCTACTTTCCCGATAAGTTTGCTAATTTCTGCCTTATGCAACAACAGTTTGCGGGTACGGGTGGCTTCAGGGATGATATGGGTAGATGCCGTTTTCAACGGAGTGATATTAGCGTTGATCAAATACAAGGCCGCATCACGGACAATCACATATCCTTCTTTAATATTGCCACGACCCTCACGGATAGATTTAACCTCCCAGCCTTGCAAGACGATGCCGGCTTCGTACTTCTCTTCAATAAAGTACTCATGAAATGCTTTTTTATTGTTAACGATAGACATGATCACTAAAACTTTACAATAACGGTATTCAAATTCATTTATTCAGTTTAAATCTGACGTGCCGCAAGTTTCTAAATCGGTTTTGCTGCCTTATTCTGCAGCGCAAATGTACGCGCTAGTGGAGTCCATAGAACTCTATCCAGCCTTCTTACCGTGGTGTTCTGCAAGTATTGTTCATTCTCGTACGCCGCAAGGCACTGAAGCCAGTATTGAAATGAACTTTAAAGGCATCAGGCAACGTTTTACCACGCTAAATAAAAATACACCTGACAGTACTATAAGCCTAAGTCTAAAAGAAGGTCCGTTTGCCTCCTTAACCGGTCAATGGCGCTTTTTACAGTTAGGAAATGCGGGTTGCAAAGTAAGTTTTGAGCTGGATTACCAGTTTTCAAGCCGCGCTATTGCTGCGCTTATAGGAGCTGCATTTGAACGGATAACACATTCTTTGCTGGATGCGTTTGTGAGCCGGGCAGATGCACTCTATGGCCCCGTCAAAATAAATAGCTAAGTTCATGAAAATCATAGTTTTTAACACTCTTGGGGGTTTAAAGCAGGAGATCTTACACCTTCCCCAAGCCACTACCTTGGGCCAGGCACTGGCCCAGTGCAGCCTGGTGAAAAATTTAAATGAGCCTTATGGTGTTGCGGTATGGGGAAAGCTTAAACCCCCCCATACTGTCCTCAATGAAGGGGACCGGATTGAGCTGTTAGGACCTTTAAAACTGGAACCAAAAGAGGCGCGCCGACTAAGAGCGCGCCAATCTCTTCAAGCGCGCGCATCAAAGAAAAAAAACAG
Organism: Burkholderiaceae bacterium; assembly: GCA_019695155.1. Lineage (GTDB taxonomy): Bacteria > Pseudomonadota > Gammaproteobacteria > Burkholderiales > Burkholderiaceae_C > Piscinibacterium. The sequence continues at coordinate 14,421 of JAIBAO010000009.1, read as the reverse complement.
CTGAACCATAGGGGAACTTCTAATAACCGTAGCGAGCGGCCCGCAGCGGATTTGAGGAGCGAATGCGTACGCAGGGCACGCTGAGCACCGCAAGAGCCGATCCGGCTTGCGCAGTAGGTTATTAGAAGTTCCCATAGTTTAATTTTGCCTAATTAGAACAACTTTTGGCTACGGCTTCCCGTGCACGGGCTGTCCGTTTATTGCGCTCCTCATCATCTATAGGAATACGTTCCCCTTTTTCATTCACCGTCATCATGCGAATACCGGATTCTAAGCTGCGTAAAGATTCACGACTCATGTTACAGGCTTGTTGTTTATCTCGCGCAGCTTGTGCTTCTGCTTCACTCTTGGCTTGTGCTTCAGCTTCTGCCTTTTTGCGTTTTTGGTATTCCAGCTCTTTTTCGGCTGTAGTTAAGGGTTTATCGTCTGTTTTCTTGTCAGCCGCTGGTGGAGTGCCGGCAGTGTTAACCGCAGCAGCATTGGCTGCAGGAGTAGTTGCTGCAGCAGCTTCATAATTGGGTCTGGCGGCCGAGGAGGGACCTTTAACAGTTTTGCTGGAGGTACCTTCCAGGGGTTTGGCATCAAAACCAGGAGGCCCTTTAATAATGTCTGAGCGTTTAACCGAGGCGGGAGGCGGTTGGTCTGAGAAAACTGTTTGACCTTTCTCGTCTTTGTACTGCCATTGGGCTGTGGCAGGCTGTGCAAGCAATGCTAATAAAGTGAACATTGCGCCCAAGAGATGACTTTTCATCAACAACACTCCTTTTGATTTAAGAAATATTAACGCTTTGCGAAGTGCCTGGCATGACTAAGTCGATAAGCGGGCCAAACTCGCAGATAAGGGGTCAAGCTGCGTATAATCTCGTTTTGGGACTGGAGATTATCCATGCGTTTAGTCAAAAAAGCACTTACTTTTGATGATGTGCTATTAGTTCCGGCCTATGCCAGTTTTTTACCCCATGAAACTTCGCTGGCCACACGCCTTTCACGCAATATTGCGTTAAATATTCCTTTGGTATCAGCAGCGATGGATACGGTGACTGAAGCACGCCTGGCCATCGCTCTGGCCCAGGAAGGGGGCATTGGCATTGTCCACAAAAATATGGAGCCTAAAGAACAAGCACGGGAAGTAGCCCGTGTGAAACGCCATGAATCAGGTGTTTTGCGTGATCCCATTACGGTGACTCCTGATATGAGTCTACGCGAGGTGGTGCATCTGTCCCGGACCCATGGATTTAGCGGTTTCCCAGTTGTACAAGGCAAACAGGTGGTGGGGATTATTACTAATCGAGATCTGCGATTTGAAGAAAATCTTGATGCTTTGGTTGCGGAAAAAATGACGCCTAAGGAACGCTTAGTTACCGTTAAAGAAAGCGCCAGTCTAGTAGAGGCTAAACGACTCCTCAACAAACACCGCCTAGAACGGGTATTGGTCATTAACGATGCCTTTGAATTAAAAGGGCTTATTACGGTTAAAGATATTCAAAAAGCCACGGAACATCCCTTAGCGGCTAAAGATGAGCTTGGCAAGCTGCGAGTGGGCGCTGCCATCGGTACGGGGGGAGACACCGAAGAACGTGTTGAGCGACTTGTTAAAGCAGGTGTCGATGCCCTGGTAGTGGATACCGCCCATGGACATAGCAAGGGGGTATTAGACCGTGTGAAATGGGTGAAACAGCATTTCCCTCAAGTGGATGTGATTGGTGGCAATATTGCTACGGCAGCAGCGGCAAAAGCCCTGGCAGATCACGGAGCGGATGCTGTAAAAGTAGGGATTGGCCCCGGCTCAATCTGCACAACCCGTATTGTGGCCGGAGTGGGGGTACCTCAGATTGCCGCCGTATCTGATGTAGTGACCGCTTTGCGAGGCAGTGATATTCCAGTCATTGCAGACGGAGGAATTCGCTTTTCAGGAGATATTTCTAAAGCTATTGCTGCAGGGGCGCATTCGGTAATGATGGGCGGAATGTTTGCCGGTACAGAAGAAGCCCCAGGCGAGATCGTATTGTTCCAGGGCCGCAGTTATAAAAGTTACAGGGGAATGGGCTCTATCGGGGCAATGAAACAAGGCTCAGCTGATCGATATTTTCAGGATAGCGATAACCCCAATGATGACAAGCTGGTTCCCCAAGGTATTGAAGGGCGTGTCCCTTACAAAGGCAGTGTACTGTCTATCATTCATCAGCTTAACGGCGGTGTTCAAGCCAGCATGGGATATTGCGGATGCAAGACAATTGAAGAGATGCGCACTAAAGCGGAGTTTGTTGAAATTACCTCAGCCGGAATGCGGGAGAGTCATGTACATGATGTGCAGATTACTAAAGAAGCACCTAATTACCGCGCAGAATAATGAAGCCTGCTCTTCTCGCAGAGGGGCTTATTGTTCTTAAAAAAGGGGAAAATAAACACTATTTTAAGAGAGCTTTTAATAAAGAAAAAGGCAGCATTTCTGATGGGTGAGGACGGGTTTGGCACAGGTGTTGCCAGCTGGTTTAGAAACTTAGAAACGGGTCTTTATCCACCCCTTAAAAACTCAAACGCTTGTTGCACTAATATTTATAAGCCTCTTGAGCATTTTTTCCTTTATAAGCCGCATAAATATTGCGGTAAACCTTTTATTTATCTGCAACGGAGCATTTGGTTTGACACAACAGACAGATTCCACTTTTAAAGCACCAAATGATTCGCTTGCAAACGCAGGCTTGCAGCCTAACCTTGCTGAGCGGCCTGCGGCAATGCGCTTCATTATGTTGACGGTACTGATTGACATGGTGTCCATAGGCTTGATTATTCCGGTACTTCCTAGCCTTGTGGGCAGCTTTACCAGTAACCCTAGCGAGCAGGCGCTTTGGTATGGCGTGGTTACTTTTGCTTTTAGTCTTGCCAATTTTTTTGGCTCGCCCATTTTAGGCGCCTTGTCTGACCGTTATGGACGGCGGCCGATTTTGCTACTGGGATTTTGCGGCCTCGCTTTGAATTTTTTTGCTACGGCCCTAGCTACACAGTTATGGATGTTGATCGCCGTGCGCTTGGTAGGGGGTGCCATGCAGGCTAATGCCGCGGTAGCCAATGCCTATGTAGCGGATATCACCCCTGCAGCAGACCGTGCCAAGCGTTTTGGGCAACTGGGAGCCATGTTTGGGATTGGCTTTATTCTTGGCCCCGTTATGGGAGGAATTTTGGGAGGGATTGATCTACCTCTTCCCTTTTTTGTAGCGGGCTCTTTAGCCATGATTAATCTCTTATACGGTTATTTTGTGCTGCCAGAATCCTTGCCTGCTGCGCAAAGACGTCAGATTAGCTGGAACTCCGCCAATCCGATTGCATCGCTTATCCAATTGCGCAACTTAAAAGGAGTAGGTGCGCTGGTTCTTGTGATTGCTTTAAGCGGACTTGCACAATTTGTGTTGTATACCACCTGGGTGCTGTATACCACTTTCAAATTTGGATGGGGTCCCAGCGAAAACGGTTGGTCTTTGTTTGCAGTAGGCATCACTTCAGCATTAGTACAAGGGTTTTTGCTGAGCAGGCTACTGAAAGTCTTTGGAGCTTCGAGACTGGCCACGTTGGGCTTAATATCCAGTGCACTGGCTTATTTAGGTTGGGGTTTAGCGCCCGCTGGCTGGGTCATGTATGTGGTCATTGTGGCCAATATCCTAGGTGTTACCGTAACGGCCTCCATCCAGAGTATTGTCTCCAATGCGGCGGATGCACATTCTCAAGGCCAAACCATGGGGGCGGTCGCTTCTCTTACGAGCCTCATGGCTGTGCTAGGCCCCGTTATTGGAGCGCCTCTGATGGGTGTCGTTTCACATTATTCTCCTGGTGACTGGCGGGTAGGTATGCCCTTTTACTTCTGTGCGGTTTTACAAATCATTGCTATGGGTGTTGCTAGTTGGCATTTCAGGCGGGAAAGACAGCGTTTAGCTGACGCTAGCTTGCAGTCCACTATTTCTTAACTTTTACATCCTTTTATGCATTCAAAAATTCTTATTCTTGATTTTGGTTCTCAGCTAACCCAGTTAATTGCCCGGCGAGTGCGCGAGGCCCATGTTTTTTCTGAAGTTCATCCCTGTGATGTCACAGATCAATGGCTTCGAGAATATGCAGCCGATGGGCAGCTAGCAGGCATTATTCTTTCTGGTAGTCACGCCAGTCTTTGGGAGGACGAAACCCTGCGTGCTCCACAAGCCGTATTTGAATTGGGCATTCCTGTCCTGGGCATCTGTTTTGGAATGTATGCTATTGCAGCAGCGCTAGGAGGTACCGTAGCAAGTGCCCACCAGCGAGAATTTGGCTATGCCCAGGTTCGGGCGCATGGGCACACCCAACTATTGGAAGGAATTGAAGATTATGCGAGCCCCCAGGGTTGGGGAATGTTGCATGTCTGGATGAGCCATGGCGATAGCGTGACGCAGCTGCCCCCTGGTTTTAAACTCATGGCTTCCACTGAGTCTTGTCCTATTGCGGGAATGGCAGACGAGCAAAGGCGATTTTACGGCCTTCAATTTCATCCGGAAGTGACTCATACCCTCCAAGGTGCCGCTATTCTCAGGCGTTTTGTTTTAGATATTTGCAAAGCCCGGCCAGATTGGGTCATGAAAAACTATATTGATGAAGCCGTAGAAAAAATTCGTGCCCAAGTAGGTCAGGAAGAAGTTATTCTCGGTCTTTCCGGCGGGGTAGATTCCAGTGTAGCGGCGGCCTTGATTCATCGGGCCATTGGGGAGCAGCTCACCTGTGTATTTGTCGACCATGGCTTGCTGCGTTTAAATGAAGCACAACTGGTGCAAGAAATGTTTGTGGGGAAACTCCATGCAAAAGTGCTTGCAGTCGATGCCTCCAAACAATTTATGAAAAAGCTTGCAGGAGTAAGTGATCCAGAAGCAAAACGCAAGATAATTGGTGCCGAATTTGTAGAAGTGTTTAAAGAACAAGCGCAACAACTGAAAAATACGCATAGCCGTCAGGTAGCCTGGTTAGCACAAGGCACTATTTACCCTGATGTAATTGAAAGCGGTGGAGCCAAAAGTAAAAAAGCGGTCACTATCAAAAGCCACCATAATGTAGGCGGCTTACCGGAGCAATTGGGTTTGAAGCTTTTAGAGCCGCTGCGCGAGCTGTTCAAAGACGAGGTGCGCGAACTGGGTATAGCCTTGGGCCTGCCTCACGACATGGTTTACCGCCACCCCTTCCCGGGCCCGGGCTTGGGCGTGCGCATCTTGGGAGAGGTGAAGAAGGAATATGCCGACCTGCTGCGCCGCGCCGATGCCATTTTCATCGAAGAGCTGCGCAACTTCAAGGACGAAGCCACCGGCAAAACCTGGTACGATCTCACCAGCCAGGCCTTTACCGTGTTTCTGCCCGTCAAGAGTGTAGGTGTGATGGGTGATGGCCGCACCTATGATTATGTGATAGCTCTTCGCGCTGTGCAGACCAGCGACTTTATGACAGCTGATTGGGCTGAGTTACCCTACGCCTTGCTCAAGAAGGTATCCAGCCGCATTATCAATGAAGTGCGCGGGATTAACCGAGTTACCTATGACATCAGCTCTAAGCCCCCGGCGACAATTGAGTGGGAATAATTCTTAAGACTTCCCACAAGCTTATAAGCCAGGCATTGACCACATCGAAGGTCGAGTAACTTCTTGGGAATTTTCGGCCTGTTCAATGGCATCCCCAAAGGCTTGCAGGCGTCCTGCATAACTCCCGTTTTGTACCTCTGCTGCAGTAAACACTGCAGTAAGAAGCGGCGATTTACCCATTAAGCTTTCGATTTCTGCTACGGCATTGTGCCCCCCACGTTTGCCCATTAACGATATCACTGCAAGATCAGGGAGAAGTTTTTGATGCAAAACTACAAAACTGCGCATGGGGCCTGCCAGACGGTACATCCAAATGGGAGAGACTAATACCACACAGTCAAACTCACTGGGTGAAGGCCCAACATAGTGAATTTCAGGATGTCGACGCAGCCAGGAATCAAGTAAGCAGCGCCACGTACCCCATACGCCCTGGCGTGGTCTAGCTTCACTAATATGGCCTATAGGCCAGCCTTTCTGGCTAGTCAATAGCTGGGCTAGGGTCTTACCTGTTCCGGTGTAAGAATACAAAACGACCAAGATTTTTTTCTCCATTATCACTCTCCAGTAGATACTTCTTCAGATGCCTTACTCTAGAACAGCCAGCAACAGTAAAGTATTGCGCTGGGTCAAGAGTAGGGAGGGGCAATCAATGGGAGCAAAGAGCGAGGCGGACAGAAGCTAATAAATTGATTCAGCGCAATACCTTAGAACTGACCCAGCGCTAAGGTATTTTTGTGTGCTGATCTTCAGGAGGTTTGATGCTAAGCCCAAAATCCATCTTGCTGCATTTGGACAGCTCACCTCAGGCCGAACAACGGATAAGGATGGCACGGCATGTCGCTGAAGTTTTCAATGCTCAGGTGACCGCACTTTATTGCATTACTACTGCCCTATTGCGCTATCCCTTTGCTTTAGAAGGCGCTGCTACCGCCCTAAGCATGATGGATGAGCTTGATAAAGAAGCTAAAAAAAGTGCCCAGGCAATGTTTGAAAAGGCTTGTGCTGGTTCTTCCCGCTTAAAATGGAGTGAATCCAAAAACGCAACGGGAGCTACCTGGGAGTTTATTCGTCGCGCTTTTTATGCAGATTTACTGATCCTGGGGCAGCAAGAAGAAGGCCATTTTTTAAATGAAGAGCTTCCTTTTGACTTTTTGACGAATGTTTTAATACAAAGTGGTAGACCGGCCTTAATAGTGCCTTATGTGGGTTTTAACAATCCAGTAGCTCAGACCATACTGTTAGCATGGAAGCCCACACGGGAAGCTGCTCGTGCCGTGAGCGCGGCATTACCCTGGTTGTATCAAGCCAAGAATGTACATCTAGTTTGCTATGGAACAGAGCCCAAGCTTCCTTTGGGAGCCTTAAGTGTTTTTTTAAAGGCCCATGGAATTTCTGCCATCCTGCATCAGGGAGGATCAGACTCTGTCCATGCCGGTGAACATTTATTGTCTTTAGCAGCCGATGTTCAGGCAGATCTTCTTGTTATGGGCTGTTATGGCCATACCAGGGCGCGTCAATGGGTGTTTGGAGGTGTAAGTCATTCTGTCTTACGGGCTATGACAGTGCCAGTTTTAATGGTGCATTAAGATAAATAAGAAAACGATCTAAAAATTTTAGTGATGCGCCTACAACTAACACAAAGCTTTTTCCCTATATAGGCCCCTACCGTCGTGGGTTTTTTCCTTTCTACATCCTTCCTGTCGTTGCGGCTTTGCCTTGTCGTGCTAGAGCACGGTCTTGGGCTTTGCACCTAGACACAAAGGATTTAGAAAGGAAATTAGCCCTTTTTTATAAGACTACTTTGTAAAAAACCAGCGTTTTTCAAATGGCTCAGTCTTTTGCCAAGCCTGAAAACAATCGCTTAATACCTTAACTTCCGCTTGAATGCTTACATGAGAAGTATTAATCACAAGATCAAATTGGGACTGATCTGTTAAATCCACTCCGTAAAACTGCATAAACCGTTTACTTTCCGAGGCACGACGGGCTTGGATCTCTTGCATTGCCTGGGCAAGATCCGAATAACTTTCATTATTGCGTAATGCGGCCATAATCCGTTGCGCCGCAATGGTAGGTTCGGTTACCAGGAATACCTTAAAAGAATGCGGTACAAAATGCCATGCCATGCGAGAATCAATGACCAGTTTGTCCCCTGTGCGACCTATTTGTGCGATGCGTTCATCAATAGCATAATCAATCTCAGGCTGGCTTTCGGCCAACTGGTTGAGTTGCAAAATACTTAGCTTACGAGTCGCGGCTTCTTCACGTTGAATCGCCCCGCTACTCATATAAGCAAACCCAAGTACCGCAGCTACAGCCTTGCCTACGGCGCTTTTTCCGCTACCAATGTCGCCACTGATGGTAATAAGGTTTTTAGAAAAGGGCTGGGTGCCAAGCACGCTAAAACTCCGCGCAAAAAATGTAAACCCCAGATTTTCGCATACCCGCTAACAATAAAATGTTCATTCCTAAATGTATAAACGTAGCACGGTGAAAGCGCCCATGCCTATTAGCATCATCCATACCATATTACGGGTTTTATAAAACACGGTTGCTGCAATAAGCACAGCCCAGAATTTATCGTTTTGCCAGCTTAAATAAATTGACCCTTCTTTTGCTAAAACTTCGGGGGTAATAATGGCCGCCAGTGCACAGGCTGGTGCATAGCGTAAGGCGCGTTCAATTCGAGCGGGCAGTTTAAACGAGGCAGGAAGCATAAAAAAACTGCCGCGTGTTAGCAAAGTGGAAGCTGTCAATCCAGCAAAGGCTAGCAACACATACCAGTAATCGGTGATTTGATTCATGAGTTTCTTCTTATGGATCAGTAGCGATTAAAAAAGCAAAGAAGTTAATCTTGTTGAGCATCTTCCGACAAGATGCGTTTTTTTTGAGTCCAATGAGCCAAGGGTTCACTCACTACTGCCACGATTACACCCACAACTACAGAGAGCAACAGGCCCAGTTTAAGAGGTATTGCAGTAGTAATGACCGATAAGGCGCCCGCTGTCATTACGCCTAGCAAAGCTGGTAGGTTGGCAGCCATGGGAATTAACACAGCAGTTAATGCCAGTGCAGCCGCTAATTCTAGGCCCCAGGCCGAAGGAACCAGACCACCTAAAAAAATCCCCGCAATAGAGGCACTTTGCCAGGCACACCAGTTAACGGTGGCTCCTCCAAAGAAAAACCCCCATTGAGCAGCTGTTCCTTTTTCACTTGCGCTCCCAAAGCGCTGCATGAAAAGCGCAAAGCCAATATCCCCATTTAAATAGGCAGCAAATAAACGTTTTTGCCAGGATAAAGAAGCAAAATATTCTCGGGATGCTGCTGAGAATAATACAAACCGCAGGTTAACGACCATTGCACTGATCCAGATAACGGGCAAGGGCGCTCCCATAGCAAGTAAGGGCAAGCTTGCCAGTTGTGCAGACCCGGCAAACACGGTTAAGGTCATAATCACGGCTAAGGGCACCGTTAAACCGCTTTTGACCATGGCAACCCCTGTGACCAAGCCCCAAGAAGCGATTGCAACCGTGACAGGGGCCATGTTTAGTGCGCCTTCCCGGAAATACGCCAGGTCAAGCGGAGGGAGTAAGTGAGCACGGAGTTTGGCCAGAGTATTCATATGGGCAAGTGTAAACGGCCAGGCTGCTTGTTTGTGCAACTGCACAAAAACCCCAAGCGGTTTAAAACAAAAATATAGATAACAGTATTTTTCTTATCAAAACAATAATCGCAGATTTTCAATATTGATTATTGTTACTGGAAGGGGGAATATCAGTGCTAGCACGTGGCGGGTCGTTGTGCGATATTAAAGGTTGCTCGCCTTTATCTGTGGTGAACACATCGCGTAACAGCTGAATCATTCCATTTTCATCTACATAATAATCTGCTTTCTCGAGAAATCCCTCGCTTGCGTCTTCTTCAAGCAGAGAGATATCTTTCCAAGGAGAAAGACTCCTAGTAAGTTTTTTGGGTTTATCCAAGAGACTTTGTATGGCGTCTGTGTCGGCCTGTTCCCATTTTAAGGGAGTAGTAAGACTTTCTTCCTCTGTTAGCAAATTCTCTAGATTTTCTTCAGCAGCTGTTATTTCTCTGAGTTGTGCTTCATCGAGAATTTGTTGTGCTTCATGCGGAGTAAGCCCCGGTGGGCGAGGAGGTGAGGGATATGTGGGCGGATAGGATGAAGATGGATACTCTGTATAAGGATAAGTGGTATCGTTACCAGCAATAGATTCATAAAACGGCTTACTTTCTACCACTTCTAAAGGCCGCAGAACTCCATTTTCATCCTTAAAATATAAAGGTTTGCTATAGGCTTCTAACGGTACGCCGTATGCATCAACCCTTAATCCTTTAAAAGGCCCCTGATCTTCGATATAACTGGGGGGAAGTCTTCCTTGTTTTGCATAGAATTCGAAAAGCCTTTTCAAATCCGCAGCCCAATCTTTAGCTGTATATAAGGGTGTATAAAACTTATCATTAGCAGACTTTTCTTTCGGATCACCTAACAAGGGCGGATACGATTTATCATTAGCAGCAGAAATTGCTTCCTGATCATAGCTAGAAAAGTCAGGGGGATATTCGGAAATATCGTCACTTAAATGTGGAGAAATAATGTCCTCTAGCTCATCGTCAACATCTCTAGTGTGACGTGCTCTTTCCCTAGCTTCGAAGGCTTCTCTTTCTATAGTTTCCAACACAGCCTCAACCTCTCCTGGCGTTAGTTCTATTTCGGGCGGTGGATAGAGATCATCATTACCAGTAATAACATAAGCCGGATCTCGCTCATCTCCAGTGTTGACTTTTCTAAGGGGCTGCAAATTGCCATCTTGATCCATGAAATACAAGGCTTTGTTATGCTCTTTAATTGGCAATCCAAACATATCTACCAGTTCCCCAAAGGCGTTAGTAGTACGAGGAGGTTCTCCTTGGAAACGCGCAAAGAAGCTACTGACCATATCTTCTGAAGTAGGGAAAGTCGGTCCCTGGGCTTTGAGGGGAGGATCGGGAGGGTAAGGATTTTTTGAAGCCGGTGTCTCAGCGGGCGTTTCAGCAGGGGATACCGGGGGGTCGACTATTTCACCGGAAATGGAAGGTTGGCTGTCGCGAGGCTCAGGCGGTGTTTCAGGAGGATCTTCCCCGAAGAGTTTTTTCTTCAGATTATCTTTAATTCTCTGTTTATCAGCCTCTAGTGAGGGAGGAGGAGCAGCAGGAGTTTCTGGGGAAGGGTCCGCAGGTTTTTCTGGAGACTTTTCCCCGAAGAGTCTTTTCATCAGATCATCTTTAGCTTTCTGTTTATCAGCTTCTCTTGCTTGTTTCTCAGCCTGTGTGCCTGGATTACTGACCTCATCAATGGCGGCTTGTTTTTCAGTTTTGCTTAGGCCTGGTAATACTATATCGACTAATTCTTCAGGTGTAGGGCGCCGGTTAACTTCCCCAATCTGCCAGCCTGCCAAGAGCAATCCCATGCCAAAGGCCCCTTGAAGCAAATCCCGATAGCCCTCGCCCAGACTATCGCCCAAAGCCCCTAAGGCCTCAAAGCCCAGCATCGTTGCGCCCAAGATTAAAGCAAAGCCTCCTACGGCTGCCACCCCTATCTGTACCGCAGCGGCTCCTCCACCGAGCACACCCAGCAGCCCCGCCCCCAGAAAGCCTGCTTCCAAGCCTGCCGTCCAATCCCAAACAAAGGCCACGTTTTCGGTAGGCCCGCCAAAGCGCACATCCTGGCTGGCTGTTGTAATCTTTCCTGCGCAGATCAGGCGATCCGTAATGCGACCGGCAGGCTTAGCGTTAATACGCACCGTCTTACTGCCTTCAGCCACAGGTAAAAAGCCGGGCATCCCAAAGATAGGTAAAGGCGGGTGAGAAAAAAAGACTCCTGAGCCGCCGGCACACACCATCGTGCCATCCACGCCTGCCCGCATCGCCCCTCTACCATTGACCGTCACATTCAGAGTCGAGTAGGCCAGGGCGCCGGTGATGGGGTCCGGGAGCTGGAAAATAGTTTTAATGCCTTTAAGCAGCTGATTAGCGGCGGTGCCTCCAAGGCCTACCGAGCCGGCAATAATCAAGCCGGCCACCAAGCCTCCGCTGGCCACCGTCCCGGCTGCAAAGGCAGCGCCAGCCACAGCCCCAAAGACAGCGCCGACTGCTAAACCCACCAGCCCCGCCCCATGGCCGATCTGATCGCCTAGCCGTGCCGCTCCTAAGGCTTGCATCAAGCGAAATCCTCGCTGTAGAAACGTTGAATAGGGACTAGTGCTGGCATGGCATCGACTGGTTCAATTGAAAAGCGCAGTAATAAAGGTTTAACTCATACAAAAATATGAGTAGCACATATGTTTAGATTAGGATTGAAAAGTAACTTCTAAAAAATTAATACCCGCAGATAAATCGTAAACACTACCCTTTTATTATTCCATTGATTTATTAGAGAGGCTCTAAGAGTAGCAGTTATATTTTTCTAAAGAAGCAATAGGAAAAGGGTTTAAAATTTTTCATATCGAGGATCATTGGAAGACAGGATAGGAGTTTCCTCCAGGCCAATTTCCTCTAGTTTTATTGATTCTAGGGGACGGAGAACTCCATCTTCAGCTACATAATAAAGACGCCTTTTAAACCCGGGCTCTTCATATAACTGATAGAGTTTTGCAGGGTTGCCCAAATGATCAACAACTCTGTGTCCTGTATTACCGTCCCAAAGGGCTCCACTCGATGAGAAAAACTCTTTGTCTCCCTCAAACATTCGTATCACCTCATTTTTGAATTCAATAAAAAGGTGATGGAATTCGCTGCTGTCATGATCATCTCCGAGAATAACAGGTATGCCATCTTCGTTTACATAGTGCGTGGGAGCTGGTTTTTTGTAAGGGGGAAGCCGTCCACTTTCGCTTAAGCTTTTTAAATATTCCTGACCACGTCTCTCCATTGTCCCATCCCGATAAAGATCAGGAGGGTTGGCATCACTGGATTCAGTAAAAAAATCTTTTGGTACTTCATCCAAAGGGGTGTCTGATTGACCTCTTAGAGCGTCTATTGCATCTAGTTGTCTGTTGAGCTCTTCTGCAGATAAGTTTGTATCCGGTTCTGGATCCTCTATTAGATCCCGCAGGGGACGGCGAAGGTTACCCTCGGAATCCCAAAAATGAGCCGATCCTGCTTCGGATGCGCCAGTGGTAGGCTCCTCTGAAGCAGGGCCAGCCTCATTAGCTTCTGCTATATCCGGGCGCGCATCTCCGAGGGGTTGTTCCTTACCCTCTTCATCTATGAAACACATGTCCTTTTTCGATTTTTCAGCAGTGGATACCGGGGGGTCGATTATTTCACCGGAAATGGGAAGTTGGCTGTCGCGAGGCTTTGGTGGCGGCTCTGGAGTGGAGCCTCCGAAGAGTTTGCGTGCCGCTTCTTCTCGTAGCCACTTCCTCTGGTTTTCCCAGTGTCTCTTATCCGCTGCTAGCTCATCGGCAGTTTTTTCCCGAAGAGGAGGCTCCTTTGCAGGAGGAGAAGCAGGAGTTTCTTCTGAGGCAGGCTCAGGCGGTGTTTCAGGAGGATCTTCCCCGAAGAGTTTTTTCTTCAGATTATCTTTAATTCTCTGTTTATCAGCCTCTAGTGAGGGAGGAGGAGCAGCAGGAGTTTCTGGGGAAGGGTCCGCAGGTTTTTCTGGAGACTTTTCCCCGAAGAGTCTTTTCATCAGATCATCTTTAGCTTTCTGTTTATCAGCTTCTCTTGCTTGTTTCTCAGCCTGTGTGCCTGGATTACTGACCTCATCAATGGCGGCTTGTTTTTCAGTTTTGCTTAGGCCTGGTAATACTATATCGACTAATTCTTCAGGTGTAGGGCGCCGGTTAACTTCCCCAATCTGCCAGCCTGCCAAGAGCAATCCCATGCCAAAGGCCCCTTGAAGCAAATCCCGATAGCCCTCGCCCAGACTATCGCCCAAAGCCCCTAAGGCCTCAAAGCCCAGCATCGTTGCGCCCAAGATTAAAGCAAAGCCTCCTACGGCTGCCACCCCTATCTGTACCGCAGCGGCTCCTCCACCGAGCACACCCAGCAGCCCCGCCCCCAGAAAGCCTGCTTCCAAGCCTGCCGTCCAATCCCAAACAAAGGCCACGTTTTCGGTAGGCCCGCCAAAGCGCACATCCTGGCTGGCTGTTGTAATCTTTCCTGCGCAGATCAGGCGATCCGTAATGCGACCGGCAGGCTTAGCGTTAATACGCACCGTCTTACTGCCTTCAGCCACAGGTAAAAAGCCGGGCATCCCAAAGATAGGTAAAGGCGGGTGAGAAAAAAAGACTCCTGAGCCGCCGGCACACACCATCGTGCCATCCACGCCTGCCCGCATCGCCCCTCTACCATTGACCGTCACATTCAGAGTCGAGTAGGCCAGGGCGCCGGTGATGGGGTCCGGGAGCTGGAAAATAGTTTTAATGCCTTTAAGCAGCTGATTAGCGGCGGTGCCTCCAAGGCCTACCGAGCCGGCAATAATCAAGCCGGCCACCAAGCCTCCGCTGGCCACCGTCCCGGCTGCAAAGGCAGCGCCAGCCACAGCCCCAAAGACAGCGCCGACTGCTAAACCCACCAGCCCCGCCCCATGGCCGATCTGATCGCCTAGCCGTGCCGCTCCTAAGGCTTGCATCGGTTTGTTCCTTTGTTTATCTTGCGCATCTTTATTGTGCTTAGTTTTTTCTCACAATAGCTTGGGTAGGGGGGAACGGCGCCTCTTGCGCTACGGCTGTCAGCGGCTCCAGCACCGTTGCGCTCATGGTGCGGCGCCAGGTCTGCTCAAAATGCGCATTATCCTCAGGAGAGGCGCTCATCGTAAAAATCAGCGCCAGAG
>JAIBAO010000054.1 GCA_019695155.1 Burkholderiaceae bacterium | reverse complement strand
TATGCGTTTTCTTCTTATCCGTAATGGGGATTTTAGTAAATTAGTAGAAAGGCAGCTTAGCCAAAAAGAGATTCTACAATATCATCGCCTTATGGATTTTTCAGGGCGTATACAGATTTATGGAATGCCTGTGGTAATGATAATATGGTGCCTACTATCTTGGCCAAATGTTTTTCCCGAAAAAGGTAGCGTATCAATTATTTATTTTGTGTTTATAGCTGCAGGCATAATAATTTTTACACCTTTTATTCATGAGCTGCTTCACCTACTCTCTTTTCCAAATAAAATACTTTTGACAGATACTTATTTTATTACCTCTCTTAATGGTATTCGGTCCCATTTTGCAGTTAGGTTAGGTGGAAAAATTTCTTATTTACAAGTAGTTTGGAGCACATTGTTTCCTTTTATAGTTTTAACCCTCTTACCATTTTTTTGGTTAATAGTCGGTCTGCCCATACCTTTGTCAATTTCTGTTTGGGTAGGTTTTATAGCTTCTTATAATTTTGGTTACTCTACTGCAGATATTATTATTGCTTTTGGACTTCTTTATAAAAACAATAAAAATAAAAATTGAAACCATTAAAAATAAACCCTATAAAAACTTCTTTCCTCTACATCTACTTTCAGAAATGAGCTCTTATTCTGCATGAAAGAGTTAATTTTTTATTATTCAAATAAGACTGTGCTGGGAAAAAGAAACACAAAAAAATTTCAATTTGTATCGTTCTGATTGGGATAAATTGTTGATTTCAGTAGGGCTCCCAATTGACAGATCGAATTAATCAGCGTTTCCAAAAAGACTTTAATCTTTAACATCTTTATTGCAATGCCAACTCTCCAGTTTTGGGGCCGCCCGAAAGTCCCTGTTATCCTGCAAACTGAAGCCACTGAATGTGGACTGGCCTGCCTGGCGATGGTGGCTAGCTACCATGGATATGAGGTGGACCTGGCTAATCTGCGCAGGCGGTTTCCCGTCTCACAAAAAGGGGCGAATCTTCAGCAACTCATTCAAATTGGGCAGCAAATTCATCTGGGCTGTCGGCCGCTGCGCGGTGATATGGATCATCTGCCCGAGCTGAAATTACCGGCCATCTTGCACTGGGACATGAGCCATTTTGTGGTGTTGACCAAAGTCAGCACTGATCGCTTTAGCATTCACGACCCCGCCAGGGGTCAAGTAGTACTCAGCCGCGCCGAATTCTCCCGGCATTTCACGGGGGTAGTGCTGGAGTTGACCCCCACCCAAGACTTTACCGCAAAGGTTGAAAAACAGCCGCTTAGCCTTTGGAGTTTCTGGCGACATGCCAAAGGCTTGGGTAGCGCAATGATGCAGATTCTTTTACTGGCTTTAGTGCTGGAAATCTTTGCTATTGTCGCCCCTTTATTTCAGCAGTTGGTCATTGACCATGCCGTGGTTTCGGCCGACCGGGATCTGCTGTTGGTGTTGGCCTTGGGGTTTGGTTTGTTATTGCTTGTGCAAACAGCAGTGAATACGGCACGTTCGTGGGCAATTCTGTATTTAGGTACCACTTTAAATGTACAACTGGTACGTAACCTGTTCCGTCATTTGCTTGGCTTGCCGATGGATTTTTTTGAGAAGCGGCATTTGGGAGATATTCATTCACGCTTTGGCTCGCTGGATATTATTCAACGTACTTTAACCACCAGCTTTCTGGCATCGCTCATCGATGGGGTATTGGTCATTGCTACGCTAGGGTTAATGTTTGTATATAGCCCCTTTCTGGGGCTTATTACCCTGCTTGCCGTTGCGCTGTATGGGCTGATGCGCCTGCTGATCTATAAGCCCCTGCGTACCGCGCAGGAGGAAACTCTGGTACGAGGTGCCAAACAGCACTCAAATTTTCTGGAGACGGTACGCGGTATACAAAGTATTAAGCTGTTCAGTCGGGAGAGCCAACGCCAAAATATTTATGAAAATCTACTGATTGATCGGGTGAATGCCGATATCAAGACACAACGGCTAGCTATCGGTTTTCAGGCAGCTAATCTGCTGATTTTTGGCCTGGAAAATATCATTGTGATTTATTTTGGAGCGCAGTTGGTGCTAGATGGGGGGTTTTCTATTGGCATGCTGTTTGCCTTTATCAGTTACAAACTGCAATTTACTCAGCGAGCGGCAAGTTTAATCGACAAGATCATTGAATTGCGTATGCTGAATCTGCATGCTGAACGGATTGCCGATATTGCGCTAACGCCGACCACCACACCACAAGCGGGAATGGATGCCTTCCTTACACCGCTAAAAGATGCCACCATCCACATTCGTAATTTAACTTTTCGTTACTCTGCGCTAGAGAAACCGGTGATCGAAAATCTTAGCCTTTCGATTCAACCCGGAGAAATGGTCGCCATCGTGGGTCCTTCAGGCTGCGGCAAAACTACACTTCTAAAAATTATGCTGGGTTTGCTAAAACCAGAAGCGGGAGAGGTGATAATTGGGGGGCAGGATATTCACCGCATTGACCCGAGAAGCTTCCGCCCATTACTGGGTACAGTCATGCAAGACGACAGCTTGTTTGCGGGATCGATTATGGACAATATCGCGTTTTTTGATCCCGTCCTAGATACCCAAAGAGCAATAACAGCCGCATGTGCAGCCGCTATTCACGATGACATTGCACGTATGCCTATGCAGTACAACACTTTAATTGGAGACATGGGCAGTGCTTTATCGGGTGGACAACGACAACGAGTGATTCTTGCGCGTGCTCTTTATAAACAACCCCAGATATTGTTTTTAGACGAAGCTACCAGTCATGTAGATGTAACACAGGAAAAAGCGATTACTGCGGTCTTACAAAAACTGGGAATAAGCGTTGTGATGATTGCTCACCGGCCAGAATCCATCGCAGCTGCGCATAGAGTGTTTGATCTGACTCCTGCAAAGGCCCGGGCTGCTCCTACTTCTGAAGCCCTGCCAAGCACATCCTTAACGGTGTAATGAAGCTGATGACCTCCAAGCCACTATTTCGCCAGGAAGCGCTTGATCATCAACGCGACCGCCTGTTTGGGCAAGCGCTGATTATCTGGCCCTTATCCCTCAAATTAATGGGGCTTGCGGCCGCCCTTATCGGTACTGCATTTGTGGCTTTTACTATTTGGGGAGAATACACTCGCAAAGCGAATGTGAGTGGATTTTTGGCGCCCGATAAAGGCCTCATCAAAGTGTACTCTCGGGAAGTTGCCACCATTACGCAGCGACGCGTACAAGAAGGGCAGTTTGTCAAAAAAGCAGATGTATTGTTTGTACTGTCATTAGATCGTGGAAGTACCTCGGGTCTAGGTGCTGCCCAGGTTGCGATAACCGAAATTCGCCGCCGTCGCGAAGCGCTATTAAGCGAAAAAAGCAAATTTGCCGCCATTGGTCAATCCCAAACAGACCAGTTGCAAAAACGTATTGTTGCTCTTAACAACGAACATCAAAAAATTGATCATGAGATTCAATGGCAGCGTCAACGCGTAGAGACCTTCCGTCAGACTGTTGAACGTTACAAGCAACTGTTGGCCGAACACTTTATTTCACCCCACCAGCTTCAACAACAGACCAATTTGTTGTTGGAGCAGGAGGTGTTATTGGGCAGTTTTGAACGGAATAAATTAGCGATTGCTCGTGAACTGGAGAGCAGCAAAGAGCAACTCCCTGAAGTCGGGTTACGCACGCAAAACGAGCTTTCCGCGGTAGAGCGGCAGCTCAGTAGTCTGGATCAAGATCTAGCCGAAATGCAGACCAGGCGAGAACAAATTGTAGTAGCTTCCACTGATGGCATTGTCACAGGAATACAAGGAGAAGAGGGGCAAATCGTTAACCCTTCGATTCCTCTACTTAATATTCTTCCTGCCGACTCTTATTTGGAAGCGAGAGTTTTAGTTCCGGCAGCAGCAGCGGGTTTTATAAAACCAGGAAAAAAAGTACAGCTGCGTTACGCGGCTTATCCCTATCAGCGCTTCGGTCACCAGCTAGGCACGGTAACACAGATTGCCAAAACGATTACAAGCCCCAACGAGTTACCTGGGCCACTAAAAACACAAGAGCCTGTTTACATGGTTACTATTTCACTAGAACAGCAGGCTATTAAAGCTTACGGAGACTGGCTGCCACTGCAATCCGGTATGAGCCTGCAAGCCGATATAATGCTAGATAAGCGACCCATTTACCAGTGGATCCTGGAACCCTTGTTCAGTATTACAGGGCGGCTGTAAAGACCTCTTTTTTTCCAATAAATTATGGAATAAGCTAAGCCCGCTCCTTTTTTAAAGATGCGCTATTAAAAGCTTGCACTTGCCTTGAACTATCAAATTTTTTTACCGTATATTTCATGTGCTTTTTGAGCCATTTCTTCCCTAAAAAGCACATGAAATATACGGTAAAGCTTTTTAAACTTATTAAAATCAAAACCTCAGCTTTGTGAAAGCCACGCATGATCGGACAAATTGCAGGCCTGTTGATTGAGAAAAACCCTCCGCATATTTTGGTAGATTGCAATGGGGTAGGATATGAGCTGGACGTACCGATGAGTACGCTTTACAACCTGCCAGAGTTAGGCAGCAAAGTTTCGCTATTAACGCATTTTGTAGTACGTGAGGACGCACAGTTGCTTTACGGTTTTGGCAGTACTGCTGAACGGTCTGCTTTTCGCGAGCTTATCAAGGTTAGCGGTATCGGGCCACGCACGGCCCTAGCAGTACTTTCGGGCATGAGTGTGATTGAACTATCCCAGGCCATTACTTTGCAAGAAGCCAGCCGACTGCAGCGTATACCGGGCATAGGCAAAAAAACCGCGGAGCGTTTGCTGCTTGAACTGAAAGGCAAACTCGGTGCCGATATAGGGGTAGCCAGCAAAGCAGGCAACGCCAGTGCAGACATTATGAATGCCTTAAGCGCTCTGGGCTATAACGATAAGGAAATATTACTGGCACTTAAGGCCGTACCTGCAGACAGCAGCATTAGCGAAGGAATCAAACTGGCCCTGAAAGCCCTCTCCAAGGCTTAGGGCTCAATACGTTAGACTTGCAGCATGGCTATTCAAACCGATTCTTTTACCCCCCAGCGCGTAGTTTCTGCAGCGAGCAGCTCACCCAATGAGGAAGCAGTGGAGCGCGCACTGCGTCCCCAGCGGATTGACGAATACGTAGGGCAAGCAAAAATTCGCGAGCAGCTGGAAATTTTTATTGGCGCTGCCCGTGCCCGCAGCGAGGCGCTGGACCATGTATTGCTTTTTGGTCCTCCCGGTCTGGGCAAAACTACCCTGGCGCATATTGTGGCCCGTGAGATGGGAGTCAACCTGCGCTGCACCAGTGGGCCGGTGCTGGAACGTGCGGGCGACCTGGCTGCCCTGCTCACCAATCTTGAAAAAAACGATGTGCTCTTTATTGATGAAATTCATCGCTTAAGCCCGGTGGTTGAAGAAATTCTTTATCCCGCGCTGGAAGATTATCAAATAGACATCATGATTGGGGAAGGACCGGCCGCGCGTTCGGTCAAGCTGGAACTGCTGCCTTTTACCCTGGTAGGCGCAACCACCCGCGCCGGCATGCTCACCAATCCTCTGCGGGACCGTTTTGGCATTGTGGCGCGGCTAGAGTTTTACACGGCTGAAGAGCTCAGCAAAATAGTGACCCGTTCAGCCAAATTACTAAACACCCCTACCGATGCAGCCGGCGCCCGCGAAATTGCAGAACGCTCCCGCGGTACCCCGCGCATTGCTAACCGCCTGCTGCGCCGGGTGCGGGATTATGCTCAGGTTAAGGGAGATGGAAGCATTACCCAAGCCATTGCCCAACAAGCTTTAAAAATGCTGGATGTAGACAGCATGGGTTTTGACATCATGGACAAGAAGCTGTTGGAAGCGGTTTTGCACAAGTTTTCTGGCGGTCCGGTGGGTATCGATAACCTGGCCGCCGCCATTGGAGAAGAGCGCGAAACGATTGAGGATGTGATTGAACCGTTTTTAATCCAGCAAGGTTATTTGCAGCGCACGCCCCGCGGTCGTGTTGCAACCCTCACGGCTTATCAGCATTTTGGGCTTAGCGCCCCTGCCGCAGTAAGGGATTTGTTTAGCGAATAGACAAAGCAAACGCCATAGCGCTGTGCCCCGGGTGCAGCCTCCACCTCAAAAGTTTGACAGGGACACATGCAAGGCCAACTTTTTTCTACTGATTTTCTTCTGCGGGGTATTACTGAAACCGAGCCCTGGCGCGCGTTAACCGAAACCGCTCTAGACGCTTTTATTGCCCAGCTTCAAACCCTTTACGCTGTCTACCATGTGGACTCTGCCTTAAATGAAAGCCAGACTGAGGACGAACTCATCGAGCCCGTGTTGGCTCAGCTAGGGTGGAGTGATAGCTGGCTATCGCAAGTTAATTTGTCGCAAACTGGGCGTGAAGATGTGCCTGATTTTTTGCTGTTTGCTGACCCTGCCACCAAAACCCGCGCACTGGCTGAAAAAGACGATCGTCGCGCCCTGCACGGCATTGCCCTACTGGAAGCTAAGCGCTGGATGCGGCTGCTAGACCGCAGCGAGGGTAAGGTGGGCAGTAACCGAAAAAGCCGGGATTTTGGTGCCCCTTCCTCGCAAATGCTGCGCTATCTGTCCCGCGCAGACGTTATGAGTGATCGCGCCATCAAATGGGGCATTCTGACCAATGGTGCCCTCTGGCGACTGTATTGGCAAGATGCGCGCTCCCGGGCGGAAGATTTTTTTGAGGTCAATGTGGCCGCTGCCCTAGGAGTAACGGGCATCCCGCAAGAGCTAGACGGTCCACAAAACCGCCACGCCTTAAAGCTATTCTTTTTATTTTTCCACCGTGCTGCGTTTTTATCCCAAAGCTGGGACACACAGCGACGCAGTTTTCATGCCATTGCTCAAGCCCAAGCACGCTGGTATGAAGAAAAAGTTTCCCAAAACCTGGGACAACGGGTGTTTGACGAAGTGTTTCCGGCGCTAGCCAATGCACTGATCGCTAGTGATGTTGAAGCAGTCAAAGACCCCAAAGGCCGCTATAACCGTGAATATCTGGAGGAGCTGCGCGAGGCTGCGCTAGTACTACTATACCGCCTGCTGTTCGTATTTTATGCAGAAGACCGACGGCTGCTGCCCGTTACCGACAGCCGTTATGCCAGCTATAGCCTTTCAGAGCTGCGCGATAAAGCCGCACAAGCACTGGACAGTGGCAAAGCGCTTTCCGGCACGGCAGCTACCTACTGGAGTGTGTTGGATGATCTGTTCTTAATCATCAGCCAGGGAGATGACCAGGTAGGCATGCCCGCCTACAACGGCGGTTTGTTTGAGCGCACCCGCGCCCCCATTCTTGCGCGTGTGCGGGTGCCCGATGTGCGTATGGCCCGCGTGATCGACGCGCTCTCGCGCCGGATAGAAGACAGCACCAAGCCCCGCATCAACTACCGCGATCTATCCGTAGCGCATTTAGGCAGTATTTATGAGCGTCTGCTGGAATACACCCTGGTGCAGGAAACCACCGAAGAAGGCAAAACCACCCTGCTTGCCCGACCCGCCAGTTTTGCACGCAAAGTCTCCGGCAGTTATTACACCCAT
>JAIBAO010000046.1 GCA_019695155.1 Burkholderiaceae bacterium | reverse complement strand
AGTAGCTTTCCTCAGTAGTCAGATAAGTGTAGCGAATATATCGCCTGCTGCGCCGCTTAGCCCTCCACTGACTCAGTCTGTACCTCCTCCAATCACTGCCTGGCGACCTCCTCGCTTAGTAGTGCAGGGGGCTGAACAGCCTGTTCTGCTGCAATCTTTACAAATTGATGTAGAAGTCTCTGCAGGGGTAGCCGAAACACGCGTAACCATGGAGTTTTTTAATCCCAATAACCGGGTGTTAGAAGGAGAGCTGCAGTTTCCACTATTAGCTGGACAAACGGTGACTGGGTTTGCCTTGGATGTTAATGGAAAGTTACGTGATGCAGTGCCAGTAGAAAAAGCCCGTGCCCAGGAAGTATTTGAAGATATTGCCCGCCAGCGGGTGGATCCTGGATTATTGCAGTCTACACTGGGTAATAACTATAAGCTGCGTATTTATCCCCTTAACCCACGTTCCAGCCGGACGGTAGCGATACGCTTATCTGAATCGGCGGGGGCTACTTTGCAGATACCGCTGGCTTACGCTGATTCAGTAAGGGATTTTGCTCTGGTAGTACGCTATCCATCAGCGAGTACGGCTCCCAAATTAACAGGAAATAACCCGTTGAATTTACGCTTTCTGGCAGATCCGAAAGGAGGTTTTTTTGCAACTCTTCAAGCGGTAGATATGAACCTGCCACGCAATGCTTTGCAAGTCAGTAGTGCAGTAGATAGTGGTGGGGTGTTAATTGCTACCGAAAAGCGTGAAGGAGAAGAGTTTTTTACTTTGGGTCTTCCTTTAAAGCTGGAAATGCAGCCACGCAAATTACCCCAACGCATGATGCTGGTTTGGGATGCATCAGCCTCTGCCGCAAATCGTGCCCATGATAAAGAGTTTGCGCTCTTGGATACGTATTTTCAGCAGGTATCTAATCAGGAGATAAGTTTTGTGACGGTAGCGGATACGGCTACTCCGCCTCAAATGTTCACGGTACGCAATGGAGATTGGTCTTCTTTGAAACGAGCTTTGCAAGCCATTGTCTACGACGGTGCTAGCAATTTGGGAGCGGTAGTGCATGATGGTCGTTCCCAAGAAGTGCTATGGTTTAGCGATGGTTTGAGTAATTATGGAGCCCAGGCCTGGAATAGGAAGTTTCCGATTCCGGTTTATGCCATCAATACGGCTAGCAGTTATAACAGTGCTGGCTTACGGGCATTGGCTCAAAATAGTGGCGGGCAGTTCATTGATATGAACTTGCTGCTTTTAGCGCAAGCCAGTAAGAAACTGCTAAACCGAACGACTCAGTTAGCAAATATTTCTGCTGTTGGCGCGCGAGACGTTATGGTTACCGAAGAGGATGCCCTTGGAATGCTTCAATTAACGGGTATTTTCACCGCTGGGCAAGCAGAGTTGACTCTTAATTTTGTTCAGGTCAACGGTAAAAATAATAGCCGTACCGTACGTATCAGGAGCGGGCAAAACCCTTCCCGTTTAGCTGCTTTAGCTTGGGCTAAAACCCGCTTGGCAGAACTGTCGGCTCAACCTCATTTAAATAAAACGCAGATTCGTACTCTGGGTAAGCGTTTTGGACTCGTGACACAAGAGACTTCCTTATTAGTTTTAGAACGGGTAGAAGATTATGTGCGCCATGAAATTACGCCTCCTCCTGAGCTGCGTCCTGTATATGACAATCTCTTAGCCCGGACAGTCCGGCAAAAGCAGCAGACCGAGGCCCAGCGTTTGGCTAATCTAGTACGGCGTTTTCAGGCACGTATTAGCTGGTGGGAGAAAGATTTTCCAAAAGAGGCACCCTTAAAAATTGCAAAGAAAGAGGCACGCAATCGAGCTGCTTTGGAAGAGAGTGATAACGGTAGGAGCTTCTTTCAGCGTGGAACAGGTAGTTCATCTGGTCCTGCAGCTCCCTCATTAGCACAATCTGAAGGAATAATAGATGCGAGAAACGCCCGGCCTGCTCCTGCTGCAATTGCGGCAGCTAATAATCAATCCAAAGCTTTCATAGACGGTGCAATAGCAAGAGATAAGTTATCGGTTGAAGAAAGAAGTATTTCTATCCAGATCAAATCTGCCGTGAGTAATGCCCCCTATTTAAAGCGTTTGCAAGCAGCGCGGGCTGAGGATTGGCAAAGCATTTACCTGGATGAGAGAAGGGACTTTGTACGCAGTGTGAGTTTTTATTTGGATGTTGCAGAGTTCTTTTTTGATAAAGGGCAAACTCCTTTGGCATTGCGGGTATTGTCTAACTTGGCAGAGTTAGATCTTGAAAACCGCCAGGTTTTGCGATTATTAGCCTATCGTTTAACCCAAGCTAATCAAATAGCTTTGGCATTGCCCATTTTTGAGCGAGTGTTAGAGCTGGCGCCCAACGAACCACAATCTTTCCGGGATCTAGGTTTGGCATTGGCTCAAGCCGGAGAATCGCAGCGCGCAGTAGAACGTTTATATGAGGTCGTAACGGGGCAATGGTCAGAACGATTTCCAGATATTGATTTGATTGCTTTGACTGAGCTAAACGCTATTGTAGATAAAGCCCGTCGTACAGGAACACCTGTAGACACGAGTAGTATTGATAAGCGTTTATTGCGTCATTTGCCTTTAGATGTGCGGGTAGTGTTATCCTGGGATGCGGATAATACAGATGTTGACTTGCATGTGATCGACCCCAATGGAGAAGAAGTTTATTTTGGGCATTCTCAATCCTACCAAGGGGGAGCGATTACGCGGGATGCGACGGGGGGTTACGGTCCAGAAGAGTTTGCCTTGAAAGTAGCGAAACCTGGAAAATACAGGGTAGAAGCTAATTTTTATGGCCATCGCCAACAGGTGCTTATTAACAGCACAGGCTTGATGTTATGGCTATCTAGCGGCTTCGGAAAACCCACCCAAATTGATCAACGTACGACCCGGCGCTTGAAAAGTAGCGGTGGTGAACGGATAGTGATTGGAGAATTTGAAGTGAAATAATAGAAAAACAGGCTGTCTGCTATTCATAGCGGACAGCCAAAATTTCATACTCATGTTCACCGGCAGGGGCTTGCACCACCGCCACATCTGCCACGACCTTTCCAATCAAAGCCCGGGCAATCGGACTGCTGATACTAATCTTGCCCTGCTTAATGTCCGCCTCATCTTCCCCCACAATTTGATAGCGCACCTGCTTGCCCGAGTTCAACTCTTCAAGCTCTACCGTTGCACCGAACACAACCCTGCCTTGGGCATCGACGGATTTGGGATCAATGATCCTTGCATTAGACAATTTAGCTTCAATCTCCTGAATACGCCCTTCGATAAAGCCTTGCCGCTCTTTAGCGGCATCATATTCAGCATTCTCTGACAAATCTCCTTGGGCACGGGCCTCCGCAATAGCGTTGACCACAGCGGGGCGCTCCACCGTTTTGAGCCGCTGTAACTCGGCTTTCAAAAGCTCTGCGCCGTGCACTGTTAAGGCAATGGTGTTCATGATTTCTTATCTCGATTTTTCAATTAAACGATCTGCATACTCTGGGGTGAAACGTAGAGAGGTAGCTTGCTGAGTAATACGCTTCCAGACTGAACGTTTCTCAATAGGAGTCATGACAGTCCAGCGCGTAATTTCCTCAAAACTGCGGCCGCAACCTGTACAAATATTATCGCCTACACTGGTAGAACAAATAGCAATACAGGGAGAATCGGGCAAGGTAGCTAACCATCTTTCAAAAGCTGCGAGAGCTTCCAAACTCATCGCAGACTCTTCCAGAAATTCTATACCTTGCAGAATCATCTGGTTTTTTATTTGTATCAGTGCTTTAAGCGCTGCAGTATCTTCGGGTGGGATATGCAGCTGCCACCATTGAATGGCTGCCTCTATATCCCGTAAATCAATCCATACTGCATTCATAATGCTTACGGCTTTAATCACTTGCTGGTTAAAGATTTGCTAAGACCGATTCCACAGAAGACACTGCAAATTTTCCGGGGGCTTCTCTTCCCAACCATTTAACCACTCCGTTGTCTACAATCATGGCATAGCGATCCGAACGTATGCCCATTCCTGCTTGAGTAAGATCCAGTGTTAAACCAAGTTTGGTTGAATAAGCTGCAGAGCCGTCTGCCATCATTCTTACTTTTGCATCAGCATGTTGCTCCTTACCCCAGGCATGCATTACAAAGGCATCATTTACACTCAGACACCACACCTCATCAACTCCCTTGGTTTTAAGCTGATCAAAATGCTCTATATAACCGGGTAAGTGCTTGGCTGAACAAGTAGGGGTGTATGCACCGGGAAGGCCGAAGATTACAATTTTTTTCCCTTTGGTGAGGTCTTCTACTTTGAAGCTGTTAGGGCCAATACTGCAGCCTTCACCCTCGACTTCCTTGTATTCCATTAGCGTGCCCGCAGGTAAGGTATCACCGATCTGAATAGTCATAAAGAGCTCCTTTAAGTAAATAAAAACTGCCTAGATGCTGAAAAGAAAATTCACTAATTTTATAGTTGAAGCTTTCTCTACCATTTTTGGGTATTAGTCGCATCTTTATTGCTGTAAAGTTTGGTTTATTAGACTTTCTATTGTAATAACCCGATATCCTGATATCGGGTAGGAATTATTACTTTGCGCAGTGTAATTTTCATGCTCTAGCGCTTTACTGCTCGATCTCAATAATAGCTACAGTTTAATAGCTACAGTTAGATTTCCCCATAGCCACTCTTTGGTTTTAAACACAGCCTTAGTGGGTTAAAAGCGAAGAAAATAAGATTAGATACCCTTTCCTAAAATCTCCTATGCAGAACTCCAGAAGCGAAGAGTAGTCATAAAATAGAACGATCGTTCGTAACTTACTCTAAACTAAATTATTAGTATGTATTCTTAAGCATGCGTAAAGGCGAACAAACTAAAGCTGCAATTGTCGATGTGGCGGTTGCACTAGCCAGCTTAGATGGTCTAGAAGGGCTGACTATTGCGCGCATCGCCGAGCGGATGAGCATGAGTAAAAGCGGGGTATTTGCGCATTTTGGATCGCGTGAAGATCTTCAGATTGAAGTGGTACGTGAATATCATCGGCGTTTTGAAGAAGAGGTCTTCATGCCCGCTATACGCGAAAAGCGGGGTTTACCGCGGCTGCTCAGATTATTTGATAATTGGGTCATGAGAGTTACCCAGGAAATTGACTCAGGCTGCATATATATTAGTGGTGCGGTTGAGTATGACGAGCGAGAAGGGCCAGTTCGGGAGCAGTTGGTAGAGTCTGTTAAAACCTGGCTTAACGCACTGCTAAAAGCTGTTCAGCAAAGTGTGGAATTACGTCAGTTGCGTAGTGATACCGAGCCCAAACAATTGGTATTTGAAATGCATGGTCTCATTCTTGCCTTGCATCATGACGCCCGGTTTTTAAAACAAAGGGCTGCTGTAGAACGCGCTAAAAAAGGTTTTGAGCGCCTGATTGCAAGCTATAGGGCGCAGTAGTTTTGATCAATAACCATTATTAAGTTTTTAAACGTATGACCAAGGATATTTGCTATGCCTAAATACACACCCCCTTTACGTGATCAGCAATTTGTTTTACATGAACTGCTCAAGGTGGAAGAGACCTATCGTTCTATACCTGCATTTAAAGAGGTAGACGCTGAAACTTTCGATCAGGTCTTAGAGCAAGCGGGAAAATTTTGTGCAGATGTATTGTTGCCCATCAATAGTGTTGGCGATACAGAAGGCTGCAGTTATGACAAAACCACCCATGAAGTTAAGACGCCTACCGGTTTTAAGCAAGCCTTCCAGCAGTTTTGTGATGCTGGCTGGCAGGGCCTTGCGCTAGATCCAGAATATGGAGGGCAGGGCTTACCCCGAGTATTGCAGATTGCTTTTTATGAGATGCAATATTCCACCAATCAATCCTGGGCCATGTATCCCGGCCTTACTATCGGTGCTTATGAATGTTTACATGCTTATGGTAGTGCTGAGCAAAAGGCTTTGTATCTGCCTAAATTAGTAAGTGGTCAGTGGACAGGCACTATGTGTTTGACTGAGGCGCATTGTGGCACTGATCTAGGAATGTTACGCACTAAAGCTGAGCCACAGGCAGATGGTAGTTATAAGCTTACCGGCAATAAAATTTTCATCAGTTCGGGTGAGCATGATTTGGCAGAAAATATCGTCCATTTAGTGCTGGCTCGTCTGCCCGATGCTCCCGCAGGCACCAAAGGAATTTCCTTGTTTATTGTGCCAAAATTCACTCCAGTAGGCACCGGTGCGGATGCTGTCAAGGGAGAACGCAATGCTCTTTATTGCGGTGGTATCGAACACAAGATGGGAATTCACGGTAACAGCACCTGCCAGATAGTGCTGGAAGGGGCTAAGGGATGGCTGGTGGGGCAAGCCAACAAAGGCTTGAACGCCATGTTCGTCATGATGAATGGAGCTCGTCTAGGGGTAGGGATGCAAGGCTTGGGCCTGACCGAGGTCGCGTATCAAAACGCTAGAGACTATGCCTTAGAGCGTATACAAGGCCGCTCGCTAAAAGGTCCGCAGGCACCTGACAGGCCGGCAGATCCCATTATTGTGCATGCAGATGTACGCAAAATGCTGCTTACAGCACGGGCCTATGCTGAAGCAGGACGGGCATTTGGTTATTGGATTGCGGTCCAGGGCGACTTGATGCATGAGCATCCTGATGAACAAGTCCGCAATGAAGCCAATGATATGATGTCCTTGATGACCCCTGTAGTCAAAGCCTTTATGACGGATAATGGTTTTAACTGCGCTTCTGACTGTCTACAAGTGTTTGGCGGCCATGGATATATTAAAGAATGGGGAATGGAGCAGTTTGTCCGTGATGCCCGAATTAATATGATCTATGAGGGTACTAATACTATCCAATCCTTGGACCTGTTGGGCCGTAAAGTACTGATGGATAATGGTGCAAAGCTGAAAAAATTCGGCAAAATGGTGCAGGAATTGATAGAGACACATGGCACCAATGAGGCGTATGCGGAGTTTATAAATCCCTTGGCAGACTTGGGGGATAAAGTCACCAAGCTCACGACCGAAATTGCCATGAAAGCGTTTGCTGATCAAAATGAAGCAGGTGCTGCCGCGGTCAGTTATTTACGTGTTATCGGACATTTAGTGTATGCCTACTGGTGGGCAAAAATGGCGATGATCGCTATGGATAAAATTAAGGCGGATGGGGATAAGGTTGATCCGTTTTACACGGCTAAAGTAGCGGTAGCGCGCTTTTATTTTGCCAAACTATTGCCAGAGACTGCTGCTGAAATTCGCAAAATACGTTCCGGTGCTGCTTCAATCATGCAATTGCCAGCGGAACTGTTTTGAGGGGCTGAAGGGTTCTCATAAAAGCCGTAAGGAGTGGTTTAGGGTTGGACTAAAAACTTCCAATCCTGATAACTTTCGGCTTTGGAAAAATGTTCTAAGGGTGCAGCAAAGTTTCCTACTTTAATGGGTTTGGCGGTGGCTTTGCTGTAGACCCCGGCAATCCCACCATCAGGGGCTTGGATCAGCCCCCATTCTGCTTTACCCGTTAAGGGATCTGTATAAATTTTCCTTAAATGTCTACGGGTCTCTGGAAAGCGGGGGTCTTTTAGCAGCGCTGCTAAGGAAGGGGGAAACTGATTGCCCGCCCCAATATGCATGCGGGAATAACTATAAATAGCTGCCCGCATTTCGTTACCGATGCGTAGTAATTCTTCTTCTGCGGCTCTGCGCTGCACAATGGCTCCCAACGTTACCGTTGCGCTGGCCGATAAAGCCAACAAGAAAATTAATAACAAAAGGCCCATGTAAGTAAAGCCTTTGGTATGCACAGCTAAAGACAATCGAACAGAGCTAACACTAGACCTGGAAATTGAGAGTAAATTAAAATTCTGCATAAGGTTTGCCCTCTCGATCCTTACCCGTAGCACCGCTTTTAATCGAATAAACATTGCCTTTGTGCTCCGGGCTAGGAGCCTGAATAATCCAGGTGTCCGTGCGTTCAGTAATGGGATCCATAGGTAAGGCGCGTAAATATTTTCTATCAACGAGTTGTTGCAAAGACTCGGGATATTGCCCGGTATCGGCAAAAAATTTATCGATGGTCTGGCGTACTAGATGCAGGTTTTCTTTAAGCACAACGTCTTTGGCTGTGTCTATGCTTTGAAAATAGCGAGGCAAAGCTAAAGACAAGAGTAAGGCCACGATAGCCAGTACAACCAGCAGTTCAATCAGCGTGAAACCTTCTTTATAGCGGGGTAGGGGTGGAAGAGAAAAACTCATAATAAGTCTGCAAAAAAATGCATAAGTTTTACCATTGCTGATACGGTACACCGTTTAGGCCGGTATCTCGAGAAAGAGAGATCACATCAAATACATCATTGCCCTCCGCCGGGTCTTCCGCTTCACTGGCATAGGCACGTTTCAGCCAAGTGCTAGAGGGGGTAATGGAGGTATCGGGATGGAAGGGATCTCTAGGCAGGCGACGTAAAAAATAGATTTTGCTTTTATAGGGGCTGCGCTGATCTTCCACTCCTTGTACTAAAATCTCCAAGGAAGGGGGATAACCACTACTTGAAGCGCTGCGCGCTATACGTCCTTCATCACTCATACGTTTGTAAGCATCCAGTGCGGTACGTATTTCCCGTAAAGCGTCACGTAGCTGGGCTTCTTTAGCGCGCTGGGCAGCAGTTTGAGCAACTGGCAGTACTAATGAAGCCATTACTGCCAGAATAGCCAGCGTTACCAAAAGTTCTACGAGGGTAAAACCTCCTATACGAGGTTTTTTCCCTAATAAAAGCAAGCCTGGCAGTTGCAGGCGAGAAGGTTTGAGGGTAATAACAGCCGTCATAACACTAGCGGTTAATTTGCAGTGTATGAGCAGCCGGTAAAGGTGCACTGATTGCCCGGCCGGTGGTGCTTGCGGGAGAGGCGGCTAGTAGCTGAATCTGGGTCTGCGAAGTAGCAGCCAGTGCTCTGAAATTAAGAGTGAGTAATACCCCAGAAGATTCTGCGGCAGCTGGAGCGGTGCCTGAACGATTAGCGGTGATGACAATTTGTCCTGAGGGATCAATCCGGCTTGAAAAATTACTTTGCCCCCCATTTTTTTTGAAAAAATCTCCCTCACTAATCTTAATGATTTGTAAAACTTTTGGATCAAAACTAATAGCCAAGGGTAGGGTATTGATCGCCACTTCTGTTTCTAGAAGTAATTGCAGATCTAAAGGCTCGCCCACTTTAAGGTTGTTTATGCCCTGCCAGCGTAATTGGGCCACGGCCGCTTCAGCGGGGTTAGGGACGCTATTACTGGCTAAAACGCCTCCAGAGGGGCTTGCGGTTTGGGGCGAAAGATTCGATGTGTCGCCAAACGCTGTAGGGGGTGGTGTACCGGCAAAAGAGGCTGTGTTTGGAGAATCAGTGGCTGGTGTGATATTTTGCGAAAAACTCCCGGGGCTTGTTGCAGGATTCATCGTTAAGCCTTGCGGTAAAGCAGGCACACTTGCCGGGTTTAAAAGAACCGTATCCCCACTCGTATTGTCAGCTCGTAGCCGTACACTGGATTCTGTGCCGCTATCAAATTCGGCTAACTCATTTTCTGGCCGCTGAATATTGCGGATCAGGCGAGGAGTAATAGACAAAACAATTTCGGTTTTAGCGCCCTCATCAGTCTGGCTTCCAAATAAGCGACCGATTAAAGGAATACGACCAATGCCAGGGACTTTATTGCCAGAGTTGCGTTCCTCGTCATTAATTAACCCCGCTAATACCTGGTTTTCCCCGTCTTTTAGGCGTAGGACGGTATTGGCATTGCGGGTGCCTATCTGATAGGCCACAGATCCGGATTTGGTGGTGAGCTGGCTAATAATATTGCTGACTTCCAGCCCTACTTTGATAGCAACCTCATTGTTGGGGTAAATGCTAGGTTCCACTTCTAATTTTAAACCTACATCTACATAATTAACAGATTCAGACACAAAACCGGTAGCAGTGGCAGTGGAGGTAATATTAGGAACGCGCTCTCCAATCATGATACGGGCTTTTTCGCGGTTTTTTGTGCGGATGCGGGGATTAGCCAGCAGATTAGCATCGCTATCGACAGTGCGTGCGTTGAGTGTAGCGGGGCCAATAGCAGCGCCAAGGCTGCGAGAGTTCAGCCTGCGCAGCTCATCTAAGGTAAGCGCACCATTGCCAGAGCTTAGTGGCGTTAAAGATAATTGATCCGGCCAGCGAATACCTAATTCGGTTAAGCGCGTGCGTTTAATTTCTAAAATTTCTACTTCCAGCATTACTTCGGGTTCTGCTACATCATGTAGAGCAACAATTTTTTCAGCCAGCCGAAGGGCTTCGGAACTATCGCGAACAATGAGTAAATTGAGTTTTTCGTCTATCACGATATCCCGGCTTTTGACCAAGGTGCGAATAGAATTGGCAACGCTTTTCACATCAGCGTTGGACAGATAAAAACTTTTAACGCTAAGCGGCGTGTAATCTTTTTGTTTAGCCGCGGTAGCAGGGTAAATAAGTACCGAAGTGTTATCTAAAACCCGCTGCTCTAGCTGGTTGGTTAACAGCACAATATTGATGGCTTTTTCAATAGAGCTATTTTTAAGAAAAATGCTGGTTCTTTGATCCAGTTTTACTTCTTTATCAAATACAAAATTTAAACCTGAGGTGCGTGCAATTATTTCAAACAAAGTCCGAATAGGGGTATCTTTGAATTCAATGGTGATCGTTTTACGGTAAGCAGCAGAAAGTTGTGATTGTTCGGGTGAACGGGCAAGTGCCCGGCTTATTTCACGCTGTAGATTGCGGGCTGCTTCCTGCTTGGGGTTTTCCCCTAAAATTTGCTTCAGTTTGACAGTGGCAGTATGGGAGTCTTTTTTATTCCAGCTACTGAGTGCTTCGGCAAGCAGATTATCGTGGCGTTTGGCTTGTTCTACCTCACGCAGGCCATCCGTTGCACGGCTATTATTACTATCTAATGCCAAGGCTTGTTTATAACTGGATTGCGCATCAGCATAACGTTTAGCAGCGAGAGCTTGATCAGCTTGAGCTAATGCAGCATTGATCACCGTGTCTCGCATATTGAGATACTGGATGCGATACTGGGGGTTAGACCGGTCGAGGTTGCTGGCCTGCTGTAGTTTTTCTAGACCCTCAACAATTTTTCCTTCAGACATTAAAAGCTTACCTTCTCGCGCTGCCTGTTGTGCTGCACAGGCACTTAATACAAGGACAATGCACATCAGGAGCAGAAAGCGAATTCCCAAAAAGAAGTTTTGGTAAGCGTGAGAGGTTCCCTGCTGGTTGTTTTTTCTTATAGGCTGCATAGTGACTGTTTTCTCATTATTGGGCATGGCCTACCGCAAGCTGCTGGGATTGATTCAAAGGTAAATAGGTCAGCATCAGCATAGGAGGAGCAATACTGTCGATGCGATAGGTATTATCAATGACGTCTTTTTCCCGCACAATTAAGGTGTGTTCTCCCCGGCTTAAATAGACTTCCCAGCGTTCAGCTTCTAGTTTTTTACCCAAAAAAACAAAGGGTAATGCAGGAGCAGTTGGAGCAGGTAAAGGAGGAGGCGGTGGTAAGGGGGCAGGTTTTACAGGCTCTGGTTTTTCAATAGGTGTCCAAGACTGCTTAGAAAAAGGATTTTTCTCTGCTGTATCTTCAGCCGTGCGGCCTAATAAGTCTTCTCGCGGCAAGAGTGCCAGCAGGGGCTCTTCGTTTGCAGCGGGAATCTTTATTGAAGGGATAGGCCTTGTGGCTTCTACCAAAGGGGTAGAAAGATGGTCGGGTTTGCTAGGCGCAAATAGCACTGCAGCAACTGCGCCCATCAATAGCATTCCATAAATTCCAGTTCGTACAGATAATTTCATTATGGAGTTTTTTCTAAGGCAATGCTGTTAGGGCTTGGCTGTGCTGGGAGGGAGTTCATCCAGACGGTAAATCTTACACGCGTACTGACCTGGTCTGTATCAATGCTTTCTCTTTTAAAAGAAATTTCATCCAGCGATACATAAGGCATAGCTTTCAACACATTTTCGCAAAAACGCCGAATGAATAGATAGTCTGCTTTTATTGGCAGTGTGACTTTGGTTTGTGCAAGCCCAAAGGCATCGGCAGATAGGTATTGGTATTCTGCCTTTAGCAAGTTCAGCTGTTGGCTAGCTGCAATTTTATAGATCTGCATGAGCGCTTCTGGCAGCCGCTCTGAGCGGATCAAGCTGGCATCAAAGAGTTGTTTGTTCTCTTTTTGTAGTGTGTCTTTTACCGGTTCTTCTTTAACGGGTGCCGATGATAAAGGAGTTATTGCAGTGTTTAACTTTTTTTGGAGTTTATTCACTTCTATCTTGAGAGGTGTGACCAAGAGGAAAAAAGAGAGCATAGATAGAAAAATCATACCTAATGCAATGGCTAACCACATACTGTAGCGCTGCAACAGCAATGCTATTTGCAAACCTAAGTTAAAGTTGGGTAGTGCAGCCTTCATGATTGTCCTGGTATAGAAGGAATAATCTGCTGTATTGAAAAATATACCTCTGCAGTAAAACGTAAGGGTTTTTTGGGATCTTGTTCGTTCACCTCATAGCGTATGAGTTCGACCCGTGTGAAAGCTCCACTTTCGCGCAGACTTTGCAGATAGCTAAACATGGCATCTGCATTAAAAGATTCTGCCACTACGCGCACGAGCTGCTTTTCTGCATGGGGTTCAAGGCTCAGTAGCGCCGTTTGGGGAGTAGCAGTTTGTTGAAAAGCATTCAGGATTTCCGACCAGGGAAAGTTTAACTGCCTTATAGCAGTGTTGATCGCCTTTGCTTGCTCTTTGCTTAAGAAGGCTGGCGCAGTCAATTTTTCTTGAGCTATTTGTTCCCGTTTTTTTTGTTGTAAGAATAAAGAGTGGTTCAATTGTTCTTGTTTTTGCTTTAAATCCTGGTAAAAAAATGCGGTGCTTATACTTAAGCCTATACCTAAAAGTAATAGCGTGATGAGCAAAATTTTTGCCTTATTTGTGGGCGGTAAATTAAATAAGGTGAGCGAATGTGCAAAATTAATAGAGCTGCGCTTCATATAGTGTTTCCTTGCTGCGCTAGCCATAGTGCGGGCTCAAATTCATCTAAAACAAGGCAAGAGTCTGAATGAGCAGAGGATTGATTCAGCCATTGAACCCTTTTTTCAACTGCAGCTGTACTGTTAGGAATAAAACGTAAACCTGCTGCATACAGGGGAAGCTCGGGCAAGTTAAGCCGCAGAGTTTCCCGTGACAATACGGTATGAGCAAGGGATAAGGGATCAACGCCGCTTGTACAGGCCCCTCTCACTGATAAAACTTGCGGTCCTTGCCAAATGAATTGGGTCACATAGCAAGCCTCAAATATATTCAAAGATCCGCTTTCAGGTAGAGTTTTTGCACAAAGATTCCATTGCCATAGACTATATGGCAGCACTGTAGCTAACTTCAGTTTTAAGAGACGACATACTTTATGCAAGCTATTTATTATTTCTGCAGGAAGAGCTGCCACCAGGAAAGGGCGATTTGCACTCCAGTCTGCTTGTATGGTCCAGTTGCTGCTGGGTTCATCATAAATTTGTGTGAACCGCAGAGCGACGAGTGCTTGTAATTCTGTAAAGTTCCGTATCCCGGGGTAAGGGGTAGCTAAAAACACACGTGAAATATCAGTGCTGAGAAGAACCTGCAAGCTGCTGCCTGAAGGACTTCTGTTTAAATGCTGATTAATGAGTTGATCGATGAGCTGAACCAGAGCTGGGGTGCTTGTTTCCGGAAGAAGCTCAACGATAGGTGCGCAATTGAGCTGATTGCTACATAAAGCTAGCCTCTGCTGCGTCAGGCCCAGAAACAAGCGGGTTTTTACAGACCCTGTCCGTTTAGCCAGAAAGCGTAACACGCCGTAATTCCTCTAGTGTGGTTTCTCCTTGAGCAACCAAATCCAACGCTGCCTGCGCCAAAGTGCGTGTGCCGGCATTAAAAGCAAATTCTTTAATTTGCCGGACAGGGCGCTTTTCTACAATGAATTCCCGTAAAGTGTCATCCAGCAATAATACCTCTGCAATAGCGCGCCGCCCTTTATAGCCGGTTCCGTGGCAATCCCCACAGCCTTGGCCGCGCATGAAAGTAAATTTTTCTACCTCAGTAAAAGAAAGTTTGCTGCGCGCTAATTCTGCTGCACTAGGTTGATAAGGCAGCCGACAATGCGGGCAGTTAATACGGATGAGTCGTTGGGCCCAGACTCCATTTAAGGCAGATGCAAAAGCATAGGGGTCCAGCCCCATATGCGTAAAACGTCCAAACACATCAAAAACGCTGTTGGCGTGGACCGTAGAAAGTACCAGATGACCCGTGAGAGCGGATTGAACAGCAATTTCGGCAGTTTCACGGTCCCGGATTTCTCCCACCATAATTTTGTCTGGATCATGACGCAAAATGGAGCGTAAACCTCGCGCAAAAGATAATCCCTTCTTATCATTGACGGGAATTTGCAAAATACCGGGCAACTGATATTCCACCGGATCTTCAATGGTAATAATTTTGTCTTGCCCCGTATTAATTTCGGAAAGTGCGGCATAAAGCGTAGTAGTTTTTCCAGAACCGGTAGGCCCTGTGACTAACAACATACCGAAAGGCTGTTCTACCAGCAGACGGAGCTGATTCATCATGGGGACCTCAAAACCTAAGGCTTTAAGGGAGAGCTCTCCATATTGCTCAATCAGGGTACGTTTATCTAGTATGCGAATAACCGCGTCTTCTCCATGCACACTGGGCATAATAGACACCCGCAGATCAATTTCTCTTTTCTCTACATTAATTCGAAAACTGCCGTCTTGCGGAATACGCCGTTCTGAAATATCCAGTTCCGCAAGCACTTTTAAGCGAGAAATTACCTGTTCTGCCAGTTCAATACCAGGCACTTGCGCTTGAGAATTTAAGAGACCGTCTATTCGAAACTTGATAGCTAAACCTTCCGCTGTACTTTCTAAATGAATATCACTAGCTCCCGTTTTTAAGGCATCATACAAAGTAGAGTTAAGAAGGCGTACTGCAGGCGCAGCGGAGCTGGAAGCTGAAGCTAGCGTTAAAATTTCTGCCCTGGGAGCGTTCTCAATGCTGGGGGCGCTGCTTGCAAAAGTGCTTGCATCCATGGCTTTTGCAGCCATTTCTAACCTGCTCAAATAGGCCTGAATATCACTGGCCAGGGCAAGGCGAAATTCAAGGCTGCCTTGTGCACAGCGTTCCAAGTACAGGTGAAGGTCAATATCAAAAGGTTCAGAAATAATAGCTATAAAAGCCGGGGCGTTCGGCACAGTTTGCCGCACTAGGGCACAATTGCGTTGCTGTGCCTTGGTCAGAGGCAAGCTGTCCAGCGCTGCAGGTTGGCTTAACATTTCAGCTGTTTCTATCACCGTCATGCAAAGCCGAGCTGCTAGCAAAGGCAGTATTTCCCGCGCAGATAACTCTAATTGTTCTTCTAACACAGCTATTAAGTCCCGCCCAGAAAGGCTGGCTTGCTGTCGGGCGTTTTGTAGTTGCTGCGCAGTTAAAAGCAGGGGTGCTGCAGCACTTACGGACTTATTTAACAAACTCATTGCAGGGATCCTGCCAAATCAAAGATAGGCATGTAGAGTAACACCACAATCAATCCAATGATCAGGCCAATCACCACCATGAGAACGGGTTCGAAGATTTTCGAAAAACGTTCAATCCATCGGCTAGTTTGAGCTTCGTAATATTCTGAAGAACGTATCAGCAGTGCTCCTAATTGACCAGAGCGTTCTCCCACGCGCAGTAATCTGAGGGTAATAGAAGTAGCCAAACCATGAGTGTACAAAGCTTGAGAAACGCTAATGCCAGAGGCTACTTCTGCAGCAGCCAAGGACAAGGCTTGGCGAGTACGGGGCGAGACGCTGTTGCCCAGCATTTCAAAGGCTTTCATAATGGCTATCCCTCCTTCCAGCAACATCCCTAGCGTCAAATACAAGCGAGACAGGTCCATTAATCGGACTTGTTTTTGTAATCCTGGTATTTTCCCCATTAAACCCAGCCAGCCGCTATGGCGTACTATCCCATAAAACAAGGTCATCATTGCTAGTACAACCGTTATAAACACTAAAAAGCTTAATTGGGGGTGGTTTGCTATGAGCTGCCCAAAGTCTATGAGTATTTGAGACAACCAAGGTATAGGACGGCCACTGCCTTGATACACCGCAGAGAAACGGGGAACGACATAGCCAATCAAAAATATTGTTACTCCCATGCCGAGCAGCAAAAGAATAATTGGATAAATTAAAGCGCCAATAATTTTATTCCGAACCCCATCTATCCGGTTTTCATACTCTATATAGCGACTTAAGGCCGTGGGTAAATCACTAGTGCGCTCTGCAGCCTGGATAATTCCTACAAATAAAGGTGAAAATATCTCTCCTTGTTTTTCTAGAGCTGCAGACAGTCGCAAGCCTTCTTTTAGATGAGTATGAATCCCTTGCAAGACTATTCGATGGGGCCCTTTCAGATCTTGATCTAGCAAAGCTTCTATGGCTTCTACTACAGATAGCCCGGCTTGTAGTAAAGCCAACAATTCCTGACTAAAAAATAAAACGGAAAACCCTTTACCCGATGGGTTTCCCAACCCAGCAAATCCTCTTTTTTTGGGTTGAACGGAGAGAATCTGTAGCTTCTGATGCGCCAGTTGCTGACGGGCATCTGCTTCATTTAACGCTTCAATAATCAGCGTTTGAAGCAGGTGAGAACTGGTCTGATTTGTTGAATCAGCTTTGAGGGCGCGTACTAAAAACTGCATGGGCTTGGGTGATCTTAATTACTTATATCGGCTGCATCACCTTCACCGCCCATTTGCCCGTCTTTACCATAAGAAATGAGCTCATACTCTTTTATATCGGTGGTCTTTTTGTACCAGTAAGCATGTCCCCAAGGATCAAGCGGAATATCCTTTTGCAAGTAGGGCCCATTCCATTTTGTTGCATTTGCAGGTTTAACCCGCAAAGCGTTTAAACCTTCTTCGCTAGAAGGGTAGGTTCCCATATCAAGCCGATAAGTATCCAAAGCACGGACAAAAGCTTCTATTTGCGCCTTTGCGACACTTTGTTCGGACTTGCCAAGCTGTGAAAAATAACGCGGTCCTACATAAGCCGCTAACAGGCCGATGATTACCATCACCACTAAAAGCTCTAGCAATGTAAAACCATAGAGCCTGTCAGTGGTTTTACGAAACCGGAAAGGCGGTAGGTATGCTTTGTAATAAAACGCTGTTTGATTAAAAACCAGACTCATAAATCACCAACTCCCTACCTAACAAACAAACAAGCTTAATATTAATGGACATTTCATTTCAAGAAGGGGCGCTTTTTAAAAGAAATCGCCTTTATATTCAGCGTTATAAATAATTAAGGATCTAACGAGGTTCTCAAATAACCTGCTGGATTTGCGAGTCAGCGACTTGGAAAAGAAGTTGTTGGCCGGTTTTGGTGTTCCTTACGGACAAGTTGCCGGGATGTTCAGCAAGAGTTTAGGATGGTCCATTAGAAACCTGCTAGGAGCCGTAGCCTCCTGGTGCTGTGTCTTACTGCGCATAATCAATGCATGCGAATTTTTAATGTTGTGTCGCATCGCGTAAAGCTTGAATAGTCCATTAACCGTGGTTTTACCCCGCAAGGTGAAGCGGCTCAAGCGCTTGTTGTAGCGCAGCTTAGCAAAGACGGGCTCTACCGTGGTAAAGCGCCGCATCATCGTCAGCTTGACTAATGTTTTAAGCAAGCCGGTTGCACGGGATGGCATTTGTATACCAAAATGGAACCGTTTTGGTTACACATTGAAGTGCTTATCATCCCCACGACCCTGACTGTGAAAAATATCCCCGATGTAGTTTACGAGCGATTGAAGATTGCTGCTCAAATGCATCGCCGCAGTCTAAACAGCGAAGCTATTGTCTGCCTTGAATCGGTGTTACTGCCGACTAAAACCCCGCCAAGTGCGCGCCTTGCCAGAGCTCGTGAGTTGCGTGCGGCCTTGCCCCAAAAGAGTTTTCGTGCCAAAGATATAGATGCTGCCAAAAGGCAGGACCGCGCATGATTGTTGTTGATTCCAACCTCCTTGCGTATTTGTACCTGCCGTGTGAGTTCTCGGCTGCTGCAGAAGCGCTCCTATAGCAAGACCCGGAGTGGGCTGCGCCCGTACTGTGGCGCAGCGAATTTCGAAACATTCTTGCCGGATACCTGCGGCGAGAAACTTTGACTTTGGAGCAGGCTAGCACGTTGCACCTTCTTGAGCGGCCTGGAGTTTTAGGTCGATTCCAGATCCGTTCTGGCATTCGTAAGCAAGAGCGACTGTTCAGCGTATGCCTGCGAATTCATTGCTTTGGCAGAGCGGCTTGATACCAAGTTGATCACGATGGACAAGAAACTGCTCCGAGCATTTCCAAAACGTGCAGTTGCATTGCCTGTGGTCTAACCGCAGAGTTTACCGGCACCAAAGGCGGAAGAATATCAATACGGGGCATGGCCAGTCTTGCCGTCCGCGTGTAACGCCCAGTTAGCCCCCCCATGCCACGATAGGCAGTTGACAGGTGCTGCAAACAGTGTAAAACTAGTCAAATGACTAGTTTGATTGAGGTTGCTATGCATACATGGCCAGTTCAGGATGCGAAAGCGCGGTTTAGCGAGTTTTTAGATGCCTGTTTAGTGGAGGGTCCGCAAATGGTGACCAGGAGAGGTGCTGAAGCGGCAGTGCTTGTGCCGGTGCAAGAATGGCGCCGTTTGCAGTCTGCGACACACTCCTCTTTGAAGCAACTGCTGCTCTCTGACCAAGCTCGGTCCGACTTGATCCTCCCAGCACGAGGAAACTTAAATCGCCGCAATGTGAAGCCCATGCTGTGACGAGCCGCTATTTGCTTGACACGAATGTGGTTAGTGAGCTTCGCAAGCAGCGCCCACACGTAGGCCTAGTTGCTTGGCTGAAATCGATTGATGACACCCAGTTGTACCTTTCCGCAGTGACCCTCGGTGAGATACAGGCCGGTATTGAGTTGACGCGAGAGCAAGACCCTGGCAAAGCCCAAGAAATTGAAGCGTGGCTAGAGTTAGTGGCCGGCGCTTATAACGTTTTGTCAATGGATGCGGCTAGCTTCAGGGCGTGGGCGCGATTGATGCACAGGAAATCCGACACGCTCTATGAAGACGCAATGATTGCTGCTACCGCGAGCGTGCACGGGTTGACGGTTGCAACGAGAAACGTAAATGATTTCAAGGCTCTTGGGTTAGCAGTTTTCAATCCCTTTGCTTCGGCATAGGCTGGATGGTGTCAAGAGGACTAATATTTGAGATGAGATAAAGTCACCCGGCGAGCCGGGTGACTTTATCTGAATTAAAGGATTAGCGAAGTAATCCGCGCTGCTGGCGCCGCAATTCATTCTGAAGAAACCATATCCCGTGGGCGCGTGGATGTCTGGCGAGGTGGCACACAGCATCGACGAAGACTGATATAGGAATGGTGCACATTGCCCGCGGGTTAGCGTGGACATATGGGTATGTGTTGACATTGGTGAGCCTGTGCCCGGCCTTTCTGGTCGGGCGCAAGCACCTCGTTTGAGAGAAGGATCAAGACGACCTACCCCAGCCGTTGCCCTGTTCCCCTTCTCGTTATGGAGTCCACTCCTGCCCACAAGCCTGCCCGCCTGATCTATACCATGTTCCCCCAGAGCCAGGAATACACCGACCGGGTGCAGGGCTACTTCGAGGAGTGCTACCGCCAACGGCTCCTGCACAACCTCGTACAGAAAGCAAAAGACAAGGGCATACAGCTCGTTCCCTGCGAAAGCCTCACTTGAAACCACCTGAAATCTATTACTTATCTGATATTTCTTGAGGGGTGAAGGCTTCGCTATCTGATTCATGTTCCGTTCTAAACAATATCCTATGGGTTTCCCGCAAAGTGAGCATGTCATTTCCAATTCGCTCGACAAGGTTGACTGCAAAAGTCGTGATAGTCTGAACTTCTTCTACATCCTTCACTGAAACTGGTGCGCCCGACTGTCTGCTCATGAATTCGTGCGTGTAGGCACGATGGGCGCAGAAGTTTCGCCACCCTTCGATTTTGCGCAATTCGCCGATCAGTTGGTTATTGGCAGAAACACCCCCAAACATCTTAATCAACCTGCTAAGTGGTGCATTCTGTATCGCAGGGGGGTCGAAGTTGAACGTGACCGGCGAAGGAGCGGAGCGCTTGAGTATTTCGTATGATAAGCCAACGTAGAGCTTTAACCCCTCCTCAATCATTTGAAATGCGAAGAGGGCATTTTGAACTGCAAACACGTAAGCATGGTTTCTTTCGGGAGCGGGGTGTTCGGACATTGTTATGGGCGCCTAACGTTTGAATTGAGGGGCGCCGTTAGGCGTCCCTCTTGTATGATGGGTTAGGTATTTTCTGCCTGTGCAGGATAAAGATGGTTACATAATTGCCACTCTTGTATTGGTTGGTTGTCCACGTAGACAGTCGGTTTTGATAGAAAATCAGAAAAACAGTTTTCAATTCCAAGTTCTACTGCTGTAGCCCGACAGTACTCAATCCTATCTGAACTACATAAAATAAAATAGCACCGTCTTCTTTTAATCTATGCACCTGAGCAATGACTGCTGGCATAGGGATGGGTTTTTGCCCAACTGAACGGACTAAAGTGTCATCCATTTCAAAATAAACTATGCGTTGCATTAAAGTCTAACGACCAAGCTGCGCGGCGTGTAGGCAGTGCAGCGTAATGAGCGTCCGAACGAGGGCCTTATTAGCCATTTTTGTACAAATCACTTATTTCCTGTGAAACAAAGGTGTATTTCGACACCTCATCGATGATTTCAGGGTATAGGAAAAACGGCGAATTCTCAGCCATGAGCGGGTTCTTTATATGAACTATTTTTCGCTTTGATGCTGAGTAGTACAGATTGCACCAGACTAGGTTAGGCCTAGCCCTTGAATTTCTTTTCTCCAGCGTTTTCTCAAGAAAACCACCAGGAATAAAAGTGTTACTTTTGTTGGGCTTATCAATCGTCTTTACTG
This sequence comes from Burkholderiaceae bacterium, assembly GCA_019695155.1. Taxonomy (GTDB): domain Bacteria; phylum Pseudomonadota; class Gammaproteobacteria; order Burkholderiales; family Burkholderiaceae_C; genus Piscinibacterium. The sequence goes on along the minus strand of JAIBAO010000046.1, from coordinate 15,468 downwards.
CGTCGTATTTTTCTTGGGATATGGAAAAGAACTGGTTGCTAGAATACTCATATAACTCTGCATTACAGAAACGGCGCAGTTCCCAGACCGCTCGATCCAATATCGCAAGCTCACAATCATTTATAAACCAAGACACCTCGAGGTATCGAAATCTTGCGCCAAACTTCTCAAGCCTTTTTATAAATTTCTTCGTTTGCTCTGACAGATTAACATCTAGTTTCTCAGAAATAAGGCTCAAGCTTCTTTCCACTTCATGCTTAATAGGGGGCTTTGGTCTGGGAACACGGGCAAGAATTGCGATGCATTTTGCATATTTTTCAAGCGCATGAAGCGCAGACCAGTGAAACTGCGGGAACAGGTCGGCCCTGTAAGCCATGCGCGCATGGATGTAGTCTCTGTCAGCGGTGTCCCGAAAAGCTCTGAGGGCAAAACTGTTCACCTTCTGCATCATGCTGGGAGACATATTTAACCTCTAGATTGGCCCAACCTACGCTATACACCGCAAGCGGCATATATCCAAAACCCCAATACAAGCCATCTAACAAAATTTCCCCCTTTAAACACCTGCTTCCACCCTCCCAAAGGCGCATAGCGCATCCGCGAAAAATACCTTCCCGGACAAGTGAGTAGCGATAAGCTACTCTCCCATTTTGCTGGGTCAGTTGCGCCACACCCCATGCCTGAGCCACTACAGTTTAGTTAGGGAGAAACAATCCGTCCAGAAGACTTATCCCTTCCCTACCTACTACACGGACATTCCTGGGCAAGGAACAGATAGGGATCTTAAACCTAGCCCCTATTGGGGTCTGGATGAATTGAGTTAAATGGCGTCATCAAAGGGTTTGTCTTTGAAGAGCTAGAGCTCTTCAAAGAAGAGATGGTGTGTTGCTCAATGAACTCTTTTGTCGGGTGCGATTAAAGCGCTTTGCCTGTGCGTTTATTTTGGGCTACTTGGCGTAGGCAGCCCGCGCGGCTTTTGTTCGGGAAACAGTGGTAAGGAACTCTACTTTAAACTCGGAACCCTGGTCCCAAAGGACAGCTTCAGGGAAACAGGCAGAACAAGGTGAGTGTTAGATAAGCAAAGGGAGCCGGACCGATCCAATAGCCTCTTCTCTAACGGTTGCGGTTCAAGGTCTGTCCAATCCAGTTGGGGCTAAGGTACTTGAGGGTTTTCAGTGCAGAACACCGTAATATCCATGCGGTTTTTCAAGCAAAAATAGTTCAAGAGCCGCATAAAGATTACGGTAAGAGTGGCGAAAAAATTTAAAGAGTGGCGTTTTTTCTAAACCTTCTCTTGCTTAGAGCCTGTTGATGCTTATCCCTTTTTGAAAATACAGACGCAGCATATCCATCCTACTCACCTCAGGGCCATGGTGCTTAAATGCACGAAGATGGAAAATTCTTTACTAAACCTCATAGCCTGGAGGATGCGAATCCCACACTTCCCTAAAGGATGAAAGCTCTTTTCTAGTTTTCAGCCTCCACTATTAACTCTCGGCTATCGCTCAAACCTTGCTCATCCACAACACGGATTAAGAAACGCCCAGCTCGGGGTGGGAGCCAGGAAAGTGCAGCCCCATCCTTACTTGCCCCGATAAACGCTTGGTCTGCGAACCAGTAAATAGGAGCAGCTTGACTAATTGCAGTGAGCTGCAAGGGAGTGTGCGGCCCATTGGCTCGCAATACATACTGTGTACCTTGCAGTGGTGAGGTAATGGACGGGCCGCCACTTTCTCGATCAGTACGCCCGGCCGTTTTCTGACTGCAATGCAGGGGAAGTGTAGGTGGTTTAACACGAGGCATCCCTGCTTCACGAAACAGGCGCTGCATATCAGAAGGCCAATATTCATGCACTTCACGTGTCCAGCCCGGGTGCTCCACACAATCCGCTTCTCTATTACGTGGGTTGATCCACACTGCGCGATGCAACTGGCTTTGCGTGATAGGTGACTTTCCAGGAATAAACCAGCTTGGTTTTTTTTCTGGGCAATCGGCATTAGGCAACTGACCCGTGGCTGCGCAAACCTCAAGCTGCCGCAATTTTAGATTACGAGAGGCGGATGATTCTACTGGTTGCGTTAATTGCTGCGCACGCAAGGCATCGACTATCCGGAAAAACAAGGGCGCTGCGGTGCGCACCCCCACCAGGGCAGGGTTACTTTCATTATCAAAATTACCTAGCCAAACAATAAGTACCATATTGTCAAACACGCCCGCTGTCCAGGCATCGCGAAAACCCCAAGAGGTTCCTGTTTTCCAAGCCACTGCGGGTTTTGCAGGCAGTTCTGTGTCGGGCCGAGGATTATGGCGTAGCATGTTTAAAGTGAGCCATGCGGCTTCGGCGCTGATGGCTTGACTTACAGGTTCAGGGTTTTGGTTTTTTCGAAAACGTAGCGCTGTAAATTTTCCTTCATTTGCAAGGCCGGCATATAGACTGGCAAGCTCTTCTGCACTGGCATCTCCACCACCGAGCGCTAACGCCAGGCCGTAGTGTTTTTCACCATGTTTTAAACCCACCCCGGTTTGTTTTAAAAAATCGTAGAGTCCAGGCTTATCAAGACGAGAAGCCAAAAAAACAGCGGGTATATTCCGGCTGCGGATGAGGGCATCTTGCGCATTGATAGGGCCTACAAACCGCCCATCAAAATTCTCCGGAGAAAAGGGTCCAAATGCGGTAGGAGCATCTTTGAGTACAGTCATGGGATGTAATAAGCCTTGGTCCATTCCCAAGGCATAAATGAAGGGTTTAAGGGTGGAGCCAGGGGAACGTCTCGCCTGCAGCCCGTTGACTTGCCCATCAATGCTTTCATCAAAATAATCGGCCGAGCCTACATAAGCGCGGATTTCACGGGTTTTTGTATCGACCAATATTGCAGCAGCGTTTTTAAGCCCTTGCGATTGTTTTTGCTCTAAATAAACGCGCAACTGACGTTCTACGACTTCTTGATGTACTGAATTCAAAGTAGTGATTTGCACTGGAGACAGATCACTGTGCCGGTGGACTTCTTCCAATACCGCATCAGTGAAATGAGGGGCACGATAAGGGAGCTGGGTTGTGCTGCGTAGCTGCACCGGTTTAGCGGCATCAGTGTTTTGGGTTGCTGCAGCCCTAGGATGGAAGTTTTTCCACAAAAGATGGATGCGTTCTCTTGCTGCCGAGAGTTGAGGATTTTCTCCCTTAGCCTTTGCACGTTCCCGAGGGTTTTGCGGAATAACGGCCAGGGTTAGCGCTTGCGGAACAGTGAGTTGGTCTGCAGATTTGTTAAAGTAAATAAGACTAGCCGCAGCCACTCCTTCAATATTGCCGCCATAAGGGGCGGTGTTTAAATAAGCCTCAAAAATATCATGTTTTGAATAGCGCGCTTCTAAACCGATAGCTAAAGCTATCTGCTTGAGTTTTCCGCTGATATTACGGGTATCCAGCCCATACAAGCGTCTAGCTAACTGCATGGTAATGGTAGAGCCTCCTTGCCGATTACCTTGTGCGGTTTGCAGCACACTGCGTAGCATAGCGGCCGGGTTTACGCCAGGGTGCCAATAAAAGCGCCTATCTTCATAAAGTAAAACGGCTTCTTGCAAGGCAGGCGAAATACGGTTTAGGGGAGTCCACAACCTGAATTGCTGATCGCTGGAAAGCGTCAGACGCAGCAGCTGTCCATCTTCTGTCAAAATGGCGATAGAGCTAGGAATGCTTGCTTGCAGGGGTTGACGCGGGTAGCAGCGTATAGCCAGCAGACAGATAGAAAAAACTACAAAAGTTAATGTGATTCTGCCAGACCATTGCTTCAGTCTGGCAGAAAGCTGCCACTTTCCTTCACTCATCACCTGACTACTGTTAACCCAGAAGAAGTTGATCTAGCTTGTAAAGTTCTATCATAAAGTGATTCTGCAAACGCGGGAGGAACAGTAAAATTACCTGTATTTGTGGCTTTAATCCGATAACGAATTTCACTAATTGAATTTGTAAAGTTACCGTAAAACACCACTCGATCTTCCCGCACATCGCTGTTTTCAGCGCGCCAGTTTCCTCCCGATAAAATGCGGGATGGGGTAGCTCCATTTTGCGTATTTACTGCAGTATTAATCACCGGTTCAAAACCGCCCGGTAATAAATCAACTATCACTGCATTATTAATAGCAGCACGATCAATTGCGCGAAACTTCAATACTACGGTTAATTCCTCACCTAGCTTGGCAGAAGTTGCGGGCTTGCCTTCTGTGCTCAGATATTCACGCAATATTTCCATGCCAGCTTTTAGTTCTGTTTTAGGAGGTGATTTATCAAAACCCGTCTCGGAGATCGCATAAAAAATGGGGCTACTGCTTTCAGTAGATAATTTTAATTTGCTTGCTTGAGGGCTGAATGGTCCACGTTGGACTAGGTTGCCCGGTAATTGAAGAGCAGTAGCTTTACCTTGTTGATCTATCTCACTAATAGTGAGTTTTCCTGCCGCTTGGCCACTGATGTTAATGGCGTAAGCATCCAAAGCCAGAATTATCCACGCGGCTGAATGGGTATTGAAAGTTTGTTTAGATAAAGGAGCTAGCATACTTTGCAAAGTGTCAGAACCAATATTTTTGGCGCGTGCCGGGAAATGCTTAGAGAGTAGGTATAACACCTGGGTATCTCGAATCAGGGGATCGTAATAACTGTCATATACAAATTGAGGACGCGCAGCTTTTATCATTTGTTGCGTTAAAGGTGCAATCAGCTGATTAGCTGTTTTTTCATCTTTGAGCAATTGATAGCTGGCCGCTAAAAAGGCTCCTGCAGCATCTTGTGGCATTTCCTTGGCATAAGTGGTCTCCAGACGTTCACGCAAAGCCGTAAGCAGCGCAGTTAAAGCGGGAGAAGGAAGCTGGCCTTGCCGGGTTAACACATAAGTTGCATAGGCCCGTGTGCGCAATTCAAATAAACTATTAGCAGGTTTAGCGGCAATCCTTTCCAAATAGGCATTTGTGGCGCGTAGTAAATCGGCGGGTATTGCTTGGTTATGCTCGCGGGCTTCGAGTAAGAAATGCGCAGCATATACCGTTGCGTAATCATCAGCCTTAACCCCAGCAGACCATAAACCTAAACCCCCTTCTCCATTTTGACGGCTACGCAATACGCTAATGAGTTGTTCAAGTGATTGGCGGTGACTGCTTGCATCAGTATTTTTCAAGAATTCAGGTTGTTGCGCTAACACGACCGCAGGCAGTGCTTTACTGACAATTTGCTCGGTACAAGCATGGGAAAAACTGTCCAGATAAGCACTCAAACCATTGGCTAACACGAGTGGAACGGGCGAAGCGGCCACTTCAAGTTTGCGATATTCCTCATGCAAATCCCGTGTTACAGGCAATTCTGTATTTCCTGTAAAGTGGCCCATATTGATTTGCGCAGTGTAAGGGGAAGCAGGGCGCACACTGGTCTCATAAGTCAAGCGGGCTTTACGATTAGGCTGCCCTTCCAAGGTGGCGGTAAAGTTTAGGGGTGTAGACCCTAGCTTAGGCAGGGTTTTAAGTTTGAAAAGAGCTACTCCTTCTCGCATTTCTGCAACAGGAATCACTTGTTCAGTAGGTCCATCCACTTGCAATCCAGCACCTGTGGCCAGAGCGAGCCGGACTTTTGCATCTTTTCCTGAACCTATTGCGTTATTAGAAATACCTACGCTTACTTCAAACTGATCACCGGGCGCAACCATACTTGGAATATTCGGCAACAGCACAAAATCTCCCCGTACGGTGGTAGCTGCTTTGGCTATACCAACGCTGGAATCATTTACGGCTACGGCGTAAAGACGCAGACTGCCATTGAAATACTCTGGCACGGTGTAAGTAAATTCCTTTTCTCCATTCACATCCACAATTCCCGACCAATAAGCGACCGCTTGTTCACGTTTGCGTTTGAAAGGGTTCAGATGCTTGCCTAAAGCACTTTCTTCGTCGCCACCCGGAGCACTAGCGGTCATGAGTTTTTTGAACTCAGGCAAAATCAGATCCAGAATTTGCGAAGTCTTTACTTCTAAAGCGCGTTTCTGGAAAAAGTGTGCGAGAGGATCCGGGTTTTGGTAGCGCGCCACTTGCAAGATACCTTCATCTACTGCAACGACTACTGCGCGGCTGGGTAGTTTAGAAGATAGTTTTAGATTCAGTTTCTCTCCAGGCTTGACTATTGCAGGAGCAGTCAGCTTTAAGGGGTTGGTACGAGCTGTTAAAGCAGTAGCAAAAGGCACAGCACCGTAGCTCATCGGACTGGTAAAGATTTCGTCAGATGCAATATCCCGCACAAACTGTACGTTTACATAACCATTGCCTTCAAAATTAGCAGGCAATCTTATTTTTTGAACACTGGCAAGCGTATCCGCTTTAAACCAAGTATGAGCAAACACCTTATCACGCTCGATCGTAATCAGCCCAGCACCCGTGTAAGGTGCGCGAATAGAAACTTCAATTTCTTCACCAGGGTTGTAATCTTTTTTGTTCAAGGTGAGTTGCAACTCAACATTACGCTCTAAGGAACGCGTTACATTGCCTTTACCGGACACGCTATAACTAATCCGGTTCAATTCCAGACCCTCCGCATCCCGAATCACGTAAGCAAAATTTCCTGGCGTTTCGGAGTTAAGAGTTAGAGGAGTTCCCTGCGTTGCAATTGCAAAGGCATTTTCTTGTATCAGCACTTCCCGTTTTTTTGACTCGTACTTATAAATGCCATTTTCCTGTTTAGTGAGCACGCTAATAAACTTGATTTCAACAAGCTGCAGTTTGAGTTTATCTTGAGCAATGCGCTTGGCCTGTGGATTAATCGCAATCAGATCAATAGTGCGTTTGGCCCCACGATTTACATAATTTAAATCGCCATCTGTTTTAAAACCTATTAAATAAGGCAGTGTGGAGACTAAAGAAGCCGTTTCAGCCGAAACCGAGCGCCCACCCTCAGGCTCAAATGCACGAATCAAGACATGGGCCCGATAGGTCGCACGTGCATATTTTTCAAGGTTTAGATTAAATTCAGCCTCACCTTTTTCGTCAGTATATTGATCAGGTAAGTTGGCCGAATAAGCTTCCTTAGCTCGCAAGGGATCGTAAAAAGAATAGGCTGGCCAGGTACGGAAACTGGGGTAGGCAGGACTTAAGGTAAGCGTCGCTTCAAGTTTACGCTTCTCTGCAGGGGTACCAAATAAATTCTGTACATTGACCTGGGCCTTAAGATCTTTTGGGTGTACCCAGCCATCCTCCACTTGGCTGGATAGCCGGGCTACCGCTTTCATTCGGTCCGGCAAAAACTCTTGCAGTTTTACCGTAGTGGAACCAATTGCCTTGCCTGCTTGGCCAGAGGCCGCGTCTTTGGCAAGGCTTAAATTAATAGTGTAAACGCCGGTGGGGGAGGTGTCCTGGGTAGTATGCGATATTTCCACAAACCCGCCTACAGTAAGTTTGACAAGCTCCTGTTTGACCTTCAAACCCCGGGCATCCAGTACTTCTGCAATGAGTGGCAGGCCTGCCAGGTTTTTTCTCCAATCTGCGGCTTTGACAATCATTCCAATGCGCATCGTGTCCCCAGGACGATAAATACCGCGGTCCGAAAATAGATAGGCATTTAAATCATCGGCGCTTATGGCGTTTTGAATGCCCCCCACATCGAAACGAGACATATCTAAATTCCGGTCTCGGCGATTAAGCGGCATAAAAGAAAAATCGTTTCCTTTTTTAGCCGTTAAAACCAGGGGCGCTTTTTCCCGGGAAAACCCGTCTATCTTAGGGAGTTTTGCTGCGCCAAATTCGTCTGTTTTTGCGCTTGCAATCGTGAGTCCATTTTTCGCAATCACTTCTACCAAAACGCCTGCTACGGGGTTTCCGCTCTGAATAGACTGCACATAAGCGTCTAAGGTCCCGTCCAGTGAACGTTTTAATACTAAGCCCAAGTCTGTTACTACTACCAGGCGACGATCTGATTTTTCAGAGGAATCCATAGCATCTGACTCACTCTCTTGCGGTTCTCCCTCAGCAGGCTCTGCCGTTTCCTCATCTTCCGCGGGACGCTGGGGTTCAGCATTTTTTGCAGCCTCTTGTTGCTTTGCGTCGGCTTTAGGGTCATAGCCTTGAATATTGAGCAGAAAGACTCCTTTTTTCTCGTCCCCTTTTAAATATTCACCTAAATCAATAGCTTCATAGTGAGCACGTCCCGCTTTAAGATTTAAGGGAATCTTGCGTTCAAAGCGTTCGGTAAGATTTTCTGCATTCAGCTGACCCATAAATTGGGGGTCAGAAAAATTCCCGCGAGATTGGGAAACCAAATGCTGCAATTGCCCAGGCAATACCCGGCCGATTTCAAACTTTACCCCCGGTAAATCGCGCAGCAATACAGCGACTTTCTTTTCTCCCGACATGGCCAGCAAGGAGCCTTGAGAAAGAATTTTTAGCTCAGCCGGAAACGCTGGTACTTGCAGCAAATGATGGCTGGTATCACCCAGGAGGTAACCACCAAAAGATTTAACCCCTTTATTTACTTTAATGTAGAGACTACGCCCAACATCAGCACTGTATTTAAAGCTATGCAGCTCTACATGCTCACTTTCTGTTGGTATCGGAGCAAGCTTTAAGGGAGTAGCTTGCCGCAATACTTCTGGCGTGATTTGTTCTAGCTCACTCCATACATAGGCTTCGGTACGATCTTCTTTTTTAGTGCCGGGAGGATAAAGAGGCAGTATCCAGGCTTGTACTGCTTTGTTCATTTCCTTTTCATAAGTTGTTTCTGACATATTGATGGTTAATACATGCTCAGGCTCATACCGCTCGTTCGTGGCTACCACACTCTCGACATTTTCAACGCTTAGGCTATTGAGTCCTGGAATTTTTATTGTTTGGCTTAAGGGTTTCTCGGTAGGATTACCCTTAGCCAAAGGTTGAATGCCTGCTTCAATGGTAATTTTTAAAGAGGTAGTTTCTTTTGGAATCTGCAAAGGAACGGAGTGCAGATAAGCTTCGCGTTTAAATCTGTCGTAACTGATTTGCCACTTTATATTTTCTTTGCCGCCCTCTAGAAAACTATTTTTTTCTGATGATTGCAGCTGCATTGCAATTCGTTTTTCCAAATCAGCGCTATCGACCGGATGTGTAAAACGCAGTGTCATCACGGCCTTTTTCAGAGCGGGGTCGGTAGGATCTTGATAAAACTGAGCGCTTACAATTTTTGCTCCAAACGCGGCACTAGAAAATTTAAAACTCCGCTCTTTCAAGCGTAAATTTTTAGGCGTCAGTTCAGAATCAAACTCGCCCTCATAACTCATTCCAATACCCCAAGCCTCGTTAGGTAAAAATTCTAGGGTTTTTTCGGTACTCCACCGCCATTGACCGGGAATCGAAGGGCTGAGCCGCATATAAGGTGCGCTGCCTGGGCTGCTGCCAGCCGGAAGAACTTTACCTACGGCGGCCAAGGGCGCAATTGAACGGGAAAACTCAACCCTCAGTGCATCAATATGCAGGGATCCATCTTCCTTATAGCGGGGTTCTGAAGACGGTGGCAGCACTCTAAAAACCACTTCCATGGGTTTTGGTTGGGCTTGCCACCAGGTATAGCCATATCCTGTACACCCTGCCGCCAGTCCTACTAATAAAAATGTGGCAAGAGCAGCTCTGGGTCGAGCGTGAGCCCACCGGTTCACACGTTTTATTCCACCAAGGCTTAGCGAAGTAAACGTTCGCCAAAGACCTGTAGCCCAGGTTGGAGGCTGCCAGCGCAAGCTACCAAAAAGAGCGAGCATGACAGTCGAAATTATTTTGTCTATCCAGTGCAATCCCTTACTCAACCTAGACATATCCCAGCTTTCCGAAAAGTTTGTTAATTATTTTCTAGAGGTTTTTTACTCCGTTCCGATAGCTTAGGTTGCTCCTGTGAAACATTCACAGCAGGAATATGAAATTTGTGTGAAGTTACAACAGTACCAGGAGAACTAAGGGTAGTATCACGCTGCTGTATTAAGAGGTAAAGCAATAGAGTATCGATAACGTAATCGCAGGGAGACCAAAAATATTAGCTTTCAAACTTGCGCAAGCAAAACGCTCGCTTTGAAGAGCTTCAACGCTAATCTTGCAGAAAGCCTGGATGAACCGCGAGACGTGCAGTTTCAACCGCGCACAATTCGAAAAATAGACTCAAGGTAACAAGATGTGCTGCGACAGATGGGAGTGCACGGTAGATATCCTGCGTAAATGCCGCGATTCCGGATGAGTCAGTAGCCAAAGTTCCGTTTCACATTCCTCAATCGGCTCACTGAGCTGTAACAGATCACTTCGCTTATCGGCAAGAAACAGGGGGAATCGAACTCACGTTTGCATGCTGGTTCAGACAGAAGGTGCGGGGCCCGTTTTATTTTCGGCGGCGGATTCGGTGAGCCGCCGAACCGTCAAGACGCAACGTTGTTCAATCAAGGTATTGATTCGCTCAACCACGGCATTTCCGGCAAAGCCTTGCGCAGGGTCAGACTGGAGCTTGCGCGCGGTGGCTGGAAGTAACTTCGCCAACTCCAGAATACGCCTTTTAGCCTGCGCTTTGTAGTGCTTGGCAGAAATCCTCTTGGTGAAGGCGTTGTCGGCGCCCTTGAGTATCAATCAGTCGGTCATAGCGCTCAACCAGCAGGAACGAGCGATCCAAGACAACATGAATTTTTGATTTTGCTGGCTTGAGTTGCATGGCTTCAGCCAGCGCCATGCAAAATTGCTCATTGATCACACTGTCTTCCATGGCGTGGATAGTGGGCTTTAAGATGTGTGAGCTCGGCGTGCTATTGAGGGGCAGCCCAATGCGGGCACTATCAAACATCACCGGTAGTTTGTCTTGAGCGCCTACTAGTGAAAATCACAAGCCGTCTTTTCCCGCCAGCATGGGGCGGCGTGGCAATTCATCCAGGATGCCAATGACTTCCTTGTCACTCAGCCATTGAACGTCATTGCTGCGGGTTGGTACAGTCAAAGCCTGTCCCGGCTGAAGCAAACTAACGGCTCCGGCGCATTCGCTACCGATGTGGTCCAGCAGTGCAAAGTCATTGTGGTCAGAAATCTGGAACTGCTGTGCAAGCAGTCGGCGCAGCTGCCCCTTCGGCAACAGGCCGGCAAAAAAGGGGCGTGTTTTGTGGTCATCGAACGGCTCTGCTTGCAAGGGAAGCGAGGTGGACAATGCGAAGGCGTCTTTGTGCGACAGACACTCGGATGCGTAGCAAAAGTTCAGTCGGCCATCAACCAGGGCAAGCGTGCCGATATGATCGGCTCGAAATTTGAGAAGCTGAAGAGGGTGTCTTGTACCGACAGATCGATATCAAAGCCGACGAGGAATCATGATTTTGCAGGAAAAACGTCCTTGCGGACTTGGTTGTTTGGCGTTCGCATGGGGCAGAGAAAGAGAGAGGAAAAACGGGCCAGAAATCCCAAAATCAGGCCTCACGGCGGGCGGCCAAGTCCGCAAGCCCAAGTAAAAAACCCCGCCAGGCTTGGGGCCTGACGGGGTTGATCGAAATGCAAAGAGAGTGTCTTTGCAAGTTTTAGTGGTGGTGGAACACGGAACCGAACCCGCGTCCGCTTTCAGAACCAAATGATAACATTTTGGCCTTGAGGGCGTGGATTTGACGATTTGGCCGAACTGGTCACAGAAGCGAAACGTCTTTGATCAAGCGAGATCGGCGTGCTTGCCGCTTGACTTGGTCATCAGAATCGTCAGCCCACGCATGGGAAGAACTTCCCCAAGACCAATCAGTACCAGTGACACCGAGAAGTTTTACGTCCCCCGCAAGCCCATTGACTGTTCGGTCATACGATTTCCCGGCCACCGCAAAGGAAATTCGATGGCTTCCCGGCTTTAGTCGCAACCGAATCATGGAATTTGGGACGGTTTCCATCAACGTCGCACCATCGATTAATACGTCCAAGGGATGGTGTCCGTCACCCCAGTAGCGAACAACATATACGGTGAGTGCGCTAGGATAAGAGGGAAACTGCTTTGCCTCCTCGTCTTTGCTAAGACTCGGTGCATTGTCCTTGGTGCAGTAAGCGTTTCTGCCACGGTCTGTGTGACAGTAGGGCTTCTCAGCATAGCGATCAACCGGCGTCGCACAGCCAGCCAAAGCAAGTATTGCTGCTGATAGAAAAATGCCTTTGATAAACGTTTTCATGGTCGCCTTTCAAGAGCGCAGCGAAGAAAGGCCGAGAAGACGGTTCTCGGCCCTAAATTCATTTCAGAACAAATCGTGCCGTCGTTGCCTTGCTTGCAAGGTTCACCTGCGCGACAACCTTCGTTCCAGGCGTGACCTTAAAACTGCCCTTGGCTTCAAGCCTGTCAGCCGATGGCTTCAGTTCCACCTCTTGTTTGTCGCTGCCTGAGAGCAATGTAATTTTTGCTGTTGCCTTGCTGACATCAACTGGTTTCCCGTGATCGCGCACGTACAACTGAAGCACATCGGGTTTAGCTACGAGTTCGTAATCGACATCCTTGATCTCCGTGACCAAGCCACCATGGAGAGGCTTGTCTTCATGACCATGGTCATGTTTGTCTGCGGCAAATACGCTGCCCGATGCCATAAACATCAAAGCGAAGGTGGTCGAAATCAATTTCATGAGTTTTCCTTTCAAAAGTACAGGTTAAGAATCAAATCAAATAAATGGTTTATGAATTCTGCGAAGCGGACGTAGCCTGTGGATGCAACGGTTCGGCGGTGACATCCTCCAATTCCTCATCTGGGCGATGGGCTAGTCGATACAAAATCGGGAGCACGAGCAGCGTGAGCAATGTGGAAGACAAGATGCCGCCAATCACCACGGTGGCCAAAGGACGCTGCACCTCCGCGCCGGTTCCCGTGGCGATGGCCATTGGAATGAAGCCCAATGACGCCACCAAGGCTGTCATCAATACAGGACGCAAACGAGTCAACGCACCCTCGCGGATGGCTGCGTCCAATTGGGTTCCCTCTTCTCGCAAACTGCGGATGTAGGAAATCATCACGAGTCCGTTGAGCACGGCCACACCTGATAAGGCGATGAAACCTACTGCTGCGGAAATCGACATTGGGATGTCACGCAGCCACAGCGCCAGAATGCCGCCGGTCAAGGCAAACGGAATGCCGGTGAAGACCAGCAAACCATCCTTGACATTGCCGAACATTGCAAACAGCAAAATGAAGACCAGGAGCAACGACACAGGGACGACGATTTGCAATCGCTGTGTCGCGGACTGCAGGTTTTCAAATGTGCCACCCCAGCTCGTCCAATAGCCTGCGGGAATTTTGACCTGCGCCAAAGCAGCTTCCGCGTCGGCCACAAAGGAACCGACATCACGGCCACGCACGTTTGCACTCACCACAATGCGACGCTTGCCGTTCTCGCGGCTAACCTGATTGGGCCCCGGTGCCAGCTCGAAGCTAGCCACTTCGGCCAGTTGGATGAAATTGGTTCGTCCTTCGACGCCGCCCGAACCGCGTGGCAAAGGAATCGGCAAACGCTTCATGCTCTCAAGGTCGTTGCGCAAGGATTCTGGCAAGCGCACCAAGATGTCGAATCGACGGTCACCTTCAAACAGCGTACCGGCCTCACGCCCGCCGATGGCCGTGGCCACAGTATCCTGAATATCAGCCACGTTTAATCCGTAGCGTGCGGCCTTCTGACGATCAATGTTGACCGTGAGCATTGGCAATCCTGTGGTTTGCTCCACCTTCACTTCTGACGCACCAGGGATTTTCTGCAACTTGGACGAGACTTCTTCGGCTGTCTTGTTCAAGACGTCCATGTCGTCCCCGAAGATCTTCACCGCCACGTCGCTTCGCACCCCCGAGATGAGTTCGTTGAATCGAAGTTGGATCGGCTGGGAGAACTCGTAGTTGTTACCCGGTATCTTGCCCACGACCTCCTGCACGGCGGCCAGCAACTCGTCGCGAGACTTCCGCGGCTCGGGCCACTCAGACATTGGCTTGAGCATGATGTAGCCGTCAGAAATGTTCGGTGGCATGGGGTCGGAGGCAATTTCCGCCGTTCCTGTGCGCGCGAAGATGCGGTCTATCTCGGGGAACTTGGCTTTCAGTGTTGCTTCCAGTTGCTGCTGCATCGCTACCGATTGCGACAAACTGGTACCAGGAATGCGCAAGGCCTGAATGGCGAAGTCTCCTTCGTTCAAGCTGGGCACGAACTCACTACCCATGCGGGTAGCGATCAACCCGCACAACACCACCGCCACAGCGGCGGTAGCCAACACCACAGCCTTGGCCTCCATCACGCGATCCAGCAAAGGGCCGTACCAGCGCTTGGCTTGCACCATCAAGAAGTTTTCTTTCTCGCTGACACGGTTGCCAATGAACAGCGCGACCGCAGCCGGAATGAAGGTTACCGACAAAATCATGGCTCCCACGAGCGCCGCCACCACCGTGAACGCCATCGGATGAAACATCTTCCCTTCGACGCCGGTCAGGGCAAAGATGGGCAAGTACACCACCATGATGATCAACTGACCAAACAATAGTGGGCGACGTGATTCCTTGGATGCAAGGAACACCTCGTGAAAGCGTTCTGAGCGCGTCAATGGCCTGCCGTAGTGAACTTGCGCATGGGCAAGACGGCGAACACAGTTCTCGACGATCACCACTGCGCCATCAATGATGATGCCGAAGTCCAGTGCGCCGAGGCTCATCAAATTGGCGCTGACCTTGTAGCTCACCATCCCTGTGAAGGTGAATAGCATCGACAAGGGAATCACGGTTGCAGTGATGATGGCCGCGCGGATGTTGCCTAGGAACAGGAACAGGATCACGATCACCAGGATCGCGCCTTCCAACAAGTTCTTCTTGACCGTGTTGATCGCCTTATCCACCAGGACGGTGCGGTCGTAGACGGTCACCGCGTGTACACCCTCGGGCAGGCTGCGGTTGATCTCAATCATCTTCTTGTCGACAGCTTGCGAAACCGTTCGACTGTTTTGGCCGATGAGCATGAAGACGGTGCCCAGCACCACTTCACGGCCATTGTCCGTAGCAGCACCGGTGCGAAGCTCACGTCCGATGCCGACCTCGGCAACATCACGCACCCGAATCGGCACACCACCCGCGCTGCTGAGGATGACATTACCGATGTCCTCAAGTGTCTTGACCTGCCCGGGGGCTCGAATCAGGTACTGCTCGCCGCGCTTTTCGATATAGCCCGCGCCCACGTTGCCGTTGTTGCGATCCAGAGCCGTCACAATGTCCTGCAGGGTGACGCCTAGCGAGGCCAGTCGCTCGGGTATCGGTGAGATTTGGTATTCCTTGGCAAAACCACCAATCGAGTTGATTTCTGTCACGCCGGGCACATTTCGCAACTGCGGTTTGATGATCCAGTCCTGAATTTCGCGCAGATCGGTGGCCGTGTAGGGCTGGCCATCAGGTTTTTTCGCGCCATCCTTGGCTTCGACTGTCCAGAGGTAAATCTCGCCCAAGCCTGTCGATATAGGCCCCATCGCAGGAGTAATACCGG
>JAIBAO010000005.1 GCA_019695155.1 Burkholderiaceae bacterium | reverse complement strand
CTCTTAAGCCGGTAGCCAAGAAAGTGGAGTCTAAGCCCGCAGCGGCGACTCCAGCTACTGTGCCTTTGGCTGCTGCAACAGGCGCTAAAGTACCGCTAAATCCAGCGGCAGCTTGGCCTTTTCCAACAGGTTCTCGCCCTTAAAACGGGCAGTGTTGGATAAATCCCGCAGGAGTGGAAACACTCTGGCGGGATTTTTTATTTCTAAGAAATTCTGAATCTGTTTGCAATGCTGCACCATTGCCCTTGCATTTTAAACCCCAATTTCCCCTTAGGACGAAAAGGGTGGAGAGGACTTTGCGGGGCAGTTTTGCCCTGCATGCAAAGCCTTTAGCGCTTGCTACCGAGGGTAAAGAAGAGCAAAAATAACTGCAAATGCAGCGCTGCCACCCAAGCATACGAAATTGGGCTTATTGGGTCTGTATTCTTTGTGCCTAGGTGTGAAGCCGAAGGCAGTACTCTAGCGCAGCAAGGCACAGCCACAGCGAGAACTATTATTTAGAAAAGGAATTGGCAGTAAACCCTTTGATGATTGTCTGACAATGTATCTGGAAATGCTGGGGTGGCTGATGGGGCTCGAACCCACGACAACAGGAATCACAATCCTGGACTCTACCAACTGAGCTACAGCCACCACTAAGACAATATTTTGCCAAACTTTTGAGAAGATCGTAAGTGTAAGCACTGGTCCACCCGGCGGGACTCGAACCCACAACCCCCGGCTTAGAAGGCCGGTGCTCTATCCGGTTGAGCTACGGGTGGATTGCAACTGCGCTATAGGGTTGAAACTTAGAACAAAGTACGATTCACTCAAATATTTTCTATATCTGGTCGGGGCGGTGGGATTCGAACTCACGACCCCCTGCTCCCAAAGCAGGTGCGCTAACCAGACTGCGCTACGCCCCGAATCTTTCTATTGTAGCGAGTCTGTGTCTTAAGACCAAATGGAGAGTAATTATAAATCCAACTTTCCTATTAGGCAGCCTTTTAAGTCTAGTAGCAGCGCTTGGAAAACCCCGGTGTGCGTGTGTGTCATAAAAAGGGGTTTTTTGACGAAAAGTAGGCAAAAGCATCTAGCGTTTTTGGCTAAAAAACCTTTTTCACTCCAAAATTTAGCGATAGAAAAATATCAGGAGAATAAATACTACTATCCCAAAACCTAATATTTTGCGTTGGGTAGTACTTAAGCGTTCATAGATCCATTCCGTTAGCTGTACACTTGCTTGGGCTCGATTAGCCGTATTTTTTTGCCGCAATATATCTCCCAAGCTTTTTAAACTCTTCCAATCTGGACCTCCATCCAGGCTATACCAAAGTCGGGCTTCATCAGCGGACATAGTAGTAGGCATCTGAAATTGCAGTTGATCTGATTTGCCCTGTTTTGCTCTTTTTAAACGGCTGCGCAGTATCTCTACAGCTTTACGCAAATGGGTCGTCGCCAACAGACTATGACAATGCTTGCAACGCATCTGTACTGCTTTATCCACCGCTACACCGCAAGATCCGCAGCTACTATCTACCAAATCAACCTCCTGCTTATCGTCATC
Organism: Burkholderiaceae bacterium; assembly: GCA_019695155.1. Taxonomy (GTDB): domain Bacteria; phylum Pseudomonadota; class Gammaproteobacteria; order Burkholderiales; family Burkholderiaceae_C; genus Piscinibacterium. The sequence goes on along the minus strand of JAIBAO010000005.1, from coordinate 36,016 downwards.
TATCGATAAGCGTTGGGAATCGGCAATGCGTTTAACAGCCCTGTCAATGTCTATACGGCATAAGGGGGAGGCGCAGTGTGCGCATTGCTGATGCGCACCAAAAGGGACAGGAGCACCACAGTTGAGGCATTCTAGCGGCTCGCTACTGGCATCCCGAGGCAAATCTGCAGGCAGTAAAGTGCGTACCAGACCACGCTCTGCTAAAAATAAAGAGAAGTTTTGCAAACTACCATGCTGGGCTGGACATTCATAATGCGCAATCCGGCCCTGCGGAACAATATTGCTAACTTCTCTGAGTTCCTCTTGGCATACTGGGCAAATAAGCTGACCATTCAGTGCCGAGGTGATGGGAATAGTCTGCACCTGTGCCATGCGTTCCAGTACAGCAAGCATACCCAAGCCGGAAAGACGTACACTTTCGGTATCATCAAACCAGATCAGATGGCAACGCTCACAAATATCTAACTCCAATGCCTTACCATAATGGGCACTGGTCTTGACAGGATACATCTGTTGCTTGCAATGAGGACAAAGACGGCGTGGGCCAGAAGCTTGCATGTTATTAAACCCTCATCAAGAATAATTTTTGTTTTACTGGTTAAGGATATTTTTGCCTTTGAATTTTTTTGTAATTTTATTTAGAAAATTTGCCAATTCCCTTATTTATAGGCTAGCAAATCATTCAAAATGGTGTTAATTAATGATGGCCCATCTAATAACGCTACCGCCTTTATGAATCTTAAAACATCCCTACCCTTGCCGCTGCCTCATTTACGGACGGGAGAGCCGTATCGTAATGAAGTTGAACATTGCCATCGGCTTAAAACTTTGCTGCTTCCTCATTTAAGCGCACTAGAGGCTAGCCGTATTCGTGCTAATGTGTGGATTGACACCGTCCGTCGCAAAGAGCAGCCTGCTTTTGCCGTGGAGCGTCTCTTGGCGCAATTTCCTATCTCGACCAGTGAGGGTCTTGCCTTACTGCGCTTAGCAGAGGCCTTGTTAAGAATTCCAGATCTGGATACTGCTGCATTGCTGGCAGCAGATGTATTTAAACCAGCTGCTTTCGAGCGCCAAGAAGATGAGGATCTGATTGCTACAGCCACCCGCAGCGCTATCAAACTCGGGCAAAAACTTTTACCTCAAGATGAGGCCATGCTCACAGAATCACTGCTCAGTCGCCTAGGGGCACAAACTTTTGTACGGGCCTCCCGTGCTGCGGTAGCCATCTTGTCCAATCAGTTTGTATTTGCTAACTCTATTGAAGAAGCTATTAGCCATGCAAAAAAATTAGCAGAGAATACTTGCGTCAGCTTTGATATGCTGGGAGAGGGAGCCCGTACCGAAGCACAGGCTGCTCGCTATTTAACAGCTTACCAGCAAGCTATTACTCAAACAGCTCAATTACAAAATCCGAAAACACCTCCCCATCAGGGAGCGAATGTTTCTATTAAACTTACTGCCTTGCACCCTCGTTTTGAAGAGACCCAGCGTGCACATGTTTTACCTGAACTACTAGCCCGCTTAACTCCTTTGGTAGAAGAAGCTATGCGGCTAAAAGTCGCTATTACGATCGATGCTGAAGAATCTGAGCGGCTGGAGCTGTCTCTGGATCTTATCGAAACGTTAATTGCGCAAGTTAAGCCTCCTCCCAATATGCTGGGTTTAGCTGTACAAGCTTACGGTTTGCGTTGCGCTGACTTAATCGACCATATTGCTGCACTAGCTAAAAAATACCAAACCCAAATAGCAGTGCGCTTGGTCAAAGGTGCTTATTGGGATGCAGAAATCAAGCGAGCACAAGAATTAGGCTTATCTGGCTACCCCGTGTTTACCCAGAAGTCTCACACCGATTTGTCTTATCTAGCTTGTGCTGTCAAATTATTTGATTATGCGGATTATCTTTACCCCATGTTTGCTACACATAATGCCGCTACCATGGCCGCAGTACGTGCATTAGCAGGTACATCCCAGCATTTTGAATTTCAGCGTCTACATGGCATGGGGCAAAGCATGTATGAGGCCGCTGCGAAAGACTTATCAGTTCCTGTACGCATTTATGCTCCAGTCGGGGAGCCTCGTGATTTACTGGCCTATTTGGTACGCCGTTTGTTAGAAAATGGAGCAAATACTTCCTTTGTTCATAAGCTGGCCGATTGGCAAGTGCCTGCTGCCTCTCTGACCGAATTACCTCTTCAAATTCATACCCGCAGTAAATTGGCATCGCCCAGCAAACTGTTCGGCAGCAGCCGTGCCAATAGCAAGGGCTTGGATTTAATGATGCGCTCTACCCTTAATGCTTTAGAGGATTTACAGGTTTCTTCCAGCAATGATAAGCCTCTTGAAGCAAAAGTCCTTGGAAATGCTCATAAAAACAACGCTCAAACTGCTTCAGTTCAAACCATCCATCCCGTCCTAAGTCCTTCTAACGGACACATGATCGGTCGAACTCTCTGGGCAGAAATTACCGATGTTCAAGCGGCTTATCAGGCAGCTCAAAACGCTTGGCCTACATGGGAAGCCTGCGCTGTGACCACACGTGCCGATATCTTGCGTAAAGCAGCAGATTTGTTAGAAGCACGCATGCTAGAGTATTTGCCTTTATTGGCGCGCGAAGCCGGTAAAACACTGCCTGACGGCGTCGCTGAGGTGCGGGAGGCAGTAGATTTTTTACGCTACTACGCTTTGCAAGCTGAACAGCTGATGACTCCCACCACCTTACCTGCACCCACTGGTGAAAGTAATGTGTTATCGCTAAGAGGACGTGGAGTCTGGGTATGCATTAGTCCCTGGAATTTCCCGCTCGCCATTTTTGCGGGCCAGATTGCGGCTGCATTAGTTACAGGCAATTGTGTTATTGCCAAACCGGCAGAACAAACCCCTTTGGTAGCCCATCGCTTTATTGAATTAATGTATGAAGCAGGCGTACCAACCGATGTACTGTTTTGCTTACCCGGTGACGGTGAAGTAGGGGCTGCCTTAACCCACCATCCTTTATGTGCAGGAGTGGCTTTTACAGGCTCCACGCAGGTGGCTCGGCTCATCGCTCAAGGCCTTGCAGCTAAAGAAGGACCGCTAGCTCCCCTGATTGCTGAAACCGGTGGAATAAATGCGATGATTGTGGATTCCACCGCTTTGCCAGAACAAGTTATTGATGCTGTAGTTCTCAGCGCTTTTCGTAGTGCAGGCCAACGTTGCAGCGCCTTGCGTGTATTGTGTCTGCAATCAGAGATCGCCGATGAGCTTATTGAAGGCATTAAAGGTGCACTAGAACTGTTGCGTTTGGGGGACCCGCTGCACTTCAGTACAGATGTGGGTCCGATTATTGATGAACAAGCCCTTAGCAATCTTCTTAAACATGAAACCCAACTGCGAGAAGAGGGTAAGCATATAGGCAGTACCCCTGGCGTACCTGAGCAAGGCAGCTTTTTTGCTCCTTGCGCTTATGAGCTGCCTACTTTAGCCAGCATTAGAGAAGAGGTTTTTGGCCCAATTTTGCACATTGTCCGTTATGAAGCCAAAGCATTGGATGCTTTGATAGAAACCATTAATAGCTGGGGTTATGGTCTTACCCTGGGCATCCAAAGTCGAATTACGAGCCGCGCGGAAGAAATAGCAAAAAAACTGCGGGTAGGGAATGTTTATGTCAACCGCAGTATGATCGGCGCCGTAGTAGGCGTACAACCTTTCGGTGGACAAGGCTTAAGTGGCACCGGGCCCAAAGCTGGAGGGCCTCATTATTTATCGCGATTTTGTACCGAACAAACCGTAAGCATCAATACGGCTGCTGCGGGCGGAAATGCCACGCTGCTCGCTCATTTTGGTAATTAACATAGCGAACTGTTATTCTCACAGACATGAATCAAAGGATCGCTTTCATCGGTGGCGGAAATATGGCCACTGCACTCATAGAAGGCTTGCTTGCTGCAGGCGCGCTGGCTCATGATTTTTTAGTCATTGAACCTGTAGAGGCAATCCGCGCCAAGCACGCTAGCCGGGGCTTGGCAACACATAGTCTGGCTCATACAGATTTGAGTCACTATAGCCTATGGGTATTAGCTACCAAACCCCAAGATTTGCAGGAAGCCTGCGAAGCTATCATGGGGTTTCTATCCCCCCAAACCGTAGTCACCAGCATTGCAGCCGGTATCCCTATTTCCACTTTGAAAGCGTGGTTAAGAGGACACTCAAAAATTGTGCGTGCAATGCCCAATACTCCTGCCAAAGTAGGTCTTGGCATTACAGGCTTGTTTGGCACCTCTGAGTGCACTATGGCAGAGAAAAAAGCAGCTGATGAAGTTTTTACCGCAGCAGGTCAACGTATATGGCTAGATACAGAAGCTTTGCTTGATCCTATTACCGCCATTAGCGGTAGCGGCCCAGCTTACGTATTTTATTTTATGCAGGCAATAGAACGCGCCGCAATAGAGCTAGGTTTTGCGCCCACACAAGCACGCGCCTTAGCCATCGGTACTTTCCGCGGTGCGGCACAGTTAGCCGCGCTGGACGAAACCCCACTCGCGGATTTATGTGCTCGCGTCACTTCAAAAGGTGGTACAACAGAAGCTGCCCTCGCACATATGGAAGCAGCGGGGGTAAAGCAAGCTATCGTTGATGCGCTGCATCAAGCTAATTTCCGAGCCCGTGAACTAGCGCAACTATTATCGGCTTGCTCATAAAAATAATTTTCTTTTAAACTTTTATTCATCATGATTACTGTTGAATTTGCTGCCAGTCTTCAAAGACATGTAGCCTGCCCTATACAGCAACTTACGAGCGCCAGCTCAATTGCCGATGCGCTTAATCAAGCTTTTAAAGCTGCGCCGGCCTTACGGCATTACGTTTTGGATGAACAAAATGCCCTTCGTAAACATGTAGCTTTGTTTCGTAATGAAGTCCTAGTACTCGATAAAGAGTATTTAGCTGACCCCCTAAATGAGGGGGATCGTATTTTAGTGATTCAAGCCTTAAGTGGCGGTTAACTGGCTACAAGCTGTTCAAGTACTAGTTTGTAATGGTTTTTCTTACTAATCGGAGGAGTAACTGAACAGCTTATTAGTCGGTACCCGCAAGGGGCTATTTGTATTAAATCGCAATGAAAACAGCGCTTGGTCCATCACTGCGCTTCATTTTCCGGGAGAACCTGTTTCGCAAGTATTAGCGGACCCACGGGATGGCAGCTGGTACGCTGCATTACGGTTAGGCCATTTTGGCGTCAAACTTAAGCGTAGTAGCAATAGCGGTGCTTACTGGGAAGAAATCACAGCACCTGCTTTTCCTCTCAAACCAACTGAAGGACCTCTGGCTAAGGATCAAACTCCCTGGACGGTCGATATGATCTGGTCCTTAGCAGCGGGCGGCCCAGAAGAGCCAGGAGTATTGTGGGCAGGCTGTTTACCTGCAGGCCTCTTTAGATCAGACAACAAAGGCCTTTCCTGGGTACTAAACAAATCTTTATGGGAAAACCCGCTTCGTCAGCAATGGTTTGGAGGGGGCTATGATCATGCGGGTATTCATTCCATTTTGGTTGATCCACGCGACGCCTCCCATTTAACCTTAGGTATTTCTTGCGGGGGTGTGTGGCAAACCCATGACAGCGGGCGTAGCTGGATGCTAAGTGCAAAAGGGATGAAAGCTGATTTTATGCCCGCCGAGCGCACAGAAGATGAAAATATTCAGGACCCGCACTGTTTGGTGCAATGTAAAACTAACCCGGATGTGTTATGGGTGCAGCATCACTGTGGTATTTATCGCTCTGAAGACGCAGGCCACAGCTGGAGAAATACTGCTGCACCACAGCCATCAGGCTTTGGTTTTGCCGTTGCTTGCGATCCCAACAATGCAGAGCGTGCCTGGTTTGTGCCTGCGCAGGCTGATAGCTTGCGCATCCCGGTAGAGGCTAAGTTAGTCGTTAACCGCACGGATGATGGAGGCAATAGCTTCACTACGCTATCGCAAGGACTGCCTTCAACACATGCTTATCATTTAATTTATCGCCATGCATTAGATGTAAGTCGTGATGGCAAAACCCTTGCAATGGGTTCCACCACGGGAGGTTTGTGGCTTAGTGAAGATGCAGGACAGTCCTGGCACTGTGTATCGCAAGATTTACCTCCTATAGCCACCGTACATTTGCTTTGACTTTACCCAAAATCCCCTTTAGGGCCTGGAAGGGTAGAAAGCTTTGCATGGTAGGTTTGGCCCGACTGCGGAACCTCTAACCCTGGCTACAGGCAACAAAGAGAGGTAAAAATGACAGCAAATGCAGCGCTGACACTTACACAGCACTGAAAGTGCACTTAGTAGAAAAACCGGGTTTAAACCAAACCATTTTCAGAAGTTTGTATTTTTTCTATATCTCGCATTTTGCGCATCCCCCACACCGCTAGCATGCTTGCCACAGTCGCAGGTATTAAAACCACTATTGCCCCTAAGCCCCATATTACCCAGATAAGCGTAGGAACCCAATCCCCTGTAGCAGCCAAAAACTGGCTCATAGATTGCACAGCCGACATAATAAAAGGAACCCAGTTTTCCATAAAAACAAGTGGGGTCAACCATTCCCGCAGAGTAGTTTCAACGGCTTGGCTTGAGCCCAAAGTAAACAATGCTTGCACAGCCCACGCCAACAAAGACCAAACGCCGAGTAGGGATAAGGCTACACCCCAGATAATCAATTGAATCAAGGTTAGCATGGCGACATCTTCTTAAAAATATTCAGTTTGATTAAAAGTTTCTAAATAAAGTTTCCTTCATTTTTTCTGTACTTGCATCATGGCTTTAAGCTGTGCCATCCATTCGCTCCAATCTTTGGGCCCTGTTTCAAAACGGGCTTTTAGATTAGCCAGAACATTCCCCCAGGCACGATCAAAATAGGTAAAAGCTTTTTCCCATTCGCCTCCCTCCCCCCATCCCGTGTGATGCAAGTTCACTTTCGTAGTTTTGTCATCGACCGCTGCCAGACGGACGATAACAAAAGTCCGTTGCTTGCGCACCTCTGGTAAAGAAGGAGGGGCATTCCAATCAAAACTGAGCATCGTGGGTGCTTGTAACGCTAAAAAACGCATATCATCTGCCCCCTTTTCACCAGCGGCCCCTAAGGGATTTATGTGAATATGAAACGCTCCGCCCACTCTTGCATCAATCTGCGCTTCAGGAGCAAAAAAGGACTCAATCCCTGCTTTAGTTGTCCAGGCTTGCCAAACCGCCTCAATAGGCGCGGCTACCAATACCTCTTTATCGATCGATCGCTCTGCGCCATAAACAGGGTGGATAGCTAAGTTAAATACACTTAAAAATAGTGTGAGAATATTTTTGAAATTGATTTTAAACATTGGATCTCCTTTATTTGAGAAGCGTAGCAATTTAACTTTCATTAGACTAGCTTTTCGCCAAGAGAATAAAACTCTAGCAAATATTTAAAAAGAGAATCTGGAATTAAAAATTAATCTTTGAAGATGTAAAACAGTAGCGTAGTAAACCTACTAAATACATCGGGTTTTGCTCGACACAAGTCATTAATGCTACGGCAGCTTAATTAAACCCTAAAGAAAATAACTGGCAGACGACATCTTGTGCTAGCAAAAAACCAATGGCGTCCTGTAAATGCTATTGACGCCCTATTTATTCAAACTATCGCACACTTAAGACAAAGGTATAAGTTCAAGTCAAAATTCCCACTCCAAACATAAGCTAGGAGTCATTATGGGCGAATTTACTAGTCATCTTTTACAAAGAACCCCGTTGTGGGTATGGGGAGTTTTGCTGATGCTCATAACGCTAGGAGTGCGACAGTTAAAGCCTAGAGTAGTTAAACGTCAGACGGTACTTATTGCACCTACCGTATTTTTAGTGATAGGTCTGATGGGGGCAGGCCGAAATTTAATGGGCTTTAGCATATGGATGTTGATGCTAGTTTGCACAGCAGTAGTCACCTTTTTCTTTTGGCAACCCCAACAAAGGATCCGATTGGATAGAGGTAGCGACAAACTTCTACTCCCCGGTAGCCTTATTCCCTTATTCTTAATGTTGACTATTTTCTTACTGAACTATGCTATTAATGTAATTTTCACTAGGCATCCTGAGCTAAAAAATTCGTTTTTTTGGCAAGTAGGGCCTGGATTTCTATTAGGTTCACTCTCGGGAATTTTCATGGGACGAGCCGCTACACTGTTTTTTTTAAAGTACAAGAACTCTATTTCTCTTGCTGTTTAAGCGCTTATGGACAATAAATCTGCTCTTAGCCTGCAGTCAGGTAAAAGCTATCATCCCCTTCAACTGATTCCTTACTTCAGGCGGTGGGCTCCTTCAACCTTTCGTAACCTCGTGTTTACCGCCTTATTATGTTTAATGATTTCGGCTTTAATTTCTATCTCTGTAGTAGTGTATGGCGGAACTTTGAGCTGGCGCCGCCTCTATCAAATCACATTTTTTACGTTTGTTATTGGTTATACACAACACTATCTTTATAAAGCCGTCATTTATCTTACTCGGCGATATCCCGGTAGAACTGGCTGGCTTTTGCACCCTCTCTGGCAAGGCATTGCTCTTCCCATAGGTGGTATTTATATAGGTTACGTCATCGCTATTGGAATATTAAGCGGAGGAAGTTTTTTTCAAATAAGTAATGGGTGGCAGGAATTTATTTTTTCTTGTTGTATTGCGATTGCAGTAAGCTGGGCCTTGTGGGAAACAGTCCAGACAGCGCAGCGCCAAGAAATTGAAGCTCGCCAGCGGGCAGAACTTCAAGCTGTAGCAGAACGTGCAGATAAAGAACGGGCAAGGGCAGAACTTAAAACTCTAAGAGCACAAATCGAACCCCATTTTCTTTACAACACTCTGGCAAATATTATCAGTCTCATTGATAGGGAGCCCTCCACCGCTAAACATATCACGGAAAGACTGGTGGGATATTTACGCCACACGCTTGACGCTTCCCGACGAGATGATGCAACGTTGGGAGATGAATTAACTATTATCGAGGACTATCTGGAAATTTTAAGCCTGCGCATGGGAGAACGCCTCAGCTATAGCATTCAGGCAGACAGCCGCTTACGCGCCATCCCTTTCTCTGCACTACTACTACAACCCTTAGTAGAAAATGCAATCAAACACGGCATAGAACCTAAAATTCAAGGAGGTCATATAAATATTTCGGTACATGCAACACAAACTTTCTTATTTATTGACGTGAAAGATACTGGCCTAGGATTTGGGATAAAGCCACAAACAGCCGGCAGCGGTAGTGGTTTAGCCAATGTACGAGCACGCTTAAAAGCCTTATATGGTGAGAACGCGCAATTATCAATAGAACAGCCAAAAGAAGGTTCTCTTCTACGCATCACCCTACCTTTATTAAACCAAAGCCCGGCTTCTTTTAACTGATTGCTATGACACTCTCTTTATGTCACCTCCTACCGCAGTAATCGCAGAAGACGAAACGAATCTGGCACTGGCATTAGAAGAAGCGCTTAACCGTGTCTGGCCAGAATTACAAATCATTAAACTAGTGAACAATGGTCTAGCGGTATTAAGCCTTTTAGAGCAACAACGGCCTGATATTTTATTTCTTGATATTCGCATGCCCGGCCTGACGGGTTTGCAAGTAGCCACTCAATTGATGGGTAGCGCAAAACCTTTAATTGTGTTTGTAACCGCTTATGATGAATATGCCGTTCAAGCATTTGAACAAGAAGCGGTAGATTATCTCGTTAAACCCATTAACGACACTCGCTTATTCCAAACCATGGAGCGTTTAAAAAAGCGCCTGCTATTACCTCAAAGCTCTTCTTCCAGCATTGAACTGCACCGTGCACTTAGTCTTATTGAAAAGCTCTCTGTTGCTACTAAACCGGGAAAATATTTAAATTTTTTGCGCGCAGGTCTTGGAGAGAAAGTCCGCATTATTCCAATAGAGGAAATTACTCACTTACAAGCTCAAGATAAATATGTTTCTATTTACACATCAGAAGGAGAAGATTTGATTCGCATTTCCCTAAAGGAATTAGCGGATCAGTTAGATCCAGCCATTTTTGTGCAGGTACATCGTGCCACGATTGTAAATATGCGCGCAGTACTTACCGCAGAGCGTGACTTCACAGGCCGTATGCTGCTCTCGCTAAAAGCCGTCCCTAATAAAGTAGCGGTTTCCCGTCAATATGCTCATCTGTTTGCGCGCATGTAAAACCTGTGCATCATTAAGTTTCAACTCTGAAACAAGGGCCCAGGCGCATTAGTCCTAGCGACTCGTCTGATGCTGAGAAAGCAGTTTCGGGAGAAATTTAATAAAGTTTCTAACGCTATAAACTTAAAAAGGCGACTAGCTGTATTTATTTAAAAGCCACTACACTGGAAACCCCTCTACTCTAGACACCAGAAGGCAGTCAGTATGATTTTAATTAATGATTGCCCCGTTCTTCCTCCACGAGATAGCTTAGGTCACAAAGGTATTTTTGGAAAAGTATGCGTCATAGGAGGAAGCTGGGGACATTACCCTATGATTGGTGCGCCTGCACTTGCCGGGCGGGCTGCGCTTAGAAGTGGATGCGGTCTTTGCACCCTGGCCGTTCCTGCCCCCATAGTACCCGCCGTATTAACTCTGCTTCCTGGTGCCACAGCTGTTGCCCTACCAGTAAATGCACAGCAAGATTTATCTGCGGCCAGTTGCCTCCAAACGCTAGAACCTATTCTTGCCTATACCGATACTTTACTGCTAGGCCCAGGTTTTGGGCGAGGTAGTGCGCAACAAGACATCTTCTGGAGTCTACTTGATAGTTTTAGCAAACCGCTGATTCTGGATGCAGATGCATTGCATCTTTTGGCTCAACGGCCTGCTTTCGCACGGACCCTAAAAGCACCCCTGCTTTTAACCCCGCACCCAGGAGAATTCCAAGTGCTGGCGCAAGCGCTGGACTTAACGTTGGACGCTGTGGATGAGCAAAAGCGGGATCAAGCAGCGCTGACACTTGCAGAACGCTTGGAATGCGTTGTCATCCTAAAAGGCCCTTACACCCGGGTAAGTGATGGAAAGCAGCTATGGAAAAGCCCCCATACTGAAGCGGCCCTAGCCATTGGCGGCAGTGGAGATGTGCTTTCAGGAATATGCGCCGGGTTTGCCGCGCAATTTACCAGTAGCGCTTCTACCCAATGCCTGGATTTATTTCAGGTAGCCTGCCTGGCTGTTCAGATTCACGCCTTAGCTGCAATGGCATGGTCAAGCCGACATGGACATGCAGGGCTTTTTCCGGAAGAGTTAGCAGACGGCATCCCCCTGATCATGGCGCAGCTTCGGGGAGAATTGATATAGCGTAGGGTTTCTTTTATAGAAGAAAGTTTTAAACATCAGCCAAGCGGTGAAAGCGCCTGCTTTACATATTTTATTTCGCCGGTACCGAGCAGCATTCCCGGAACAAGCGTTCCCCCTCCTGTTGAGCACTGACCAAGGAGGGGTAATCGAGTCTGCTCCCCAAGGCTGTTAGCATGGGTTCAGGTGAAAACGAATTGATTCTAAAAAATTCTTCATAAACAAGCGTCCGGGTAGCCGCATATTGGTAAGCATAGGCCGCCATTACGTTCTCCTGGGTACCCACTCCATGTTCGTACAACATAGAGACCCAGCCCAACATCCAAATATCTCCTGAATCTGCAAGAATTTTGGCGTATTTAAATTGCTCTTCTTGAATAGAGGCAATGGTTTTAGCATTCACCGGATCCCGCAAAGCTTCTACATCTCGCAATACAGCGAGACTGTCTATTGATATAAATTGACGCATCGCCGTTTCTTCGCCTGCCCGTGCAGCTTCTTTAAGACGGTCCTCCGCTTGCGCAATTAAATCGGGGGAAAGGTCTTTGCAAATAGGGCTTAGATCGGAAGGCATGGGGCCTTCGGCCGAAACCACTTTACGGCGCTGCACTTCTTTTGCTTCCTGAGGCGCCAGATTTTGTGGGCTATAGCGCTCGCATACCGTTATCACATAAGCCACCTGTGCTAGCAAAGGGGCGGGGATCTGCAAGCTGGGCTGATTTCTCCAAGAAGCAATTAGTTCAGAAAGATTTTCTTTAGGAAGCGAGGGTGCCTTAATGTCTCTGCGACCTTTTCTTATTTGCGGTTTTAAAAACTCAGGGCTATTGAAGTCATTCTTAGAAGCTTGTTTTAATGGCGCAGGGTTTTTAAAAAGAGGAGATTGTTCAGTTAATACCTCAGAAGGCTTAGCAAGCTTAACGGCCTGAAGCTGAAAAAATAAACTCCATCCAAGAGTAGCTAGTATTAAGAGTGCTAAGACTATGCCTAAGAAGTAAGGCTTTAACTTGTTCATACCGCAAGAGGCCCCAAGGGTGAACCTATTTAAAAAGATGTTTCACATAGTTACCGTTGTGCTAGTTGTTATTTGGTCTTAGAACCATTTTCTTTTTGCAAAGGAACCGTGTAAGCATTTGAGCAAGGTTCTAAGGGGTTTTGGAAGCCGTAGCGGATATTTTTGGCACAGTTAAGTTTGGCCCGATATGCGTATCCAAAAACTTTTCTACCCGGCTCCAGAAGTCCACATTCGTAGCGAGCTCTCGCCAACCATGACCTTCATTAGGATAAACAATCCATTCCACTTGTGAATTGGTTTTACTCACGGCGTCTTTAAAGGCGGTGCCATGCTTAAGCGGTACCCGCAGATCTCTTCCCCCGTAAGCCATCAATAAAGGAGCTTTCACTCTAGCCGCCTGTTCTAAAGGAGAGGTGTCTTTCAATTGCTGGGCGTCTTTGACGGGATCACCAATTAAAAGAGGCATTCCATATTGCTTCCAAGCGTCTGAAGCATCGCTCCAATTAATCGAGTACATCAGGTTAATATCCGTCACTCCAACCCAGTTGATGCCGCAACGATAGAGAGTGGGATGTTTAACCAAACCCATCAAGGTCGCGTAACCCCCATAGCTTGCCCCTGCAATGCAGACTCTTTCGGAATCAACCCATCCTTGCTTGACGGCCCATTGCAGCGCATCGGCAAGATCATCTTGCATAGCAAGCCCCCACTGCTTCCAGCCTGCTCGCATATGTTTGCTACCAAAACCCGTACTGCCCCGAAATTCGGGTTCAATCACTACATATCCGCGTGAAGCCAGAAATTGGGCATTACGCTCCCAGAGCCAGTGTGTACCCCGTACCCAAGGGCCTCCATGCACGAGTATGACCGCGGGTCGCGGTAAGATGGACTTTCCAGGGGGTTGTGTTACAAGAACGGGAATAGACAGACCATCTCGGGCAGTAAACCGATACATGTCCCGAACTCCCATTTGGGCTGCCTGAATCCAGGGTCGGGAAGCTCCCAGCTCTTGAAGTTTTTTGTTTTCCCGATGGTAGAGGTAATAGACAGGGGGTAAACGATCCGAGCTAGCGCTAATTAGAAAGGTAGTCGTACTAGCGCAATATCTGCAGTCGATGCGGTTAATAGTACCGGGCAGCAACTTATCAATCTGTTCTTGTAAAGCACGCATCCCGGCATCCATCCACACGGTGCCCTGCGCATCCGTCTCATAATGCACGCCCATGACGCGCTTTGCCTGAGTGTCGTAAACCAGTTGACCATTAAAATCGTACCCAGGCGTGCTAATTAAAGGTTTGTCAGCCAGTTTGAGAGTAGTAGGATCTACTTCATATAATGCCAAGGTGTCTGATTGGCGTCGCGCTAATACAATGAGTTCTTTGTTAGGTCCTGTCCAGAAAGGTTTTGCATAGTCTTGACTATGCTCTTCTGCTTCTTTCCATAACTTCCAGCCATTTTCAGTCCGTAAATAAGAAGCCTCTCGCCCTTTAAATCGCGTACTCAGCGCAACGGGCTGCCCATTTTGATCAGTCAACCAACTAATAGTATTTGCCGGAGCGTTAGCACTTAGGTTTTGTGTTCGACCCGTGTGGGTATTTAAGCGAAAAAGATTGATGTTAACGAGCTGCCCCACATTATTAAAGCTGGGCGCCTGCACCAATACATCGGCTGAGTCGTCCTCTACAGTACTATGAAAACGCCATTCTGCTGGAAGTGTTCTATCTACAACACTAGCTGATTCAGCCATACTGATGGGATGTTTAACGGTATGGATCAATTTCCGATAATCGCTACCATCCCGATTGACAGCCCATAAACCTGGATTTAAGGGGCTATCTCCGGACTGTAAATCCATCACACTGAATACTAAACGCTCTGTATTTACCCAGTGGTAGTCAATTACATCCGCATCGCCAAAACTTGCCACGATCTTGTCGGAATTTGATTCCTTCAGATCGAAAACGACCAGCTGGACTCTGCCCCGCGACTTGGCTACCCCCACCGCTATAAAGCGACCATCAGGAGAAAGGACGGGGTTAATAAGATTAGGCGTGCGAAAGAAATCTTCGACGGCAATTCGCTTGCTATCCGAAACACTCGCAGGAGTAGCAGACTCTGCTCTGAGATCAGCAACTTGAACCCCAATTATTAAGTTAAGCAGGATAGCTACCAGAATGCGTTTCAATGGAGTACTCCTGCAATAAGAGGGGAGAAAAAAATCTCTAAAAAGAATTCACGAAGTGCTTATGCTTAAGCCCGATGACGCAGTTTACGAATAGCCGCTAACTGTGCTGCCAGCATTGCCAATTCTCCTTCCACAACAGCCAATTCGGCCTTGTCTTTGGCATTAGCTTTGGCTTCTTCAGCGCGTTTGATCGCATCATTGGCTTTGGCTTCATCCAGGTCTTTACCTCGAATAGCTGTATCGGCCAGAACAGTGACAACACCGGGCTGAATCTCCAGAATGCCGCCTGCAACAAATACAAATTCTTCCGTATTGGTATCAGCCCGTTGAATCCGGACAGCCCCCGGCCGGATACGGGTGATAAGCGGAGTATGTTTAGGATAGATTCCTAACTCGCCTGCCTCCCCTGGCAAGGCTACAAAACTTGCCTCTCCAGAAAATATTTGTTCTTCGGCGCTGACGACATCGACGTGAATAGTTGACATATTGTTAGCCTGTTAAAGCAAGAAGCTAGCAGTCACGCATTAAGAACGCGTGACCACTCAGCGACTTCATCAGTTCATGGTCTTGGCTTTTTCGAATGCTTCATCAATTGTGCCGACCATATAGAAAGCCTGCTCAGGCAGATGATCACATTCCCCATTAACAATCATATTAAAGCCACGGATGGTTTCTTTTAATGAAACATATTTGCCAGGAGAACCGGTAAATACTTCGGCTACATGGAAAGGTTGCGACAAGAAGCGTTGAATCTTGCGGGCACGGGCCACGGCCAGCTTATCTTCAGGCGATAACTCATCCATTCCTAAAATCGCAATAATGTCACGTAATTCTTTATAGCGCTGCAGTGTGGCTTGCACGGCACGAGTGGTGTTGTAGTGTTCTTCCCCAATAATATTGGGATCGATTTGGCGACTCGTGGAATCTAGCGGATCCACAGCAGGATAAATTCCTAGTGAAGCAATATCGCGCGACAATACCACGGTAGCATCTAAATGCTGGAAGGTGGTGGCCGGTGAAGGATCCGTCAAATCATCGGCTGGCACATACACCGCTTGAATAGAAGTAATAGAACCCGTCTTGGTAGAAGTAATGCGCTCTTGTAACACCCCCATTTCTTCGGCAAGAGTGGGCTGATACCCCACCGCAGAAGGCATACGGCCTAAAAGTGCAGAAACTTCCGTACCAGCAAGAGTGTAACGATAAATATTATCCACAAAAAACAAAATATCACGGCCTTCATCCCGAAAACGTTCGGCCATCGTCAAACCAGATAAAGCCACACGCAAACGGTTACCCGGCGGCTCATTCATCTGACCAAACACCATCGCAACCTTGGATTTGGAGAGGTCTTCGGCGTTGATTACCCCGGCGTCAGTCATTTCATGGTAGAAGTCATTGCCTTCACGGGTACGCTCACCCACCCCTGCAAACACAGACAAGCCAGCATGTTCTTTGGCAATATTGTTGATCAGCTCTAGCATGTTAACCGTCTTGCCTACCCCGGCTCCACCGAACAAACCTACCTTTCCCCCTTTGGCAAAGGGGCAGATCAAATCAATCACCTTAATGCCGGTTTCAAGTAAATCCACGGAAGGAGAGAGCTCGTCAAATTTTGGTGCTGCTTGATGAATGGAGCGGCGCTCATTCGATTTGATAGGCCCTTGTTCGTCAATAGGGCGCCCCAGTACATCCATAATGCGACCTAACACTCCATCGCCTACCGGTACCTGAATAGCCGCACCTGTATTGGTAACCTTCATTCCACGACGCAAACCATCAGAGGAGCCCATGGCAATCGTGCGTACCACTCCATCTCCTAATTGCTGCTGAACTTCGAAAGTAAGGCCTTTTTCAGCCAGATTGGCTTTTTCCCCATCAGCGCTGGTGTCATCAAGCGTCAGCGCATCATAAATATGAGGCATACTCTCGCGGGGAAACTGAATATCTACCACTGCGCCGATACATTGAACGATGTGACCTTGATTCATCTTGAAGTTTTCCTTAAATCAACAATTCTTTAAAGCAATATGCAAAATATTTGGCAAATTTTTAAATTACGAAACCGCTGCCGCTCCGCCCACAATTTCACTGAGTTCTTTAGTAATAGAAGCCTGGCGGGTTTTGTTATAGACCAGCTGTAAATCTCCAATAACTTTTTTGGCATTATCGGAAGCCGATTTCATGGCAACCATGCGGGCAGACTGCTCGCTAGCCATGTTTTCAGCAACTGCCTGATAAACGAGGGCTTCTACATACCGCACTAATAACTCATCTACCACCGACTTGGCATCAGGCTCATAAATATAATCCCAGCCATAAGCTTGCTTTTCAGCCTCAGATTGAGCAAATTTATCGGCAGTAAGAGGCAGCAACTGTTCAAGCACAGGCTCTTGCTTCATGGTGTTGATAAATTTGGTGTAGGCCAAATAAACCACATCAATCTCGCCCTTTTCAAAAGCGTCTAACTGCACTTTGATCGCGCCAATCAATTTTTCAAGCTGCGGCCTGTCGCCTAACTGCACCGACTGGGAAACCACATCCATACTGGTACGTGTAAGGAAATTTAAACCTTTATTCCCGATCGCGGTCACTTTCAAGCCAATATTTTGGGCTTGCAGCTCTTTAATTTTGATGGTAACAGCACGCAAGATATTGGTATTTAACCCTCCACACAGACCTTTGTCTGTGCTTACCAGAATTAAACCGGCATTTTTGAGAGTGTCCCGCTTTATCAAAAACGGATGCTTATATTCAGGATTGGCTTCGGACATATGCGCGGCAATATTGCGCACTTTGTCGGCATAGGGACGGGCATGGCGCATGCGCTCCTGCGCCCTACGCATTTTTGAAGCTGCCACCATTTCCATTGCCTTAGTAATTTTGCGCGTGCTTTGCACACTTTTAATTTTGAGGCGGATTTCTTTTGAACTTGCCATAAGAGATTGCTTTCAAGGCCTTGACCGGGACTTTAATGACCAAACGAGCTGTCCACCTTTAATAACTACCTGTTTTTTTAAAGTCTGCAATAGCCTCATGCAAAGCTTTTTCATCTTCGTCAGAGAGCTTGCCGCTATTCATGCGCTCCGTCAGCGCGCTGTGTTTGGATTTCAAAAAGCCAAGTAAGCCTTTTTCAAAAGGCAACGCTTGTTTGACATCCAGATCATCCATGTAATTGTTATTGACGGCAAACAGCGTAGCGGCCATCTCCCACACTTGCATAGGTTGATATTGGCCTTGCTTCATGAGTTCAGTTACCATCTTGCCGCGCTCTAATTGTTTGCGGGTAGCTTCATCCAGATCGGAAGCAAATTGTGCAAAAGCTGCTAATTCGCGATACTGTGCTAATGCTAAACGCACACCAGCCCCGGTATCTTTGCGTTTCATGATCTTGGTTTGTGCCGCACCGCCCACACGGGAGACGGAAATCCCTGCGTTGATGGCAGGACGAATACCTGCATTAAACAGGTCGGTTTCCAAAAAGATTTGACCGTCGGTAATCGAAATAACATTCGTGGGCACAAATGCAGACACGTCACCCGCCTGGGTTTCAATGACAGGCAATGCGGTTAAAGAACCCGTTTTGCCTTTGACGGCACCTTTCGTAAATTTTTCTACATATTCTTCATTAACCCGCGCTGCGCGCTCCAGCAAACGGCTATGCAAATAAAACACATCGCCTGGATAAGCCTCACGCCCCGGGGGACGGCGCAGTAGCAAAGAGATTTGACGATAAGCCACTGCTTGCTTAGACAGATCGTCATACACAATCAGGGCGTCTTCACCCCGATCGCGGAAATATTCACCCATGGTGCAGCCTGAGTAAGGCGCTAAAAATTGCATAGCGGGAGACTCGGAGGCTGCGGCCGCAACTACGATGGTGTATTCCATCGCCCCATACTCTGTAAGTTTGCGCACGACGTTAGCAATGGTGGAAGCTTTCTGACCCACCGCAACATAGATACACTTCAGGTTCTTGCCTTTTTGGTTGATGATGGTATCTACTGCAACAGCGGTTTTACCGGTTTGGCGGTCCCCAATAATCAACTCACGCTGACCCCGACCAACCGGGACCATGGAGTCGATAGACTTAAGACCCGTCTGCACCGGTTGATCTACCGACTTACGCGCAATAACTCCAGGAGCGACTTTTTCAATCACATCCCGCTCTTTAGCGTTGACAGGGCCCTTCCCATCAATTGGCTCACCCAGGGCATTGACTACACGGCCCAGCAGCTCAGGGCCTACCGGTACATCCAGAATGCGACCGGTAGTTTTAACGGTATCGCCTTCAGTAATGCCTTTGTAATCCCCTAGAATCACCGCACCGACGGAGTCACGTTCCAGGTTTAAGGCTAGACCAAAAATATTTCTGCCAAAATCCAGCATCTCACCTTGCATCACGTCTGAAAGACCATGAACACGGCAAATACCGTCGGTAACAGAAACCACGGTACCTTGATTACGCACATCGGTAGAGGCGGCGATACCTTGGATCTTGGCTTTCAGCAGTTCGCTGATTTCTGAGGGATTCAGTTGCATTTGCTACTTCTCCAAAACTAATGTTCTTTACGGCGCGGCTTATATAAAAGGAAGGCGGATCAAGCAGTTAAAGCGATCCGCATTTGTTCAAGTTGGGCTTGTACGGAGGAATCTAAAACTTCATCCCCCACAGTAACTTTAACCCCGCCAATTAAGGCAGAATTTACCGAAACACTGGCTTTGAGTTTGATACCAAACTTCTTTTCCAGTGCACCTAGTAGCTCGTCAAGCTGCGCTTGTGTCATCGGAAACGCGCTTTCAATCACAGCATCCGCTTGACCTTCAGAAGCGTTTTTTAAGGTTCGAAATTGCCTAGCTATCTCCGGCAAAGCGACTACCCGATTATTGCGCACCAAAGTATTCAAGAAATGCTGAGCATGACTGGATAATGGGCTTTTAACCCCCGCCTGCATCACTTCGATAAGATGTGCATCATCCACGGTAGGACTCAGTGCTAAAGCCCGGACCTGAGGATGAGCAGCAATCACTGCAAGGGTTTCCACTTCAAGTAAAGCAGCGTTTAAATCCCCGTCCTTGACTGCGGCAAACAAGGCTTCTGCATAAGGCCTAGCAATGGTGGATAGTTCAGCCATAACCCTGCCTTGCCTTAAAGCTTAGCCTTCAAAGCCGCAAGCAGCTCTGAGTGGGCTTTTGCATCTACTTCGCGCTTTAGAATCTGTTCTGCGCCCGCAACGGCCAGCACAGCAACCTGATCGCGCAAACTGTCTTTTGCACGCACCATTTCTTGCGCAGCCTCTTCTTTGGCCTGAGCCAAAATACGGCTTTTTTCAGCTTCTGCACTTTTGCGTGCTTCATCCACAATTTGTGCTGCACGTTTTTCTGCCTCCGCCAGCCGCGCTTGATTTTCAGCACGCGCAGAAGCAAGCTCGGTTTCAATCCGACGGTTGGCCGAATTTAGCTCAATCCTGGCCCGATCCGCGGCTGCTAAACCGTCCGCGATTTTTTGCCGACGCTCGTCCAGCGCAGTCCGCATAGGAGGCCAGACGAACTTGGCAATAAAACCTGCCAAGACAAAAAAGACCAACAACTGCATGAAAAGGGTGTAATTTAGATTCACAGCCTAAGCATTCCTAAAAGGCAAGTAAGAAAGTACAGGGATAATACGAAAGCATTTGTAAGGCTTAATGAAGGCGGGCTTTACAAGCGCAGATTTCAAATTATTTGAAAGGGTTGGCAAATGCAAAGAGCATTGCAATACCCACACCAATCAGAAATGCCGCATCAATCAGACCAGCCAGCAGAAACATTTTGGTTTGCAGTGCGTTCATCAACTCAGGTTGACGGGCGGAAGCTTCCAGATATTTGCCACCCATTAATGCGATGCCAATACAGGCACCGATAGCTCCCAAGCCAATAATCAGGCCACAGGCCAAGGCAACAAATGCTACGTCGGTCATGCTTACTCCTTAAAAAGTTTAAAAAGTTATGAAAAATAAAACCAAATTAACCACTAAATTAATGACCATCATGCGCCTGGCCTAAATAGACCAGGGTTAGCATCATGAAAATAAACGCTTGCAACACAACAATAAGAATATGAAAGATAGCCCACAAACTTCCCGCCACTAAATGCAGACCCATGGCCCACCACACGCCGGAAGCACCCAGCAGCGCAATTAGCATAAACAGGAGCTCGCCAGCAAACATATTGCCAAATAGCCGCATCCCCAGGGAAACTGCCTTTGCCAAGTATTCAATAGTGTTCAGTAACACATTCACAGGGGCCAGCAATAAAGCCATAACACCGTGAGCATGAAAGGGGGCCGTAAATAGCTGGCCTATGAAACCGCCCGGTTTATGCACTTTGATGCCGTAATAGAGCATAAGAATTAAAACGCCAAGGGACATGCCCAAAGTAGCGTTGAGATCTGCGGTAGGCAAGACCCGATGATAATGAATCACATCACCCAGCCCCACAGCTTTGATAAGCGCTTTCACACCATCTACAGGCAGCAAGTCTAAACTGTTCATGAGAACAATCCAGACAAATAACATCAAGGCCAAAGGCGCAATAAACCCCCGATCGCCTTTAACAATCGATTTGGACTGATCTTCCACCATATCTACTAGAATTTCTACCAGAGCCTGCAAACGGCCCGGAGTACCCGAGGTAGCTCTACGAGCCACTAACCACAATATCAAGCAGGCTATAACACCACACAGAATGGACCAGAACAAGGTGTCGTAGTTGATAATAGAGAAATCAACTATCGCTTTTTGCGGTTGACCTGAACTATTTAGATGCCCAAGATGGTGAACAATGTATTCGGAGGGCGTCGGGGCATGAGCAGATTCGGCGGCCATTTTATTTAAATACCAATACAAAAAATTGAGATTGCACTGTTAAGATCAAGCCCCCGAGAAAAGCAGGCCATATTAAAGGTGACAAATAGGTGATGCACAAACCGAGTATCGCCAGGCAACCGCCTATCTTTAACAGTTCACCCACTAGCAACGATACCGGGTTTGCACCCTTAAACCCAGCGATGCGTGCCTTAAGCATCAAGCTCAAGGCAAACAAGGTATAAGGCATAGCGTAAGAAATACCCCCTGCAAGTCCTGATACCAGAGCATGACCCCCAAACCCAACACAGATCAAGGCAACCAGGGCAACCGCACTCCACTGAAGAGCGATTGCACGGATGAGCAATTTTTCTTCAACCAAGCCGCGTAACATTTCTGTTGACCACCCGGTTTTTGATTGTCCCTAAAGCTGCGCTATTACCCAAAACCACTCTTTTTAGGAGGCAACCAATGCCTTTACCTGTTTTCTTTTTGTGTCCGCTCTTGTTCGGAATTAATTTGCAATTCGCCAGACCAAACTTTTTTATTTTAAGGGTTTTGACGCATCGCGTCAAAGCGCTTGCTCTGGTTTAGGGACTTAATTAAGAAATGCTTGTCCCGATTCTGTCCTTTCCATCCGCCCAGACTCACCTTGCCGATCATGCGGATTCATTTTGCAAGCGCCCCACCAGAACATCCAACGCCTCCAGGCTGTGATAGCTGATCATTAATTGACCTGCCCCTTTTTTGCCTGGTTTGAGGCTAACCGGCATCCCCAGAGTTTCAGACAGTTGCTCGGCAAGCCGCATCACATCCCGATCTTGAGGTTTTTTGCTGCGGTTTTTGCCGGGTGCCAGCGTAAATTCTGCCGCTACCTTATTGACCAGTTTTTCTGTTTCTCTAACATTAAGGCCTTTTCCCACAATCTGGTTAGCCAGCGCAATTTGAGTAGCGGCATCTACAGCCAGCAAGGCGCGTGCATGCCCCATGTCCAGATCTCCTGCCATTAGCAGGGTTTGTACGGGTTTGGCCAGATTTAAAAGGCGCAGCAAATTGCTGGTAGCACTGCGACTACGACCGAGTGCAAGCGCAGCTTTCTCATGGGTGTAGCCAAACTCACTGATCAGGCGCTGCACGCCTTGAGCCTCTTCCAAAGCATTCAAGTCTTCACGCTGGATATTTTCAATCAGCGCCATCGCAGCGGCGTTTTCATCGGTGACTTCTTTAATAAGCACCGGTACTTGGGCCAGTTGAGCCATTTGCGCAGCCCGCCAGCGGCGTTCACCGGCGATAATCTCATAGCCGCCATGGGGAAGAGGGCGTACCAAGATGGGCTGCATCAAACCTTGGGCTTTAATGGAATCGGCCAGCTCGATTAATGAGGCTTCATCCATGCGGGTACGGGGTTGATATTTGCCCGGCTGCAAAGCAGTAATAGGCAGGCTAGTCACCCCCGTTTCGGAGGAACGGCTCTGGGAAACAGCTTGCTCAGCTTGATCGTTAGCAAGCAAAGCGTCCAGGCCGCGGCCCAAACCTTTGGGTCGTTTTGCCATATATAAGATCCTTAGATGTAAATCCTTGGAGTGCGGGTAAAAGAGGAGCAACCGCCAAAGGGTATTAATAAATTAGCTTTACCCTAGTATTTACAGCGCTTTCAAGGTAGAGAAGGCTGGAAAACCGCATAAATACTAGGGTAATGCCCTGTAAAAATATTCATCTCTTAAACATCAGCCAAAGGTTTGGGTAATTCCGGACTTTCTAAAGCACGCATCCTCGCCACCATTTCTTGGGCAAACTGCAAATAAGCAGCGGCCCCGCGACTGCTGGGGTCAAAAACCACCCCAGGAAGACCGTAACTGGGAGCCTCGGCTAAGCGGACATTGCGAGGAATAACGGTCTTGAAGACTTTTTCCCCAAAATGTTTTTCCAGTTGGGCGGAAACCTGCTGGCTTAAGGTCATGCGAGGATCAAACATTACCCGCAGTAAACCGATGATTTTAAGCTCTTTGTTAAAACTGTTTGTCACGCGCTTGATGGTATTGACCAGATCGGACAAACCTTCCAAGGCAAAATACTCACACTGCATGGGAATGATGACCCCATGCGCACTGACCAGACCATTAAGAGTCAGCAGAGAAAGCGAGGGGGGACAATCAATAAGACAAAAATCATAGTCCCCCGAAACGGTTTTCAGCGCATTTTTCAGACGGCTCTCGCGTTGCTCCATGTCTACAAGATCAATTTCTGCCCCCGCTAATTCCCGGTTACCCGGCAGCACATCATAATCGGCAGGGCTGTGAACGCGGATATTTTTAAGCTCCGCCGCACCAATCAAAACCTGGTAAATGGTAGAAGTGAGCGCCTGCTTATTAATCCCCGATCCCATTGTGGCATTACCTTGAGGGTCAAGATCCACCAGCAATACCCTTTGTCCGATTTTGCTTAAACCAGCAGCTAGATTAACAGCGGTGGTAGTCTTACCTACACCACCTTTTTGATTGGCTACACAGAAAATTTTCATAAAAGCCTAATTGCTGCCAAGCTTGATGCCAAAACCAATTAAAAAGACGCCAGCCGCCCGTTCTAGCCACCGGCTTAACATCTGGTTGGCACGCAGCCGTTTGGCAAAGACATCACCCATCAAAATCAGGCCGCTGCAGTAAATCAGGGTAAGCAGCGCAATAATTGCCGCCATTGCGGCAAAGCTAAGCCAGCCTTGATGCTGGTGTGGGTCAATAAATAAAGGAAAAAACGCCATGTAAAACACGATGGCTTTGGGGTTGAGTACCGTAATAAGGAGCGCTTGCCGAAAGTATCTACCCACTTGCATGGAAATCAGTGCAGGGACTGCATTTTTGTCTGGCCTAAGCAGGGAAATTCCGATCCATACTAAATAGAGCGCTCCTGCATATTGCACCAATTTAAATAAGGTAGGATTAGCTGCCAGCAAAGCCGCCACCCCCGCCACGGCCAACCATAAAAGTAGCTGGTCTCCTAAAATCAAGCCCAGGAGTGCGGCGTAACCCCCCTTTTTGCCGCCCTTACTGGTAGCGGTAAGCAGGGCAAAGGTACCGGGACCAGGAAGCGCTAAAAAAACGATTACCGCCACTACGAAAGTCCAAATATCGCTGATTCCCATCCAGTGCATCTGTTACCTCTCTAAGTGTTATTTTAATTTTTGCTTTCGGCCTACAAGGGCCAGGTTACGCTCTTCATTAAGACCGGGCACGTGTAGCGGTACAGACTCCAGTAGATGCCATCCCTCGGGCAGTGCCGCCAACTCCTTCATAAGCCTTGGGCCTTTCATGGCGGCAATCCATCCTTCCTCGCGTAATAAATGGCCCGAAGTAGCGATCATATCAGCCATTGAGGCATAAGCCCGGCAAGTCAGTACATCCCATTGCTCATCGAGGTCTTGCACCCGCGCTGCAAGTGCTGTGCAATTTTGCAGTTTCATGAGACCAATGGCTTGCTGTACAAAAGCTATCTTTTTTTCTACTGCATCAATACAAGTTACTGTCACCTGCGGCAGGATGAGCGCAATAATTAAGCCGGGTAAGCCTGCGCCCGTACCAATATCTGCAATATTTAAAGAAGCGCCCTGCTTCTGAAAAAGTACAGAGAGCTTCGGCACAACTGCCAGGCAGTCCAGAATATGATGTGTGATCATTTCAGGCAAACTGCGTACGGCTGTCAGATTAATCTTTTCATTCCATTTTTGTAATAAAAGCAAATAGTCCACCAATGCAGTGCTTATTTCAGGGGATAAGGGCATCAAACCTAATGTACGCGCACCGTTTTCAATAGCCTGCTGAATTTGTTCGTAATGCATAAGCTAGACTATTGGTTAAAGGCAAGCTGTAAAAAGAACTTATTTTGCATTCAATATAGCTGTGCTGGGAATGTTTACTTTTTTATTTAAGATCGTATTCTTTCAATAGTGGAATAAGCTCATCTCTCCTGGAGAGCGCAGCTAACTCTAACAGGGAACACCATCCATTTGTGCATTTCCGGTGAGCCACTTTCATATTAGGATCTGCCCCTCTGCGAATTAATAAGCTTACTAGCTGTTTTTCTCCTCGTGTTATGGCCAGATGCAAAGGGGTAGCGTTTTCAAACCACCGCTTTCCCTCTTGTGGGGGGCCAAATCCTGCGGGCTTATTTATATCAGCCTTGCTATCCAGTAAAAGCAGGACGATGTCCTGTTCTGCTTTGAATACTGCATAATGCAGAGGAGATCCTAAGGACACGCTTACAAAATTAACATCAGCCCCCGCATCAATAAGTATTTTGCAAATTTCTGCATCTTTTACTTTAATCGCATAAAAAATTGGGGTCATAGCCCCGTATCCCTCTTCGTCCTCAAAGCGCAGATTAACAAGGCTACTATTATTCTTTAAAAGATCCCTCACCTTCTGGACCTTGTGCCCTTCTATCGCTTCCAGCAGTTCTTCGCTGCCATTGCGTTTTTTGCCTTCTTCTGCCCCTACAGAATAAGGCACTAAAAAGGATAACAATAAAAAACTCAAAAATGCTGCGATCACTCGATTCTTCATGGTTGATTTTTTCCTCTACGTTTGATGTGAATCATTAACAAAGAAATGGCTGCAGGGGTAATTCCGCTAATACGGCTAGCCTGCCCCAAAGTTTCTGGTCTGTGTGCATTGAGTTTGGCTTGCACTTCCTTGGAGAGACCCCGCACCTGCTGATAATCCATATCTACCGGCAGTCGCGTGCTTTCATGATGCGCTGCTTTTTCAACTTCTTCTTGCTGGCGGGCAATATACCCCGCATATTTAATGGAAATTTCTACCTGCTCCGCAACACTCGCGTCCGCAACAGGCGGCCCTACCAGCGCCTCGCCCAAACTCATTAGTGCGTGATAGCCTACCGTGGGGCGCTTGAGCAAATCGCTCAGGCTATACTCCCGCTCCAATTGCTGACCAAAGAGGTGCTCGGATTGCTCTTTAGTGAGATGATAGGGTCTTAACCAGCTGGTCTTTAACCGGGCTGTTTCACGTGAAACAGCGTCGCGTTTCCGATTAAAAGCATCCCAGCGAGCATCCTCCACACAGCCCAAAGCCCGCCCTATCTCTGTTAGGCGCGCATCGGCATTATCTTCTCGCAAACTTAGGCGATATTCTGCCCGACTGGTAAACATTCTATAAGGCTCGCTTACTCCCTTAGTAATAAGATCATCTACCAACACCCCCAGATAAGCCTGATCCCGCCGCGGGCACCATGCTTCTTTACCCTGGACTAATAAAGCAGCGTTAATTCCTGCAAGCAAACCCTGTGCCGCAGCTTCTTCATAGCCCGTAGTACCATTAATCTGGCCGGCAAAAAACAGCCCTCGAATCGCTTTGGTTTCCAAGTTATTTTTAAGAGCGCGGGGGTCAAAATAATCATATTCAATCGCATACCCAGGCCGCAAAATATAGGCATTTTCTAAGCCCTTCATACTCCGGACCATGGCGAGCTGAACATCAAAAGGTAAGCTCGTGGAAATTCCGTTAGGATAAACCTCGTTAGTACTGAGGCCTTCTGGCTCAAGAAAGATCTGATGGCTTTGCTTATCTGCAAAACGATTAATTTTGTCTTCTACGCTAGGACAATAGCGAGGCCCCACCCCTTCAATTTTTCCCGTAAACATCGGGCTGCGATCAAAGCCGCTACGGATAATTTCGTGGGTTCTTTCGTTTGTATGCGTGATCCAACAGGGAATCTGGCGCGGATGCATGGCCGCAGTGCCCATAAAACTAAAAACCGGCACAGGGTTTAGCCCATCCATGCCGTCTCCTGGCTGTTCTTGCAACACCGAAAAATTAATAGTTTTCCCATCTAAACGTGGCGGAGTCCCCGTCTTTAAACGTCCCTGAGGTAGCTGAAGCTCTTTAAGCCGCGCTGAAAGCCTAAGGGCTGCAGGGTCTCCTGCCCTGCCTCCCCCATAATTATTCAGGCCTACATGAATTTTGCCATCGAGGAACGTCCCCGCGGTTAACACCACAGCATGGGCTCGAAACTGGATACCTGCCTGAGTAAGCGCTCCCACTACTCGATCACCCTCCATCAGTAAATCTTCCACCGCCTGTTGAAACAAGCTGAGATTAGGCTGGTTTTCCAGACGCGTGCGGATAGCCGCTTTGTACAACAACCGATCCGCCTGAGCCCGAGTAGCCCGCACCGCCGGGCCTTTGGAGCTATTGAGAATGCGAAACTGAATTCCCGCCTCATCGGTAGCGAGCGCCATTGCGCCCCCCAAAGCGTCCACCTCTTTAACCAGATGCCCCTTGCCGATTCCCCCAATTGAAGGATTACAGCTCATCTGCCCTAGCGTTTCAATATTATGGGACAACAACAAAGTGGCCATTCCCATCCGAGCCGCCACTAAAGCCGCCTCCGTTCCAGCGTGACCTCCTCCTATCACAATCACATCAAACTGCTTGGGGTAAAACATGAGAAAACCTTATGTGAAAAAGCATAGTCCTGCTCAAAAAAACAATGCTCGTTTTCTTACATTATAGAGGGGTTCTTTTTTTCTACAGGAGCCAGCAAGAGCGGCCTGAACGTTTCACGTGAAACAAGAAAAGTTTGTTACACAGCAGCAGGTAGTGAGCTCTATCTGCTTCGCAGAATGAAGAGAAGCAGCCCTGTAAGTGTGTACTCGCATTTTTCGTAGAGGCTAAAAAATAAGGCTCGATTACAAATTCGAGCGCGAAAACTCTAAAAAAGAGAAGACCCGGGCTCAAATTTAAGGTTTTAATACGCAGATCCGTATCATTGCTTACTTTACTTCTTGTAAGCCAGGTAAATTATAAACCCCCATCTTAAGATACAAAACAAGCGGATCCAAAAGAGTGAGTTTTTAGATAGCGCTTGCTTTATTGCCTTGCCCAAACACGGGGCCACAACAGCTCCCACAGAGACATGCGTGTCAACCAAATGGCACCGCTCATACCTATACAAAGCGCAATTTACTGGGCGTTGTATTGTTGGGTAACTAAACTCTAAGAGTAGTGCAGAGGCAGAGCATGGTAGAACTACTCAAACGCTTGAGGAAACTACGTTACTACCAGATTATCTGCCGAGGAGGTTTTACGGATGCGCTATACCTCATTTGGACCGGGGAACTAACCTCTTAAAGGGAGAGAATGGGGTCCTACAACTGGTATAACGATGTTGAGCAGAAGGCGCTTGGGGTATGCTGTATATCTTTTATATTAGCTTATGCGCCCATGAAAACTTCCGTCTCCACCATTCACGTAGAGCCTGGCATCACCAGTGCGCTTGAGGGCAGGGTGGTGTGGGCACCAGTAAAATCTTTGTGGATTACAACTATGTATTTAGTAGCCATCATTGGTGGTTATTACACGGCATCGCTTGAAACCTTTTTGGTATTTCTGATCACAACAGCAACAACGCTTTGTCTAGGGCATTCGTTGGGGATGCACCGCCGACTCATTCACCAAAGCTATCAATGTCCTAAATGGCTTGAATATTTATTTGTCCATTTCGGCGTTCTTGTTGGGCTAGCTGGCCCTTTTGGCATGTCTCGAACGCATGACACCCGTGATTGGGCGCAACGTCAGAAGAAATGCCATCCCTATTTTTCTCATCGCAGCGGGTTTCTGAAAGATGGCTTTTGGCAGTTGCACTGTGATATCCAGTTAGCCTATCCCCCCTCCTTCATACCTGAGCCAATTCTTGGCAGCTCCCGCTTCTACTACTTTATGGAGCGCACATGGATGTTGCAACAGCTTCCACTTGCGGCGCTTCTTTGGGTCTTGGGTGATATGAGTTGGCTTGTTTGGGGGGTAGCAGTTCGTGTCGCTGTCTCGGTTACTGGCCATTGGCTAATTGGCTACTTTGCACATAATAGAGGCCATCGCTCCTGGCATGTGAAGGACGCAAGTGTTCAAGGCTACAACGTCAAATTTTGCGGCCTTATCACATTTGGGGAGTGCTGGCACAACAATCATCATGCTTTTCCCGGGGTTCCGCCAAGCTGGGGCTTGAAACCCACCAGGTTGACCCTGGTTGGTGGGTTTTGTGCTTCTTATGCAGACTAGGTCTAGTTTGGAGCTTGAGGCTTCATACCGATCTGCCTTCCCGAGAAGAGTTAGTTCCTATCGAACAAGCCCATCGCTGAAAACACCGGCCGCCCCACGTTTTCACAGCCGTTTTACCACTTCAAGACAGCGGTTGAGTTTGCGCACCACACCTTAAAAAGAACTTCATCCAGCAAGAGCCAAAAAAGAAGGCAAGTGAATATTAACTCTTTATTTTCTGGCTATGCTATTCTTTCTCCGGCCTCCTTCTAGCTGTGTGGGTAAGGCGCTTTATCTGGTAGGCAAGCACATGACCGACATACATAAACTAGAGAAAAAGGTAATCATTGGTTTGAATAAATTACTTACCAATGAAAAGAGTCAGCTTAATCGTTGGCGTAATGCTGGCCGTGTCATAACCATTCTGGGCTGGGTGTTCCTTACCCTTACATTCATGGCTATCTTCCAAGCCACGCATATACCAGCTTATTTTCTATTTATCTCATTAGCCTCTGGCTTGTGCATTGGCCTTGGTGTCTGGTTTTCCTCATTTTCGTACCAGTGGCCAATTTTGCAGCGCTACATTGATGCTGAGCGTGTTAACCAGCGTGCAGCAGAACTCGATGTCTCTCAAAAAAAACCAGACAACTGATTGATTTTGAGGATGGTTTCAAGCGAGGCTGTCGCAGGAAACGAGCTGCATGCCCATGGCTTTGGCCTTCTGGGCAAGGTTGTGCAAGAGGCGCTGGCGGTAGCGCTTCTCGAAGTAAGCCTGTCCCCAATCGGGGTATTCCTGGCTGTGGGTGAGGATGGCAAGATCAGACGGGCCAGCTTGTGGGTAGCGGCGCTCACCGCTTTGGGCTTGTCTATGCAAGCGCACAGGCGCCAGTAGTACCCGCCGTGCCGACTGGCTCGAACACAGAGCCGCCGCCGGTCGCCGCACCTGAGCAGGCTTGCATATCACTGAGGCAGGGCAGCAAATCGGCGATGAGTTCCAGCTGTTGGGCGCGTAGCACATCGGGCCGCACCAGCGCGGGCTTGGGAAACTCACTCACAGGATGGGCCGCAAAAACATTCTTTGCAAGGGCGATTCCAACCGTTATGATTGCCTTGATTTCCCCTTTTGTAAAAAACAAGTGAGCTAATAAAAAGTACAGCCTCTTTATCTTGGTACTTCGTTGCTGTCAACCGCAACCCTCAAGGGACCAGGGCTCGCTTGGGATGGGAGCGCCCCTTTTATTCGTGAGGGGTGTAAACAATTTTTATCGTCATGAAAACAAATCATCAACGTAACTTCAAGGAAAATAAAAGTCCTAAACGCTATGCTGCATCACGGATGGGCATGACTCTCCGAAAATCTAATTTGGCGGACAAAGTAATTTTGGCTTCATGGGGCGGGGACAACTCGAACGGACATCGCGGTTATGCAAAAGCAAAAAGGGGTGGGGAAAAATTTGTAAACTCCAGAATACGATTCCACGAAAAAAACGCTTTGCGTCAGCTTACAAAAGAAGAATTTGATAAGCGAGATTCCAAAAATACTTAACCCCTCGGTCAACCCGGAACTTACTTCTGTGCGTTATTTTTCCCAACATCCTTCTAGAATTGCCCTCTCCTTGCACCGTACCGCTTCAATGAGGCAGGTTAACTTCCCTCATTAGGTCACAGGTTCACGTTGGCCAAGTCAACTTTATCGCTTAGCGAAGCCGCCGTTGTCACGGTCATTTGCTTTGGTCTGCCTATCCTTTGGTCCGTTCAGGCCATGCTCGCCGGCTTTCCGCAGGCGCGATTCTCTGACGCAAGCAACATCTGGCTAATTATTCTTGAACTGATTCTTGCTGGCGCTGCGCTTCTTTTCCTCCGTAGCCGCAACTTCGCTATCCAGTCGCTCTACCCCGGGCCAACGGTACGTGGCAGCTTGCTTGGCGTCGGTCTCTTCTTGACTTGCTGGCTACTAGGCGCGGTTGTGACTGCGCTGTTTTACTCGCCCGAACGTCCGGGCGTAATTGACTTTTCCTTCTCGGGCGTTTCGCTTACCACTATCGTGCTGGTTGCGCTCGTAAACGGCACATTCGAAGAGGTTTTTCTACTGGGTGTGCTTGTGCGAGGCCTGCGCGGTCTCGGCTTGTCACTGGCCATTGGTCTTCCCCTCCTGGTACGAGTGCTCTACCATCTCTACCAAGGTCCCGTCGGGGTCGTTTGGATTCTTTCCTTCGGCCTCACGCTTACACTAGCTTATGTCATCACGCGACAGTTATGGCCTTGCGTTCTCGCCCATACCCTCTGGGATATTGTGCCTGCTCTATGAGTTACCTCGCGCGGCAGCCGTGGCTTAACCCGTCGTTGCGCGCGACGTTTAAGCCATGAGTTTCGATTTAATGATCCGCGTAATGGCTGAATACGGCAGTTCCGGCATATGGGCGTTCACAAAAAGTCCTTCGGGGCTGTTCAGATACGGCATGATAGAACATAGCCAATTGAATATGCCTAGCAAGTTAGAAGAAAGATTTGAGCAATGGATACACGAATATGAAGAGAAGAATCTCAACAACACACTAAACACGGATAGGTTTAATGCAGAGGGTTTGCAGCTAGCAAGGCTTCTAAAAATCTTTCTAGGGCCAAGCCAATACGTGGAATATCAAGGTGAAAGCAAAAACGGTGGCTTGCTTAAATCGGTTATGTCTGACTAGTTTGTACAGACCGCACAAAATGCTATAAAGCAAAATGCGCGCGCAGACAGGAACAAGATTAATGAATTATCCGCCAGGAATGTACGGTCAGACGCAAGGTGCAACAGGTGAGCATGCATATCTTTATGATGTCCAATTACCCAAGGCGTAGGATAATTTCACCCCTCATAAAGGTTTTAGCGTCACCTGAAAATGGCGCACTGCCTATTCACGATGGAGTAGCTATATGACACATATCGCGAAGAACACGGTTTGCATCTGGTTCGACCGTGAGGCAGCCGACGCTGCGCACTTCTATGCTTCGGTTTTTCCTGATAGCGAAGTAAGGGCCGTCCACCGCGCACCGATGGACAATCCCAGCAGTAAAAAAGGAGACGTACTGGTTGTCCACTTTTCTGTCTGCGGCGTATCCTGCATTGGATTGAACGGCGGACCGCTATTTCCACAGACAGAGGCTTTCTCCTTCCAGATTGCCACCGACACACAAGAAGAAACTGACCGCTACTGGAACGCCATCGTGAGCAATGGCGGGCAGGAGAGTGCATGTGGGTGGTGTAAAGACCGCTGGGGTGTCAACTGGCAAATCACCCCACGCACCCTTACTGAAGCTCTTGCAGCAGGCGGCGATGAGGCAGGTCGTGCATTCGCGGCAATGATGTCGATGCGCAAAATCGATATCGCTGCCATCGACGCCGCGAGGCGTGGATAAGAATCCCTGGCTTAGATTCAAGCTGCAAAACAACAGCGCCTCTAGGCCCCCAGCCTAACTCTGCGTTCAAGCCGGATGCCCACATAAGCCATGCTTTTGGCATTCTCATGGCTTATGGCGGTGCACTGCGCATTTTGTGCTCCGCCGCCGGTTAAAAAGAACTGGCTTTGGCCGAAGGACCGATCAAGATGTCCTCTCTCAGTTGTTTCTCTTCCAGGGTGTGAAGATCACGGCGAAAGGGATGGATTTTTTCGGCTAGATTTAAATTCAACATCCTTTCCTAAAAAAGGAATGCTTACGTTTGCTTGCTGTCTGTCTTTTACCCTAG
Source organism: Burkholderiaceae bacterium (assembly GCA_019695155.1). Taxonomy (GTDB): domain Bacteria; phylum Pseudomonadota; class Gammaproteobacteria; order Burkholderiales; family Burkholderiaceae_C; genus Piscinibacterium. The sequence continues at coordinate 2,896 of JAIBAO010000005.1, read as the reverse complement.
CATTTAAAAATTATCCTTCCGCAAAGAGATCTTCATGTCCATCCATCCTGCCACACGCATAGAACAAGACAGTTTTGGTCCGATTGCAGTCCCTGCTGAACATCTGTGGGGCGCCCAAACACAGCGTTCATTGCACTATTTTGCAATTGGTTCAGAAAAAATGCCGACCAGGCTAATTAATGCTTTGGTCTTGGTAAAAAAAGCTGCAGCAATAGTCAACAGAGATTTAGGCTTGCTTATGCATGAGAAGGCTGCGGCTATTATTGCTGCAGCCGATGAAGTTCTTAGCGGCCAACATGAAGAGGAATTTCCTTTATCTGTTTGGCAAACCGGTAGTGGCACTCAAACCAATATGAATGTAAACGAAGTATTAGCTAACCGTGCTAATAGTTTGCTCAGCAGCGGTACAGAGATAATACGGATCCATCCAAATGATGATGTTAACCTAGGCCAGTCTTCTAATGATGTATTTCCCACCGCGATGCATATCGCTGCAGCGCAAGCAATAGAAAGCGAGCTTTTACCCACGCTAAATACGCTGATAGCCCGTTTAATTGCTAAAAGCGCTTCATTTGACTCTATTGTGAAAATTGGCCGCACCCATCTGCAAGATGCGACGCCTTTAACTTTGGGGCAGGAGTTTTCTGGCTATGCGGCCCAGCTTGAACAATGCAGCCAAAATATTCGGCTTAGCTTGCCCGGTATTTATCAACTAGCAATAGGGGGAACTGCGGTAGGGACAGGCTTGAATACCCACCCGGAATTTGCTGAGCGTGTAGCTGCACAGCTTACCAGCTTAAGCCCCCTGCCCCGTCCCTTCGTGAGTGCATCCAACAAATTTGCCGCGCTAGCCTCCCACGATCCCTTACTGTTTACACACGGGGCACTTAAAACCTTGGCAGGCAGTTTGATGAAAATCGCTAACGATATCCGCTGGTTAGCCAGTGGCCCACGCAGCGGACTGGGTGAAATTAGTATTCCGGAAAATGAACCCGGCAGCTCCATCATGCCAGGTAAAGTGAACCCTACTCAATGTGAAGCGCTGACGATGGTGTGCGCGCAAATAATGGGCAATGATGTGGCTATTAATATTGGTGGAGCTTCGGGTAATTTTGAGCTCAATGTATTCAAACCTTTGATTGCATACAATTTTTTACAGAGTGTAAGTTTATTAAGTGACGCTATGCTCAGTTTTGAGAAGCATTGCGTAGCAGGTATTACGGCTAATCAGACACGCATCGGTGAATTGTTAGACCGCTCTCTTATGCTAGTAACCGCGCTTACTCCTCATATCGGCTACGACAAAGCGGCGCAAATTGCCAAACATGCCCATCAGCAAGGGCTCACCCTTAAAGAGGCAGCTTTAGCTTTGGGATATGTTACGGCCAATGAATTTGATGTCTGGGTACAAGCCAAGAGTATGACTGCCCCTAAACTAAAAACTGAGTAACTCCACAAAAAAACATTTACTTTGGACGAGACTCAAGAATAGAGAGGCATTCTCTTATTCTTATATTTGTTTAACAGAGTAGCCTACTGTGCTTAAGCAGTTCAGTAGTAAAGAAGAATACCTTTTCCGTCGGGGTACTCTAGAAGCGTAAATTACTCGCCTCGGAGCGCCTGCCTCGTTTAGGGTAGGTAAATATCTTTTATTCCTGGGGGACTCTTGAGCATGATTTCTCGGGCAATATATAGATAGCATTGTATTGACAACTACCCCCTAAAGCCTCCGAATCTCCGGAATTGCATTCTTCGCTAACGACAACCCAAGATTGAAAGGTAGGATTGAAATAAACGCTGTGTATAGTTTTTATGCCTTCTTCGAGATAATCATCTCTAGATAATTTTAGGCTAGATGTAAAACTACAACGGCCATTTATGACATTCCGATTTTTTCTTTTTGGAGGAAGGCTTAATGTGCTTTTAATACGTTGACGTAAAGCATGGTACTTTTTTTTATCGGAAGGTTTTGAGTCATCAAATAAAGAAGACACAACCTTATCTTGTTGTTTCTCAAAATCAAAAACATGCATGATATTTCCTGGGCTGCATTCACCCGCAATCTGCTGATCCCAGTACATTTGTTTCCAGTCCTGGGAAAAGCCAAGAACAGTTTGTTTTCCCGCACAGCTTGTTGAGGCTAGTGTTATTTGAGAGGGAAATAAATATAAAGTAAAAACAAAAATAATGATTTTCAAAAACATAATTAGGCTGAACTAAAAAATAGCTAGCAAGCACCGCCTTTTGTACAGCCGTGATAAAGAGCGGGCTTTTAGGATAATTCGATTTTGTAGGCATTAAGATCGTTTGTAAAAATTTGAAAGGAAATTTATGGCAGCAACTGTACTGGCTTATTGGCCAGATATAACTCCAGAGCAGATGAGCCATCAGCCAGCCTTCCCTAGCAATGATTGTGCAGCTTGGGCCAGTTGGGTGCTAGAAATGCAAAAGCAAGAGAATCAAACTGTGCTGAGAAAAGAAGGCCTAGAAGCCCTCTTAAGTTTTACAACAGAAGGGGTTAAGGATGAGGAAGTGACTTGGGTTACTCCCGATGCCCTGGCTGCAGCGGCACTAAAGCTCTGCGATTTGTTGGCTCAAGCGCATCCTGCTGCACAATGTGCCTTGCAAGCTTATGAGTTAGATGCTAACGGCGTTCAGCCTGTAGAAGAGGAATTTGTTACTGATTTGCAAGAATTAGCTGCCTTAGCGCGCTGGGCAAAAATCCAAGGTGCAACTCGTATGACGCTGGCGGTGAATTGGTAAGGTTTGGCGGAAGCGGTGAGATTCGAACTCACGGATGCCTTGCGACATCGCCGGTTTTCAAGACCGGTGCAATCGACCACTCTGCCACACTTCCGAGCTACACATTATAACCACTAGATTCTTTGCTTATTAA
>JAIBAO010000010.1 GCA_019695155.1 Burkholderiaceae bacterium | reverse complement strand
TGAGTACGAAGAGATGATGAATACCGTACTTGGAAAGCTCACTGCCGAAAATCTTGCAACGGCGGTGGCACTCGCCAGTATCCCTGAAGAAATCCGCGGCTATGGTCATGTTAAAGAAGAAGCCTTGTTGAAAGCGCGTGCACAACAGGCCAGTTTACTTGAAGCCTTCAAAGCGCCGATTATTCCGATCCGTGCCCTTGCTTAGGACCTGCCTGTAGTCTTAAGAGGAATTCCTAGAGGCCGGCACGGGGAATGCAGACGACTCTTAAGCGCGCTAGCGTCGAGTAAAGGCGCTTTGCTAAAGAGAAGCCACGCAGATAATTTTTATTGCACCGCTGCCACCCAAACAGCACTCAACGTATATTTAATGGGAAATCGGGATTTAATTCACGCGGACAATTTTTAACATATTGGTGCCCCCGGGGTGACCCATGGGTTCTCCACAGGTAATGGCATAAATATCTCCTGCTTGGAGGACACCTCGTGAAATCAGGAGCCGTTCTGCTTCTAGGAGGGCTGTATCCCGATCTTCTGAAGAATTCATCAAAAGAGGTCGAATATTACGATACAGCGCCATTTTGCGCTGACTCGCTACGCGTGGTGTAACGGCATAGATGGGGATATGGATTTTTTGACGGCTCATCCATAGTGCAGTAGATCCGGAGTCAGTCAAGGCCACAATGGCTTTACATCCCAGGTGATAGGCAGTAAATAGCGCTCCCATGGCAATGGATTGGTCAATTCGATTAAATGTTTTATTAATAAAAGCGTGGTCTAGCTGAAGTTGTTCATGCACCTCTGATTCCAGACAAATACTAGCCATCATCTGAACCGTTTCTACAGGGTATTTTCCAGAAGCGGTTTCCGCGGACAGCATGACTGCATCTGTTCCGTCGAGTACTGCATTGGCGACATCACTTACTTCAGCCCGAGTAGGTACGGGGTTAACGATCATGGATTCCATCATCTGAGTGGCAGTGATGGTAATTTTGTCTCGCTCGCGTGCCAGGTGGATCATGCGTTTTTGCAGCGCTGGGACTGCAGCAGCGCCTACTTCTACGGCCAAATCTCCCCGTGCAACCATAATGCCATCAGAGACATCCAGAATCTCTTCCAGCACGCTGGGGCGTATCGCTTCGGCGCGCTCTATTTTAGCAATCATTGAGGGACGGTGCTTGTATTGTTGCCCTGCCACGTTGCATAGCTGGCGGGCCATTTCCATATCGGTACGGTTTTTTGGAAAACTTACCGCAACATAATCCGCTTGTAGGGCCATCGCGGTTTTAATATCGTCCATATCTTTTGAAGTCAAGGCAGGAGCAGTTAATCCTCCCGACTGTTTGTTGATACCCTTGTTGTCAGAAAGCTCCCCTCCTATTTTTACGGTTGTATAAATAGCTTCTCCTACTATTTGGTCAACCACTAAAACGATCAAACCATCGTTAAGCAGCAGTACATCTCCTGGTTTAACATCCCGAGGAAGTTCCTTGTAATCAAGAGGGACGCCTTTCACATCTCCCAGCTCAGTACGGCTAGCATCTAGAACGAAGGAGTTGCCTGCTTCCAAAAAAATCTTTCCCCCAGAAAATTTTCCTACCCGGATCTTGGGCCCTTGCAAGTCGGCCATAATGGCTACTTCTCTTCCCAGCCGAACGGAGATCTCCCGCACTAGCTGGGCTCTAGCGATATGATCTTGTGCTGTACCGTGGGAAAAATTTAGCCGGACTACATCGACCCCCGCTTGAATCAGTTGTTCGAGTATTTGAGGGCTGGAACTGGCAGGACCAAGAGTGGCAACAATTTTGGTATCACGTATCATGAATATTTCTCGTCAAGAATAAAGGGTAGGAAAAGTTCTTATAGGCTATTGGGCGACTTCGATCAGTTTTTGCGTTATTTAGGGTAAGGGGTCACGCATCTGATTTCCCAATCCACTATGGCTACTTACTAAAGTATCAGAAATTCCTTGAGCACGTGCTTGTAAAACTGCAATGGCTGGCAGGGTTTTCCCCTCCAAAAACTCTAGGAATGCACCGCCGGCAGTACTGATATAACTAATTTGATTGGCTATTCCAAACTTATTAATTGCTGCAATGGTGTCGCCACCGCCTGCGATAGAAAAAGCACAGGAGTCGGCGATCGCACGGGCCAGTGTTTCGGTGCCTGCGGAAAAAGCCTCAAACTCAAATACCCCTACAGGACCATTCCATACAATCGTTCCAGCCCTATGCAGCAGGGCAGCGAAATGCTGTGCGGTCTGTGGGCCTATGTCTAAAATCATATCTTCATTATTGACTTCAATTGCTTTTTTGTGAGTAGCTACAGCATCAGCAGAAAAACTCGAAGCTACGACCACATCAGTGGGCAAGGGGACCGCCGCTCCACGGGATTGCATATTTTCCATAATGCGTTTGGCTTGATCGGCCAGCTCATGCTCAGCCAGAGATTTTCCAATGGGTAAGCCTGCTGCCAGCATAAAAGTATTGGCAATGCCACCTCCCACAATTAACTGATCTACCTTCTGTGCCAGGGATTCTAATATGCTTAGCTTGGTAGATACTTTACTGCCCGCGACGATGGCGATGAGAGGGCGCTGTGGTGCGTGTAGGGCCTTAGCTAGAGCGGCAACTTCAGCTGCCATTAAAGGGCCGGCAACGGCGATGGGAGCAAAACGCGCTATCCCGTGGGTAGTAGCTTCTGCTCGGTGGGCAGTACCAAAAGCGTCGTTGACATACACATCACACAAAGCTGCCATTTTTCTTGCCAAGGTCTCATCATCTTTTTTTTCACCTTTGTTGCAACGGCAATTTTCTAAAAGCACTACTTCGCCGGGCGCCACGGAAAACTCTCCATCTACCCAGTTTTGTTGCAACCGGACGGGGGAAGCAATGGTATTGCCCAATAATTCAGTTAGACGCACAGCGATGGGAGCCAGAGAGTCTTCTGGTTTTATTTCTCCTTCCGTGGGCCGACCTAGATGGGAAGTCACCATTACCGCAGCCCCCGCTTTAAGTGCTTGTTGTATAGCGGGCACAGAGGCCCGGATTCGCGTGTCATCCGTAATTGTTCCGTCTGGATTTTGAGGTACGTTCAGATCACTGCGAATAAAAACCCGCTTACCTTGCAGGTCAACATCATTCATGGTTAGCAGGGTAGAGGCCATACAAATAGTCATCCTTTGATTGAAAAACTGATGTTATGAAGAGTATGAAATAGGGACAGAGAAGAATTATGAACTTAAAGCAAATTTCCGATTAGCCGCAATTTTAAAGCTGCTTGTTGGGTGTCAGCAGTGCATTTGCGATCCTTTTTCTTCTCTGTGTCGCCTGTAATGACGACTACAAGTTTCACATTCCAATTAAAACTGCCTCACAAAGCCCTCGTTTCAGTCTTAAGCGCTAATGGGAAAATCTGTTTTAATAAATTAAAAGCTTTATCCTAATATTGATGCGCATTTTGAGAAGAAAATCTTTTTAAACACTGCGCAGTGCTCGCTAAAAATTTTCTATAGTAAGTATTTTAGAAGACAGTTTGCAAAAGGAAGTCTGTAGTGAGAGAAATTCCCAATAATATTAGCTGGTCTTATGGGCTAAGAGATCTTTTAGAGCTGCAAAATGGGCTCGCGTATCCTGCGGTAAAGAGATGGGTTCTGACTGGTTTTGATTAACTCCCATTTCTATTAAAAAGCGTGAGGGTTTGCGCATCAACCATTCTTTGCCACGTTTGCGCTTCATGCAATAACTAATGCTTAGGCTGCGTTGTGCTCGAGTAATACCCACATACATTAATCTGCGTTCTTCTTCTAGTTTGCTGAGGACGGCAGACTCTTCTGTTTGCTCTTCATCCTGACTTTCGTGGGGCAAAAGACCTTCTTCTAAGCCTACCAAAAATACATGAGGATATTCCAGCCCTTTGGCGGCATGAAGAGTAGATAAATGTACGGCATCTTGTTGTTGATCAGTCTCTTGTAAGAGGGTGATCAGGGCTATATGCTGTGCCAGTTCCATTAAGCTTTTAGGGGATTGCCCTGTTTTGTTATCGCCCTCTGCCTTGCGTGTAAGCCAAGCAACAAGCTCTTGTACATTGTTCCATTTGCTTAAGGCTTGTTTATTGTCCAGGGTGTCATATAAATAGTTTTCATATCCAATGGCTTGAATCAATTCTTGTAAAAGAAGTCCTGCATTCTCACCGTTTTTTGCACTATCTTTTCCAGCGCGAAATTGCATACGATTAATAAAGTTTCCAAATTCTAAAAGTGCAGTGCGTTGATTGTCTTTAACATAACTGGAAAAACCACTTTCAAATAATGCATTAAATAATGCCGTTTTACGTGTTGTGGCGTATTCAGCCAAAGCAGATAGAGTGACTGGACCAATCCCGCGTTTTGGAGTGCTCACGGCTCGAAGGAAAGCTTGATCATCCTCTTCATTAGCAATTAAGCGTAAATACGCGGTGATATCCTTGATTTCAGCCCGGTCAAAAAAACTTTGGCCTCCGCTCATAATGTAGGGAATGCGCTGCTGGCGCAGATGAGTTTCAAACACGCGCGCTTGATGATTTCCTCTGTAAAGAATGGCATAGTCGCTAAATTTGGCGCGGCGTTCGAAGCGATGCGCAGAAAGTCGAGTGACTATATTTTCTGCTTCTGCATCTTCATGTTCCATGGGCAATACTGTAATAGGGTCACCCGTGCCATGTTCACTCCATAATTTTTTTTCAAATAGTTTGGGGTTATGGCTAATCAAGGCATTGGCTGCTGCCAAAATGCGGTTAGTGGAACGATAGTTTTGTTCCAGCTTGATAAGTTTAAGCTGAGGATAACTTCTTTGTAAGTCTGCAAGGTTTTTAACGTCGGCCCCTCTCCATCCATAGATACTTTGATCATCATCCCCCACTGCAGTAAACATGGCCCGAGGGCCGGTGAGATGTTTAATTAACGCATACTGCACGTTATTAGTATCTTGTACTTCGTCAATAAGCAGATAGCGTAAGAGATTTTGCCATCGTTCACGTATCTCTGCTTTTTCTTCTAACAAACGCAGGGGCAGGGCAATCAGATCATCAAAATCCACCGCTTGATAGGCTTTAACCGTTTGCTGATATCGCATAAAAGCTTTAGCGATAATCCCTTCAGATTCATTACCTGCTTGTTGCCACGCTTGATCGGGCGAAAGCGCTGCATTTTTCCACAAACTAATTTGTGCCTGTGCTTTGCGAAGGGTCTGTTTATCGGTAGTAGCCAAAATATCAGAGAGGACTGCTGCAGAATCAGCACTATCTAAGATGGTGAAATTTGACTTCATGTTTAAAGCTTTTGCTTCTGCCCGCAAGATTCGCATCCCTAAAGAATGGAAAGTGCTAATAAGAAGTTTAGGGCTGCTGGAAGGGGCCAGCTTTCGGATCCTTTCTAGCATTTCATGAGCGGCTTTGTTGGTAAAAGTAATAGCAGCAATATTTTCGGCCTTATAACCGCGCTCCAGCAAATAGGCAATCTTGGCGGTAATGACTCGGGTTTTGCCTGAACCGGCTCCGGCTAGTACTAAACAAGGGCCATCCAGATAAGCTACAGCTTCTCGCTGCGCAGTATTTAAGGGAAAAAACGTCATAGAGAGAGTATTGGAGAGGTAGCTTAAATCAGTACTAAATTATCACGGTGAATTAACTCAGCTTCTTCTACAAATCCCAATATCTCTTTTATTTGACTGGAAGATTTTCGTGCGATCAGGCGTGCTTCCGAGGCTGAATAATTAGTCAGTCCACGAGCAATTTCTACACCCTCACAACTGGAGCAAGACACAACCTCTCCTCGGGAAAAATCCCCTTCCACCTTGATGACGCCAATAGGTAACAAGCTTTTTCCATCTTCTTGAAGAGCGCGTACTGCACCAGCATCCAATATGAGTTTTCCACGCATTTGTAGATGATCGGCCATCCATTGTTTTCGTGCAGATAGCTTTGGAGTAGGGGCCTGTAACCAGGTACCGATTGATTCTCCCTGGGCCAATCGCAGTAGGATTTGTGGTTCACGCCCGGAAGCGATAAGGGTGCAAGCCCCGCTGCTAGCCGCACGTTTGGCGGCAAGTACTTTGCTAATCATGCCTCCTCGACCATACAATGTTCCGGCGCCCCCTGCCATGTTTTCCAGAGCGGGGTCACCTGCATTAGCCAAATTGATGAGCTTAGCGGTCGGGTCTTTACGCGGGTCTGCATTAAAAAGACCTTGCTGGTCTGTGAGGATAATCAGCAGATCGGCATCCATTAAGTTGACGACTAACGCCCCCAATGTATCGTTGTCACCAAACTTGATTTCATCGGTGACCACCGTATCGTTTTCATTAATAATCGGCACGACGCCTAGCTCTAGCAAAGTACGTAATGTCGAACGCGCATTCAGATAACGGGCCCGGTCTGTCAAGTCCGCATGGGTTAGCAGCACTTGTGCCGTTTGAATAGCGTATTTGCGGAAACTGGTTTCATACACTTGCGCTAGGCCCATCTGTCCTACGGCTGCAGCGGCTTGCAATTCATGCATATGAGTAGGGCGCTTACTCCAACCCAGGCGCTTCATCCCTTCAGCAATAGCTCCGGAGGAGACCATCAGGACTTCTTTGCCCATCGCACGTAACTGTGCAAATTGCTCAGCCCAATTAGCAATTGCAGACTGGTCTAGACCTTTGCCTTCATTGGTGACCAGGCTGGAACCTACTTTTACGACAATACGGTGGGCTGATTGCAGAGTATCCGGCATTTGCTAACTTAAAGTTTGGTATTGGAAGAGGAGGTAGCAGCGGACTCGTCTGCTGTACGGTCAAAACGAGCATCAAAGGCGGGCTCGTACTGCTCAAGTCGCATCTGTTCAAGCGCTTCATTTAAGCGCAGTATGAGGTGTTCACAGCCCTCGCGACTTAAGGCTGATATGCTAAAGACAGGGCCTTTCCATTTATAGCGTTTTACAAAATCCTTGACTCGTTTTTCACGTTCTGTTTGAGCAATCATGTCAAGTTTATTGAGCACCAGCCAGCGCGGTTTCTGCGCTAGTTGTGGATCGTATTTTTCCAACTCTTTCACAATGGCTTTAGCTTCTTTCACGGGATCGATAGTTTCGTCAAAAGGCGCAAGATCAACGAGATGCAATAAAATACGGGTACGCTGAAGATGACGTAAAAACTGGTGCCCTAGTCCTGCACCTTCTGCTGCACCCTCGATTAAGCCAGGAATATCAGCAATGACAAAACTTTTTTCTGTGCCAATGCGAACTACCCCTAAATTGGGATGAAGCGTTGTAAACGGATAGTCTGCAATTTTTGGACGGGCATTGGATACTGCACTGATTAAGGTGCTTTTACCTGCATTGGGCATTCCTAAAAGCCCTACATCGGCCAGAACTTTAAGCTCCAGCCGCAATATACGCCTTTCACCTTCTTTGCCAAAGGTAAACTGGCGTGGTGCCCGATTAACACTGCTTTTGAAATGCACATTTCCAATGCCTCCGGCACCTCCGGCTGCAAGCAAAACCCGTTCGCCATGCTGCGATAGATCAAACAATAACTGATTGCTTTGTGCATCAAAAATCATCGTGCCTAAGGGCATTTTTAATTCAATACTCTGCCCTGCAGCGCCATATTGCTGGGCACCCCGGCCATTTTCACCATTTTTAGCAATATGTTTGCGGGAGAAGCGATAGTCAATCAGGGTATTAATATTTCGATCTGCTACAGCCCATATGCTCCCTCCTTGTCCTCCATCTCCTCCATCAGGCCCACCTTTTGGAATAAATTTTTCACGTCGCATCGAAGCGGAGCCATTACCGCCTTTACCGGCAAGCACTTCAATAGTAGCTTCATCTATAAATTTCATATGTGCCTGTATGGACTCAAACCTTTTATCACTCTCAAATGCAAAGGGTACTCTCTTTTAGAGAC
>JAIBAO010000057.1 GCA_019695155.1 Burkholderiaceae bacterium | reverse complement strand
GAGCAATGCCACCCCATGCGCCAGCACGCCCCGGAAGATGGGGCTCTATCAACCCCCAAGCCCTATCATCAAGATCATGTCTGTGAATACTTTGCATTCAATTTCAATGAGTTGTTATGAATGCCTCTATAATTACACCATCTCGTGACTACAGTATCTAGCAAAATTGTCAATTTATTTTGCGGCTGCTGCCATATAAAGAACTGCAGCTTTAATTTCTTCCTCGCTAGCATTACTGCCACCTTTGGGAGGCATTGCACCTTTTCCAGCAATGGCATTTTTAGTGAGCTGCTCAGTTCCTAATGCTAGGCGTGCTGCCCAAGCCGTTTTATCACCTAATTTTGGAGCATTGGCTACACCACTGGCATGGCAGCTAAAGCAAGTTGTCTCATAAAGTTTTTTTCCAGCATCTGCATTATTGCTATTAACGGTAGCTGCAGAAGAAGTTAGAGCGGGAGATGCAGCAATAACCGGGGTAACAGGGGAAGAAGGTGTTGCAGCTGTTGTGCTAGTGACGGCAGGGGTAGAAGGAACTGGCACAGGGGGTTCTTTAAATTGAGCACCGGCATTATTAGCTATGTAAACAACCGCGCGGCCTAACTCAGCATCTTGAAGATCAGGATTCCCAGCACGGGCGGGCATGGCGCCTTTCCCATTCATTACGGATTTGAGTAGTGCTTCATACCCTGTTTTAATGCGTGGAGCCCACGCGGCTGTATCTGCTAGCTTAGGGGCCCCTGCGGCCCCTGCGGCGTGGCATACCGCACAAGCGTCTTTATAAACCTGCTCCCCTGTTTTAAAAACTTTTGGAGCATTGGGATCCACGAATTCTGTCCGCGCGAGCGGAGCAATCCGTTCAGCAACAGATTTTTCTGAATAAGCATCGCTTCCCGCCCCCGGTTTTTTGCCACTTGTGACAAAATTTGCCAGTAGAATAATGCCAATGATAGGCACTAAAAAAGCCGCTAGTACTACATAAATTAGCTGTTTTGGTGTTTTAATAACGGACTCGTGTTCGCTGGACTCGCTCATGGGATGACCGTAAAAAGGCAGGATTAGAAGTTCAAAGCAATAATATTTTTAATAAAATTTTTTTATTTAAGCGCTCTATTATAAATGACAGTGTAAAGCAGCGCTAATTTAACTCATGAATCGCAGCTATATTCTCTAGTTTAAACCGGGTTAGTAATCTCGATAAACTCGTGCTCAAGCCCAAATCTTTGGGCCAAGTGCTCGCCTAGAGCCTGTACACCATATCGTTCACTGGCGTGGTGTCCTATAGCCAGATAAGGTACACCTGATTCTGCTGCAATGTGTACAGTTTGTTCGGACACTTCTCCGGATAAAAATACATCACAACCTGCTGCAATTGCAGACTCAAAATAGTCTTGGGCAGCCCCGGTACACCAAGCAATCCGCTGTAGAGCTTGCTGTTTTTTTGCAGCTGGGGTGCCAAATAGTTGAGCAGGTCGATGTAGGGTTTGGCCAATTCGTTCCATTAGCTCTGTTAATTTTATGGGTACGGGCAAATCACAGTACACTGCTAAGTCTTGCGGCCCGAAATGAGCATTGATGCTCAAACCTAATCGCTGTCCTAGTTGAACGTTATTGCCTAATTCTGGGTGTGCATCCAAGGGTAAGTGAAAAGCGAAAAGGTTGATATCGTTTATTAGCAAGCGTCTGATTCTTTGATGGCGCATTCCCGTAATAGTTGTAGGCTCATTACGCCAAAAATATCCATGATGCACAATAATTGCATCTGCTTGCAGGGCAACGGCTGCATCCAACAAGGCTAAATTAGCTGTTACCCCTGTAATGAGACGTTTTATAAGGGGTTTGCCTTCTATCTGAAGACCGTTTGGGCAATAATCTTTAAAACTGGATACATTAAGAAGTTGTTCCAAGTAACTAGCTAACTCTTTTTGAGTAATCACATCGTGCTTCCTATTCGAAATCTTTGGTTAATATTTTCGCAAACAGTCACGGTACTGTTGGCTATTTTGTTCATTATCACTACCCTTAAGCCAGAGTGGCTTAAGCGAACTGGGCCTTTGGGAGCGCTACCTAGCTCAGTCAGCCAACCCCTTTTGCCAGCTTCTCCCAATGTAGTGGTTCAACAAGCTCCTCATACTCGAACTTTAGCCGATACTACAGCAGGAGGCTCACAGGGTTTTGCATATGCCGCTAAGGTTGCGGCACCGGCTGTGGTTAATATTTTTACAAGCAAACAAGTCAGGAGTACAGAGTTACGGCAGCAAGACCCTTTTTTCCGTTATTTCTTCGGGGATCGGACCCCCCGGGAGGAAAATATTTCCAGCTTAGGTTCGGGAGTAATTGTTAGTGCTGATGGTTATGTATTGACCAATAATCATGTGATAGAAGGTGCTGATCAAATTGAAATTGCATTAAATGATGGGCGTAAGGCACAGGCTAAAGTCGTGGGTACTGACCCTGAGACAGATCTTGCAGTGATCAAAATTGAGGGGGAAGATTTACCGTTGATTACCTTCAGCCAGCCCGAACAAATGCAGGTAGGGGATGCAGTGCTTGCGATTGGGAATCCCTTTGGGGTGGGCCAGACAGTCACTGCAGGTATTGTCTCTGCTTTGGGACGGAGCCACTTGGGTATCAATATTTTCGAAAACTTTATTCAAACCGATGCAGCTATCAATCTGGGTAATTCAGGGGGCGCGCTCGTCAATGCTAATGGCGAGCTGTTGGGGATTAATACTGCAATCTACTCCCGGGATGGAGGATCATTAGGCATTGGTTTTGCTATTCCCGTCTCTACTGCGCGGCAAGTAATGGAGCAAATTATTACCCGTGGACAAGTAGTGCGGGGTTATATTGGTGTAGATCCGCAAGATCTTTCACCTGCATTATCGGCTGCTTTGCAAATTAAAGTCACACAGGGGGTGGTCATTCGCGGTGTTGTTCCTAATGGCCCTGCAGATAAAGCAGGCATTAAACCAGGGGATGTGTTAATCGCCATTAATAACAAAGCCGTGAAGGATAATGTTGAAGTTCTTAATACGGTTGCAGCGCTTAGCCCAGGGAAAAGCACAAGTTTGAAAGTATTGCGTAACAACGAGCCTCTGGAGTTAAGTGTGATTGTTGCAAAACGGCCACCTGCTCAGCGTCGCTGAAAAATAGGCAGTATCTGGGCACTTATGCATCATTTATTTTATTTGATTCATCGCCGTGCACGCTTATTCACTTCAATTTTGTGTGGGATAGTCATAGCCCTCCTATTTCCTTCTAGCGATCGAATTGAAACAAAAATTTTAATAGGTTGGAATGCCACTGTCTGGCTGTATCTTTTACTAATGGCTCTTTTAGTGTGGCGGGCCACGCCTGCCCAGGTGCGTCAGCTTGCTGAGCAAGAAGATCCCAGCGCAGTGGTTGTAGTAGGCTTACTTTCTTTGGCAGGATTGGCTAGCGTAGCAGTAATTTTATTGGAAATGGCAGCAATAACCCAGTTGCCTTCACCACAGCGCTGGGTGCACTATCTCTTTACCGGAGGAACCTTGCTGGGTTCATGGCTATTTGTAAACACGGTGTTCACTTTTCATTATGCCCATTTGTTTTATCGGTTTGCGGATAAAGAGTGTGCTTTACGGTTCCCCGGAAATCAGCCCGAAAACCCCGATTTCTGGGACTTTTTATATTTTGCATTTACGATCGCAGTGGCCGCACAAACTTCAGATGTCAGCGTAATGTCTGGAACTATGCGAAAAGCTGTGTTGGCGCAATCGGTTTTAAGTTTTTTGTTTAATGCTGCCATTATCGGCTTATCTATTAATGTAGCAGCAGGCTTATTAAGAAGTTGATGGAAGTGTTATCCCTGATTTCCGAATAGGCTTGATTCAAAAGCGACACTCCCGCTATTTGCGAATCTGCGGTATTGGTAGACAGAGCTTAGTAGCAAGGAAAAGACGCAAAGCAATCCCTATTCGGGTAGAAAACATCAAACTCTATGAGAGAAATTTTCACTGTAAGTAATAGCAAAAAAATATTCAGCGGCCCGGTTGGTTTTGAGGCATCCAGTTAAAAATGTTTGACTGCCCACAAATATCTTGCAGGCCGCTAGTTGTGGGGCTTGGGAGAGTGAATTATTTGTCGGCCCGGTTAAGTAAAAACTGGGTTAATAAACCTACTGGTCGACCGGTAGCTCCTTTAGCTGTGCCTTGTTTCCAAGCAGTGCCTGCAATGTCCAAATGGGCCCACTCTAAACCTTCCGTGTAGCGGGAGAGAAAGCAGGCGGCAGTAACGGAACCCGCAGCTCTTGAAGCAATATTGGGCATGTCCGCAAAATTGCTTTTTAAGCCTTCCTGGTATTCATCATCCAGCGGCATTCTCCAGGCAGTATCGCTGGCGGCAGCCCCAGCTTGCAGCAGTTCGGTAGCCAGTGCATCGCTCTTGCTAAAAAGACCACTGTGGACGCCCCCTAAAGCGATGACACAAGCGCCCGTCAGTGTAGCAATATCCACCACAGCCGCGGGTTTAAAGCGACGGGAATAGGTTAGTGCATCATTAAGGATGAGACGGCCTTCTGCATCGGTATTTAAAATCTCAACCGTTAAGCCAGACAAAGTAGTCACAATGTCTCCCGGTTTGATGGCACTACCACTGGGCATGTTTTCACAGGCGGGAATAATGCCTATTAGGTTTAGCTTGGGTTTGAGCTGAGCGATAGCGCGGAAAGTTCCCAGTACACTAGCTGCCCCGCACATATCGTATTTCATTTCATCCATGGCTTCACCAGGTTTGAGAGAAATTCCCCCGGAATCAAAAGTAATGCCTTTGCCTACCAATACCACCGGAGCCTGAGTTTTAGGGGCACCGTTATATTTTAAAACGATAAATTTGGGAGCTTGCGCTGAACCTTGAGCCACTGCCAGAAAGCTGCCCATTTTTAGTGCTTCGCATTGCTTTTTATCCAGTACTTCTACTTCAAGCTTGTAAGTTTTAGCCAGTTTTTTTGCTTCCATCGCTAAATAGCTCGGTGTACAAATATTGGGGGGAAGATTCCCTAAGGTCTTTGCAAAACTAATTCCTTCTCCAACTGCGTTTCCTTGTTCTGCACCGTTTAGAACCTCTTTAGCAGCTGTACCCTCAGCAGTAAAAGCAATACTTGTTAATTTAGGTGATGGTTCCTTCTTGCTTTTGGTGAGATCAAATCGATAGCAGGCTTCATGTGCAGCAACTGCAGCGATACGGCTTTTTGCAGCATTATCAAGACCGGGTACTGCTAGCTTATGCAAGGTAAAGACTACATCGCTTGTTTGAGTACTGGCTAGGGCACCTAAAGCTGTCTGAGTAGCCTTTTTATAAGCTTTAGCATCAAATTTATCCGCTACTCCCAAGCCCACTAGAACGACTCTGCCTTTATTTTTTGGCCCAGGAAGAATCACGTGTTTGCCTAACTCACCTGTAAAATCACCTAAAGCCAGGGTATTAGCGAACACTCCTTGTGCGTGTAATTGTTCTGCGTCGGCAGATAAGCTTAGAGTTCCTTTATGACCACTAAAAGCACCGATAACAACTGCATCTTCGCTCAATTTACTTATATTAGAGCTGCGCGTGATAAATTTCATTGTGAGAATTTCCTTGTAATTTCTCGAAAGATATAAAGATAGTTTTGAATCTGGCAATCATTAATGGAGTATTTCAAAACATTCCCGATTATTATGAAAAGCTATAAAGGAAAGTTTTCTTTTGTAAAAACATAATTATCTTACTGTGTTGCAGGTTTATTTTTTCTTTTTGTGTTTTTTTAACCAACGCTGATTATTTTGAATGCTGTTTCGTCAAGCCCTTGCCTCTGAATTACGTGCTCTTGCAGCAGCGGTTTTTGCTACTTTGCTAGTGATCACAACTACATTGACGCTAATTCGTGTGTTAGGGCAAGCTGCTAGCGGCCGCATTGATCCCCAAACAGTTTTTGTAATTTTAGGGTACACACTGCTTAACTACACGCCTACGATGTTAAATCTGGCCGTATTTTCAGCAGTACTTTTAGTGCTAACCCGAATGTATCGGGATTCTGAAATGATTGTCTGGAGCGCCTCAGGATTGGCGCTTACAGCCTGGATAAGACCTGTACTGCGTTTTGCTTTTCCGGTTTTACTACTAGGCAGTTTTATTTCCTTGGCAGTGGCTCCCTGGGCTAATCAACAGGCAGCAGTGTACAAAGATATTTTTGAAAAGCGCGATGATGTGTCTCGGATTGCCAGTGGGCAATTTCGAGAATCCTCCAACGGCAATAGGGTATTTTATGTTCAACAAGTAGATGAAGTGGCTGATCGGGTTCACAAGGTGTTTATTCGTAGTTTGAGTCAAACTGCCGATCAGTCTCAGAAGCAATCAGTGGTGGTAGCGGATACAGGCCATCTGAAGACGCAAGAAGGTCAGCGTTTTCTAATTTTAGAAAAAGGACGCCGTTATGATCTCGATCCGCGCTCAGCTGCGGGCAATTTAATGGAGTTTGAACGCTATATCATTCGTTTGGATAATCAGGTGCCTGCTCCTACTAATTTATCGACCCCTAAACTTTCCAGTAGTCTAATCCTGCTAAAACACTCCGAGCCCGCCTATCAAGCGGAGCTGATGTGGAGAATAGGGGTTCCGTTTGTGGGTCTGGTGCTGTCAATCTTGGCCATTCCTTTATCGTTTTTTAATCCCCGGTCAGGAAGAGCAACTCCTTTTATCGTGGCTCTATTGGTATTCATAACCTACGTTAATCTGCTGACGCTATCGCAAGCCCAAATTGCACAGGGAAGAATGAATTTTTTCGGGGGTTTATTTGCAGTGCACCTTTTTGTTATTTGTATCAGCGCTTTTTTAATATGGCTGCGCAGCCGTCCTCAAAGCCGCAGTTGGCGTGCGCGCTTTTTAGGAAATAGTCGGGCTATTTTCAGAAAGGCGGCTGTATGAAGGGGTCCATCGCTTTTCGTTACATAGGACGTTCAGTTGCCTATTTTACGCTTTTAACCCTAACAGCATTTATTGCCCTATTTTTTTTCTTTAATACATTGGATGAATTAGAGCGGGTGGGACGAGGCACTTATACCGTGAGCAAAATGCTTATTTATGTATTGCTACAAATCCCTGGACATATTGCAGAATTAGCGCCTGTAGCTACTTTAATCGGCGGTATTGTTGCACTAGCTTCCTTAGCTGCCGGTAGTGAAATCACCATTTTACGTATGGCAGGCTTATCTACAGGAAAGCTGGTTTTTTGGGTAGTGTTAATGTCTTTGCCTTTTTCAACGGCTATTTTTGTATTTTCTGACTATATCACTCCGGCTGCAGAGCGGACAGCTAATGCACTGCGCTTACAGGCTTTGCAAATTGGCATTTCATCAGAACTTGTCAGCGGTAGCTGGGTAAAAGACAGTCAGGTGGATACTGCTTCAGGCGAGCTTAATACTGTGTATGTAAATGCTACAAAATTAGAAGCCGAAGGTTTTTTAAAGGACTTAAAGTTGTATGAGTTTGATTTTAAAGATCGTTTAAAGCGCGTCGTGGTGGCAGAACGTGCGGATGCTGTAAGCGATGGTTGGATATTAAAAAATGTCAACGAGACCGTCTATCAGTCGGTTCAAGGTCCACTGGGAGAAACTGTTGAAGCCCGTAACAACAAACTGGGAGAATGGCATTGGAAAACAGCGGTCACGCCGAGCGTTATTGGCGCAGTAGCACGCGCACCTAATCAAATGAATACTGTAGAGCTTTATCGGATTAGCCGATTTTTATCAGCCAATGGTCAAGGTGCAGCCAAGCTGCAATTAGTACTTTTTCAAAACCTCTTCATGCCGCTTTCTATAGCTGTTATGCTGCTGTTAGCCTTACCATTTGCTTTTTTGCATACGCGTGCGGGGGGGGTCAGTACAAAGATATTTGCTGGCATTATGCTGGGAATTCTTTTTTTTATGCTAGACAGGTTATTTTCCCACTTAGGAATCTTGAATACTTGGCCTGCTTTTGCCTCTGCAATAGCGCCTTCCTTAATCGGTTTAAGCGTAGCGCTTGGCTTATTATGGTGGGCACAGCGTGCCCGATGAGCTTTATTTAGATCTAGACATTCTTTCGACGATAACACACTGAACAACCCTGTATTCCTATAAAAGGCCTGCTATGGATCTGCAATTTACTTCTGAAGAGCTAGCTTTTCGAGACCAGGTGCGTACTTGGGTGGGTAGCCATTTGCCTTCTCATATTGCTGAAAAAGTAAAACAGGGTTTGCAATTAAGTCGGCAAGATCAGCAAGACTGGGCAAAAATTCTAGGTAAAAAAGGGTGGCTAGCTTTTAACTGGCCTACTCAATTTGGCGGACCAGGCTGGAGTGCTATTCAAAAGCATTTATTTGAAGAAGAATGTGCCTTGGCGGGTGCCCCGCGTATTGTGCCTTTTGGTCCGGTCATGGTAGCCCCTGTAATCATGGCTTTTGGTACTCCTGCACAGCAGGAGCGTTTCTTACCGGGAATACGTAGCGGCGAGGTCTGGTGGAGTCAGGGATATTCAGAGCCGGGGGCCGGATCAGATTTGGCTTCGCTTCAGTGTAAGGCTGAGCTTAAAGGTGATCGCTATATTGTTAATGGCCAGAAAACCTGGACAACGCTAGGCCAATATGGGGATTGGATTTTTTGTCTTGTACGTACTAGTAGTGAGGGAAAGCCCCAGAGCGGTATTTCTTTTTTGCTGATTGATATGAAATCTCCTGGCATTACTGTACGCCCTATCATCACCATGGATGGTGCACATGAGGTTAACGAAGTCTGGTTTGATAATGTAGAAGTTCCCGTAGACCAGCGCATAGGCGAGGAAAATAAGGGTTGGAACTATGCTAAGTTTTTATTGGCGCATGAACGTACCAATATTGCAGATGTAAACCGCAGTAAGCGGGAGCTTGAACGTTTAAAACGCATTGTAAAAGCTACCTTGTCAGGGGGGCTTCCTTGTATTACGACATGCGTTTTCGCGATCAGATCGCTTTGCTGGAAGTAGAGGTTGTGGCACTTGAAATGCTGGTTTTGCGGGTATTGTGTGCTGAAAAGTCTGGAAAACAATCCTTAGATATTGCTGGTTTGTTAAAAATCCGGGGTAGTGAGATTCAGCAACGTTATAGTGAACTGATGATGTTAGCTGTAGGTCCTTTTGCGCTTCCTTTTGTAGAAGAAGCGATGGCTGCAGGTTGGCAGGGAGATGTCATTGGAAACGCTTTTTGCGCTCCTTTGGCTTCAACGTATTTCAACATGCGCAAAACAACCATTTATGGTGGGTCTAATGAAATACAGCGCAATATTATCGCGCAACAAATTCTGGCGCAGTAATTTTATGAAAGCTGCAAAGAATGTATGAGCCCCGCTTTGATTTTGTTCAATGTATTTCTTCTGCTGGAACCCACCGCATGGCTTACGTGCAATGGGGTGATCCAGCCAATGATCAGGTAATAGTTTGTGTGCATGGACTTACTCGCTGTGCACGGGATTTTGACCGTCTTGCACAAGCCTTGGCGCCAAAATTTCGAGTTGTATGTCCTGATGTAGTAGGTCGTGGCCAATCTGACTGGTTAAAAAATCCCATGCTGTATGGATTTACACAATACATCAGTGATATGTTTACCTTACTGGCCCGTATTAATAGTCGTCGATTGATGTGGCTAGGCACGAGTATGGGGGGGCTAATTGGATTGGGGGTTGCTGCACAGGAAAACTCACCGATTACCCGTTTGATTCTTAACGATGTAGGTCCAAAAATTGAAGTGGCTTCTCTACTTAGAATAGGATCCTATTTAGGTAAAGCTACTTTATTTGAAAGTTTTGAAGCAGCAGTTGACTATATCCAGGCTATCAGTGCCTCCTTTGGGCAGCATACCTCTGAAGAATGGCGTGAACTAACCCGTTATGTGGTACGGCAAACTCCTAATGGGTGGGTTTTGCATTACGATCCGGCTATTGCTTTGCCTTTCGGAGCCGTTACTCCTGCACAGGCTAGTGCAACAGAAGCCTTGTTTTGGCAAGGCTGGGCCGCTATCAAGGCCAAAACCCTTATTATTCGTGGTCAAAACAGCGATTTGTTGGCTCCTTCAACCCTCGCACAGATGCTCGCTTTAAACCCTCATGCTAGCAGCATTCAAATACCCAACGTGGGTCACGCTCCCACTTTTATGCATGAGGATCAAATTCAAATCGTGACTGATTTTTTTCAAGGAGAATGAAAGTGCCCGAAATACAGAGGTTTTCTGTAGGACCCCGGATGAGTGAAATGGCTATTTACAACAATACTGTTTATCTGGCAGGGCAAATTGCCGAGAAAACTGCAGGGCAAGATATTCAAGCACAAACTACAGAAGTATTGGCCTGTATTGATGGGTTGTTAGCGCAAGCAGGTAGCGATAAATCAAAAATTCTGCATTGCCAGATTTTTTTAGCCGATCTGGCTGATTTTCCCGGCATGAACCAGGTCTGGGATCAATGGGTCCTTGCAGGGCATACTCCACCTCGCGCTACAGTGCAAGCCAAACTGGCCAATCCACTATGGAAGGTGGAAATAGTAATTACTGCTGCAGCTTATGAAATACAAACCGCTTTTTAATGCCCGCCGCGTTTGCCCTCTAAAACCTTTACTAGCCCCCTTTACGCATCAAATCAAAAAACTCAACATTAGACTTGGTTTCTTTCATCTTGCTTAAGATAAATTCCATAGCCTGTATTTCATCCATATCGTAAATGAGTTTGCGTAAAATCCAGATTTTTTGCAGTTGTTCGCGGGCGATGAGTAATTCTTCCCTGCGGGTACTAGATTTATTAAGATTAATAGCCGGATAAACACGTTTTTCGGCCAAGCGTCGTTCCAGATGAATTTCGGAGTTTCCCGTTCCTTTGAACTCTTCGTAAATGACATCGTCCATGCGACTGCCTGTCTCTACGAGGGCTGTAGCAATAATGGTGAGCGAGCCCCCTTCTTCTAGATTACGAGCCGCCCCAAAAAATCTTTTAGGGCGTTGTAAGGCATTGGCATCTACACCCCCTGTTAGCACTTTTCCTGAAGAAGGTACCACAGTGTTGTAAGCACGGGCTAAACGCGTAATCGAGTCAAGCATGATGATGACGTCTTTTTTCATCTCTACCAGACGTTTGGCCTTCTCGATGACCATTTCGGCAACCTGTACATGGCGTGCGGCAGGCTCATCAAATGTAGAGGCTATTACTTCGCCCCGGACGCTGCGCTGCATTTCGGTCACTTCTTCAGGGCGTTCGTCAATTAATAAAACAATAAGTACAGCATCTGGATGGTTGGCAGCAATTGCATGGGCCATGTGTTGCATCAAGACGGTTTTACCGGATTTTGGACTAGCTACCAGCAATTGCCGTTGACCCGCGCCAATAGGCGCCATCATGTCGATAATACGGCCCGTAATGTTTTCTTCACCTTTCATATCACGCTCAAGCTTGAATAAACGGGTAGGATGCAAAGGCGTAAGATTTTCAAACATAATTTTATGTTTGATACTGTCAGGCGCTACCCCATTGACCTTATCGACTTTTACCAGAGCAAAATAGCGCTCCCCGTCCTTAGGAGTCCGTACTTCACCTTCGATCGAATCTCCAGTATGCAGATTAAATCGACGAATCTGACTGGGGGAGATATAAATATCATCCGGGCTAGCCAGATAACTGGTGTCAGGTGAGCGCAAGAAGCCAAACCCGTCGGGTAGCACTTCCAGAACGCCATCTCCAAATACCTGCTCTCCTTGTTTGGAGCGTTTTTTCATGATGGCAAACATAACCTCTTGTTTGCGCATACGACCGGCATTTTCGATTTCCAGGCTAGAGGCCATTTCCATCAGCTGACCAATAGGGAGTGCTTTGAGTTCGTTTAGATGCATGTGGGCAAGGCCCTTTTCTGAAAAATGGCTATGAAAATTGGCGGCGTGAATATTCTGCCGAAAAGATTACTTTAAAAAATTTGGGAAGTCCGCTTTTGTGATGCGTTAAAAGAATAATACTTTTAACGCACGGTCTGCGGCTGACAGTGACAAATATTTTGTTATTATTGACTGCACTGATCAGTTTTGGCAAGCGCGTAAATCGGCTTACTCAAGGTAGTTTAAAGGTGACTGTCCAAAAATGCAATTAATTGGCTTTTGGAAAGAGCTCCAACTTTTGTCGCCACTACGGCCCCATTCTTAAACAACATCAGCGTTGGAATACCTCGGATACCAAATTTTGCGGGAATTTCACGATTTTCGTCCACATTCATTTTGGCGATTTGTAGCTTGCCTGTGTAATCCTTAGATACTTCCTCAAGAACAGGAGCAATCATTTTGCAAGGTCCGCACCACTCAGCCCAGTAGTCTACCAAAACCGGGGTAGCGGAGTGCGTAACATCTGCATCGAAAGAAGCGTCACTAATGTATTTAATCGTATCACTCATAAAATCACCCTTTTGTTAGTTCTTAGCTCAAGATATTAATGCCAGATGGTCTATTTTCCAGCTAATCTTACACGCCTTTGCGATTGATTTTGTTTATGAACCCAATCGTTACTGACTACTTACAGCATTGGCCTACCCATTGCGACTGCAGAATGCTGCCATTGCCTTGTGAGGGCTTAGAGAAGTTTTGGGAAGAGGCCTGGGTGCAAGCTCAATCCCACTCCCAGGAGCTGATACTGGCTAATAATGAGTGGACTTTGGCAGAATTACGACAAGCGGCTGGCCGACTTGCTCAAAAGCGGCGGTCTCCCCTTGTTCTGCCTGCCATGCATACAGTACAGGATTGGTGCAGCGTAGTTAAAACAAACCATCCAGAGGTAGTCAGTAGTCATGCTAGAGCATTAACCATAGAGGCTGCATTGGAGGCAGTTTCGCCTCAATTGCTGGGGGTAACAAGCCCGGTTAGCCGTCGGGCCCTGGCTAGCACGCTTACACAATTAATAGACGCGCTGGATATTGCCCAATTTCCTTTTAGTGATGCAGCACAGATTCTCTTACAGGCAAAAAGCCAGCAAGTTTTTGCTAAGCGAGAGCTAGCGATTGCCCAGGTAGTGGCTACTGCTTTATCGGATGTTCCTGGAGTAACGCAACAATCTTTACAAACTTTACGTGAGCACGCGGGGAAAACCTCTTTAACTCTACTGGTATTGGACAAGGCTAGTTATCCTATTATGCGGGCTGTTGCAAAAATTTGGAAAGGACCTGTCACTGTATTGTTAATGGATTGGAACACCGCCCCGATTGCCTTAAATGCTAAAGAGCCTGTTTCCTCCACCGCGTTGTTAGCTTTGGCAAAACAAATAGAGGTTATTAGTGCACCCCATCTTGAAGCGCATGCAGATGCCGCAGCTCGCACCGTAGTTAGACTGCTCCAAACCCACCCCCAAGCACAGATTAGCTTAATTGCTCTGGATCGTCGGGCAGCGCGCAGAACCCGCGCTTTGTTAGATCGGGCAGGAATTGTGGTAGCAGATGCGGCCGGTTGGCGTATGTCTACTATTGCCACTAGCACCTGCGTGATGCGATTACTGGATATTGTGCAATATGAGCGCATGGTGGATGTGCTGGACTGGGCCAAGCTACCCTGGGTTGCCAACTCCAGTTTAGGTATGGCCCCAGAGGCATTAGTATGGTTAGAGCAATTTTTACGTAGTCGTGCTTTAAGTCAGGGGCTGCAGCGTATTAGTCAACGGATTCAGCTTCAAGCAGAGTCTGAACAGCAAATAGATGCACTTAGACTGTTGCAATGGCTTACATCAGCAAAACTTGCCTTGGATATTCCTCGCACTATAAGCGCTCATGCAAAGTTCCTGATTCAACTATTGTCTCCTGTTCTGGAGCAAGCCATGCAGGATACAGGGGGCAGTCAAATGCTTGCCTATTTGCAGCAGCTCGCATTGGATCCAGCCGGGCAATCTATCTCTCTGGAAGTGTTTTATAGTGTAGTGGACGCATATTTTGAAAGCCATAATTTTGTGTTACCTACCCAGGATGCACGGGTACGGATCTTGCCTTTAGGGGTTGCAGTCTGGCGAGCCAGCGATCATATTATTGTCTTGGGTGCCCAGCAGGGCCTTTGGCCGCAACCACAACCGGCAGCCTCCATTTTTTCAGTGAAAGAGCAGGCTGAGTTGGGTTTAGCAAACCACGACGATGGGATGGATAGCGCCCATGTGCTGATGACCCGAGCGGTAAAACAGCACTTAAAGATTACATTTATTCATACACGTAGCCATCCGGAGGCCGATTTTGAAGTCAGTCCCTGGTTAGAGTTATTACGCCTGCAAGCCAAGCAAGCCAATATTGAATTTGTGTGGAAAGACTGGACCCCTAGCTTATCGGAAACTGAACTTTCGCCGCTCCATATGCCTAGGCCGCTGGCGCCTACGCTGCCTGCTAAGACGCGCTTATCGGTTTCAGCGCTTGAAGCCTTGCTGGCTTGTCCCTATCAATTTTTTATTTTGCGTTTATTAGGCTTAAAAAATCTGGAAGTGCTGGATGAAAGTCCAGACAGGCGGGATTTTGGAGTGTTAGCACATGCTTGGTTATCGGAGTTGCATAAAGCCCAGCTATTAGGCAAACCTAACAATGCCGAACATATTAGGCAGGCGCAAGATTTATTATCCAAAGTCTTGCAAAAAGCCGCCAAAGGTTCACTGCATCCGGCCCAATTTGAGGCTTTCAAAAAGCTATTGTCCCGATTAAGTTGGAGTTTGCTACAGTGGGCTCAAAGCCGTGAGAACTCCTCTGCATTAACGGAAGCAAGCTTTGTGCGCACCTGGCAAGGGCAGGCACAGCCCATCGAGTTGTATGGGCGGCTGGATAGAGTAGAGATTACTGCCTCTGGTGCCAGTATTATTGACTATAAAACTGCTGGGCAATCTACACTCAGCAGCCGCGCACGGGCTCCTTCTCA
Organism: Burkholderiaceae bacterium; assembly: GCA_019695155.1. Lineage (GTDB taxonomy): Bacteria > Pseudomonadota > Gammaproteobacteria > Burkholderiales > Burkholderiaceae_C > Piscinibacterium. The sequence goes on along the minus strand of JAIBAO010000057.1, from coordinate 23,269 downwards.
GTATCCACAGCTACTTCTGTACGCTTATCTTCTTCAGGATCGTTACTCGATTAAAGATGCTGCTTTTGTCTCTATTGGAGCCGGTGCACGAGGTGAAGTAGCGCACGTCATGCAAGAGGGGGATATTCAAGAATTAATTGCCCAAATACAGAAAACTTTGGAAGCAGGTTTACAGGGTTTGCAGGAAAAAATGCCTTTACCGGCGCATGGAACCGAGCCCGCTTGCCAGTATTGTGAGGCAAGAGGTATATGCCGCAAGGATTACTGGGAGCATAGAGAGCCAGAAGACCTAATTTATCATCCCAGGGTGCTTAAAAAATGATAGCTGGATTAACTGTGAATGGAACGCAGGTAAAAGAAGCTATTTTTTATCAAACGGCTTTAAATCCGCAAGGCAGTGTCGTCATACAAGCCTGCGCAGGAAGTGGAAAAACCTGGATGCTGGCAGCTCGGGTTGTGCGTTTATTACTGGCCGGTACATCGCCTAGTTCCATTCTTGCGATTACTTTTACGAATAAAGCCGCTACTGAAATGAGAAATCGTATCTACGGCTGGCTAAACGAGATGGCACTGATGGAGGATGAGCAGCTAATACAGGCACTACGAAATCTGTATGTGCCCCAAACGCATCTACAAAATGCAGTCTTGCGAGCCCGTAATTTGGCCATAGAAGTACTCAGTGCCAGGGATTCACTCAAAATATACACTTTTCATGCGTGGTTTTTAAGGCTCAAATCAGCGCTGCCGATAAGTGATTCTGCAGCCCTTTTTTCAACTGTTAATACTGCACCCGCGTTATTGGAAATGAATGCTTGGCAGCGCTTTCTTAACGATGTTGCGGCTAGCCCAAGTCTACTAAAAACATATGGAGAATTTGTTGCAGAATTAGGGCTTGAAAATTCAAAAAGAATTTTGCAGTTATTCATTAGTAAGCGTACAGAATGGTTTTGTTATACCGAGCAGGCTGCTAATCCCGTAAGCTTTGCATTGAGTGCGCTACAGCGCTTGCATGAGCCTGTGTTGCAAGCTACTCCCGAGCGTTTCTTTAGAGAGCATTCCCAATCGTTGGGAATGCTTGCGATAGCACTGGGAAAATCTTCAGGAAAAAAGGCGCAGGAGTGTGCGGACAAACTGATGGCAGCCAGCATGCTCGATGCTTCGCCCCAGGATAAAATTGCTGCTTTAAAGAAAGCAGTCTTTACCCAGGAAGGAGCGCCCCGCCAGCTCTTTTCTGCCCAAAAGAAAATTGATCTCAACTTAATAGCTCACTTTAAAGAGATCGCAGATGCGTTGATTCAGGTAAGTGAGTGTTTAAACGCCCAGCGACTCATGGTTTTACATCATAGCTGGTATACGCTGGGCCATGCTTTAGTGCTGGCTTACGAAAAAGAAAAAGCGGAAAGAGGACAAGCGGATTTTGCAGATCTGGAGTTAATGATTGCACGTCTTTTGGAAGATCCCTCGGCTGGAGCGGATTTGCAGGCTCGATTAGATACACAAATCAAGCATTTACTGATTGACGAGTTTCAGGACACCAACCCCTTGCAGTGGCGCATTGTACGGCAATGGTTGTCGGGATATGAGGGAAATAATGAAAGACCTACGGTTTTTGTGGTGGGCGATGCTAAACAATCGATCTATCGCTTCCGACGCGCCGATCCAGCTATCTTTCCCGCCGCCAGCCTTTATTTTAAAGAGTATTTTGATGCTGCTCTGTTAGCGACACAACGTACCCGGCGAAATGCGATTACGGTCAATGATTTTGTAAACCAGCTCTTTTCAAAAAATAATGGTCCCTGGGGCGAAAAAAGTGACCCTGCCGGTCCGTTTACCCAGCAGATTACCACGAGCCAAGAGCCAGGCAAGGTTGAGGTTTTTGAACGCTTGGCTTTAGTGGAGAGGCAAGAGGCGCCTTTGGCACGTCATCCACTCACTGTTCCTCTAACAAATGATGCAGAGTCAGCCCTGCTTTTGCAGGCCCGCGCAGTGGTGCGCCGACTATTGGAGCTGATGCATGAGCAAAAGGAGAGTTGGCAATGGGGGCAGGTGCTCATTCTCACGCGGGCCCGAAACGCCTTGCCCGAAGTGCAGACGGCTTTACGGGAAGCTGGGATTCCGTATGAATCCTCTCATCGGGGAGGATTGCTAGATGCACCTGAGGTCGCTGATATGCAAGCCTTAGCCAAAGTATTAGCAACCCCTCAGGCAAATCTTCAGCTAGCGCAGGTGCTTCGTTGCCCCTTATTTGGGTTTTCTGATACCGATCTCTTAAGTCTATGGCCGCTAGAGGACCCCATCGTGCAACCCAGGGGATGGGCAGCACTTGCGGCGAGCAAGCAACCGTTGTATCAGGCCGCCTATCAAACCCTTAGCCGCTGGCGTGAATGGGCAGGAAAACTACCCGTTCATGATGTGTTTGACCGGATTTATGGTGAGCATGAGGTATTAAAAAAATATGCTGCCGTTACTCCCTTGCAACGTACCGATGCGGCTATCGGCAATCTCTTACGTGTGTTGGAACTTGCTCTCGATGCCCATGCAGGACGCTATCCCAGCCTGTCGCGTTTTGTACAGACACTGGAAGAATTTTCTCGTGTAGAGTCTGATGAAGCGCCTGACGAAGCACTTCCCGAGGCCCGCAACAGCGTTCTTCTGACTACTATTCATAGTGCAAAGGGTTTGGAGCGCGATATCGTTGTCTTATTTGATACGCATCGCCAAATCAAAAGTAAATCTCCTGCAAGCGAGCAAGTGTTAATTGTTTGGCCGCCAGGGGCGCCTCGACCGGAACATTTCTCTTGCCTTTTCTCCGGTCTTAATACGTCGATGCGGGAGCACTGGCAAATGCAAGAAGCTTCAAGGGCACGTATCGAGGAAGGTGCGCTGCTTTATGTGGCGGCCACTCGTGCCAAGCGACATCTTATTATTACAGGCAGTGAAAAACGCTCCAAACTTAAAGATTCCTGGTGGGAAGTGTGTGCAGGGCACAGGCCTGCTCAACCCTGGCCCGACCACGCTTCACCTGCGCTAAGCCATCTTTCTGAACACGATTTGCCGAAAACCGTGCGTTTTGTAGAGAGTCTCTCTGGAAAGGTGAAAAATGCAGCCACGGAGTCAACACGCCCCTTTGTCACAGCTAAGACTGATGAGGAAATTTTGCATACCTTACTGGAATTGGCAGGAAACGCAGAGCGAAAATTTGATCGGGATTATTTATTTCAAAAAGCAGGGCAACGCCTTATAGTGCCTTTTCAGAAGGTACAGCAAGTCTGGCCAAAAGCTTTAAAGATACTAAGCAGCCCTTTGCTAAAGGTTTTCTTTTCCTTGGAAAACAAAGCTTATAGTCCATGGAATCTTGTTTCGGCACAAGGAGAGTTGCAACGGCTTGACCGAGTGGTTTATTGGGGCAACACGGTTTGGATTTTAGCTTTTAAAGATATAGAAGGGCCGCCGGGCACTGTACAGGCTCTCCAGCTAACGGCCTACGCTAAAACGATGCGGTTTCTTGAGCCAAAGCGCAGCATCCGTTGCGCCGTTATCACCAGCGAGGCCAGTCTATTTGTTTTAGACGATTTAACAGGAGAATTTCTCCCCATTGTGGATCCATCTCAGCTACACTTATAAACGGTGGGCCCCCTCGCATTTTGGTCTTGTGAATCTGGTCAGGTCGGGAACGAAGCAGCCACAGCAAGTAAACAAAAGTGCCGAGGTTCCGGCTCACCACTTATTTCTACGCCTTCAAATTGGTAAAGTGTGTAGTGAAAGCTTATCTTTGACGGGCTAAAGAGTTTGTGCAGTGTCAAGATAAACTGACTAATATCCTATATTCAAAAGAAAATCCTTTACTTATTAGTAGCTTGAACAGAAGTAGTTGTTTCATAAAATTATTGTTCACAATAAATGTCCACCCAGGTTCTCGCTCGCAAATATCGACCCCGTAGTTTCACCGACGGATTGGTCGGACAAGAGCATGTTGTACAAGCCCTTACCCATGCTTTAGAGAGCCAACGGCTACATCACGCCTATTTGTTTACGGGTACTCGAGGGGTAGGGAAAACCACCCTTTCTCGTATTCTGGCTAAATCCCTTAATTGCAGGGGAACTGATGGGCAGGGTGGAGTCACTGCCTACCCTTGCGGCGTGTGCGGGGCCTGTACGGCCATTGATGCGGGAAGATTTGTGGACTATATCGAAATGGATGCCGCTAGCAACCGCAGTGTAGAAGACATGAGCGCTTTGCTAGATCGCGCTGTTTATGCCCCAACTGCAGGCCGCTACAAGGTCTACATGATTGATGAAGTACATATGCTGACCAATACAGCGTTCAACTCCATGTTAAAAACATTGGAAGAACCTCCTGAGCATGTCAAATTCATCTTGGCAACAACGGATCCCCAAAAAATTCCAGTGACCATTTTGTCCCGTTGCCTGCAATTTAATCTCAAGCAGATGTCCCCCACTGCTACGGCTCAGCATCTGGCCCATGTACTAAAAATTGAGGGCCTGCAAGCACAAGACAGTGCGCTTAAACTGATTGCCCGTGCAGCCAAGGGATCTATGCGCGATGCCTTGTCTCTTACTGATCAGGCTATTGCGTTTTGCAGTGGAAATATTAGCGAGCCTGCAGTACGAGAAATGCTGGGCGCAGTAGATACTGGTTATTTAGTTGAGATTCTTGAGGCCCTTGCTGCGCGTGATGGCAAACAGTTACTAGAGATAGCGGATCGCATGAGCACAAGAGCTATTGGGTTTGAAACAGCGTTGGCAGATCTTGCAGCTCTGAGTTATCGCATTGCGCTGGCACAAACCATTGCAGAAACAGTGCATGAGGAAATAGCCGATGCACAGGCCATCAACCGCCTTGCTCGCCTTTTAGCTCCTGAAGATATACAGTTGTTTTACAGCATAGCCGTGAAAGGAGCACAAGAGATAGCCTGGGCACCGGATCCCGGGACCGGCTTTGCGATGACATTATTGCGAATGCTGGCGTTTTTGCCCGATCATGAGATAGCAGTTGCCGATTCTAAGCCTTTGCTTAACCCTGCAGCAAATACGGCAGCGCGTCTAACGGTACCATTAAAACCTTCTTTTTCTCCACCAACAACTCCAGAAAATAGGGCAGGGCAAGAGAAAACTAGTTTCCAAACTATTGAAGACTGGCCTACCTTAGCAGCTAAATTGCCCATCACTGGTTTTGCCCGCCAACTGGCCACCCAGAGTCTTTTGGTATCGGATGACGGTGCACTATTAACGCTCAGTGTTTCTATTAAGAATCTTGCGGAACAGGTCAATATTAATAAGCTGGCTAGTGCCTTAAAGAAAATGGGTATTGAACGTAAGATACAAGTCCAGGTAGACAGCACAACTGAGCATTCTGTCCAAAAAATGGGTAAAACAGCCTATCAAATAGAGCAAGATAAGCGCATTGTGGAACAAGAAATGCTTGAGCAAACTGTCTTCAAAGATCCCTTCGTACAACAACTCGTACAAGAGTTTGACGCTGTGATTCTTCCTGGATCAATAAAACCTCTTATTGGAGATTCAAAATGATGAAAAATCAGATGGCAGGCTTGATGAAGCAAGCTCAAGCCATGCAAGAAAACATGAAAAAAATGCAGGAAGAGCTTGGTCGTACAGAGGTAGAAGGTGTCTCTGGCGCGGGCATGGTCAAAATTGTGATGAGCTGTAAGCATGATGTAAAGCAAGTCACTATAGACCCAAGCTTGCTCACAGAAGAGAAAGACATGCTGGAAGATTTAATTGCTGCCGCCTTTAATGATGCAGCCAGAAAAGCTGAAGCTATGTCAGAGCAGAAAATGGGAAGTATTGCCTCGGGTATAGGTTTACCGGGGGGAATGAAATTTCCATTTTAGAAATCTTCCTTTATTTTCCATTTGAAAAAAACTTCTTCCCTAGACGCTTTAATCACTGCTTTTGAGCGCTTACCAGGCGTTGGGCCAAAAACAGCCCAGCGTTATGTTATGCATCTTTTACAGTATGATAAGGCGGCGGCTGAGCAGCTTTCACGCGCTTTAGAAGAGGCTGCTGCGCATATTGGAAACTGTTTGCGCTGTAACACCTTTACCGAACAAAGTATTTGCACAACTTGTAGTGATGAGCATCGTGATCCTCGCTTGCTTGCAGTCATCGAGACTCCCGCAGATCAAGCTGCCTTAGAATCTACCTTGGCTTACCAGGGATATTATTATGTATTGATGGGGCGAATCTCTCCATTAGATGGAGTAACTCCTAATACATTAAAGCTGGAGCGTTTCTTGGCACGTGCCACTGAACCAGGGGTAGAAGAGGTAATTCTTGCCACTAATTTCACTATTGAAGGGCAAACAACGGCCCATATGATGGCTACTTTGCTTAAACCCTATCCGATAAAAGTAACCCGCTTGGCCCGTGGTATTCCTTTTGGGGGGGAGTTGGAATATGTAGATTTACCTACGCTGGCACAATCTTTGCGGCAGCGTCGAAATACTTAGGAAGTTTTTGTATGTATTAAGTAAATCCCAGGCATAATAATTTGCCTGTCTATAACCTTATGACGGATTCTTATGACTATTGCTCTTTTTTGTATTCTCATCGCAGCACTGATGCCTCTTATCTGTGCAGGTATTGCCAAAAGCGGTACGTTTAAAGTTCCTCGCAAAGAAGGAGGGTATGACAATCTAGATCCTCGTGCTTGGGAAGCTAAACAAGAGGGTTGGCGCAAATGGGCTAACAATGCTCAGGAAAATTGTTGGGAAGCGCTTCCTTTTTTCGGTATGGCTGTAATCGTTTCCCACATCATGGGAATCATCGGTTGGTTGCCCAATCTTTTGGCGGTACTGTTTATTTTGTTGCGCAGTGTTTATATTTATTTGTATATCACCGGAAAACAAAGCTTGCGCTCAAGTGTCTGGTTTTTGGCCTTACTGGTAAACATAGCTCTATTTTTATTACCTATTTTTTATTAAAAACAAATTAGTAAGACTCAAGCAAGAAGCTCAAAAGTGTTCAGGCTTTTATACAGCATATAGCTAGCCAGTAGCATAAGCAGGGCTGAAAAAATACGCTGTAGAGTTTTTACTTTCAAAGCGTGTGCGATGCGGGCTCCTAAAGGAGCGAACAAGACACTTACGCTGGCTAAACAAAGTAAGGCGGGTAAATAGATAAAACCCCATGAGTGGGCAGGTAAAGCCTCATGAAGATTAAATCCCGCAACTCCATACCCTACTAAACCTCCCGCAGCAATTGGAAAGCCAATAGCCGCGCTAGTTCCTAAGGCTTGGTGAATCACCACTTTACGAGAACGCAAATAAGGTACTGTAACAAAGCCTCCTCCTGCTCCGACCAGACTAGAAAAAAGACCTGCCATACTACCCACCATCAACAAAATAGGGGGCTTGGGTAAAGAAGCGCTGGATAAGACAGATACAGACTTTGCCATAAACATTTTCATCGCTGTATAAGCAATAAAACCGGCAAAAATTAAAGCCAACCAAGGGGTCGTGATCCGGCTAGCGAGTTGTGCCCCGAGTAAAGTCCCTATAAAGCCTCCCACTCCCATGGCCCGCACAACTTTCCACAATACTGCACCACGATAATGATGGGCTCTTAAACTGGACAGTGAAGTAAACAATACTGTGCCTAAAGAAGTAGCTACTGCCATATGGAGAACATGTGTAGTAGGAAAATGCTGCGCTGTAAAAAGCATAGTCAAAAATGGCACCATGAGCGCGCCTCCACCAATGCCCAACAAACCCGCAGAAAATCCGGAAAAGGCTCCTAGTAATAGTAAACACAGGATAAACCAAGGCTGCACAGTGCACCTAAGGCTGAACGGAAGGAGGATTAGAAACAGGCAGAGAAGTAGTCACAAACCCTATTTTAGTAAATCCATATGTTTGGGCAGCAGATAGCACTTGGGCCACTTTATCGAAAGACACTTGCTTATCAATACGTAAGCGAAGCTGCATATCAGGAGTTTTTTCAGCAAGCGCTTTAAACCGGGTTTCTAGTTCTTGTGGAGGGATCTTGATATCGTTCCAAAATAATTCAGATTCTGCATTAATAGAGAGAATTAATGCCGTACTTTTTTCTGAAGAAACGGCGGTTTTGGTGTTAGGCAGATTCAGCTTGATACTGCTGGCAAATAAAGGAGCGGTAATAATAAAAATCACCAGTAGAACCAACATCACATCCACCAGCGGTGTGACATTGATATCGGAGATAGGCCGCTGGCTCTGGGATTGGTCAAACCCTCCAAAGCTCATGATTTTTTTACCATGCCATTCGTGCTTAAATAAGCATGCAGATCATGTGCAAACCCGTCCAGTTGTGTCAACGTGATGCGATTGGCCCGTGACAAAAAGTTATAGGCCAATACCGCAGGAACGGCCACGGCGAGCCCGGCTGCAGTCATGATCAATGCTTCACCTACAGGAGCGGCTATTTTATCAATCATGATTTGCTGATTACCTGTCAGACTAATCAGGGCATGGTAAATACCCCAGACAGTACCCAACAGGCCTACAAAAGGAGCTGTCGATCCAATTGAGGCCAGCACGGTCAAGCCATTTTCTAAGCGTAAAGCAATAGCGTTAATCTCGTTGCGTAAGATACGAGTCAGCAGCTCAGAGCGATCGACTTTTCCCTCTAGAGAGTCCGAAGAAATAGCTTGAGCAGTCAAACAACACTGGGCCAGCGGAGAAAATATTTGCTCTGGGTCATTTGCAGAAAGCTGCCGGGTAGCTTCCTCAAAGCTGTTGGCCTTCCAAAATAGCGGTAACCAGATGCGCCCGGTAAGGCGGGCTCTTCTGGTGCGGAAAGTTTTTAACACTATGAAATACCAACTAGTTAGAGACATCAGCAACAATACATAGGCAACCGTTTTGGCCAGGCCATCTGCCTCAGTCCAGAAATGCGCCAATCCAACTATTTGAGGATTCATGTTCAGCGATCAGTTAAGCCTATCTCAGGTGGCAATTGCATTTTGCGTGCAGTTTCAGATTGTTTCTGACGAAATACAGCCAGTTTCTCTGCTAATGTGCTGTCTTGCAACGCAAGAAGAGCGACTGCAAATAAAGCAGCATTAGCAGCCCCTGCTTCACCAATTGCGAAAGTGGCCACAGGTATGCCTTTGGGCATTTGGACAATCGAATAGAGGGAATCTTCTCCCTGCAAATATTTCCCCGGCACAGGCACTCCCATCACGGGCACCACAGTTTTAGCAGCGATCATCCCTGGCAAGTGCGCTGCGCCACCTGCCCCTGCAATAATGGCTTTCAGACCTTTGCTGGTGGCTTGTTCAGCATAACGGAACATTTCATCCGGCATACGATGCGCAGAAAGAACCTGTGCTTCATAGCCGACTGCAAATTCATCCAGAATGCTTGCTGCATATTGCATGATCTCCCAATCAGAAGAGGAGCCCATGACCAGTCCAATTTTTATAGCCATTAGTGAGTCAGTATAGAAAACAAGGAAAGTTGGTTTTATATTCGTTTTTACAAAAAAATCTATCAAGCTTTTTAATTTCTAGACAAATACTTTATCCGTTAAACGCTCATAGACTTGTCTGTATTTTGCGGTGGTTTGTTCAATTATTCCTACAGGTAAATGAGGAGCCGGGGCTGTTTTTGGCCAAGGGTTTCCGTTTGCATCTCGCCAGGCTTCCAGCCAATCCCGAACAAACTGTTTATCATAACTGGGAGGGGAAACGCCTACCTGCCATGCTTCCAGGGCCCAGAAGCGGGATGAATCCGGCGTTAAAACCTCATCCATCAAGGTGAGTGTGCCATACTCATCTAAACCAAATTCAAACTTGGTATCAGCAATAATAATGCCTTTTGTAAGCGCAAATTCCGCGGCTTGGGCATATAAACGTAAGGAGATGGTACAGATCTGATCGGCCAACTCCAGCCCAATCAAATTACTCATGCTGCTAAAACTAATGTTCTGATCATGCTCCCCTGCCGGAGCTTTGGTAGCAGGCGTAAAAATAGCCTCAGGTAACTGGCTAGCTAGCTCTAAACGAGGCGGCAGCCGAATACCACAAATTCCTCCTGTTTGCTGATACTCTTTCCAGCCGCTACCGGCCAGATATCCGCGTACCACCGCCTCGATCATGACCGGTTTAAGTTTTTTGACCACCATGCTACGGCCGCGTACTTGCTCCACTTCATTAGCGCTCACCACAGTGGCGGGATCAATCCCGCTTAGGTGGTTGGGCACAATGGACTTAAGCTTCTCAAACCAAAACTGCGCCATTTGCGACAAAATCTGGCCTTTTTCAGGAATAGGCTCATTCATAATCACATCAAAAGCGCTTAAGCGATCCGTGGCCACCATCAACATTAGGTCCTGGCCGACCGCATAGTTTTCTCGTACCTTACCCCGCGCTAGCAGAGGTAGAGAATGAATGGAAGACTCATAGAGGGCAGTAAGCATGGAAAAATTAGAGAAAAGGATGAATACAGGCGTGTTAATTAGCGCTTAGCTTAAGGTTTCTTATACTCTGCTTTGGGCAGGCATTATTTATTGCACTACTTGACGCAACTGTCCAGATTTATATTTTTCAGCTATTTGCATTAAAGATAAAGGTTTAATCTTACTGGCTTGCCCCACGCAGCCAAATTGGGTAAAGCGTTCTTTTACAATTTTTTTGGCCGCTTCTTTAGCGGGTTTAAGATATTCACGGGGGTCAAACTTGCTGGGGTTTTCAACCATAAATTTACGAATTGCAGCCGTCATTGCCAGCCGAATATCGGTGTCGATATTGATCTTGCGCACACCGTGTTTGATAGCTTCTTGAATTTCTTCAACCGGCACCCCATAAGTTTCTTTCATCTCACCGCCATATTGCCGAATTTGTGCTAATAATTCCTGAGGAACAGAAGAAGAACCGTGCATGACTAGATGTGTATTAGGGATGCGTTTATGAATCTGTTTAATGCGTTCGATCGCCAAAATATCGCCAGTTGGTTTACGGGTAAATTTGTAAGCCCCATGACTGGTTCCTATGGCAATGGCCAAGGCATCCAGTTGGGTGCCTTTGACAAAATCGGCTGCCTGCTCCGGATCGGTTAACAATTGATCCATGGTCATGGTGGATTCTGTTCCATGACCATCTTCCTTATCCCCTTTCATTGTTTCCAACGAGCCCAGGCAGCCTAACTCACCTTCAACAGTTACCCCGACGGCATGGGCCAGCTCTACTACCTTGCGCGTCACTTCCAGGTTGTATTCATACGAAGCGATGGTTTTTCCATTCGCCTCTAGTGAACCATCCATCATCACACTGGAAAACCCGAGTTTTATGGCGCTTTGGCAAACTTCTGGTGACTGGCCATGATCCTGATGCATCACCAGCGGAATATGGGGGTAGCTTTCAAGCGCAGCATTAATCAAATTGCGCAAAAATAATTCACCCGCATATTTACGTGCGCCTGCACTGGCTTGCATGATCACGGGCGCATCCAGTTCATGGGCCGCTTCCATAATAGCTTGCACCTGCTCCAGGTTGTTAATATTAAAAGCCGGAATGCCATACCCATTCTCAGCCGCATGATCTAACAATTGACGCATGGAAACCAGGGACATCGATCTACTCCAAAAAATATTATTTTTGATAGCTTACAAAAGTATAAAGTGCAGATTTTGCGCTTAAATAAATTGTAGCGGGATTATTGTTTACGGCCCTTAGCTTTTAAGTGCTTTAATGCGGGCGGCAATGTCTTTTTGTTGTTCTTCGCTCAAACGTTCTTTAAAAGCCAAAGAACGCTCAAATGCAGCTAGTGCGCGGTTTTTTTCATTTAATAGCTCTAAACACTCGGCCATACGAAAATAGATATAGCCCGCTTCAGAATCCAGGGCCACAGCTTTTTCAAAAAAAGGTAACGCTACAGAACATTTTCCCTGCGTTTGCTTAACCCGTGCTAGTAAAAAAGGTCCCCAAGCGCTATCAGGATAATATTTTTGTATCGTCCTAAAAGCCCGCTCCGCATCTGTATACTTTTTTGCCTCCATATACAGACTTCCTGTACCTATTAAAAGACTACGCTGCATTTCGGTTAGCGTTTCATCTAGGGGCGGACTTCCTGGCGCACTGGCAGATAAAGCTGCAGCTTCTGCAGCAGCTAGCTGTTTCTCCCGCAAACTAATCGCACCTCGCATTAGCTGAGCTGCTTGAGCATGAATTGCAAGTGTTTCTTGTGCTAACTCTTGCGCTTTTTCAATCCCACCTCCTGCTATAGAAGGGACTATAAGGTAATACCGTAAAAGAGAAAGTCGGGCTTCTATATTTTTCTCATCTAAAGCTACCGCCTGCTGATAAGCTTGCCGAATTTTTCCAGCCAGTAATAATCCCGAAATCTTGCCCGCTGCAAGAGCTTTAGCAGCAAGCGTTGTGCCAAGACTAAGATGGCACTCCGATTTTTTCGGATGCGCGGCAACGCATTTTTCTGACAATTCTACGGCCTGGTCAATACGAGTTTTATCTTCAGAAAACAAAATAGCCTCCGCCTTGGCAATCAGAGCGGCAGTATCGGTTGGCTGACTTTCCAACTGCTGGCTAGTCAGTCGTTCAATCTCTGCGTATTTTTTTGCTTTAAATAAGGATTTATAGTCATCGGCCGCCATAAGAGATTCAGCACTGCCAAAATTTAAAGCAATAAGCACACAACCGAAAAAAACAGCAGATCGCATTGTTAACTACCTTTTCTAGAAGAAGATAGAAAATATAGATCAGTCTGGTAATTTTTTCAGTTTTTGTAATGGGAAAAATATTTTTAGTGAGTCCGCATCCTAATGGAGGGAGCATGAATAAACTAAGTTCGCTTAGACTGCGGTGTGGCCATAATACCCACCCCTATAGCCTTGGCAAATGTCTGGTCTTTTTAATAGCTTACGAAAGCCCTTGACCGGACTATCGTTTCCAGTTTTTTTTTGAAAGAGTAGAAATGCAATGGCTTGAGATTTTTTTACATGTTCAGGAAAGATAAAACTCTATAGCCTACAGCAAGCAGAAAGTCTTGGCTCTAAAGTTTGCGTTACTTTACACGGCTACTGGCATTCTTTTTTCTTGTGTTTTGATGAGTAGGCCGCTGCTTTAATGGAAGGCGAGAAGACTCAAACGCGGTCTGTGGATGAGATGTTTTCTGGGTAGGAAAGATCAACAGAGCCAGAGGCTATCGGGGTAAACAGGTGCAGCAATTCATCGAAGCTGGCTGTAGAACTGAGGGGCTGGATGAGCAAGCCTTGCTCGCAAACTACAAGTTGCACGCTTTGCCCAGCCTGCAGAAGCATCTTTTCGCGTATCGCCTTAGGGATAACCAGACCTACACTATTGCCAAAGTTTCTAAGTACAGTTTTCATCATATTTTTTGCAAAAAAGAGCTGAAAGTTGTTAACCCCACATAAGATTGAAGTTCTTTCGTATTAAAAAGATTTATTAAAAAATTATTTACTTTATTAACCTCATAAATAACTGTTGGCATGTCTGCTGCAAGGATCCTGAGGGATTGTTTACTTTAGAATTTGAGCTCGCTAAAGTCTGCAAAGCTTGTGCTAGGGAGTTGCCCCTGTCTTCTCTTTTTGTTCCTTGAATCTCATTCAGGCGCTGTTGATAGAGGGGACTCCCCAACTCTATACGCTTGGGTAATCCCGCTTGCACCGCAAAATTATCCAGCACAGTAATAATGCGCTCTAGCGCCGCTGTCCATTCTTGTTCATCGCGTGCGTAGCAGACCCGGAAATGCCCAGCTCCGCTTGGGCCAAACTGATAGCCGGGGCTAACTAGCACCTTAGCGTCTCGCATAAGGGCTTGGGCGATGGTGGTATCAGCCAATTGTAAGGCACTCACATCAGGCCAGGCATAGGCAGTGGCTTTTTGCAGATGCAGTTTTAACCAAGGCAGCTTTGCAAATGCTTGAGCCGTGATTTTGCGCAGCTTCCAAAATTCTTTTAAACGATCAGCTATCCACAGCCCGTCGTGGTGCAGCCAAGGTACAAGCACATGCTGCGAATAAGCCGGTGCCCGCAGGGCTGTGATGCTTTGAATATCTTCGATGGCTTTAATCACCTTTGCAGGGGCGGCCACTACGCCTAAACGATAACCGCTAAGCGATTCTGTTTTGCTAGGCCCAAACAGCGTGATGGTGCGCTCTTTCATTCCAGCCTGAGCTGCCAAATGAGTAAAAGGAGTCTCCTCATAAACAAGACGGGCATAAAGCTCGTCTACCACTACCGTTACGTTGTAGTAAATAGCCAGTTCGGCAATAGCCGCGATAAGCTCTGGCGAATAAACGGCGCCCGTTGGATTGTTAGGATGGGAAAATACGAGTAGTTTCGGTTGCAGACGTTTGAAGGCATCTTCCAGAGCATTAAGATCGGGCTGGGGATTAGCCTCACCCATGAGCGGAATATGGGTAATCTGTGCCCCTAAAAACCGCAAAATTCGTTCGCTAAACAGATAATCCGGGTCAATCAGCACTACATCATCCCCTGAGTTCACAAGAGAGGCTAGCGCTCCAAAAAGACCTGCTTGTGTACCGGGGGTGAGGATGAGTTCCGTATCAGGATTAAAGCTCAAGCCGAAGGTAGTATGCAGACCTTCTGCCACACTTTTCAGTACATCAGGGTGTCCCCGGTAAGGAGTGTAGGCCAGAGAACCTTCTTGAGAAGCCCGTGCAATCACTTCATTGGCCCAGGGGGGAGGGGGAAAGCGTACGGTATCAAAATGAGTGGTATCTAAAAAGCCCTCTTGAGCCAGTGCCAGTAAAGCCCGGTCGGCTTCTCGCGCACTGCCGGGTGCACGGTTGGGCAGGCCAAGTTCATTGACCCGTGTAGAGGGCTGAATTTCGGGGGCTTTTAGCCAGTCATGTCGCTGCATAAGTTTCCTGAAGGGAGAAGTGCTAAGCAGTTTTTGCTTAGAGGCGGGGTTTAAAGGTAGCTAGTCGGATCGCCAGAGTCCGTAGGATGGGCAAATATTGTCTTGAGCTTTTCGCTAAGCGGTACGTTCAGATTAATTCCTTTAGGGGGAAGAGGGGACTGAAACCACTTCGCGTACAAGGGCTGAATTTGTCCGCTGCGAAACACCTCGGTAATGGCTTGATCTACCACTTTTTTGAAATCAGAATCGTCTTTGCGCAACATGATCCCGTAAGGCTCTACAGACAAAGCTTCTTTTGAAATCACATAATCAGCAGGGTTTTTGGAATTGGCAGCCAGGCTGTAAAGAATAATGTCATCCGTAGCATAGGCAGTAATGCGATCAGACTCCAACATGGCCATGCCTGTTCCATGATCCACGACTGGGATAACGGTCATGCCCAAATTCTTCGTATTGTTCATTGAGACCATGAGCTTAAGGTTAGAAGAACCGGAAGTGGACGATATAGTTTTTCCGCGCAGATCTGTAAGCGAGCGGATGTTGGCGTTTTTCTTGCTCATCAGACGGGTGGCTGTAATAAAAGTTGTGGGACTAAACCAGACGTGCTGCTGGCGTTCCGAATTGTTTGTAGTATTGCCGCACTCCAGATCTATCGTGCCATTAGCCATAAGCGGGATGCGCGTTGCAGAGGCCACAGGCTGCAGCTTTGCCTTCACAGGTATGCCCAGAAGCTTAGCGGTGGCCTGCACAATTTTCATGCACAGGTCGATATGATAGCCAATATATTGCTGCTGTTCATCCAGAAACGAAAAAGGGATAGAGGCGTCGCGCACACCCAGCACCAAGGTTCCGGTTTCTTTGACTTTTTTCAGCGTGCCGGTCAGTTCTTTTGCGCCGACTGTGTTTATAGACAAGCAAAACAGTCCGGCTGCCAGCAATCTCATCATTAAAGTTTTGCGCATCAAAATGTTCCAGTTAAAAGAGGGAATTGAGCCAGTGAAGTAGTAGGAGTTTGAAAAATATTTTACGGATAAAATTTCATATAAACTTGAAAAATTATCTCCTTATTCATAAAATTTTTTCATATATAAGAAAATGTGAGAAGATCAGATGATTCGCTACCTTAATACTTTAATTGCCGTAGCCCGCTATGGCACCTTTGCCGCAGCAGGTGACCGGATTGGGCTGACGCAGTCAGCAGTAAGTGTGCAAATGCGAAAACTGGAAGAAGCTTTAGGCTTAAGTCTGTTTGACCGTAGTGGCCGTAGTGCGGTTCTTAATGATGCGGGCCATCGCGTCTTGGCCCATGCCGAACAGATCGGTTTGTTATTCAGGCAAATGACTGAAGGAGTTCCTGATGCCCAACTTACGGGCACCTTGCGTGTGGGAGCTATCATGACCTGCCTGCTGGGCGATGTGACGGAGGTGTTGCCCGCCTTTATAAAAAAGTTTCCTAAACTAGAGGTACATCTGACGCCCGGCGGTTCGATGGAGCTACTAACCCTTGTGGAGAAGCAGCGTTTGGATTGTGCCTTGATTGTTAAGCCTGCCTATTCTATTGAAGGGGTTTTAAGATGGAAGTCCTTGCGTCAAGAACCCTTCATTTTACTGACGGCAGCCAATGAAAAGCTAAGCAATATAGATAGACTGCTGTCTACTCGCGCTTTTATTCGCTACGATCGACATTCGCATGGCGGTAGTCTAGTGGACCGTTTTATCAAGCGTAAGCGTTATAAGCTCAAGGAAACCGTAGAATCAGATTCTCTTGAGAGTATAGGCCTGCTAGTAGCCCGCGGGGCTGGAATAGCGATTGTGCCGCGCACTCCCGCGTTAAAAGTTTTGGGCTTGCCCGTCCGAGAAATCAATTTACTCGAGGACACGTTTTATCGAGAGATAGGGCTAGTGGAGCACATCGAGAGCCCTCATGCTCATTTGAATAGTGATTTTTGGCGCATGCTTTCCAAGCAAAACTCTGTAAGCTAAGCTAAAAAATAATGAAATATTAATAAATAAAATGTTTTGAGGAATTTAGAGGCACTTTTACTTGAACCTTATTAAAGATTACCTGTTTCATTAAATAGCTTTAGTACGCTCCTGCAACCAGCTTAAGGCCGCACCTTGTACATGGCGGGAGAGGCGCTGCAGCACTTGAGCGTGGTACTCATTAAGCCAACGGATTTCATCAACATTTAGTAGGCTTATTTCAATACAGCGGGTATCAATAGGGCAGAGGGTCAGGGTTTCAAACTTTAGAAATTCCCCAAACTCCGTCGTGCTGGCGGGTACATTTAACACCAGATTTTCAATTCGAATACCCCATTGACCTGGGCGGTAAATGCCCGGTTCGATACTGGTAATCATACCGGGCTCCATCGCGGTTTGAGGCTCTGGCAAAGATTGGGAAATGCTTTGCGGCCCTTCATGTACATTTAAAAAATAGCCCACTCCGTGCCCTGTACCATGGCCGTAATCTCTTGCCTCTGCCCAGAGCGGAGCACGGGCAATTGCATCCAGCATTGGAGATTTTGTCCCCCGGGGAAACGAAGTACGACTTAAAGCAATCATGCCTTTAAGCACCAGCGTGTAGTCACGTTTTTGTTCTTCCGTAACGGAGCCGATAGGCCAGACTCGTGTAATGTCAGTAGTACCGCCAAGATATTGGCCACCAGAGTCAATGAGCAATAAACCCTCTCCTTGAATCTCTAAATGAGCAGCTTCGGTGGCGCGGTAATGAGGCAAAGCACCGTTGGCTGCAAAACCAGCAACCGTTGCAAAACTTGGGCTGATATAGCCTGGGCGTTTTGCCCGCTGCGCGCTAAGCTTTTCATCAATCGTTAATTCAGTGATACGTTCTTTACCTAAAGCGTTCTCAAACCAGGCATAAAATTCGCATAAGGCCGCACCATCTTGCTCCATCGTAGCTCGTACAAAATCACTCTGCTCTGCAGTTTTACGAGACTTTGCCAAGGTTGTGGGGTTAATCTGTTCGATAATTTTTACAGGGTAAGCAATAGCCTGCTTTAGGCCAAAGCTAATACGGCGTGGGTCAAGTAATAACCTTGCATCTGCAGGCAAGGCTGCCAAGGCCGCTTTAGCTTGCGCATAGTCGGCCGTTTTTATCCCATCAGCGGCCAGAGCGGCCTGTAGTTCGGTAGAAATTTTTCCAGCAGCACTAAAAATAGTAGCGCTGTGTAAATCGATGAGGGCATGCGCAACAAATACGGGGTTGTACGGCACATCACTACCCCGCAAGTTAAACAAGTAGCTAATATCATCAAGAGTAGAAATAAAATGATGCGTTGCACCCGCACTGCGCATCGCGGCACGGGTTGCTTCAAGCTTTGTAGAACGCGACTGTACGGCATAAGGAGCCGCATGCTCATACACAGGCGCCCGAGGTAGGCCGACACGTTCAGGCCAGACCATTCCAACGAGGTCCAGATCCGTTGCTAGCTTAATATTGCGTGGGGACAGTACAGCAAGCAAGCTGCGGTGTGCCGTTAAACTTAACACATCTCTATCTACTGCTACCGACTCTCCTGCCGCTACATGCTCACTTAACCAATCCATATGCAGCGTACTGCCACCCGTGGGTATCTTGAAAAGTTCTATCCCTGTTCCTGCGAGCTCTTTTTCCGCCTGTGCCCAATAGCGGCTGTCAGCAAAAAGTAAAGCTTGATTTGCCGTCACTATCAGCGTGCCCACACTTCCGGTAAAGCCGCTAAACCATTGGCGTGCTTGCCAGCGCTCTGGTAAATATTCAGATAGATGCGGGTCAGAGGAGGGCACCAGCAGTGCGGCAATATTTTGTGCTTGCATGACAGAGCGCAAGGCAGCAAGGCGTTGTTTAATCAAGCTTTTGGAATTAATAAGAGTATCCATGGATTAGGGAGTTTTTTGGGTAAAGGTTCAAGAATCGGTTTTAAGAACAATACAAAGCCAGCATTTAAAGAGTGCAAAAGCGCTTAAGAGGGAATAATTGCATCAAGTTGTGCCAATACAGAGGGTAAAAAAGTTTGATCCATTTCAAAGCTAAATTCCAGATGATTGCCATAGCGGGCTTTTGACCATGCGGCTCCGCTGACCGTGATTCCCCCCCGTCCATTACCCAATAATTTGAGGGTAATTTGTTCTTCAATTGGTGCTAGCTCGGCACTGCCTTGCAGATTTTGATAAAGAAGCTGAAGTCCCTTTTGAAAGTGCAATAAAGCCTGCTGATCCAAAACACTCTGGAAGCTGCCCCTAAAACTTTCTACCTGAATACAGACCTTTGTTTTAAACCACTGGGTATATTCATCTTTAAAAGGGCTAGCCATACTGAAACTTATAAACTCAACATCGCTTCCAATATGCAGCAATGGCATAGGGTTTCCCAACATTTATGCCCGTAGTCGGCGTAGTAGTGAAGCGGCGAGGACCAGTGCCGAGAGACTAAACAAAATTAACGCCCAAACAGGAAAACTCATGCCTAAAACGGGCGGAATCTCATCAATACAACTTCCTGTGGCATAAAAAACCGATGGAAACCACTGTGCCATAGGAAGGCCATTAATAAACTCACCCACCGCGTCTCGTCCACAATCAGCGGCTGGGTGATGCAAAATCCACACATGCCAGGCGGCCGCTGCGGCCCCTCCCAGGGCTAACAGCAAACAGAAAGCACTTGAGAAATCACGTAGCTTGCCGGGTTTTAACAGCAGGCTGAACAAGGAAAAAAGCCCCAGCGCAATAAAAAAATAGCGCTGCAAGATACACAAAGGGCAGGGGTAAAGTTCCCATGCCGATTGCAAATACACCGCAATGATGACAGCCGCAATACAGTCCGTAGCCACTAAGCCAAGAATCAAGCTGTGGTGGGTATTGACGGTATTGGCCCGGGAAGTAGGGGTTTCAAACATAAGATCGCGGGATTTAGTAGTCGGGAAAAGCACAGATGTTTTTTTACAAGAATACTGCTTTTTACAAATTTAACCCAGATTTCTCCTTAGGGCTTGGGATGGCAGCGAGGGTTTTTGCCAGGCAGTTTTGGCCCGAATGCGAAGCCTGTAGCCATTACTACAGGCGAAAAAGAGGGATAAAAATGACCGCAAATGCACCGCTGACACCCAAGCAGCACTGAAAGTGCGCCTAATGGGAAAGCTGGGTTTAAGTTTCCCAGACTTAAACCCGCCCTTGGGCAGGCGCATCTACCGTGGCTTTAAGCAGAGGGTCTAGTGCAACCCTTTCGTCAAACACAAAACATTGGCCCTTCCAGTGCGCGCCACCGACGGCTTCAAAATAGCCCAGAATGCCGCCCTCTAGTTGATAAGCATGAGGCACGCCGTTCTGGTTAAGCCAGGGTACTGCTTTTTCACAGCGAATACCTCCTGTGCAAAAAGCGACAACTGTTTTACCCTCCAGGCTACTGCGCAAGGACTCTACCGCTGCGGGTAATTCAGTAAATTTACGGATTTGCGGATTAATAGCGCTCTCAAAGCTGCCCAAGGCAACTTCTTCCTCATTGCGGGTATCCAGCAGCACGAGCGCCTGCCCTTGATCATCTTGCCCCTTATCCAGCCAGCGTTTTAGGGTGGCCGGACTAACAGTAGGCGTGTTAAGCCCAGCCGGGTTAATGGAAGGATCAAAAGTAATAATCTCTGCCTCCACCCGTACTTTCAAGCGCCGAAAAGGCACATGCTCAGACCAGCTACGTTTGATGCGCATGGAGCAAAACCGCTGATCAGCCTGCACACTATGCAAAAATCTTTCAATAGCTTCTTTAGCCCCTGCTAAAAAAAGGTTTAAGCCTTCCGGAGCGACGAGTATCGTGCCTTTCAGCTCAAGTTCCTGCGCCTGGGCACGCAAATTGTCCGCCAGGCTGGCGGGATTAGAAATGGCTACAAAATGATAAGCTGCTATGTTGAGCGTCTGCAAGGTAAAAATTCCAGTACAAATCAAAAATTTAATCCCTGTTATTGTAGGAAAATCCAGATTCCATAGCGAAGCCTTTATGCTCCGCTTATCCTCTTATAGCTTTCGAAATTAACTTTTGAGATTATTACCATTGTTTACCTTTAAGCCTATCCCCTCTGTGGAATCGGAGACCCGGCTGCTTTCGATCCCTAGCCTGCGCGCAAGCTGGCCCGATGCCCTGATTGCTTTTTTTTTCTTTGCCATGCCCAGCATAAAAATAATGGGAGAAGCTTTATTTCTGGCTATGGCTGTGGCAGGTCTTTATCTATATTGGCAAGGCCCCCGTCTGGTGTTACCCAAGCGCATCTGGTGTTTGGCTGCTAGTCTTGCGGCTTTGCTCGTACTAAAAGCGCTCTCCTTGTTTTGGGCTGCAGATTTGCAATTGGCGGGCCGCGATGTTGCTACCCATTTACATCTGCTGCTATTCACACCTGTGCTGATCCTTCTCATGCGGGCTACCCATCCCTGGCGGGCCGCCTTAACAGGCATCACAGCGGCTCTACTATTTTGCGGTGGCTGGGCAATTGTCCATGCCTTGTATGTTGAAGATGTAATACGTCATCGCCTGGAAGTAGGGGCACAAAACGCCCTCATCCTGTGTGCAATCGTAGTGCCCTACACCCTGTGGCTTAGCCTGGTCTGGTTAAGGTCCCGTCAAACCTTAATCTTGCTTGCCGTACTCGCAGGCTGGCTCACCGTGGCCGTTTCCGCAAGCCGCACCCCTTTTTTGGTACTGCTCCTCTTAAGCCTAGTGATCGTGTTTTGGTATTTCCGCAGGCTGCCGCGGGTATGGCTGGCAAGCCTGCTAATTTTTGGGGCCGCTATAAGCGTGGCCCTATACACCCCTACCGGTAAAAGCAGCACGCTGGCCATCAGCGTGCAAGTGCAACGCGCTTTAACCGAAATAGAGCAATACAACAGCAACGCGGTAAGCGACACCTCTGTGGGCAACCGCCTGGAGTTATGGGCCATTGCGCGTGAGGCTTTTTGGGAGGCTCCCTGGCTCGGACATGGTGCGGGCAGTGCTCCCACCCTGGTCAAACAATACGCTCCAGAAAAAAGCAGTCGTATGCTCAAGCACCATTTTCATAACCAGTATTTTCAAATTGCTACTGAGCTAGGCGCGGTGGGCCTGCTCCTGCTGGCCACGCTTTTAGCAGCAGCCTGGTTTGCGCTACGAGCGTCCTCCAGCTTAATTACCGAATCGGCCGCTGTATTTTTGGCAAGCACCCTACTATTAGGTGTGACCAGCATTTTTTTAAAGCAGGGTCTGCTTAACACCTTTTTTATAGGAAGCTTATCGGTCTTGTGTGCTGCAGCAATCCACAACGCCCCGTCCAAACGGGTAGTTAAAGCCATACTTTAAAACATAAAAAGAAAGTAAAAGAACAAGAGTCAGCTCTTTTCTTCTCTAAAACTGCTTGCCAGTTTTCTCCCCCGACTTTTACAATGGCTACCACAAACAAGGGAGTCTGGAATTCAGGGAGTAAAAATTCTTTTTCTTCTCTACCCTACTCTTTATGCGCTTTCTGAAGCCAAAACTGCTGGAAAGACGCATAAAAGCTAGGGATTTCCTATTTTCTTTTTTCCCACCGTCCTTTTCATCCTAAGCATTTCAGGGAGTCCGGCTCATGCTCAAGCCACCGGCATCGTTTATCCGCGCCTTACTGGCCCTCGCCTTATCGATCTGTAGTGCCACCGTCTGGGCAGCACCCGAGCCGGAAGAAGTTGAGCCGCATTATTACACCAAGCTCTACATGGACGGCAAATGGCTTTATTTCGATTCTCCCCAAGCCGCCTGGGATTATTACAAACCTATCCGGCAAGCCCAGATGATTAAAGATGCAGGGCCCAATGGTCATCCTGATATTTTGCAAGATCTCTATGAAGCTCCTTCCTCAGAACAAGGAACTAATGGGTACATTACTACTATTAACGGTCGTCCTAGCGTGCATCACTGGCATTATCTGCGGTGGGAAGGTACCCCCAATGGTGCTGCCTACGTACAGCACTGGACAGGCACGCTGGGACTTGCCGCCGAATGTCCCGACAAAACCCAACCCATTAGCAGCAATCCCGCCAACTACCAAAACACCCTCACCTGCCGTCCCCCCCAAATCCCCCACCCCGACAGCTGTCCTCACCCCACCGTCAAAGTCGGCAACCCCATCTATCCGGGCAGCGGACGCAAACAACAAACCGAGCCAGACTACAGCAGCCCCAGCGGTACCGGCTTAAGCTTTTCCCGCATCTACAGAAGCGACGCCAACGGCTGGACCCATAGCCACGCCTACGCCGGTGTCGATCTTAACGCCCCCGCCCAACTCTATCCCAACCATCCCCCCCAGCTCTGCTACCCCGGCATCGGAGCCGACACCAAACTCCCCTACTGCTTCCCCTACAAACGTAAAAACACCCCCTACCAATTTCTCCTGC
>JAIBAO010000006.1 GCA_019695155.1 Burkholderiaceae bacterium | reverse complement strand
GTGGCTCGGCCGGGGCGGTGGCTTTGCCGTTGTTTATTAAACAACAGGTGTATCCGGCGGTGGCCGCAGGTGCCTGGCCCTCCCAGCCGCAGTGGCTGGAAACGATCGAGCAGCTTAATACGCAGACCTTGCAGGCTATTGAGGCGTATCAGCAGAGGGCTTTTCGCTCTTAGAGGCGGCTGGGTCTTTTCTAGATAAAACGCAATCACTTGCCGCAGTTTGCGGTAAAACAGGGCGGCTGTAGGGGCTTTCCATCTGCCGTTGAACAAGGCTTACTTTTATAACAAGAGATTTTAGTCCCTTGAACCAAGCTTTTTTCCTGAATTTCCCCTGACTTAGCTTTATATTGGGAGCGTAACATTATCTCTTTTTTACTATCGACCCTACATTTTTCGCATAGTGCGGCTATCTAACTGAGGTTTATTGATGCTCAATTTACTTGAGTGTTTATCCGAAAACCGATCTTTGAAAAAGGTAAGTGTGTGATGAGTACTTCCCCGGCTTCCAATGAAGCGGCTCCCCCTCTGCAGCCTCTTATTGAACGGCATATTCTTACCCTGCGTGGACAGCGGATCATGCTGGATGCAGATTTAGCCCAACTTTATGGGGTTCAAACCCGGGTGCTGGTACAAGCCGTTAAGCGCAATCTTTCCCGGTTTCCTTCAGATTTTATGTTTCAACTTTCTACCGAAGAGTTTGGCAGCTTGAGATCACAAACTGTGATCTCAAGTGCAGGCCATGGCGGTCGACGCAGCGCCCCTTATGCCTTTACGGAGCAGGGCGTAGCTATGCTCTCTTCCGTTTTGGGGAGTCAGCGTGCTATTGCGCTCAATATTGAAATTATGCGTACTTTTGTTCGGGTGCGGGCGCTGGCTGCTACCCATTCAGACCTGGCAAAGCGTTTGGCTGAGTTAGAACATAAAAACGAAGCTCTAGCCATGCAGCAAGATACTTTTAGTCGTAACACCAGATCTCAATTAAAACAGGTATTTGATGCCTTGCGAGAGTTGATGACCCCGGCTGAAACGCCCAAACGACCGATTGGATTTGTGACTCCTGAAGAAAAAGCTGCTAGCAAAAATCCCCGTAGCAGCAAGGCCGGATAATTTAAACGCTCATACGGCTAACTGCTGACTGGATTTAAAGCCCATTTCTCTCATGCGCTAGGCCGGAGCCAGCGTTGTGGAGAGCCGCGATGGGGCAATTTTGTGTTTTTCCTTTTCGGTGGCTGAACTATCGGCTCTTGGATCAGCTCAAAATTGCTTGGCCATGACGTCAAAGCTTAGCTCTGCTGCAGAAGAAATCTAAATAATTCCTTAAAAGAGTCTTGGGCTTTCAGTTTTTTTGGTATTGAAATATCTTAAAATTCAATTTGCATGAGCTTGTTTATCTCTTAAGCCTAAGAGGGGCTCACTTAACAAAACCTGAAGATCATGAACACCGAAGTTTCCACCCAAATTCTTAGCCCAAAACTTCCCTTTCATGCCCTGCTGATGCGTCGCAGTGTGCTGGACTGGGTTTTTGCATTGTTTATTGCGGTATGCACAGCTTTTACTTTGCTGCGCTATGGAAAAGCAATGGATTTTTATGAAACCGCTATTTTGCTGGGTATAGCACCCTGCCTGATAGTGCTGAGCTGGAGCTGGCGGCCTTTGCAATTATTTTTTCTGATTTGTGGGGGACTGGCTATCAGCGCGGTAGCGCTTTATGGTGGAGATATTCAGCGTGCAGAAACGGTATTTTTTTTGAAATATTTCCTTTCCAGCCAATCTGCCATTTTATGGATGTGTTTGCTTTTCTTATTAGCCTCAATCTCTTATTGGACAGGCTTGCTGGGGCAAAAATCTACCCCTTCCTGGATGGGAAGTGCCTTTACCTGGTCAGCCTGTGCAATGGGTTTTATAGGGTTGCTTGTGCGCTGGCGAGAAAGCCATTTGTTGGGGCCCGATATTGGGCATATTCCGGTCAGCAATCTCTACGAAGTGTTTATATTGTTTGCTTGTTTAACCGCCTTGTTTTATCTCTATTACGAAGCCCGGTATAAAACCCGTGCACTGGGTGGTTTTGTTTCGTTGGTAGTCGTGGCTGCCGTGGCCTTTTTGCTCTGGTACACCTTTGATCGGGGCGCGCATGAAATTCAGCCTCTGGTGCCAGCATTGCAAAGTTGGTGGATGAAAATTCATGTGCCTGCCAACTTTATTGGTTATGGTACGTTTTCAATTGCCGCCATGGTGGCTTTTGCTTATCTGCTGAAAGAGGCGGCGGCTTCTAACAGTAAAGTGACGTTGACCGTACTGTTTTTGTTAGGCACCTTTTTGTGCATGGAGCCACTGATCTTTCGCAGCAAAGGTTTGCCTACTTACTGGGCTATTTATTTTGGGGCCTCCGCTTTATTTATTGGAGGAGTGTTATTGGCCCGCAGACGGATTGCGCAGGCTTTGCCCAGTTTTGAAGTGCTAGATGACATTATGTATAAAGCCATTGCGGTAGGGTTTGCGTTTTTTACGATCGCCACTATTTTGGGAGCTTTATGGGCGGCCGAGGCCTGGGGTGCTTATTGGCAGTGGGACCCTAAAGAAACCTGGGCATTGATTGTCTGGCTAAATTATGCAGCCTGGTTGCATCTGCGGTTTATTAAAGGTTTGCGTGGAACTTTTGCCAGTTATTGGGCGCTGATTGGTTTGCTCATAACAGGGTTTGCCTTTTTAGGGGTCAATATGTTTTTAAGCGGTTTGCATTCTTATGGGGAGCTTTAGGAGGAAGTTTAAGTTCGCTTCTGCAGAATTGCCAGGGCTTATCTTTTGTTTATCTAAGCCCTTTCCTCCAACTGGAAAAGCAGCGCATGTAAAAGGCATGTAAAAGAATGAACAAACTAATAAATGAGTGGAAAATTAATTTGTTTCTTTAAGCTCTTTCTTGTAACTGGCTCTGCTGCCGATGGCGCAAAATATTACAGTTCATACATCCTGGGGAGCATCTGTAGAGGCTTACGTAGAGCTGCCCAGTGGCGCAGGCCCCTTTCCAGCCGTTGTGCTGGCTCCAGGCCAAGGCTATCACATGAGATTGCCGCTTCTGGAGCAAACTGCCCAGACTCTGGTGAAGGAAGGTTTTGCGGTATATCGTTTTAATTGGGCGTACTTTACGGCAATCCCCAAAGGAGGGCCCTCTGAGCAGCTGGATTTTGAGCTGCAAGATATGCAGGCAGTGATCAATTTGGCGCGAACACACTCCCAGATTGATACCGACCGTATTGCAGTCGCAGGTAAATCTCTGGGTTCGCTGGTGGCCTGGCAAGTTTTTGGAAAAGATAAATCCCTTGCGGCAATACTGTTAATGACCCCGGTTTGTAGCCGTCTTCCTAAGGCCCAAACAGAGCCAAAGTCTGAGATGGCGGAAAACTATCCGGGTTTGGCTGCTGAGTCTCGTCCCCTGGCCTTTGTATTGGGTGATCAAGATGCTCTTTGCGCGATTGATATTTTGCAGCGCTTTGTCTCAAGCTTAAAAATTCCTGCCCGAATCAGTATCGCGAGAGGAGATCACAACTTCGAAGTAAAAAGCTTGGCTGGCGCTGCTGGCCAGTTAGCTAGAGACAGCAGTATTCAAGCGGTGGCTCAGTTTGCTGCAGATTTCTTTCATGATGTTTTTGCTCAGTAAGATGAGTTTTTTCTTTGATGCCTCTTCTCAGGAGTTTGGAAAAATGCGGATATGCAGGGATGAGGGCATGGGATTTATATTTTTCTTTGCTTTATAAGCAGACAGACTGCGTTTTGGAGTGAAAAACTTATTTCATCTTTTCTGGCCGGTCAATCCACAGCTACAAACCGAATAACCTCCTTGTCTGTTTTGAGTCGAGTAAGCTGCCCCCGCCGCCATAAGTAATGCAAATGCGCCAAAGCTTCTCCCATGGCAAAGCTCATTTGATGCGCATCCAGGGGCCGTTTAAATAACACCGGCACAATTTCTGCTGCAGTTTTTGCACTGCTGCAGGCTTGCAGCACTTCAGCCAGACGATCACGATGATGCTCGCGCAATTGGGCAATGCGCGTATGCAAACCTTTGAATGGCTTGCCATGACTGGGTAATACCAGTGTGTCTGCAGGCAATATTTCGTAGCGCGTCAAAGAGTCTAAAAACTGAGCAAGCGGATTAGCCTCGGGTTCCATATCCCATACGCTAACGTTGGTAGAAATGCGAGGCAACACCATATCGCCACTAATGAGTATATTTAGTTCTGGGCAATACAGCGCCATATGTTCAGGCGCATGACCATAGCCCGCAATGCATCGCCATTTATAGGCTCCAATCAAAAGTTGCTGATTATCTTGTAGCCGTTGAAATGAAGCGGGTACTGCAGGCACCAGGCTAGAGTAATAACCGGCGCGTAGGCGAATTTTTTCTGTATGTTCTTCTTGCTCAAGTCCATGGCGCGCAAAATGTGCTGCTGCAGCAGCGCCAGCAGCATGACTGGTTTCTTGGCTAAGCAGTCTGCTCATGCTGTAGTCTGTCATGCTCATGAACAGGGGAACTTGCCATTTATCGCATAGCCAGTGGGCAAGTCCTACATGGTCTGGATGCATATGCGTGCAAATGACGCGCGTAATAGGATGGCCGTTTAGTTCTTGGGCAAAAATCTTCTCCCATAAGGTTTTGGTCGCATCATTGGCTATGCCGCAATCTACAATGGCCCAGCCCGTAAGAGATTCATAAACATCTTGAATTAGCCAAAGATTGATATGATCTAATGCAAAAGGCAGAGGCATACGTAACCATTTGATAGTCGGTGCCACTTCCAATGCGCTGCCCAACAGGGGTAGCGTATCGGCTAAGGGATAATCCAGCTGATGTTCAAGCTTATTCATAACATTTAAAGGAAGTATTCGGATGGACCTAAAGTGTAAGGCACACTGACTGATTGGCCGCAAAAGATTATCCTATGTACGAGGTATCAAAAAGTTTCAACTTTTCCAAGAGTAAAAACATGAACACTATCCATCAGCAGAAAATTGCAGCTTTGGTAAGCGAAGAACACTGGACCTGGGCGGCCTATGTTTTACATGTGTTAGGTTTGTTTACACTGGTGACCAGTATTGCCGGGCTGATTATTAATTATGTAAAGGCCGGGGGTAGCATTGAACCTAAAATTGATACTCACCATCGTGGCATGATTCGGCTATTCTGGATTTTCTCCCTTCTTGCCGTTCTGGCTTTTGTAATAGTAATGATAGGTGTTGTAGGGGTTGCCTTAAGTGTGGTGCAAGGCGCAACAGATGCAGGTTTGCGAGATCTGGATGAGCTCGTCCGTTTGCTGGTGGATAGTCTAATGCAAAATCGCGGAGTGCTGGCTGCCGCAGCCATTGCAGGGGTTCTGGCCGTTCTGTCATGGGTATGGGCCTTGTTCAGATTGCTGGTGGGCATGATCAGACTGGCAGCAGATAAAGCTTATTAAGATTTTGCTGATCTTTTTTACTCGCAGCTTTGTTTTTGCGAGATTCCTCAATTTAGGTTAAGACATGTTACTCACCCGATTTTTTGTATGGCTGGTTCGATTGCTGGTGGGCGCTTATCCGCGCTGGATCGGCACTACGCCCTCTGCTGCACAACGCATCTATTTTGCCAACCACACCAGTCATCTGGACACCTTGGTCGTATGGGCTTCCATGCCGCGTGATCTGCGCAGCCGCACGCGTGTGATTGCTGCACAGGATTATTGGGATAAGACCGCTATTCGCCGTCATATCGTCAAAGATGGTTTAAATGCGGTGCTGATTGACCGTAAACGCCAAACCGATGCCGACCCCCTGGATCCCTTGCGACAAGCGCTCTCTCACGGAGATAGCTTGATTATTTTCCCGGAGGGCACCCGCAATCCCCAGCCAGTGCCTGGCCCTTTTAAACGCGGTATTTCCAAGCTTGCTGCCGAGTTTCCAGAAGTAGAACTGGTTCCCGTGTATTGCGAAAACCTGCATCGCATTATGCCCAAAGGTACTTTTTTCCCTGTACCGTTAGCCTGCAATATTCGCTTTGGAGCTCCTATGCAGCGCCGCAGTGACGAGTCTGAAGAAGCTTTTGCCATACGTGCCAGAGATGCAGTTATCAGCCTCTCTCAGGATGAATCCAGCACCCGCTTGCCTTTTAAAGCAGGTAAATTCCAAACGCTTGATGCTCAGCTGGAATCTGAAAGGCGCCATCATGATTGATTGGCGGTTTTGGGGGCTCATCGCGTTTTTGCTGCTGATTATGTTGATTGCAACGCTTTTGCAGCCGCTGGCCCAGCGTGTGATTAAACGACCTTTAAGCCGTGCTGTCCTGGCTTTTGCCAGGGACCGTGTACGCAACGGATGGACTTTTTTGTTCGCCGCCTGGGCAGCCGTGGCCATACATCCGGCTATTGCCCTTATTTTATTTGCGGGCATTTCTTTTTTGGGATTGCGGGAATTCTTAACCCGCACCCCGGCCAATGCAGCGGACTATCGTGCCTTATTTGTCGCATTTTTTGTGTTACTTCCCTTGCAGTACATCGTCGTAGGCTGGGGCCGTTATGCAGTCTTTTCCGTTCTCATTCCCGTTTATGCCTTTTTTCTTCTTCCCAGCCTATCGGCTTTGGCTAACGACCCCAAAGAGTTTTTCTCACGTGCAGCAAAATTACAGCTCGGGGTCATGCTGGCGGTTTATTGCATCAGCCATATTCCTGCCAGCTTAACCCTGCATATTCAAGGTTGGAATCAATGGGACGATCACCCGGCCTATCTCTTATTATTTTGCGCACTTGTCACTCAAACCGCTGATGTTGTGCAATATGCTGTCTCCCGCACGGTGGGTAAGCGCAGGATCGCGCGCACGGTAGCACGCTATCTGACGCTGGAAGGCATTGGCGCAGGACTACTGGCCGCCATGCTCCTGGGGCTTGCCCTCTACTGGTATGTACCGTTTAACCTCATCACCACAGCAGGGGTAGCCGCCGCCACGGCAGGCGCAGGGTTTTTGGGAACCTTGGTTTTAGGAGCCATTAAACGCAGCACTGGTGCACAAGACTGGGGAGAGGCCAGCGATGGCCGCTCCAGCACCCTGGACCGTTTAGCGAGTATGTGTTTTGCTGCACCGGTGTTTTATCATTTAACGCGTGCATTTACGAACGTTGTGTAAATGCGCAGAGCCACTGGGGCAAAACCAGAGGTAAACAGTACTTAAAATTTTCTTACCCCCTAATATTTATGGGCTTTTTAAAAGCTTTTTTAATGAAAAGCCGCATAAATTAAGGGGTGAGCTCTGGATAACTTCTCGTTTCCTTTCTAGATCCTTTGTGACGTTGTTGTTTTCTTTTAGCGTACTAGAGCACTCTGTCTTGGGCTTCGCGCCTAGATACAAATGATTTAGGAATGAAATAATAAGTCTAGCGAGAGGCTTGCAGCAAGTATGCTCAGTATCGCCAGATCCTGATTCGGCTTGTGTAGTCCTGATTAAAAATTACTACTAATCAACGAACAAGCATTTCGGCTGCTAACAGGTTCTCTTTAAGGCTTTATAAACAATTTATCCTGCGCGTAAAGCCGTTCGATTGGAGGGAAGTTGTCGGCATTGTGTCATTGACGATTTCAGTGCACGAATGTAGAAAACCCCAAGGTTTCAGCAATGGGTCGTAGGGGTACAAAGAGGAGGCTAAGACAAGAA
Organism: Burkholderiaceae bacterium; assembly: GCA_019695155.1. GTDB lineage: Bacteria > Pseudomonadota > Gammaproteobacteria > Burkholderiales > Burkholderiaceae_C > Piscinibacterium. The sequence continues at coordinate 498 of JAIBAO010000006.1, read as the reverse complement.
AATTAGCAAAGGGTATTGTGCATTCTTGCTGTGAAACCTCTGCTTTACAAAAATCAGTATTGCCATCCATACTCAATATTGTTATATTCAAATATAACTTTTCCTATAAAAATATATCATGCACACAACTAAGCTGCGCAAGGTCGGTGGCTCAGTTATGTTGGCCGTCCCGCCGGCATTCCTCGACCAACTGCACCTGCAGGCCGGCGCAACGGTTGGTCTGGCTGTCGCTCAAGGCCGCCTGGTGGTGGAGCCCAGGCCACGGCCACATTACACCCTCTCGGAGCTGCTGGCTTCTTCGGATTACTCGAATGTGCAACCGGCCGAAGAACGGGAATGGATTGATGCACCCGCCGCAGGTAGTGAGCTTCTGTGAAGCGGGGTGACATTTATCTGGTCTCGCTCGACCCAACAGCGGGGCATGAACAGAGGGGTAGTCGCCCTGTCCTAGTTGTATCGCCAGACGAGTTCAATGAAGTAACCAAGCTGCCGGTGATT
>JAIBAO010000034.1 GCA_019695155.1 Burkholderiaceae bacterium | reverse complement strand
CCTGCATGTCGGGAGTAACAGCGCACATTTCCCTGACGCAAGCGACAACTTCGAATGAGAGCGTCGTTTTTAGGATGACGCTGGGGTTGATAAAGACCGGTTAAACGAAGTCCTTCAATGGCTAGTCGAGTCCAGGCTGCATCCACCCCGACCATATGCGGAGCGAGTAATACAATGTTCCGGTTTTTTGGAAGAATTTCTAGTCCCTCCAGGGTAATGCGGGATTTAATGCTTGCCTGGCTACCTCGCCATATCCACGCTCTGTCTGCTAAGGATTGCGTCAGTGCAACAAAATGCTGAAGGCAGCGTAATTCTCGCCGCCAGCCGGGTTCACGTGCAAATGCTAAGCTCAAATTGATTCGGGTAATTTTTCGGCGGTGATGTAAAAGCAGATAGGCCATGACTCCAAAAATTGCCGCGCTAATCCGCAGTACCCGTAGCGGCAACCATGCCAGCAAGGTCATTAGTATTTTCATCGATGTATGGGCGTTGCGGATGAGGAGGGCAGACCCTTGTAGCGTTTATAGGTCCACCAATACTGTACAGGGGCTAATCTCACCAGCTTTTCAAGGGCATGGTTGATGCAGGCGGTGTCTTGCACAGGATCTCCTGTTAATGTTTTATTAAAGGGTTCAAAATGCAGCAACCAGCCCCTGCTTTTAGGTTGGCGTAAAGCGACTGCCAGTACGATAGGAGCATTGCAACTTGCCGCCAGCTTGCCAGGTAAGGTCATGGTATAAGCCGGCTTTTCAAACCAATTGACCCACACTCCTTCTCCTTTACTAGGAACTTGATCCGGCAGCAGGCCAATGGCTTGCCCTTTGCGCAGTGCTTTTAGCATTAACCGTACCCCTTTTGTGTCGGCACTGGCAAGCTGCAGATTATGGCGGGCCCTGACTTTTGCAAGAAGGGTTGCAAGCCAGCGCTTGCGGGAAGGACGGTAGAGCACGGTAATGGGAGTTCCCAGGTGGTTTGACTGTGCCAGAGGAGATTGATAACGGGCGGCAAACCATTGTGCAGTGACTTCAAAACAGCCCATATGCGGCGTTAAAAAAATAACTCCTTTACCCTGTGCAATAGCGGTATCCAGGGGTGCGGTGCTTTGGGTGATTACATGCGACATTACCGTGTGGGTGGGTCTTAGCCATACCCACGCCAGCTCAAGGACTGCACGGCCATTTTCCCGCAAGGCCTGCCAGACGCTAAAAGTTTGTTTCGCTTGCTCTAGATTAGCCTGGGCAATACGGCGGCTTTCCGGCGATAAAAGACCCAGCAGTATTCCGCAGCCTGCACCCAGGCTGTGTATAACTTTTAAAGGAAAAAAAGACAAAAGTCGAAAGAAAATTATCATTAATCGCGATACACTAACGGTTGCGCAGAGTTAATGGGCAACTTGCGGGGCGCAACCGGAAAAACCATGAGTCTACCCGGCAAATAAATTCCGCTAAAGCGACCGCCATGTAAAAACTGGCGACGCCAGAACTTTGTTTTGCTCGCATAAGCTTTTTAAAGGAGTTTTTACTATGGCATCTGACTTTCTGTTTACCTCTGAATCTGTTTCTGAAGGCCATCCCGATAAGGTGGCTGATCAAATTTCCGATGCTATTTTGGACGCTATTTTTGAGCAGGATCCCCGTTCGAGGGTGGCTGCTGAAACGCTTTGCAACACCGGTCTTGTGGTGCTTGCTGGTGAGATTACTACCAATGCACATGTAGATTACATTCAAGTGGCTCGTAACACCATTAAACGTATTGGTTATGACAACACAGAGTACGGTATTGACTATAAAGGTTGCGCTGTCATGGTCTGCTATGACAAGCAAAGCAATGATATCGCGCAAGGGGTTGATCATGCCTCAGACGATCATTTAAATCAAGGTGCGGGAGATCAGGGATTGATGTTTGGCTATGCCTGTGATGAAACCCCTGTTCTGATGCCCGCGCCTATTTATTATTCCCATCGCTTGGTAGAGCGGCAAGCTATGCTGCGCAAAGATGGTCGCTTACCTTGGCTGCGGCCCGATGCAAAATCTCAAGTGACGATGCGCTATGTTAACGGAAGGCCTGATAGTATTGATACCGTGGTGTTGTCTACTCAGCATGCCCCCGATATTAGCCAGGAGCGTATTCGAGAGGCAGTCATTGAAGAAATCATAAAACCTTCATTACCTAAAGAGTGGTTGCAAAATACGCGCTATCTGGTGAATCCTACAGGTCGTTTTGTGATTGGTGGTCCCCAGGGGGATTGTGGCTTAACGGGGAGAAAAATTATTGTGGATACTTATGGAGGAGCGTGTCCACATGGAGGCGGTGCATTCTCAGGCAAAGATCCTTCCAAAGTAGACCGCTCCGCTGCTTATGCAGCGCGTTATGTAGCAAAAAACGTAGTCGCTGCAGGTCTTGCCAGACAATGCCAGGTGCAAGTGGCCTATGCCATAGGAGTGGCTAAACCTATTAATATTACTGTTTATACGGAAGGTACTGGCTTAATTCCTGATGAAAGAATTGCGCAATTAGTGGCTGCACATTTTGATTTGCGTCCTAAAGGCATTGTTCAGATGTTGGATTTATTGCGTCCGATCTATTTGAAAACAGCAGCTTATGGACATTTTGGTCGACAAGAACCCGAGTTTTCCTGGGAGGCGACTGATAAAGCATTACTGTTGCGTAATGCTGCTGGTGTCTAAAAAATGTTGGGAACTTCTAATAAACTACTGTCTAATCCGGATCAGTTCTTTTGGTGGTCCACCTATATCTTCATGCAACCCTTCCTAAAGCCCACTGCGAGCTAGTAATATGTCTGTCAGAAGGTCTTTTTATTCTTCTCTAATTTTTATGCGCTTTTCAGGGCAATTATCTCTTGAAAGCCGCATTAATACTAGGGAAGATTAGGTCTAGAAAATATGCTATTCGTGACCCCTGCTTGGTTGCAGAGCGTAGCTTTTTTAAGCTCTGTTGAAGTTTTTTATTCGGGCTAGCCCTTTTTCCCTAATGATTGCTCAATTAGCTTTTGCATTCCTTGCTTCTGCTGGATTAGCAGCATTTATATTATTGACGCGGAGTGTTCATTTACATTTAACAGGCTCGGATCGTCATGAGGGGCCGCAACATATGCAACTGCAACGCTTGCCGCGCGTGGGGGGGCTCGCAGTATTTATAGGGTTTTTTATCGCTGTGGGCGTGGCTCGTTTTTTTGGGTACATTTCTGCTCCGACACAAAGCATGGCCAATACCTTAGGTTTATGCAGCCTGCCCGTGGTGATTGCGGGGTTATTGGAGGATTTGTCTAATCGGGTACGTCCTTTGTGGCGCATGCTGGCGGCCTTTGTTGCGGCCATGCTTGCGGTGTATCTGTTGGGGGCCAACATTCACAGCCTACATCTGGCTTTCTTTGATAAGTGGCTTTCTCAATATGGATGGATTTCTTGTGCGATAACCTTGCTGTCGATTGCTGGTTTAGTCCATGCCATGAATATTATTGATGGTTTAAACGGATTACTGGGTGGAGTTTGTTTACTTATCTTTGCGGCTTTAGGCTTGGCTGCTAATCGGGCAGAAGATACTTTGCTGACAAACATTTGTGTCCTATGTTTTGGAGTGACTGCAGGATTTTTCGGCTTTAATTTTCCAAAAGCAAAACTAATTTCAGGCGATGGTGGGGCTTATTTTTTGGGTTTCATGATTGCTCTGCTTTCAGTTTTGCTTGTCCAAAGAAACCCGGCGATTAGTCCCTGGTTTCCTTTGTTGCTGGCTTCTTATCCAATAACCGAAACCTTGTTTTCTATCATTCGGCGCTTAATCAAGGGTTCAAAAATTAGTGGTGCAGATAATCGGCATTTACATTCTCTGATGGCTTTTTCGCTTAAAGAAAAGCATCAAGCGGGTCATCGGGTTTTTTTAGGGTTTAACGCGGGTGCCAGTATTCGATGTATGGGGTTAGCGCTTTTTGGAGCAGTAAGCGCCTGGGTTTTTGTAGACGATGTACCCATGCTGCAGTGGATGTGCTTAGGGTTTGTACTTTTATATCTGCTCATTTTTTATAATGAGACAAAAAAACAGATGTTAAGTCCTTATTCTGAGGTTAGTAAATCGGGTAGTGCTACTCTCCCTTAACTTTTATTTCAAGTTCTTATTAACATGGGAACGCTCACTTTCGTGCGTCATGGCCAGGCTTCATTTGGCTCAGAAAATTATGATCAGCTCAGTGTTTTAGGTCGTCAGCAAAGTTTGCGTTTAGGCGAGTATTTTCGCGGCCGAGGAAAAGTGTTTAACACTGTGATGTGTGGCACGCTTCAGCGTCATTTGCAAACCTGGCAGGACATTGCCAAGGGAATGCAGGTACAGATGGAAGTGCTGCCCTGGCCGGATTTAAATGAATATGACAGTAATACTTTGATTGCGGCTATTCATCCAGCAGCGCTCCCTAAGCCTACTACGCCAGAACTATACCGTCATCACTTTCGTCTGCTCCGTCAGGCTTTGGCCTCTTGGATGCAGGGAGAAATTACCCCTGCTGGAATGCTTAGCTATGCTGAATTTCTGGCAGGCGTACGCCGTGTGCTGGATCATGTACGACTCAAGCATTACGGGGAAAATGTACTGATCGTTTCTAGTGGTGGGCCGATCTCTACTGCCGTAGGTTCTGTGCTTGAAACAAGCCCTGAAACTACTATTGAATTGAATCTGCGCATCCGCAATACTGCAGTTAGCGAGTTTGCGTTTACTCCTAAGCGGCATATGTTAGTCAGTTATAACCATTTGCCTCATTTAGATAGCAAAGAGTATGAGCACTGGATTACCTATGCCTGACGGTATAGTTTTTTAGCGTTCACCGGTCTGCAGTTTCCACAAGGCGGCATATCCTCCTTTTTTCAGTAGCAATTCGTCGTGAGTGCCACTTTCTACAATGCGCCCTGCCTGCACGAGATGAATACAGTCGGCGTTGCGTACGGTAGAGAGGCGGTGTGCAATAACGAGGGTAGTGCGATTGCGGCTGATCGTTTCTAGCGAGCGCTGTATCGCAGCTTCTGTTTCATTGTCCACCGCACTCGTTGCTTCATCCAAAATCAAAATAGGAGGATTTTTTAAAATAGCCCTTGCTAAAGCGAGACGTTGACGTTGTCCTCCTGAGAGTTTTTGACCCCGTTCCCCAATACGAGTAGAAAAACCGGATGGCAATTGATTGATAAATAGCGCAGATTCAGAAGCAGTTGCTGCTTGGGTAATAGCTTGCTCGCTGGCATTTGGGGTGCCGTAAGCAATGTTTTGCGCAATGCTGCCATCAGTTAAAAAAGTATCCTGTGATACATAGCCTATACAGCGCCGTAAATCTTGAAGGTTTAAAGTATGAATAGGCTGACCATCCAGTAATATTTGGCCGGATTGAGGTTCGTAAAAGCGAAGAAGAAGCTTGATAAGGGTAGACTTTCCCGATCCGGTGGTTCCCGCAAAAGCAATGGTTTTACCAGCAGGAATAATGAGATTGATATTTTCAAGAACAGGCTTTTCATCATAGGCGAAGGAAACATTTTCAAAGCGTAATTCACCTTTAAGCTGTTCAGAGGGGAAATGCTTTCCTTCATACTCAATGCTAATGGGAGTATGAAGCAATTGCATAGCGCGATCGATGGCGGCCATGGAACGTTGGTATAGATCCGTAACCTCGGCTAAGCCTGTGAGCGGCCACAACAGGCGTTGTGTTAAAAATACTAATACTGAATAAGCTCCCACAGCTAACTGTCCCTGCAACGTAAGCCAACCGCCATATAAAAGCGTTGCGGTAAAACCGCACAAGATGGCAATCCGGATCACAGGTGTAATGGCAGCACTTAGGCGTATGGCCCGCGCATTAGCTTGTCGATAATTATTGCTGGCGCTTCTGATCTGTTCGGCTTCAAATTCTTCTGTAGCAAATGCTTTAATAGTAGCCAAACCCAGAAGATTATTGTTTAGCCGTGCGCTGACATCGCCTGAAGCTTCGCGTACTTTGGTATAGCGTGGCGCTAAGCGTTTCTGGAACCAAAATGCGCCAAACAGAATCATTGGGATGGGTAGCAAGGCGATTAGGGCGATATTAGGCTGCAATGCAAAAAATACGGCGCTGATCATGAGGGAGGAGCAAAATACCTGAATAATTTGATTTGCTCCGCCATTTAAGAATCGTTCCATCTGATTAATATCGTCATTTAAGATGGACATTAAATTGCCGGTACGCTGGGTTTCAAAATAGCGCATCTGCAGTTTCTGCACATGCTGGTAAGCATCCAGTCGTAAGTCATGCTGTATATCTTGAGCCAATTGTCTCCATTTCACTTCATATAAATACTGAAACAGAGATTCTCCTGCCCAAATAAAAATATTAAGAACGCCCAATACCAATAGTTGTTCCCAGGTATTGCTAATACCCAGGTGGCCTAAAAGCTTGCGGGCTAAAAAACTTTCCTCGCCTTTAACAACCACATCAACGGCGGCTCCGATAAGCACCTCTGGAAGAATATCGAAGAATTTATTGAGAACGGAATAAAGAGCAGCGAGCCGAATATTACGTCGATAAACCTTAGCATAGTTAAAAAGTTTTTGAATGGGATGAGAACGAGGCATGCGGTCAGAAACGTAGAAGTAGAAGCTAATATTATCCAACAAAGTGCTCTTACCTTACGCCTTGAATCATGGGTAGCGTTGTTACTTTATGTTGCTGCGCAAGAGTAATGTTGAGGGTTTGACCCGGCACAAAGATGCAGCCAGTAAAAATTGTTGTGCCTACAGTTCGTTGCACAGGATTGTTTAGTGTTTTTTCTCCATACCCTTTACTATCGGCTCCCCTTATGCGCTTGAATAGGGATTACTTCCGGATTTATTGAGCTTTCCCCTATTCTATTTTTATCCCCAAGGGGCCAGCTCACATCTAACATTGGCCTCTGCCAATAGGGCGGGAAAAGGGGAGGGGGGAGAGGCGTCAGTAAACAAACAATCTATCTGATTCAAATGTCCTAGCTCCACCATAGCCGAGCGGTTAAATTTACTGATATCTGCCGCGAGCCAGACTTGTCGAGAGTGTTCAATAATAGCGCGGGCAACTTTTACTTCACGATAATCAAAATCGCGCAATGTTCCATCTGCTTCAATGCCTGAAATTCCGATGACTCCAATATCTACTTTAAATTGAGTAATAAAGTCTACGGTGGCTTCCCCAATAATGCCGTAATCGCGGGGGCGAACCACACCGCCTGCGATAATCACTTCGCAGGAAGGCGCATCGCTCAAAATTGCTGCAACATTTAGATTATTGGTAATGACTCGCAACCCTCGGTGTAGTACTAAAGCCCGCGCAATGGTTTCAATTGTGGTACCTATATTCAGGAATAGGGAACAACCATTCGGAATGGCTTTGGCTACAGCTCTTGCGATACGCTGTTTGGCTTGTAAATGTAAAGTTTGTCGTTGTCGATAAGCAATATTTTCTACCGTGGAACTGGGTAGACGGACTCCTCCATGAAAGCGTGCCAATAAGCCTGCATTGACCATTTGTTGAGCGTCACGCCGTATGGTTTGCACGGTTACTCCTAGCGTCTCTGCCAGGGAGTCAATAGAGGCTGAACCATCAGCCACGACGCGTGCTAAAAGTTCTGCTTGGCGGGGATTTGGAGTCATGTGAAAAACGCTTCCCTTAAAGTAAACAAAAGAAAGATTTTGGCTGTTTTTAAAAAAATTCATAGAGAAAAAATAAAAAATTCGTATAAATCCCCTCTTGTATCTTTGCAGCAAGGCTGATATAAACTCGAAGAAGAAGAAAAAAAAAGAATAAAAAAGAAAATAAATTTTTAGCTTGTTACAGCATTTTTTACTTAAAGCCTCTTCTATGAATAGCTTTTCGCTGTCGAATCAGGTTCGTTCCTCAGAAAATATCCAAGAACTTCACTGCGACGTGCTGGTGGTTGGAGGAGGGATTAATGGAGTAGGTATTGCGCGGGATTTAGCCGGCCGTGGGTTAAAAGTTGTGTTATGTGAAAAAGATGATCTGGCTGCCCATACCTCTTCTTCCTCTACAAAATTAATTCATGGGGGTTTGCGTTATCTGGAGTATTACGAATTCTCCCTTGTCCGCAAATCCTTAATTGAGCGAGAGGTTCTTCTTAAAAGTGCGCCCCACATCATGTGGCCTTTGCGCTTTGTCATGCCACATGATCCGAGTATGCGGCCTTTGTGGTTTTTAAGGCTGGGTTTGTTTTTTTATGATCATCTTGCCAAACGCAATATTCTTCCTGCTTCTGAAAAACTCGCCTTACGTCATCATCCTGCAGGGCAGCCGCTCAAAGCTGCTTTTACCCAAGGTTTACTTTATTCAGATGGTTGGGTAGATGATGCTCGCTTGGTCGTACTGAATGCTATGGCAGCACGTGAGCTGGGGACTACTGTTTTGACGCGTACTCTGTGTAGCAAAGCTGAGCGTAGTGAGTCTGGCTGGAAAGCGCACCTTCATTCTAGTGAGGGAATATCCTACCAGGTGCAGGCTCGTGCATTGGTAAATGCTACTGGACCTTGGGTAGAACAGTTTTTACATGAGCAGGTCTCTGAGCCTAATGCACAGACAAAATCTTTACGCTTAGTGAAAGGCAGCCATATTGTAGTGCCAAAAATGTTTGAGCATTCCATGGCCTATATTTTTCAAAATCCCGATAAGCGCATTATTTTCGTAGTGCCTTATGAAGAAAAATTTACATTGATTGGAACTACCGATGTGGAGTACCAGGGAGAAATTGAGAAAGTTCATATTTCAGAAGATGAGGTTCATTATTTATGTGAACAAGCGAGCCGCTATTTTGTAAAACCCGTTAGTAAAGCGGATGTAGTCTGGAGCTATTCCGGGGTAAGGCCATTATTGGATGATGCTTCAGATAATCCAGCCGCAGTGACCCGAGACTATTTGCTTGAGTTAGATACCCAAGCAGCACCCTTGTTATCGGTATGGGGCGGAAAAATTACTACTTTTCGCAAGTTGGCAGAACAAGCAGCTGATCTATTGTCGAAGCCCTTAAACAGTCCTGCATCTGCCTGGACGGCGGGCAAAACCTTGCCGGGAGGAGATCTTAGTATTTACACTCCTGCTACTGAACGGCCGGATTTAGATTTCTCGCGGTTTGAAGCCGTCCTGGCAGAAAATTTTCAATGGTTACCCGCTTCACTGCGACATCGGTTAGCCCGCTGTTATGGGAGTTTGGTGTTACAAATACTGTCTGGTGCTAGCTGTCTGAATGATTTAGGGGAAAGAATAGCTCCCGATCTGTATGAAGCTGAGTTACATTATTTATGCAAACAGGAATGGGCTACTTGTGCGGAGGATGTGTTGTGGAGGCGTACCAAACTCGGCTTGCATTTAAACGTTCACGATCGGGCTGCGGTTGCAGCGTGGTTTGATAGGCAAAAAAGCCCAAAAAATGCACAGCAAATGCCTAGCCTTACGGTATAAAGCAGTTTCAAGCAGGGAGACTTCATGCAATTGATGCTGGAACGCGTCGAAAAACAGGTAGGACTTCAGACTTTTCTCTATCCTCTGGATATGACCCTCCAGCCTGGCGCAATGACTGTGTTGCTAGGCGCTACACAAGCCGGAAAAACTACTTTAATGCGTATCATGGCGGGATTGGATATTCCCAGCAAAGGCAAGATAAAAGTAGATGGCCAAGATGTGACCGGCAAACCCGTACGTGAACGAAATGTGGCGATGGTATACCAGCAATTCATTAACTATCCATCTATGACGGTTTACGAAAATATCGCTTCCCCGCTTAAGATACGTCGGGAACGCAATATTCGCTCCCAGGTAATAGAACTGGCCCAGAAGCTCCATATTGAACCTTTTCTAAATCGCCTGCCAGCAGAATTATCCGGCGGGCAGCAGCAGCGCGTGGCCTTGGCCAGGGCTTTGGCTAAGAATGCGCCTCTTATGCTTTTAGATGAACCCTTGGTGAATTTAGATTACAAACTAAGAGAACAATTACGTGAAGAACTTGGCTTTTTGTTTGCTAACGGTAACTCAACTGTCGTGTATGCCACTACTGAACCTTCGGAAGCCTTATTACTAGGGGGCTACACCGCTGTCATAGGAGCGGGACGACTCCTGCAATACGGCCCTACAGCACAGGTGTTTCATTACCCTCAATCCATTGAAGTGGCCCGGGCTTTTAGTGACCCACCGATGAATTTATTGGATGCTTACTGGACGGAATCCGGAATAAAGCTTAGGGGTGATGTTGCAATATCTTTACCAGAGATCTCTTTAGAAAAGCTCAAAGCTACCGATTCACAATTCACCATAGGAGTACGGGCCAGTGACCTAAAGCTGATACCACTACCAGAAAATATTGCTTTATTAGGAACAGTTGAATTGGCCGAAATTTCAGGGTCTGATACTTTTGTACATGTGCATACCGCCTTGGGTGAACTGGTTGCACAACTGACCGGTGTACATTTTTTTGAACTGGGTTCGAATCTCACCCTATACGTGAACCCCGAACAGCTGTATGTGTTTGATCAGCAGGGGGGCTTATTACGCGCTCCTATACGAATGGGAAGTGCTTATGGCTCGTCTTGAACTGGACTTGGCACACTCCTACAAAGCTAATCCTCAAAGTGACGAAGATTACGCTCTGCTGCCCTTGAAAATGTGTTTTGATGACGGGGGAGCTTATGCGCTTCTTGGGCCTTCAGGTTGTGGCAAAACTACCTTGCTTAATATTATCTCCGGATTAATTCGACCTTCACAAGGAAGCGTTCATTTTGGAGGCACTGAGGTGACAGCTAAAACACCTCAAGCCCGCAATATTGCTCAGGTATTTCAGTTTCCCGTGATCTATGACACCATGACTGTTGCAGGCAACCTGGCCTTTCCACTTCGCAATCGGGGTGTAGCACCTGCCCAGATCAGGCAACGGGTAGGGCAAATCGCCGAAATGCTGGAACTGTCCGGACAGCTTGATTGCCTGGCTTCAGGCCTGGCTGCGGATGCCAAGCAAAAAATTTCACTGGGACGAGGATTGGTACGCAGCGATGTTTCAGCGGTGCTATTTGATGAACCTCTCACGGTAATTGATCCGCACCTCAAATGGAAACTACGCCGTACCCTTAAACAAATCCACCGCGAGTTAAAACTTACTTTTATTTATGTAACCCATGATCAAGTAGAAGCGCTCACTTTTGCTGAGCAGATCGTGGTGATGACACGCGGCCGAGTTGTCCAGGTAGGCTCGGCTGATGCATTGTTTGAGCGACCAAAACATGCGTTTGTAGGCCATTTTATTGGTTCACCAGGAATGAATTTTTTACCTGCGCAGTGGCGAGATGGAAATTTTCAAGTAAATGGGATAGGGCTTACTTTACCGCCTGAGCAATCCCAGAAAATTTTAAATGCTGGGGAAGTGACGTTAGGTATCAGACCGGAATATATCACTCTGGTTGAACATGACACACCCGGTGCCATACCGGTCACTGTTTCTCAAGTCTTGGATATTGGGGCGTACTGGCTAATCAATAGTTTTCTGGATAATAGTGTGCTGCGGGCTCGGCTGAGTGGAAATAGTCCTGTTCCTCAGGTGGGGGATACTGTGTGGCTTAAAGTAATTAGCGAGCATACTTGTTACTACAAAAATGAGGAATTGCTGATATGAGTAGCAGTATTAAGCCAATCAATCAAAAAGCATGGTTGTTAATTCTGCCGGTAATTATTTGTGTCGCTTTTTCTGCGATTTTGCCACTCATGACTGTTGTGAATTACTCTGTACAAGACATTATTTCACCAGAACGCACGGTCTATGTGGGCACAGAATGGTTTAAACAAGTAATGCGAGATGAGGAGTTGCATTCAGCCTTATTGCGCCAAATCCTATTTTCACTTGCGGTTTTGCTGATCGAAATCCCCCTGGGTATTGCACTTGCACTGTCCATGCCTGCTCAAGGTTGGAAGGCTTCTGCAGTATTGGTGCTAGTAGCCATTTCTCTGCTTATTCCCTGGAATGTAGTGGGCACTATTTGGCAAATTTATGGGCGTACGGACATTGGACTGCTTGGAGTAGTGCTCGCTCAACTGGGAATCGAATACAGTTATACAGGTAGCGCTACTGATGCGTGGGTAACCGTATTAGTCATGGATGTTTGGCATTGGACTCCCTTGGTAGCGCTATTGTGTTATGCAGGTCTACGCGCTATTCCCAATGCCTACTATCAGGCAGCACTGATTGATGGCGCGTCTAAGCTGGCGATTTTTCGCTATATTCAATTGCCTAAGTTACGTGGGGTATTGATGATTGCCGTACTACTGCGATTTATGGATAGTTTTATGATTTACACCGAACCCTTTGTTTTGACGGGAGGAGGCCCTGGTAACGCGACTACCTTTTTGTCGCAGTATCTGACTCAAAAGGCGGTCGGTCAGTTCGATTTAGGTCCGGCTGCGGCATTTTCACTAATTTATTTTCTGATTATTTTACTTTTGTGCTTCATTCTTTATAACTGGATGCAGCAGCTTGGACAACAGGCACGGACAGAGGTTAATCATGAATGAACATCGCTTTAAAAAGCGTACGATTTTCCTAGTGGCCTATTTATTGTTTGCCATTTTGCCCGTGTACTGGATGATCAATATGTCATTTAAGACGAACGAAGAAATTCTGGGTGCATTTTCCCTCTGGCCACGCAGTTTTACGTTTGATAATTTCCGTACTATTTTGACTGATGCCTCCTGGTATTCTGGCTATATCAATTCGATGATTTATGTCGCCATAAACACCCTTATTTCTCTAACAGTTGCCTTACCAGCGGCCTATGCTTTTTCACGTTACAGCTTTTTGGGAGATAAGCACGTCTTTTTTTGGTTGTTGACTAACCGCATGACTCCTCCAGCAGTATTTTTATTACCGTTTTTTCAGTTGTATACCACGTTGGGTCTAATGGATACGCATATTGCGGTGGCTTTAGCACATCTGGTTTTTAATGTACCTTTAGCCGTCTGGATTCTGGAAGGCTTCATGAGTGGCATCCCTAGGGAAATCGATGAGACCGCTTATATAGATGGCTATAGTTTTCCGCGCTTTTTTCTGACAATATTTATCCCTTTGATTAAAGCGGGGATTGGGGTTGCAGCATTTTTTTGCTTTATGTTTAGTTGGGTAGAGTTACTGATGGCTCGAACTTTGACGAGTGTGAATGCAAAGCCCATTGTGGCTACGATGACGCGCACGGTATCAGCCTCTGGTATGGATTGGGGGGTGCTGGCTGCAGCAGGGGTTCTAACGATTGTACCGGGGGCGATTGTGATCTGGTTTGTTCGCCACTATATTGCCAAAGGCTTTGCAATGGGGCGAGTCTGAAATGTTTACCTGGATGGTCTGGACCACTCCCGTCGCCGTATTTTTTAGTGTTATTGCCCTGCTGCTGATTTTTATGACGATTTGGGAAATAAAATCGCCAACCTCTTTGCGTAAGGGTTGGCTTCCCATTGCAACCACCAGAGGAGACAGACTCTTTATCGGTTTATTATGCGCAGCTTATTTGAACCTAGCCTGGGTGGGTTTGAGTGAAAAAATAATGTACTGGCTTAAGCTGGAACAAGAGCCTAGCGTATGGATTAGTTTTGTGTTGTCTATGATTGTTTTATTACTGATTATGCGTAAAGGATAAATCTCGGCGTTTTAAAAAAGGACGCTTGGCTGGTACTTCCCGCAGCCAAATCCTAAGCTACATCGGGAAGTTAACAGAGGAGATAATGCATGAAAAGAAGTGTGATCACAATGGCAGTAGCCTCTGCCGTCTTGACGATGAGTCAGTCTACCTGGGCCGGTGAAGCCGAGGCGAAAAAGTGGATAGATACAGAGTTCCAACCTTCCACACTGAGCAAAGATCAGCAAATGGCTGAAATGAAGTGGTTTATCGAAGCTGCGAAAAAACTGCAAGCAAAAGGAGTTAAGGAAATTTCAGTCGTTTCTGAAACCATTACCACCCATGAGTATGAATCAAAAACATTAGCCAAAGCGTTTGAAGAAATCACTGGTATTAAAGTTAAACATGATCTGATTCAGGAAGGCGACGTTGTTGAAAAACTGCAAACCTCCATGCAATCGGGCAAATCTATTTATGACGGCTGGATTTCTGATTCCGACCTGATCGGTACACACTACCGTTACGGCAAGATCATGAATTTGACTGACTACATGGCAGGCCCTGGTAAAGAATGGACCAATCCTGGCCTAGACCTGAAAGATTTTATTGGTCTAAGCTTTACAACAGCTCCAGATAAAAAACTCTATCAATTGCCTGACCAGCAGTTTGCCAATTTGTACTGGTTCCGTGCAGATTTATTTGCCCGCAAAGATTTACAGGACAAATTTAAAGCTAAATATGGCTACGAGCTCGGCGTTCCGTTGAACTGGAGCGCTTATGAAGATATTGCAGCTTTTTTTACTGAGGATGTTAAAACCATAGACGGGAAACCCATTTATGGTCACATGGACTACGGTAAAAAAGATCCGTCCTTAGGATGGCGTTTTACCGATGCCTGGCTCTCTATGGCCGGTACGGCAGATATTGGGATTCCTAATGGTAAACCGGTAGATGAATGGGGAATCCGCGCTTCTGCAGACGGCTGCACCCCTCTAGGCGCCTCAGTTTCTCGTGGTGGTGCCACCAATTCACCCGCAGCTGTTTACGCATTGACAAAATATGTAGACTGGATGAAAAAGTATGCACCTAAAGAAGCGACCGGAATGACTTTTGGTGAAGCCGGTCCTGTGCCAGCACAGGGGCAAATTGCGCAGCAAATTTTCTGGTACACCGCATTTACAGCAGATATGACCAAACCCGGTTTACCCGTTGTGAACGCAGACGGTACACCTAAATGGCGCATGGCTCCTGGCCCCAATGGCCCCTATTGGAAGCAGGGTATGCAAAATGGTTACCAGGACGTAGGCTCCTGGACCTTCTTTGCCAATCATGATGCTAACAAAACCGCTGCGGCTTGGTTGTATGCACAGTTTGTTACTGCAAAAACTACCTCTCTGAAGAAAACCTTGGTGGGTTTAACCCCTATCCGCGAGTCAGATATTCAATCCAAAGCGATGACCGATATGGCTCCTAAGTTAGGGGGCTTGGTAGAGTTTTATCGTAGCCCTGCACGTGTTGCATGGACTCCTACCGGCACGAACGTGCCTGATTATCCAAAATTGGCACAGTTGTGGTGGAAGAACGTGGCTGTAGCCGTTACCGGCGAGAAAACCCCGCAAGCTGCGATGGATAACTTAGCCGAAGAAATGGATCAGGTGATGGCACGTTTAGAGAGAGCAGGCATGGCTCGTTGTGCTCCCAAGCTCAATCCAAAAGCTGATCCTAATAAATATTTATCCGATAAGGCTGCTCCTTGGAAAAAGCTGGATAATGAAAAACCCAAGGGTGAAACCATTAACTATGACAAGTTGCTAGGTGCCTGGAAGCAAGGAAAAGTTCGTTAATTTTTCTGCGGTTCAGACTTGATCTGACTTAAACAGATCAGGTTTATAGAGATTGCAATATAAAAACGCGCCCTTTTATTAGGCGCGTTTTTTAATTTGCCAATTAACGCAGTACTCAGTAAATACTTAGCAAGCAGAATAATTAACATTCAGGAAAAACCGCATCGGAAAAGCTGCTAGTGATTTGCTGGTATTGACCCATTGCTTGGTATGTGAAGAGCGCTACAGTTTTAAAGTTCACTTCACTCTCAGCAAAAATATCAGCGCTTAGATTAGGGCCTTACAAGCTTTTCCTTATACATCCTACAGAGCAATTTTCTGAACAGAGCCATAGTCATTCCTTAAATAATGTTTAATGAATAGGAAGAAGCAGTGCTAACTCAGAAACAAACCGAATGTATAGATGCCTGCAATGAATGTATTACCGCCTGCCTTCAATGCGTAGCCAGTTGTCTGCAGGAATCTGAGTCAAAAGCCATGGTTCGGTGTATTGCATTAGACCTGGAATGTGCGGATATTTGTCGGCTTGCAGCCGCTTCAATAGCACGCAGTGGAGAATATACAAAAGCGATCTGTGCTCTTTGCGAGCAAATATGTAACGCCTGTGGTGTTGAATGTTCTCAGCATCCTGTTGAGCATTGTCAAAAATGTTCAGATGCATGTAGGCGTTGCGCCGATGCTTGCTTGGCTATGACTCATTAATTTTATTGAGCTATATCGAAATCAAGATAAGCTAATTTCATTCATTGTTTCTTCAAGAAATTATTGCCGGGCCAATAATGAAAATTATTTGTGTAAACGCACAAGCTCTTCAACATAGCCTTTTCGTAACCAGCATGGAAATCGTTCAACTTTGTATTGCTTATCATGACCCGTATAAAAGTCTGCGACGCGAAATGGGTTTACCTCATGGTTAATTGATAAAAATATTTCAGATAACTTGAAAATATGCTTCCAGTAGAGACTTGCCATAGTGCGGTCAATCTCAGTAAAAGAATCGAAATTAACTATTAAATCAAAGCGCTCATGACTCTCGAAAAAAGCTTGAGGAGGCATGATTTGAATGGAAGCATTATTTTTTGGCTCTCCAAATAAATGCATTTCGTGCGGTCCGAACATAGTCATCAGGAAATGAGCAGAGGAGATAGCTGTAAAAGGAATATCGACAATGGCATAGGAGCCTATATTAAATTTTTTAGCATAATAAGCAGTTCTTCCTAACCCTGCCCCAATTTCCAAAGCATGGGAAGATGGAGGATCGGAAAGCTGAGATTGAATACGCCATGCTTGCCATAAAGCATGAATTGCTCGATATCCTGCCACACCTCGTTTAGTTTCAAGTCCAAACTCATCAGGGTAGGGGTTTGGAAAGTCGATTCGAAATTCAAAGCGCTCATCCAGTTTATTCAGAAGCGTTTCTGCATCTAGATGACTAAATGGTTTTAGGTTGGGCGCTTCAGGGTTAGAAATAGGTACTACGCCTACTGCTTCTGCTAGACTTAAAAGACCATCATGGATTTGTTCTGCATGCCATTGACAAGTATTATTCTTATTCTCTTTACAAGCACGTGTATAGTCGATACGAATGTTTTCAAAGCCATAAAATAAATTATTTTGCGCGGGGTTACTGAGTGCCTGAGAAACTGTTTTCGATTCATGCTTTAATAATGCATTGTGAATTGCCAGATTAAAGTTTTTTAAAAAACCTGACCATTGACTTTTGCCTGCGATAGAAGAACTAGCGGCGGAAGTTTCGTAAAGGCAATTATTCTTTTGATGAGAGTTTCATCGATTATTGCTGCTTCCCTGTTCGTTTTTGCAGCTCGACTCGGCATTACTTGAAGATGATGAAAAGTTTTTGCACGTGCTAATCACCCTTCTAAAGAAGAGATCTTTGCTTTTAATTCTAAAACTTCGTTGAGGTTGGCTGAGTCAGCAGAGGTAGAAGTGAGGGTTGAAAAGAAGTTAGTCAGGGATCTGAGGAGTTTCATTAATTAAAGGTACTACTTCTTAAGGGTTGCGATTATAAGGCTTACGAAGAATGAATCTGTAACTGCGTGCCTTCCAAAAATAACTGTTCTACTTTTTTAAACTGCCAAGTGTTTCTCGAGTAAAGGGGAGCAGGCAGGGGTGATGCTTTTTTGTTGATATAAGGAAAGACCTGGAAAATCCAAACCCTCTGAAGTTAAGCGTATAAAATATGGTAGCTTCCTAACATTAAGAACGCTTTGATTAAGCTCAATTGATAAAAGAGGTAGATAGAGCATTCTTATGTAGATGAGAGAAACATGAGTGCAAGGGAGTAAAGTCGAAATGAATTTAGAAAATATTCTCACTCAAACTATAGATGGCGTGGCGGTTATTACGTTTAACCGCCCCAAACAGCTTAATGCTTTAAACGATGCGTTAATGGATGAATTAGGTCAGGCCTTACTAAGGTTTGATGCAAATCAAGAAATCGGCTGCATTATTTTGACCGGCAGTGAAAAAGCTTTTGCTGCTGGGGCGGATATTGCTGCAATGGCCTCATGGACTTATATGGAGGCGTATGGAGCGGAATACATTAGTCAGAACTGGGAAACGATTAGGCAAATCAAAAAACCTGTGATTGCAGCTGTGAGTGGATTTGCATTGGGCGGAGGGTGTGAATTGGCCATGATGTGCGACATCATTATTGCTGCCAGCACAGCAAAATTTGGCCAACCAGAAGTTAAGCTTGGAATACTACCCGGAGCGGGAGGTACACAGCGGCTTCCTCGTGCTATAGGCAAAGCCAAGGCAATGGATTTATGCTTGACCGGAAAATTAATGGATGCTGAGCAAGCAGAGCGGGCGGGACTGGTCTCACGTGTAGTGCCTGCAGAGAACCTGATGGATGAAGCATTGGCCGTTGCTAAACAAATTGCTGGCATGAGTCAGCCAATCGTCAAAATGATTAAAGAATCTATCAATCGCGCTTATGAAACACCTCTTGCAGAAGGTATCTTGTTTGAGCGGCGAATGTTTCATAGCGCATTTGCTACTGAAGATCAAAAAGAAGGGATGCAGGCTTTTATTGAGAAGCGTTCTCCTCAATTTAAAAACCGTTAAATTTATTTGTGGAAATATTTTCTTTTAGTTTAAAGCGGCTACTTTTACTTGTTTTAAGTCTAGGTTTATTAGCAGATAGTATCAGCCTGCTTTTTATGCAGGTTTCAAATTTTGGAGTGCAACTGCCGCTGGGTCTGGGTATTGTTTTTTTATGCTTAGCCTGGAAGTGGCCTAAAGTGCAGAAGCGGCTGGCTGAGAAGCGTTTTTTGCTTTGGTTGTGGCGTTTATTTTGGGCCCTATTCGCAGGGTGGATGATTAGCCTGCTCGGATTTTTTGTCGTGTTGCACAATCAGAGCAGTGACGACTATACGCCAGGTGTTGAACCGCAAGCTTTAGTAGTCTTGGGTTCGAGTACCCCCAATGCTAAAGTTTCTCCTACCTTGGCGCTCCGACTAGATAAAGCTTTTGCTTTGGCCCAGCTTTATCCGCGCGCCATGGTTGTAGTGAGTGGAGGCAGAGACAGGGGGCAAATATTGACTGAAGCACAGGTCATGGGAGAATATTTGCGCCAACGTGGATTGCAGCCATCACGCATTTTGCAAGAAGACGTAAGCTCCAGTACCTACGAAAATTTGCTTTTTACTCGTAATTTACTTTTACAAAAAGGTTGGGGTAAAGACTCTGCTTTGATCGTAGTCACTAGCGATTTTCATACCCTGCGTGCTCACTGCATTGCAAATCGTGCGGGTTTGAGTCAAGTACGCATGGTGGGTGCACAGACTCCTTTGTATTTGCGTTATAACGCCTGGTTAAGAGAATATTTTGCTTTCGTGAGCGGTTGGATTTTTAAAGAATTTTAAAAGTTGATTTTTCTGTAGTTTTTCTCTTCACTTAGCTGCTGATCTTAAATAGAGCGTATCACTTGTGGCTGCTGAGTCTACCCCTGTCCAGGCGCTACTTATGTTGCACGTAAACCCCAATGATTCACAGGCAATTAAAAATTTGAAGGAGATTGTTCACCAGCTTAGAATGAGTAATAAATTTGGAGCAATTTTCTTTGAATACACCCTTACACTCTACTAATTCAATCTCTTCTTCTGCATCTTCTACTGCTGCCTTTCAATGGGATGATCCTTTAAGGATGCAATTGCAGTTGACGGAAGAGGAGCGGATGGTGCAAGAGGCTGCTCGTCGCTATTGTCAAGAAAAGTTAATGCCGCGTGTCATCTTGGCCTTTCGGCAAGAACTGACAGATCCAGCAATTTTTCGCGAAATGGGGGAATTGGGTTTTTTAGGATCAACCCTACCTGTCGAATACGGAGGGGCGGGTTTAGGATACATATCCTACGGATTGATCGCACGGGAAGTTGAGAGAGTAGATTCCGGCTATCGCTCTATGATGAGCGTGCAGAGCTCGCTGGTGATGCTGCCTATCTTTGAGTTTGGCACCCTTGAGCAGCGCCAAAAATATTTACCTAAGCTTGCCAGTGGTGAATGGATAGGTTGTTTTGGACTTACTGAGCCGGATCATGGCTCAGATCCGGCAAGCATGCATAGTCGCGCGAAAAAAGTAGCGGGTGGCTATAGCCTGACGGGAAATAAAATGTGGATTACTAATTCTCCCATTGCCGACATTTTTGTAGTGTGGGCTAAAGACGAGGAAGATGCTATCCGAGGGTTTATTCTGGAAAAAGGAATGAAAGGGCTCACTACTCCAGTTATTCACGGTAAGGTGGGCCTTAAAACCTCTACCACTGGCGAGATTGTTCTGGATCAAGTATTTTGCCCTGAAGAAAATGTTTTTCCCGAGGTGCGGGGTCTAAAAGGACCCTTTACCTGTTTAAATAGCGCACGTTATGGAATTGCCTGGGGGGCATTGGGGGCAGCAGAAGATTGTTGGCACAGAGCCCGTCAATATGTGCTCGAACGTACGCAATTTGGGCGTCCACTGGCGGCTAATCAGCTTATCCAGAAAAAGCTTGCCGATATGCAAACAGAAATTACGCTGGGTTTACAAGGCTGTCTGCGTTTAGGCCAGATGAAAGAGGCAGGTATTGCTGCAGTAGAAATCACTAGCTTAATGAAGCGCAACTCATGTGGGAAAGCTTTGGAGATAGCGCGCATGGCCAGAGATATGATGGGAGGAAATGGAATTTCCGATGAATATGGGGTGGCCCGACATTTAGTTAATCTTGAAGTAGTTAACACCTATGAAGGTACTCACGATGTACATGCGCTTATTCTGGGCCGTGCCCAGACCGGAATTCAGGCTTTTTCTTAATAGCCTATGGAAACGGCTTTACTGTCTTTTTTTGTAGCTTTTCCATGCGCGATCAGTTTCTTTCTATTTTCGTTTTTATAGCACAGAAGATAAACCTCATTTGAATTTAGGTTTTTAGCGTAAGCTCTAATAAATATTCCTGCCAGGGTTTACACTGAGCAGGATGGCGTTAAATTATTTGTGTTATCAGTCGCTACTTTAGCCTATTGATTAGATTCAATCTTGTGCAGCTTCCTAAAGTTATTACTATTGCCCAGACCGAGACGCGATTGAGCTTAATACTATGCGGAGGTCTTCATTCAGCTTTGTCAGCGTATTTGGTCTTAAATAGATTAAATTGAAATGATTTCTTTTTTTTCTACAAATCAGGACCATCTGAAGGAGTTTCGTCTAACCGATTTTAAAGCAGCGGCGATTTTTGCTGTGTTTTTAATTTTGATAGGGAGTGGCTTAGATTATTTTTTATATCCGGAGTATTTTGCAGTTTTTACTACTGCTAGAGCGATAAACTGTATTTTTATTTTAATTGTTTATGGGTCATTAAAAATTAGATTTTTTATTAAAAAAATAAAAATCTTAACATTAATATGGTTGGCATCTATTCAGTTAATGATTGGATGGATGATTTGGAAAACTGCAGGCCCTTCTTCTATTTATTTTGCGGGCCTAAATTTAGCTTTATATGGTGTTGGGGTAATTTTGCCTTTTACTTTATTTCAAACTGTAGGTTTTGGACTATTTACTTATTTTATTTATTTTTCCGCTTGTTATTTATCATCTAATTTTTTAGTAAATATTGATCAATTTCTAGGGCATTCTATATTTCTTATTTTGTCAATACTTCTAAGTACTTTTTGTGTTTATTTTAATGAACGAGAAAGAAAGCAGATCTTTCTATTACAACATGAACTTTCTCAGAAAAATCTTAATCTTGAGCAAACTACAAAATCTTTGACACAGATTAAAAATCATATGCTTCAGCAAGAAAAAATGGCAGCCTTAGGAACTTTATCCGGAGGGCTATTATATGAAGCAAGCAACCCCCTTAACTACAGTTTAATGGCATTAGATGCGGCTATAGATAACCAGGTAGTAAAAAATAACTCTGATTTGCAGGAAAACTTAGGGGATGCTAAAAAAGGGATCCAACGGATTCAGGAGATTATTTCTAGCCTTAAAACTTTTGCTTATCAGAAATTTTCTAAAGATAATAACCGAACTTTCTTACTTGAAAAAACCATAGGTTCCGCGCTGCATCTAACAGGTTTCAAATTAAAAGGGATTAAAAAAATAATTGATTTACCACAAGATACCCATGTGCATGGTGTGGAATCTGCAATTATTAGTGTTCTTGTTAATTTGTTTAGCAACTCTGCTTTTGCTTTAAGTAAAGTGACGCATAAAGAGCGTTGTCTGGAAATCAGGGGAGAACTTAAGGAGGGGCGTTTATATATTTCAGTACGCGATAATGGTCCAGGGATAAAACCGGAAGATTTGCCGAAGATATTCGAACCATTTTTCATGACAGAAGATGTAGAACAAGGAGTGGGTTTAAGTGTGAGTCATTCCATTATTCAGCGCCATGGGGGCAGTTTGCGTGTTAGTAGTGAATATGGCGCATGGACAGAATTTTCTTTTGATTTATCCTTGGCTTCTTCTAAAACTCTATAGCACTCAATATGCCTGTACCTTCTTTTCTGTCGGAAGCCTCTACTATTTTATTTGTCGATGACGAAGCTCAAACCTGCAAATGGTTTGCCGATACTTTTGCTCAAGAGTTCACTATACGCACTGCTGAAAATGTGGAAGCGGCACTGACACAGCTAAATGCTTATAGTGATGAAATTGCTGTGTTAATGACCGACTATCGCATGCCTGGGCGTACTGGTCTGGATTTACTGAAGATTATGAAGCGGGACTTTAAATCAGTACTTTGCATTTTGACCACAGGTTACGCAGCGACCGAGGTGGCTATTGAAGCGGTCAATGAAGGTCAAGTATTTAAAATCCTGCAAAAGCCTTTGGATTATCAACAGACTAAATTGGCTTTGCGAGAAGCTTTAGCAGTGCATAGTGCACGGGCTAGAGAAAAGGCATTACATGATAATCGGGCACAAGCTACTCGGGAAACCTTAGCTTTTTTGGCCCATGAACTGAATACGCCGCTTACTGTGGTTCGAGGTTATATGACCGCATTGGAGGACTGGTATCAAGAGTCGGCCTGTGATCCTCAAAAGCCGGACCTTGTGTGTTTTTCACAGCCGCGTCCAGGAGCAGTCCTGGCTGCACTCAGAGCTTCTGAGCGTAGTGCCTTATATTGCCAGTCTTTGGTTTCCACTTTCGTTCAATCCGCTAGAGATGCTTACCCAGGTGGAGTAACGCAGTCAGTTTCGGCCAGTGCGTTGGTCAACACCTTGCTGGAAGAATATCCGTTTGAAGGTGATGAACGTAATTGGATTAGCTGTGATGTAAGTGCGGATTTTTTATTGCCAGGTCAACGGGATCTTTTTTATTTGGTATTGTGTACTTTGACTAAAAACGCACTGTTTGCATTACAGGGAAGCATTAATCCTTCTTTGAAAATTTTATTGGGATATGATGTTCAAGCAGAGCATACGCGCCAGCCCTGGATTCGCTTCGTGGATAACGGACCGGGTATACAGCCAGAGGTATTAGCTAAATTAACTCGGGAACCGATTACAACCCATGCAGAATCCGGGGGAAATGGTATGGGACTTATATTCTGCAGGCGTTTAATGCTGTCTTTGGGGGGGGGTATTGAAGTAGCCTCTGAGCCCGGCTATGGCGCCACAGTAACTTTACGTTTTCAATCGCTTTAAAGCAGTTTTTACAAGGCCCTGTGATGAGACCTAAAAAAATTCTCTATGTTGACGATGAAGCGATGTCGCTTAAGTATTTTGAACGCTTAATCAGTCCGCTTGCTCCTGTCATTACAGCTTTGTCTGTCGATGAGGGAAAGGCCATTTTGGAGGAACAGCATACCCAGATTGCAGTGCTTGTTTCCGACCAACGCATGCCAGGGGCCAATGGTAATGAGCTTTTACGTTATGCCCGCGATAATTACCCCAGCATTGTGCGAATGATGACAACCGCTTACTCTGAGATTGGAGAAGCAATAGGTGCGATTAATGATGGGGAAATTTATCGCTATATCAGTAAACCTTGGGATTTAGAAAACCTGCGTGCAGATTTAAAGAATGCTTTAGAACTGGCAAATTTACGGAGTGAGCGAGATACGCTGTTGAGTGAAAAGATGCTGATACAACAGCAAGAGCTACTGGCCAGTCGTATCAGTCATTTGGCACTTGTGTGTGCGGGTTTTGCAAAGCAAGAGGATGGCCGTGGTCTGCATGATTTTTTATCAATGATACTGATTACAGGTTGTACAGCGCCTCGTGTCGATTGGCATGTACTGGATTATCCTCAGTTAATGCAATCAGAGGCCCAAAGAGGAATGGCTTTAGGCAAGCTTTTATGTCAATGGCAACAACATTATGAAGCCAGTGGAGTAAATAAATCTTCTGCACAGGCACTTACCGTGTTGGCCAAGGCTTTGCCAGATAAAACCCAACTACAGTCCGATGCTTTGCTGGTACTGGATCGCAGCGTTTTAACCTGGGTATTGGATGCCCCAGCACAACAAACCCCGACACCTGTTTACGCAGCCTGGCTAGCCTGGTTATTGTGGTGTGGGCAATCGATGGAGTTGACTCAAGTGGCCAATGGTTGGAGGCTACGAATGAAAGGCCCTCAAGCGGCCGATCAACCCCCGCTATCGAAGAATTGGCTTGCCAATAGTATTGAACAAATTTCTCAAGCCGTACGCAGTTAACAACTTGATTTACCAAAAAACACATACAGTAAATCGCTACATTATCAGCTTGTTAACGTAAAATACCAGGCAGGAGATTCTCATGCCCGGCAGCACTTTTGGAACACTTTTTGCAGTTACTAATTTTGGTGAATCCCACGGCCCGGCTATTGGCTGTGTGATTGACGGCTGTCCGCCTGGTCTAAGCCTATCGCAAGCAGATATCCAGATTGATTTGAATCGCCGTCGACCTGGAACCTCGCGCCATGTAACGCAGCGGCAAGAAGCCGACCAAGTAGAAATCCTATCGGGCGTGTTTGAGGGAAAAACCACAGGCACACCTATCGCCCTTCTGATCCGTAATACTGATCAGCGCAGTAAAGATTATGCTAATCTTCTGGATACTTTTCGGCCAGGTCATGCCGACTATACCTATTGGCACAAATATGGCTTGCGCGATCCCCGAGGAGGAGGGCGCTCTTCAGCCAGACTGACCGCCCCGATGGTAGCAGCCGGTGCTGTGGCTAAAAAATGGTTACATGAACACTACGGCACAGTGATTCATGGCTATATGGCAGCGTTGGGAGAATTACCGATCCCTTTTGAGGCATGGGAGCATGTAGAACGCAACGCATTTTTTGCACCTATCGCTGATGTTTCCTTGCTAGAAAATTACATGGATGAATTGCGTAAAGTGGGAGATTCTTGTGGGGCAAGAATTAATATTGTGGCCGATCAAATACCTGTAGGTTTAGGCACCCCTTTGTTTGACAAGCTAGATGCACAGATTGCCTATGCCATGATGGGAATCAATGCAGTAAAAGGTGTAGAAATTGGAGCTGGTTTTGGTAGTGTTGCGCAAAAGGGCAGCACACATGGAGATGAAATTACTCCCCAAGGTTTTCGAAGCAATAATGCGGGGGGTGTATTAGGAGGCATTTCTACAGGTCAGCCAATTACCGTTAGTATTGCGATTAAACCTACCAGTTCCATTCGCAGCCCTCGCCACTCTATAGACCGTGCGGGTAATCCCGTTGTTGTTGAAACTTTCGGTCGCCATGATCCTTGCGTAGGCATTCGTGCCACGCCTATTGCTGAAGCGATGCTGGCTTTAGTGTTAATGGAACAGGCCTTATGGCAACGTGCACAGTGCGCCGATGTCCAGATATCACCGCTTTTTACTACCTCTTTATCGAACAATAAAACGGTTTAATTTTGGGAACTTCTAATAACCTGCTGCGCAAGCCGGATCGGCTCTTGCGGTGCTCAGCGTACCCTGCGTACGCATCCGCTCCTCAAATCCGCTGCGGGCCGCTCGCTACGGTTATTAGAAGTTCCCTTTTCTGCTTACCCTATATTTCATAGGGGTTTCGGATCTAAAATGCTTTAGAAAGCTTATAAATAAAGGGTTTAAAGCTTTTTATAATTTTCTTACTGTCTTTAGTCCAGTTTTTTCATTCGGATCCAGGAGACTGGCGAGCTGTTTGGAGGCAGCTTCGTTCGCATTTTGGAGGTGGTAGCGCGGTTAGAAGCACCACAATGCTAGAAAAAATAGCAAATGGCGTATGAACACCTGCGTAAATGCAAAGTGCTGTTTCTTGGAGAATCCGGATTTAAGCGAGCTGTTCTTGCAATTCACTAAAATGCCATCAAGAAGCAGTGGATAGTTCTGTGCTGTTTGTAAAATCCTATAGTGGCATAATTAAACGCTAGCTTTACTCAAAGCAAACGAATTTGTTTTTTTAACCAGAAAATCTTTTAGAAAGTTTAGCCACCACTATGGCGAAAACGCTGTATGACAAATTATGGGATGCGCATCTTGTTCATGTTGCACAAGACGGTACGTCTATTTTATATATTGACAGGCATCTTGTACATGAAGTAACGAGTCCGCAAGCCTTTGAAGGTTTACGTGTTGCAGGCCGCAGTCCTTGGCGGGTTTCCAGTATTGTGGCAACTGCTGATCACAATACGCCTACGACTGACTGGGACAAAGGTTTAGAGGGTATTAGCGATCCGATTTCTCGCGAGCAAGTGCTCACGCTAGATAAAAATATTAAACACTATGGTGCTGCTGCCTATTTTCCTTTCCTGTCCAGGCAGCAGGGTATTGTGCATGTAATAGGCCCGGAGCAGGGCGCTACTTTGCCTGGAATGACCGTGGTGTGTGGCGATTCCCATACTTCTACTCACGGCGCTTTTGGCGCTTTAGCCCACGGGATTGGTACTTCCGAGGTTGAGCATGTGCTGGCAACGCAAACTCTGTTAGCTAAAAAAGCTAAGAATATGTTGGTCCAGGTAGAAGGGACTTTACAACCTGGTTGTTATGCCAAAGACATTATCTTGGCCATTATCGGAAAAATTGGTACGGCGGGTGGTAATGGCTACACCATTGAGTTTGCCGGTAGTGCAATTCGCGCTCTCAGTATGGAAGCTCGTATGACCGTTTGTAACATGGCTATTGAAGCGGGCGCACGGGCAGGTTTAGTGGCAGTAGATGACACAACCATTAATTATGTTAAAGATCGACCTTTCGCTCCACAAGGTCAAATGTGGGAAAAAGCAGTTGCTCTATGGAGAACTTTGCATTCGGATGTGGGGGCCTATTTTGATACAGTGGTTCAGTTGCGTGCCGAGCAGATTCAACCTCAAGTGACATGGGGTACTTCCCCCGAAATGGTTTTGCCTATTGAGGCGTCTATTCCTGACCCAGACAAAGAGCCTGACGCTACACGTCGAAGTGGCTATGAGAGAGCGCTGCAATATATGGGCTTAGTACCCAATACCCCGATTAAACAAATCAAGATCGATAAAGTATTTATTGGCTCATGCACTAATTCGCGGATAGAAGATTTACGAATAGCCGCTAGTATGGTGAAACGTATCGGTAAACCTGTCGCAGCCAATATTAAATTAGCAATGGTGGTTCCTGGTTCAGGCTTGGTAAAAGCCCAAGCAGAAAAAGAAGGTTTGGATCTTATTTTTAAGCAAGCCGGCTTTCAGTGGCGGGAGCCTGGCTGTTCCATGTGTTTGGCAATGAATGCTGACAAACTGGAGCCTGGGGAGCGATGCGCTTCAACCAGTAATCGCAATTTCGAAGGTCGTCAGGGGGCAGCAGGGCGTACTCATCTGGTTTCTCCTGCTATGGCTGCTGCTGCGGCAATTGAAGGGCACTTTGTTGATATTCGCCAGGTTATCTAAGTTATTTAAACGACATTATGGAAAAATTTACTATTCATACGGGTCTGGTTGTGCCATTAGATCGCGCCAACGTCGATACCGATGCAATCATTCCCAAACAGTTTCTAAAATCAATCAAAAAAACAGGTTTTGGCCCTAATCTATTTGACGAATGGCGCTATCTGGACCAAGGTGAACCGGGCAAAGACAACAGTAAACGCCCCTTAAATCCAGATTTTGTATTAAACCAAACGCGCTATCAAGGAGCCTCTGTTTTGCTTACCCGCAAAAACTTTGGCTGTGGTTCTTCCCGTGAGCACGCCCCTTGGGCTTTGCAACAATTTGGTTTTCGTGCCGTCATTGCTCCCAGTTTTGCAGATATATTTTTTAATAATTGTTTTAAAAATGGGTTGCTACCGATTGTGCTTACTGAGCTTGAAGTAGATCATCTCTTTAATGAAGTGCAGGCTTTTAGTGGGTATACACTGACTATTGATTTGGCTGAGCAACAAGTCCACGGGGGCAATGATAAGGTTTATTCTTTTGCTATAGATGATTTCCGGAAATATTGTTTGCTCAACGGTTTGGATGATATTGGATTGACGCTGCAACATGCAGAAAAAATCCGTGCATTTGAAGCGCAGCATTTGGCCCAGCAAGCTTGGTTAGCCATGAGATTGTGAATCGCATCCCTTAAAAACCAATAAAACTTTAAACCTTTTTAAGAAAAACAATCGAAATGAAAATTGCAGTATTAGCGGGAGATGGCATTGGCCCAGAAATCGTTGCGCAGGCAGTAGCAGTATTAGAAGCGCTTAAATTGCCGCTGCAGTTGGAATATGCTCTTGTAGGAGGCGCTGCTTATGAGGCACTTGGCCATCCCTTGCCAGAAGCTACGCTAGAGATATGTCAGCGGGCAGATGCCATTTTATTTGGAGCTGTAGGTGACTGGAAATATGATAGTTTGGAGCGAAAGTTGCGGCCTGAGCAGGCTATTTTAGGTCTGCGCAAACACTTCGGGCTGTTTGCTAATTTTCGCCCAGCAATTCTCTATCCAGAGCTGGCCAATGCTTCTTCCTTAAAACCCGAGATTGTTTCGGGTTTAGATATTTTAATTATTCGCGAATTAACCGGTGATATTTACTTTGGGCAACCGCGCGGCCGCCGCGCCGCAAGCGATGGAGAGTTTGACGGTGCTACAGAGGCTTTTGATACTATGCGATACAGCGAACCGGAAATCCGCCGCATTGCACATGTGGCTTTTAAAGCAGCCCGCAAGCGCAGCAAGCGACTTACCTCCGTGGATAAGGCCAATGTTTTAGAGACCTTTCAGTTTTGGAAAGAAATTATGATCGAGGTTTCTAAGGAATATCCGGATGTGGCTTTGGATCACATGTACGTGGATAATGCCGCCATGCAGCTTGTTAAGGCACCTAAAAATTTTGATGTGATTGTGACGGGCAATATGTTTGGGGATATTTTGTCTGATGAAGCAGCTATGCTAACAGGCTCCATTGGCATGTTGCCATCCGCCTCGCTAAACACAAAAAGCTTCGGTCTCTATGAGCCCAGTCATGGCTCAGCTCCCGATATTGCTGGTCAGGGGATTGCTAATCCTCTCGCTACAATTTTGTCTGCTGCCATGATGTTGCGTTACACCTTTAATAATTCTTTGGGAGCTACCACTATTGAGGTTGCTGTCAAACAGGTCTTGGCCCAGGGGCTGCGTACCGCTGATATTTTTCAAGCCGGGGCCGGGACTACTAAAGTGGGAACAGTAGAGATGGGCCAGGCTGTGGTTGAGGCCATCAACGGCATAATGAAGAAAACTTGACGATTTTTTAGTTTTCCCCTGCTGCGGTCTCCGTCAGGGGACTACAGAAAATTAATTTAAAACAAGGGGTAAAGCAATGAAAAAAGTGGGTCTGATTGGTTGGCGTGGCATGGTAGGCTCTGTCCTGATGCAACGCATGCAGCAGGAGAATGACTTCTCCTGCATGGAGCCGATGTTTTTTTCTACGTCAGATGTGGGTGGAGAAGCTCCAAAATTCGCTCCCTCTCAAACCCTGGAATCACAACTACAGAACGCTTTTGATATTGCAGCGCTTAAAAAGCTAGACATTATCATTAGCTGCCAAGGTGGAGACTATACCAGTGAAATCTTTCCAAAGCTGCGCAACGCTGGTTGGGATGGACACTGGATAGATGCAGCCTCAACATTGCGGATGCAAGATGATGCCGTGATTATTCTAGACCCAGTTAATTTACCGGTGATAAAAGCTGCAATAGCCCAGGGAAACAAGAACTGGATAGGGGGGAACTGTACAGTCAGTTGCATGTTGATGGGTATTGGCAGTTTGTTTAATGCCGGTTTAATTGAATGGATGACTTCTATGTCCTATCAGGCCGCTTCTGGGGGAGGTGCCCAGCATATGCGAGAGTTGCTGACCCAGTTTGGTACCCTGAATGCAGAAGTTAAAAATTTGCTGGATGACCCGGCTTCTGCGATTCTTAAGATTGACCAAGGTGTAATTAATAAGCAGCGCAATTTAAGTGTAAAAGAAACAGAAAATTTCCAAGTCCCCCTAGCCGGCAGTCTCATTCCCTGGATCGATAAAGATCTAGGCAATGGTGTTAGCAGGGAAGAATGGAAAGCAGGGGCCGAAACTAACAAAATTCTGGGCCGTACAGGCAAAACTATTGTGCCGATTGATGGCTTATGTGTACGCATTGGGGCCATGCGTTGTCACTCCCAGGCACTCACCATTAAGCTAACACGGGATATTCCCTTAGTGGATTTAGAGGGTATGATTAGTCAAAGTAACCCTTGGGTTAAGCTGATTCCAAATAACCGAGAAGAAACTATAAAGCATCTTACTCCTGTGGCGGTAAGCGGTACGATGCAAATCCCCGTGGGACGTCTTCGCAAGCTTGCTATGGGCCCTCAGTATCTTTCAGCATTTACGGTAGGCGATCAACTGCTTTGGGGTGCTGCAGAGCCTCTGCGAAGAATGCTTTCTTTGTTGATACACTGACAATTCGTAATCCTTTTATTCTATAGCCGTTGCCACCAGACAACACGACTTCTATCCGTGTGGAGGCTATCACTCTACAGGTAGTGGAAAATTAAAGATGCAAACACTAGATTATTCTTACGGTACTACGTCAACTTGCAGCGGTAAGTGCTTGAAGATATGCTGAAAGTCCAAAAAAACACTACTTCGGGGTGGGTTGTGGTCGGCACTCAACGAAAACATTTAATTGCCAGTTTAATTTTTAGTCTTTTAGCTACTAGCGCAGCTCAAAATGTAGCTGCTGCTGGCTTGGGACGATTGACGGTATTTTCCAGCTTAGGCCAACCTCTACGGGCTGAAGTTGATATTACATCGCTCAATAAAGAAGAAGAGGCTTCGTTAAGCGTACGTTTAGCCTCAGCAGAAGCGTTCCGTAATGCCAATATAGACGCGAGTCCGGTGCTTAGCAGTGTGCGTTTTACAATTGATACCGCACCTTCTGGCCGGAAAGTCGTTCGAATTACTTCTTCCCTGCCGGTGAGCGAACCCTTTCTGGATCTTCTTCTGGAGTTAAACTGGAACACCGGCAAGTTGGTGCGTGAATACACTGTACTGCTTGATCCAGCGGGTACTAAATTGCCTCCTGTGGAGACCAGTGCTCCTACAGTGACTTTGCCTTCTAGTGCTTCACCCCCGCCAAGCCCTGCGCTTGTTCGACCGCAAGCGGCCTCCGGTAAAACAGTTACTGCAAAACCGGCTGCTAAATCGGCTTCATCTGAGGCCCCACCCCCTTCAGCGGTTGGAGATTACACGGTAAAAACAGGCGATTCCCTTGGAAAGATTGCGCGTCAAACCGCCCCTGCGGGAGTGAATCTGGATCAAATGCTGGTTTCTCTTTATCGCGCTAACCCTGAAGCGTTTATTAGCCGCAATATGAACCGGCTTAAAGCCGGTGTTGTTCTGAAAATTCCTGATGCAGCTTCCGTAAGCGCAGTGACACCGGCAGAAGCTCGCAAAGAAGTGATCGCTCAATCTAGTAATTTCTCGGCCTATCGTCAGCGCGTTGCAGGTGTTGCTACTAAAACCTCTACAAGTAATGTAGATGCTAGCTTGCCTAAAACCCAAGCTAGTGGCACCGTTACGGCACGAATTGATGACAATGCTAAAAAATCTACTGCACAGGACCAAGTAAAAGTCGCTAAAGCAGACTCTACAGCGACAGGAAGTTCTCAAAGTGCAAAATCAGCCTCTACTGCCAAGCAGGCTGAAGTAGAAAAAGCAGCTAATGCTAAGGCAGCTAAAGAAGCTGCCGAGCGCGCAGCTGCCCTTGAGAAAAATCTGGCTGATATGAAAGCTCTGCAGCTAAAAAATCAGCAATTGGCTCAACAGCAAGCTGCTGCAGATGTTAAGAAGACTGCTGCAGATAAAGCCGCAGCGGATAAAGCAGCTGTAGCTAAGGCCACCGCAGATAAAGCTGCTGCCGATAAAGCTGCTGCCGATAAAGCTGCAGCGGATAAAGCAGCTGTAGCTAAGACCGCCGCAGATAAAGCTGCTGCAGATAAAGCAGCTGTAGCTAAGGCCGCCGCAGACAAAGCTGCTGCAGATAAAGCTGCTGCAGATAAAGCTGCTGCAGATAAAGCTGCTGCAGATAAAGCTGCTGCAGACAAAGCTGCTGCAGATAAAGCTGCTGCAGATAAAGCTGCTGCAGATAAAGCTGCTGCAGACAAAGCTGCTGCAGACAAAGCTGCTGCAGACAAAGCTGCTGCAGACAAAGCTGCTACTGATAAAGCTGCTACTGATAAAGCTGCTACTGATAAAGCTGCTACTGATAAAGCAGTTGCCGATAAAAAAGCTACCGAAACTCCTCCACCACCTGCTCCCGCTAAAGCAGCAGTTACGCCAAAAGTAACTCCACCGCCTGCTTCTAGCACTGAAAGTTTGCTTGATAACCTAACCAGCCCCTATGTTTTGGGAGGTTTGGCTTTAGTCTTGCTGGCTAGCGGCTATGGTATTTATCGTATTCGTCGCAAGCGTGATTTTGAAGGTTTCGGCGATAGTGTTGCTAGCACCGGAAATTCTGTTGTGAGTACAAGTGGCGGTCAATCAGTAGACACGAATAACGCCAGTGTTTTTAACTCCAACTATTTGCCGCTTTCAAACCAAATGGTTTCCAATGAGGTAGACCCGGTCGCAGAGGCCGATGTCTATATTGCCTATGGACGGGATAAGCAGGCAGAAGAAATTTTGCGTGCAGCTATTGTTGCACAGCCTGAACGTCATAATGCACGTTTGAAGTTACTGGAAATTTATGCAGGTCGCAAAGATCTGAGCTCTTTTGAGAAAGAAGCAAAAGAACTGCATGAACGTACGGGCGGTTTAGGGGAGGACTGGAAAAGAGCGGCTACTTTAGGTGCAGCACTTGATCCTGGTAACCAGTTGTATTCTGTAGGTGCAGCAATGGCCGCTGTAAATGCACCTGCTGCTATGCCCAGTCCACTTGCCAGCCCCGCGCCAGTTAAGCCTAGCAATGTATCGCCTGCGGGGGGAGCTTCTTCCTCTGCAGTAGATCCGTCGGCTACTTTATCTACTCCCCTACAAGCAGGCGCTGAATCTTTACAGCAAACTGTAAAAGTAGCGGTACCCTCTAATACTGCGCAGGTACAAGCTGAGCCGCCGCAGCCATCCTTGGAGGAAGCGGCTTATACTCTCCCCGCTCCTATGGCTGCATTGTTGGATCCCCCTAAAGCAGGAGAAGGGGAAGCTGCTTTAGATTTAGACTTAGGCATCTCTTCTTTAGAAGACGGCAGGACGATGCTTATGCCCGAAGCAGTAGCGGCAGGAGATCCCTCTAGTGCTTTCTTGCAGCCTGAGCGTTCTGCAAAAGGTGCAGAGAAGACTTCTCAAGATCTGGGTATTAGCCTTGACATTAATAAGTCGGCAAGCAAGCCACCTATTTCAGCCACCTCTTCACAAGCCAGTGATGCACTGGATTTTGACTTGGGTCAAGCCCCTGCTGCTGCTCCGCCTCCTCTTAGCTCTTCAGGCGCTACCATAAAAGCTGTACCCTCCGTTTCAAGCCCGGCAAATGTGGAATCTGTAGCGAATGAAACTGCGCTGGATTTTGATTTAAGCGGATTTGATATTCCAAAACCGGTAGCTAAAGAAAAACCCAGTGTGACTATAACAGCTGCAGCAGCTCCTGCTTCAGCAGATTCTGAAATGGGTACAAAACTGAGTTTGGCATCAGCCTATATAGCCATTGGTGATAACGACGGGGCGCGTGAACTGCTCTCTGAAGTATTAGCTTTGGGTAATGCAGAGCAAAAGGCCAGTGCTAACGAGTTATTGGCACGTATCGCATAAATCAGGATTTACCTTGACTAGGTCCGGCTCTGTCCGGACCTTTATTTTTTGGACTTTCTGGTCTTTTTTATCATTCATGCGCATTGCTCTGGGTCTTTCTTATGATGGTTCCAATTTCAACGGTTGGCAAACCCAGCCAGACGGTATGAGCGTACAAGATGAGTTGCAACGCGCTTTAACAGAGTTCACTAAACAACCAAGCACAATTTGGTGTGCAGGCCGCACTGATGCGGGAGTTCATGCAACTGCTCAGGTTATTCATCTGGATACTACCGTCAATAGAGCGGCGCAAAACTGGGTGCGAGGACTGAATTCTTTGCTGCCAAAAAGTATTGCAGTGCAATGGGCAATCAATGTACCTGATACTTTTAATGCTCGTTTTTCAGCCATAAGCCGCCAATACACCTATGTTTTAATCGAGCATTCGGTTAGACCTGCCCATTTAAATAATCTCATCGCTTGGAGTCATCAAAGGCTGGACGTCCTCTCTATGCATCATGCTGCTCAAACCCTGGTCGGTACCCATGACTTTTCAGCCTTTCGTTCTGCTCAATGCCAGGCAGCTTCCCCTATACGTGCAGTGCATACTATTAGTGTGGAACGTAAAGGCGCATTAATCTTGATGCAAATCTGTGCAAATGCTTTTTTGCACCATATGGTACGCAATATTATGGGCAGCCTCATGCAAATAGGGAAGGGCAAATGGACATCAGAAAAACTAGCTACCGTATTAAATAGTCGG
Organism: Burkholderiaceae bacterium; assembly: GCA_019695155.1. GTDB lineage: Bacteria > Pseudomonadota > Gammaproteobacteria > Burkholderiales > Burkholderiaceae_C > Piscinibacterium. The sequence goes on along the minus strand of JAIBAO010000034.1, from coordinate 4,667 downwards.
GATCGAAAGCAAAATGCACGTACTTTTGAACCAAACGGTTTGTATCTAACTGCGGTAAGTTATCCGCCCGAATTTAATTTGCCTACTGAAAATAATGCTCTGCCATGGTGGCAGTTGGCAGATGAAACAGACTCTTGTTATGCAACGCACGCGCATTAAAATTTGTGGTTTAACCCGTCCTATCGATGTACAGACTGCAGTAGATAGCGGTGTTGATGCTTTGGGTTTTGTGTTTTATGAGGCAAGCGCTCGTTATGTGACTGCACAGGCAGTCTCTGGCATGACGGCATCTTTACCCCCTTTCGTGAGTAAAGTTGGCTTATTTGTAAATGCTGCTTTTGAAACTATTGTACAGACCGTGAACATTGCCAAACTGGATCTTTTGCAATTTCATGGCGATGAGTCTCCGGATTTTTGTGAGAGCGTCGCGCGCATACTAGCTCGGCCTTATATGCGTGCAATCGGAGTAGGGCCTCAAACCACATCCAGTCACTTACTTAATCAAATAGCTCAATATCCTTCGGCATGTGCTATTTTGCTGGACTCTGCTTCCGTCTCTTACGGGGGGAGCGGGAAAACGTTCGATTGGTCAATTCTTCAATCTTTGGACAAAAACAATCTGACGCTTCCCCTGGTTTTAAGTGGGGGCCTCAATGCGCAAAATGTCTCTGAAGCCATTTTTCGTACACGGCCTTACGCAGTAGATGTTTCAAGCGGTGTAGAACATGCTCCCGGTATTAAAGATGAGGCAAAAATGAAGGCTTTTATACAAGCAGTAGAGGCTAGCTACCTTGGAAAAATTAATTCATGACTTTAACCCTAGATTTATGGATGGCTTGGGATACAAGGAAGGGCTGTAGTCATTGCTATAGGCGACAAAGAGGGGTAAAAATGAGCACAAACGCACCAACACTTAAGCAGCACTGAAAGTGCACTTTTAATGGAAAATTTGGGTTTAATAACCCGAACTAAGCAAGAGTTTATAAGGTTTCTGCATTCAGGAGTTAAAACGTGAAACAGTATGATCTACCGGACATCAGCGGGCATTTTGGCCCCTACGGCGGGATTTTTGTGTCCGAAACCCTGATGTATGCACTTGAAGAGCTGAAAAATGCTTATTCACACTATCGCCAAGATCCTGAATTCATTGCTGAATTTGAGCGCGAACTCAAACATTTTGTAGGCCGTCCCAGCCCTATTTATTACGCCCGCAATTGGTCTGAAAAATTGGGCGGAGCGCAAATTTACTTTAAGCGTGAAGACCTCAACCACACGGGTGCGCATAAAGTTAACAACACGGTGGGTCAAGCCTTGCTCGCCAAACGGATGGGAAAACCGCGTGTGATTGCCGAGACCGGGGCAGGGCAGCACGGCGTGGCAACGGCAACCGTTGCAGCGCGTTTTGGTATGGAATGTGTAGTGTATATGGGGGCTGAAGATATGGCTCGCCAGGCAGCCAATGTTTACCGCATGAAACTCTTGGGCGCTACCGTAATAGCGGTGCATTCGGGAAGTCGCACCCTCAAAGATGCTCTAAATGAAGCCATGCGTGATTGGGTGAGCAATATTGAAAATACTTTTTATATTATTGGTACTGTGGCGGGGCCTCATCCTTACCCGATGATGGTGCGCGACTTTAATAGCGTAGTCAGTAAAGAATGTCAGTGGCAAATGCCGCAAATAGCGGGACGGCAGCCTGACTATGTGATCGCTTGTGTGGGCGGTGGAAGTAATGCAATGGGTATCTTTTTTGACTACATTCCTAATTCAAATGTCCAGTTAATTGGAGTGGAAGCTGCAGGGGAGGGTCTCAACACATCACTTCATGCGGCCAGTCTCCAAAAAGGGGTACCGGGTGTTTTGCATGGGAACCGTACTTATCTTCTTCAGGACGAGAATGGACAAATTATGCAAACCCATAGTATTTCTGCCGGTCTGGACTACCCTGGAGTAGGGCCGGAGCATGCTTGGTTAAAAGATTTAGGCCGTGCGCAATATGTAGGCGCAACAGATGCCGAATGTTTAGCAGCGTTTCATGACTGTTGCCGTATTGAAGGCATTATTCCTGCGCTAGAGTCTAGCCATGCACTGGCCTATGCGGCCAAACTTGCCCCCACTTTAAATAAGGACAACATCATCCTGGTCAATTTGTCGGGGCGGGGTGATAAGGACTTGCATATTGTTTCGGAAGCTTCAGGTCTAGAATTTTATTGCCGCCCATCCTGCCGCAATACGGCTCAATCCCTTCAAAAGGAATAAAATTTCATGAGTCGCATTCAAGAGCGTTTTGCAAGCCTTACTGCACAAGGTCGCAAAGGCTTAATTCCTTATGTAACAGCAGGTGATCCATCTGCCGAACATACAGTGCCACTCATGCATGCTTTAGCCAAAGCGGGGGCTGATGTTATTGAATTAGGCATTCCTTTTAGTGATCCCATGGCAGATGGCCCAATCATTCAAAGAGCTGCAGAGCGTGCAATTGCACGAGGAGTTGGGATTAGCCAAGTGATTGCAATGGCTCAAGAGTTTCGTAAAACCGATACTACTACTCCTATTGTATTAATGGGTTATGCAAATCCGATTGAAGCCATGGGAGTGGAACCCTTTGCTAATGCCGCGCAGGCTGCGGGTGTGGACGGCGTACTGGTAGTGGACTATCCGCCTGAAGAATGTATGGAATTTGCCAAGAGTATAAAGTCTCGTGGCATGAGTCCAATTTTTTTAATCGCACCCACTACTACTGAGACCCGTATTGCCCAGATAGCCCACCATGCTTGCGCCTATCTTTACTATGTAAGTCTTAAAGGCATTACAGGTGCTAGCACTCTTGAGATGGCGAGTGTTGCTGAGAAAATCCCTCTTATTAAAGCCCATACTCAGGTGCCGATTGCGGTAGGTTTTGGTGTGCGCGATGCCGCTACGGCCTGCGCAATAGCCAATATTGCCGATGCAGTAGTGATTGGCAGCCGTATTATTCAACTAATGGAACAAGCAGGCCCAGACCGGGCGATTGCGGCAGCAGCTGAATTTTTAAATACTATTCGGGTAGCATTGGATCAATAAAGGGAAAAGAGCTATTGCTTGGTTTCGTGCGGCCCTCAAGATAGCTTGTAGATGTCGCACTTTTAAATGTGCTGAGAGTATCTATCAAAGTACATTAAGAAGTTGCCTAATTTTGTTTTTCTAGATTTTGTAAAGCATTCATGATGGAGTAAGTCCTATGAGTTGGATTGAAAAACTGCTTCCCCCGCGGATCAAGTCCTCTGACCCTGCAACCCGCCGCAATGTTCCTGAAGGTTTATGGATCAAATGCCCCAGTTGCGAAGCAGTGCTTTACCGCAGCGATCTAGATAAAAGCCAAAATGTTTGCCCCAAATGTGATCATCACATGCGAATTCGCGCACGGGCGAGGCTCGATTTTTTGCTGGATGCCGAGGGGCGGTATGAAATTGCTTCCGATGTCTTGCCTGTGGACAGTTTAAAGTTTAAAGACAGCAAAAAATATCCGGACCGTATTAAGGAAGCCATGGAACTGACGGGAGAAACCGATGCATTGGTGGTGATGGGTGGAGCCATACATACCGTCCCCGTTGTAGTAGCCTCTTTTGAGTTCGAATTTATGGGTGGTTCCATGGGCTCAGTCGTAGGAGAACGTTTTGCCCAAGGCGTGCAAAATGCCTTGGAGCAAAAATGTCCCTTTATCTGCATTACCGCTACAGGTGGCGCCCGCATGCAAGAAGGGCTGCTTTCCCTGATGCAAATGGCTAAAACCACAAGCTTGCTCACCAAGCTATCCGAGCTCAAACTACCCTTTATCAGCGTATTAACAGACCCCACCATGGGAGGCGTATCTGCCAGTTTTGCCTTTATGGGCGATGTGGTAATAGCAGAACCCAAAGCCTTGATTGGTTTTGCTGGCCCTCGGGTGATTGAGCAAACCGTACGTGCCAAACTACCTGAAGGTTTTCAGCGTGCAGAATTTTTGCTTGAAAAAGGCGCGGTAGACATGATTGTGGACCGGCGGGCGCTGAAGGAAGAGATTGCGCGTTTATTGACACTTTTGCAGAATCAACCGCTGGAGGCAGTGGCTGCGTGAAAGGCTAGGTGGGGTAAGGTTTGCTTTTGAAGAGTAATTCAAGAGATTTTTTTAATCTCTTAAGATCTCATTTATTAGAGCAAGTTAATTTCTAAAGCCACTGCCTGCTATTTTGCGATAAGTTGGCAAGCACAAAATTCAAGCACTTTTTTTATTAGGTGGTCCTAGGTGTTTCTGCTGAGGTTTTGTGCGAGACACATTTAAATGCTGATAGTCAAGTTTGCCACCACATTCCTAGTCGATCCAAATTATCAGGGAAATCCGGGTCAAAAATTATGTTCTTAATGGTAGAAATTAAAAGTAATATGATAAGCAGAGGCAGCTCCATACGGTTCAGCAAAATTTAAAAATTTTAATAAAATCAATAACTTAAATTTAAAATTGCTTATAAATTTTTCCTTAAGCAAAAAGGAGTCCGATTGCAGGCAGGGTCAAGTAGCGGATCTAGATATTTCACAATAAAAGATAGCATTCTATGAGCTTAGATGATGAAGTATTGGGGTATGGATGCTGCCAGCCCTGGCTTCAGTCCTTAAAGTGCCGGTTGATGGCATGATTGGGTGCTAAGGCG
>JAIBAO010000015.1 GCA_019695155.1 Burkholderiaceae bacterium | reverse complement strand
CCTGCTCTTTGCTCGCGTTAACGTTTGTTCCGGATGGGAACCCGCATCTCCTCAGGTTTAATCTCGCGTACGAGTTCGGGCACGCCCCAAGCAAAAGCCGGATCGGCCTTAATTTTGAAGTGGTACATGCTTTGCAGGGCTTGATGATCTTCTTTGCGGAAAGTCATTTTTCCTTTCGGCGTATCAAAACTCATGCCTTCCATTGTGCTGATTAACTTGTCGGTATTAGTGTCCCCGTTCGTGTTTTTAAGCGCTTGTACAATTGCCATGGCAGCTGAAAAACCGCCTGCGGTAAAAAAATCAGGTGGGGTTTTAAACTTCGAGTAATGGTTAGAGACCAGCCACTCGTTGACGGGGTTTTTAGGAATACCAAAATAGTAATACGCTGCACCTTCCATTCCAGGAAATTGTTTATAGTTGACCATCGCAGGCAGAATATTTCCTCCGGTAGCGATTTCAATACCGTAGCGCTTCAGATCTAGATCTGCAATTTTGAAAGGATTACCCGCACCAGCCCAGATAATCCAGATCACTTTACGACCGGGCTGGTCTTTAAGTTTTTCGATCAGACGTTGCGCACCGGCTGTGAAATCGGTGGTATTCGTTGGCAAATATTCCTCGTGCACGATCTTTGCATTTTTTATGGCCTCCCGGAAAGCTTTTACCCCATCCCGGCCAAAGGCATAGTCCTGCCCCAGGGTAGCAATGCTTACCCCAGGTTTATCCAGCGCTACCGCGTTTGCAATGGCATCTTGCGAGCTATTGCGGCCTGTACGGAAAATGTATTTATTCCATTTGTCTCCTGTAATGGAATCTGCCACGGCGGGTTCAACCACAAGGATTTTTTTATATTCCTCCGCCACGGGCAACATCGCTAGCGCTACACCCGAGGAGGTCGGCCCCACTGCTATATCAGCCTTATCATCGCTATAGGCGGCTGCTAACTGCGATTTTCCCACATCAGGCTTACCTTGGCTGTCTCGTTCGATCACAACTATCTTTTTGCCAGCTACGGTTAGCGTGCCGCCTGTAGCGTATTCCAATCCCATCAAGAATCCTGTTTGGGTTTGTTTTGCATAGGCTTCAAGGGCACCGGTTTTGTCGTAAACATGAGCAATACGGATTTCCTTGCTTTGGGAAAAAGCAGCACTTAAAGCAAAAGCGCTTATTGTTCCAAGAATTATCTGGCGAAAAAGTTTCATGCGGTCTCCTGAATGAAGCTATGGCTTTGAGGTTTTGATTTGGCCATATTTATTATCGTTAAAAAATAAGTAAACAACTGAGTTTATTTCAACTCCCACACTAAACCTGTCTGGATGGCAGAAATAGATTTTCCCCGGTAAGGAGCGATAAGAACCGTTTTGATTATAAAAATAACAGGTTCTGTGCCGTTTGTCTGATCAAAATCACCGCTAGTGAATTCCCCCGTGTGTAGACTTTGCTTTAAAAAAAGACATCGATTACGGTAGAGCCATTATGAATAAATCCAAATTTCCCCTAGTTTATTCTCAAGCTAAGACCGCTTTAGGTTTTAGCTTGATTGAGGTCATGCTCGCTATTTTGGTTATTGGGGTAGCGGGCTTGGGTGCGGCTGCACTGAGTTTGTCAGGTTTGCGTGAGTCGCATACGAGTAATTATCGCGCCATCGCTGTGGAGTTAGCTAGCGATTTTGTAGAAAGATTAAAAACCAATCCTAAAGCCTTGACTACAGATTACCTGCCTGCAGGATGGGAGAAAACTACCCCCAACACCGGTAATCCCAATCCACTTTGCTATGACTCCGAAAATGGTTGTGATTCTTCTGTACAAGCGCAGAACGATCTTCGGGAGTGGGCAAGCGCTGTGAACGATCGCTTGCCGGGTGGAACGGCGGTTTTTTGCCGTTCCGCTAATCCTTCTGAAGGGACCCCAGATGCGCCGGGTTGTGATAAAGATTTAACTTCTGTGAATCCTTTAGTACTTAAATTCTGGTGGAGTGAAAGAGCCGTATTAGATCCTTTGGCTGCAGACCAGAACAAAAAAGTCCAAGAACCTGCTCAGTTCGCGGCACCCTTATATTATGTAGCGGTGGGTTTATGAACTCTCTTTTCTTAACGGCTTTTAAACCCTCCTTGGCAAAACGGCGAGCTATTGCGGGGATTACCATTACCGAGTTCATGATCGGCCTGGCATTGTCCATGATCGTCATGCTGTTTGCGCTTGCGCTGTTCTGGAGTACCCGGGTGACTTACCTGACGCAAGACCATACTGCAAAAATGAATGAGACGGGTCGCTTCGTTAGCCAGACTTTAACTCGCCTGATTCGGCAAACTGCCTTTGTGCCCATTGGAGACGAAGATGGAACTCCTATACAGTTGACCAAAGCAAACTTTCAGCATGGTGTTCATGGATACGATGGAAAATTTATTGCTGAAACAGGCTTGGAAAATCCACCTTTACCGCCTCTTGAGCCACCTACAACAGCATGCCCAGCGGGTCTTAATTTCTGTGACAGCATTACCTTGCGTTTTTTCGGTGCAGGTATTCCGGGTTCCAATGATGGTTCAGTCACCGATTGTGTGGGGCAGCCCATTCCTGCGCCTTTAGCCGCCGGTGGGGGTGATCCCCTAACTGCAGAAACTGACCGGGCCGCGAACCATTTATTTCTGAACCTGAGTAAACCTGATGCACAAGGCGTCGTAGAGCCTCAGCTATCCTGCCGCTGGCGCTCATTAAAAGAAGGGTTTGTGACCACAGCTCCACTTGCAACCGGTATTGAAGCCTTGCAGTTTCTTTATGGAGTTGAAGTGCGGGGCGGTGCTGGGCTCTCCTTTCTCACAGCCGAGCAGATTAATGCTATTGTGACTCCTACATCTCCCTCATGGGGTGCTAGCGTAGCACCTAGTTCCTGGCTAAAAGTGGTTGCCGTCAGATATGCCTTCATTGTTCGCTCTCCCCGCGGGGCGCGTACTGACCTGGATACCAATGTCTACAGTTTGTTTGGTACCGAAAACACACCAGGAGTCTACCCTTATAACGCTGATCCCGGTACGCAGATTGATGCCTCTACCCTACCTGCAGAAGAGCGTACCCGTTTGCGTAAAGTATTCTCTGGTGTCGTTCTTTTACATAATGAAGCAGAAGGCGGTATGTAGATCATGAGCCACATTTCAGTCATGCATCGGGCACGTTCTTCCTACCGCCAGCGGGGGGTAGCACTGGTTATAGCCCTAATAATGCTTATTCTAATTACTTTGCTGGGTGTAGCCGCTACGCAAACTGCTTTGCTTGGCGGAAAAACCGTCCGCAATGAGCGTGAGCGGCAGATTGCTTTTGCTGGAGCACAAGCGGGGATTAGGGATGCTATCAATGATATCCAAAGTGGTACTCGCAAAAATTTATTTGGCGAACAAGGTCCGGAAGACGGAAGCCCTAGCCCTCATGTTCCTGGCTGCTCAAATTTTTCCGATGCTTCAGGCCCCGGTTTATGTGAACCCTCTGGCCCAGACACGCCCCCAGTATGGCTAACCGTGAGTTATGACTTAAACGATCAAAAAGCCGTGCGTTATGGCTGGTATACCGGCGATGGTTTTGCTTCAAAAGAGCCTCCAGTGGAACCTCCTGCCAACGCTACTAAACAAGCTCCTAATCTTGCCACAGGGGGGCAATTGCCCGCTTTGCATCCGCGTTATGTGATTGAAATACTTAGAGACCTGGAGCAAGGTCGCGACAAAGGGGGGGGCAATGGCAGCAATCCTAGCTTTATTTACCGTATTACTTCTGTGGGCTATGGAATAGACCCAGAGGTGCAGGTAGTCCTTCAAACTGTTTACCGCAAGATAAGAGAGAGCTGATGATGAACTTACTTAAAGTTAATTCCTTAAAGCTTTTGTGGTTTAGTGCTGTGTTTGGTGCGAGCGTAACAGGAGCATACGCGGCCACTCCTCCAACTGTGCCCTTGGCTACTGTGCCCTTGTTCAGGACACAAACCCTGCCTCCTAATTTGGTATTGAATCTGGCGATAAACAGTTCAACCACAGGAGGCGCTTACCGTTATGACGCTGTATTTGTGCCTACGGAAACCTATATTGGCTATTTCAACCCCGATCGCTGCTATACCTATGATGCAGTGAAGCAATATTTCGTGCCCTCAGGCTCGACCTCGGGCGCCAGCCGTACTTGCAGTGGAAAATTCAGCGGAAATTTCATGAATTGGGCCACTATGTCTACGGTGGATATATTGCGCTATTCCTTTACAGGAGGTAAGCGGGATCCGTCGGTGGATTCCCCTAGCCTGACCGTTCTTGAGCGTAGCAAACTCTTAAATAGCCCTTCAGGTTCGGACGCTGCTACGGTAATGTCTGATATTTTGTTACCGACTTATTTTCCCCGTAAGACTATCTCCTTAAGCTCTGCCAACAGTTTTACTCCGTATGCCAATAAGCCGGGAACCTTGCGCATTGTTAACTGTGGCAAGCTTGTTCATTTTGGAGACGGTACCGGCGGCAGTATTACCAATTGTTTTACACCTAATGGAGATGGCAATCTGTCTGTTTCTGCGATGCAAGTGAAAGTGCAGGTATGCGATGCCGGTGAGGCCTTAAGTCGTACAACTCTTCCCTCCACTAACCCGCCCGTGAATCCTTTGAATTATGTCGATACTCAATACCGATATTGCACCCAATATGGGGCAAATTACAAACCGGAGGGTGAATTACAGCGTAATGCTTTGGCTGCGCGTATTTCAGTATTTGCTTACCCAAATATTGATGATCCTGCCCAGTATGGGGGAGTACTGCGGGCGCCTGCAAAATTTGTGGGCCCCCGCAGATTAGATGCAATGTTGGCTGAAAGTGCAAATCCTAACAAGGAATGGGATGAAAACACTGGGGTTTTCGTTTTGACTCCCGATGCTGTGGGTGCTCAGTTTTATGCGGGACTCATTAACTATATAAACAAGTTTGAAGAAGCCCATCCCTTTTATACAAACAATAATCCTGTCGGTGAACTTTACTATGACTCAATACGGTATTTGGCCAACCAAGGGTCGGGATGGTTTCCGGGCGATGAGACTAGATTAGGAAATGATATTCATACAAACCCTAATTATGCTGGCTTTGTCGGATATAAAAACTCTTGGACTGACCCTATCATGGCTTCCTGTCAGAATCATTATGCCTTGACGATCGGAAGTGCCAGAACGGCCTGGGATAGGTCTTTACCAGGGGGCGTGTCTAATGATCCGGTAAATGATATTCCGCGTGCAGCTCCTGATGCCATGGGCTTGAATGCTCGCGCCTGGACAGGCTTTCTTTTTAACCAGATTGGCCCGGGTGTAAACCAGGGTATTAATGTAGATGCTACTGCCGGTGTGGGCAATGCAGGCTATTATTTTGCAGGCGCTTCCTACTGGGCGCGTAGTACAGGTTTTCGTCCCCGGAATGATGGTACAGACAAACGGCATACCCTAACGTCTTTTTTCATGGATTGGCAAGAGCCGGCTCCCGACCTCATCAATAAACGCCCGTATTATTTTGCGGCCATTGGAGGTGCCTTTATTGACAAAAATAATAACAAGGTGGTAGACGCTAATGAGTGGCCCTATGCCAACGGAATAGTGGAAAACTCAAAAGTTACAACGGAAGGCCAAACCTTTACTTTGCCGGCAGGGCTTTATTTGGCCCAAAAACCTCGCAATATGGTATTGGGTATCAAGGATGTGTTTGCCAAATTGACTCTATTTTCAGGTAACTTGGCCGGGCTGGCTTTATCCACACCCCTATTTAATCCTGCGGATACCAGTTTTATCCAAACGGGTCTGGAAGCCAAGAACTGGAGTGGACAGGTTTTCAAATATTATTTAAGACAAGAAGGCTCTGAAAATCCTTTAGCGCGCGCCAGTACCCCCGATGGTGCTATTGATGATGCTCCTGCCTGGGAAGCCGGTGAACTCTTAACAGCCAAGCCAGCTACCAATCGCAAAATATTTGCTGGCCGTTCTGATGCACAAGGCCGTTTAGACGGAGCTGTATCCTTAAGTTTGAGCAATCTGGCCGGTTCCTGGACCGCCTTGTCCGCTTGGCAAAGAACTGCTCTGGCAATTAGCCCGGACAAAGGAGAGCCAGATGAGTTTGGGCGGGACCGTCTTGCCTTTTTGCTGGGAGACAGAACCACAGAAATGGGACAAACCTGCAATAGTTGTCTGGTACCGGCTCTAGGACAGTTTAGAGTCCGCTCTGGAGTGCTGGGAGACATTGTCAACGGAGGTGCTGTGATTGTAGGCAAGCCTGGCGTGAAGATAGGAGAGCCCGGCTATGCTGCCTTTGCCAGCCAGCCTGCCGTAGCGAAACGGCCTCAAATGGTCTATGTAGCCGCAAATGATGGCATGTTACATGCCTTTGATGGAAAAACCGGCGATGAGAAATTTGCTTATATGCCTAATGCCGTATTTCCTGCCCTGAGTAAACTCACCGCTCCTACTTACATACACCGGCCTTTCGTAGATGGTCCGCTACTCGTGACAGAAGCCAATACCACAAATGGCTGGAAAACTGTCTTGGCAGGCACCTTTGGGGCAGGCGCTCAAGGTGTCATGGCCTTAGATGTGACCGATCCAGAGGCTTTTGGAGTAGACAAAGTCATGTGGGAGTTCACCGATAAAGATGATCCCGATATTGGAAACATCAACTCTCAGCCGAAAATTGCAAAAGTAAAACGCAATGGTAAAACAGAATACTTCATTGTAGTTTCTGGCGGCTATAACAATTACCAGGATGATGGCAAAAGCAATAATGTTGGGGACGGTTACATCTTCATGCTCTCTTTGAACAAGCCCCAGGCTGCGGCATGGGCTTTGGGAGACAATTACTTTAAATTCAAATTACCGATTACCGATGCCGCAGTTGCAAACGGAGTAGGAGGTGTTTCGGTAGACACCGATAATGCTGGCTTTACCACCGCCCTTTTTGCAGGGGATTTGCAGGGTAATTTGTGGAAAGTCATTTTCCCTTCAGATAAAGATGATCCCAGCTTCTGGAAACTGTCTCATGGAGATACCCCCTTCGCAATCTTTAGTGATCCTTTGAAGGGAGAGAGACAACCTGTTATGGCAGAACCAACCCTGGTAGCCGGTCCTGGCAAAACCACAGTGGTAGTGGTAGGGACAGGGCGTTTGCTAACAACCTCCGATTTGGGTGACACCCAACCACAGACCGTCTATGGCATTTGGGACGTAAACAATAAAAACGTTAGCGGAACCAATGCCCGGACCCGTTTAAAATCTCGTAGTGTGTGGGTAGATGGAACTCTTCGTGTGATTGGATATGAAGATGTCAATGCCTTAAAACCGGAACCAGACTTTGTATATGGGGATAAGGAGCCTTCTAAACAAGGCTGGTATTTTGATTTGCCTGATTTCGGTGAAAAAATGGTATTTAGTCCCACTGGCTTGCGTTCGGTCTTGTTTGCGAATTCCATTGCGCCGCCCACGACTCCCTGTAGTACGGGCACCACCTGGACATGTCCTCTGGATGGAGTCATGGGCAGAACAGAAGGGTCCGAGAAATGTACCCTCTCTCAACAGTTAGCAGGCAAAGCTACTCCAGTGGCACTTCCTGTAGATCTTTCTTCGGGGGGCTTAACCCGCAGTGGCCTGGCTAAAGGAATGCAGCGGATTGTGAGTTTAGCTTCGGTAGCTGCTGGTAATAACGATGCCCAGCACGCCACTCCCATTGCCCAGAAAGAAGTACTGCTGAAGGACAGGCGCTGGCGTCAAATGAACTGGCGTGAGATTATTAACTGGCTGGAATTAAGAAATAATCCGCAGAAGACTTTACCCTAATGACTTGTAAAGGTGTATGACCATGTCTTATTTGTCAAGGTATAAAAGATCGCATCAAGGGTTTACCTTGCTGGAGGTCATGATCGTCGCCGCTATTATTGCAATTTTAGCGGCGGTAGCCGTACCCTCCTACCGAGAGTTTGTAATCCGGACGCACCGGGCCGATGCCCGGGCTGTCCTGGCTCAGGTGTTGCAATTACAAGAGCGGCTGTTTAGCCAGGACAATAGCTATTGTTATTCAGGCCAGGGAGACGCTCGTTGCGCTTCCTGGCCTACCACTGTCCAGGATGCTAGCAGAACGTATTACACCATTAGCTATCCAGCACCTAATCCTCCTAACCCATCTGTGGTAACTATTACCGCTACGATAGATCCGGGATGGAAGGACGATGACTGTAAGAATCTTTCCCTCAGCAGTACAGGAGCTAAAACGGCAACGGGAAACAAGGGTAATGAATATTGCTGGGCAAAATAAACCATGAAAACTCTTCCCTCTAGCCTTAGCATCCATCGCAAATTACAGTCTGGTTTCAGCTTGATAGAAACCATGGTGGTGATTGTGTTGGTTTCCATCGC
>JAIBAO010000029.1:0-5000 GCA_019695155.1 Burkholderiaceae bacterium | reverse complement strand
CTTTTGTTTTTTGTCTTTTGACTTCATGAAAAGTCCTTTTGCTTTTGTTTTAAGCTCTACCCTTAGTTCTTGTTTTGGGTATGTTCTCAATCTTTTAAAGTATCAATAAACAAAAATAATAGTAAGTAACTGTAAGGATTAAAGAGTAGGGATTAAGAACTTTCATTTTTAATCTTTCTTTTTTAATGCTTCATTACTAAAACACACCTTAAAAAGGATGGCTCCAGAAAGGAGGTGTTCCAGCCGCACCTTCCGGTACGGCTACCTTGTTACGACTTAGCCCCAATCACCGGTTTTACCCTAGGCGACGCTTTGCGGCAATCGACTTTAGATACTCCCAGCTTTCATGGCTTGACGGGCGGTGTGTACAAGGCCCGGGAACGTATTCACCGCGCCATTGCTGATGCGCGATTACTAGCGAATCCAGCTTCATGAGGTCGAGTTGCAGACCCCAATCCGAACTGAGATTACTTTTCAAAGATTTGCATCACATTACTGTGTAGCTGCCCTCTGTAGTAACCATTGTAGCACGTGTGTAGCCCAGGACGTAAGGGCCGTGATGACTTGACGTCATCCCCACCTTCCTCTCCGCTTGCGCGGGCAGTTCCATTAGAGTCCCCAGCTTTACCTGATGGCAACTAATGGTAGGGGTTGCGCTCGTTGCGGGACTTAACCCAACACCTCACGGCACGAGCTGACGACAGCCATGCAGCACCTAGTTTCGTGTCCTTGCGGAAAGCTCCCTTTCAGGAGCGGTCACTAACTTTCAAGCCCTGGTAAGGTTCCTCGCGTATCATCGAATTAAACCACATGCTCCTCCGCTTGTGCGGGCCCCCGTCAATTCCTTTGAGTTTCACCGTTGCCGGCGTACTCCCCAGGTGGATTACTTATCGCTTTCGCTAAGCCACTGAAAGTTGCCTCCCAGCAGCGAGTAATCATCGTTTACAGTGCGGACTACCAGGGTATCTAATCCTGTTTGATCCCCGCACTTTCGAGCCTCAGTGTCAGTTACAGTTTTGTGAGCTGCCTTCGCAATCGGTGTTCTATGACATCTCTATGTATTTCACCACTACATGTCATATTCCGCCCACAGCATCTGTACTCAAGTCCGGCAGTATCAATGGCAATTCTCTCGTTAAGCGAGAGGCTTTCACCACTGACTTACCAAACCACCTACGCTCCCTTTAAACCCAATGAATCCGGATAACGCTTGCATCCTTCGTCTTACCGCGGCTGCTGGCACGAAGTTAGCCGATGCTTATTCTCACCATACTATCAGCCTCCGACACGTCGGAGGGTTTTCCCTGGTGCAAAAGCAGTTTACAACCCATAGGGCCGTCTTCCTGCACGCGGCATGGCTGGATCACCCTTGCGGGCATTGTCCAATATTCCTTACTGCTGCCTCCCGTAGGAGTCGGATCCGTGTCTCAGTATCCGTGTGGGGGTTAATCCTCTCAGATCCCCTACTGATCGTCGCCTTGGTGAGCCGTTACCTCACCAACTAGCTAATCAGACGCATACTCATCTTTAACCGCCGGAGCTTTTAACACAAAGCGATGCCGCTTCGTGTGTTATGGGGTATTAATCCGGATTTCTCCGGGCTATCCCCCTGTTAAAGGCAGATTGTATACGTGTTACGCACCCGTGCGCCGGTCGCCACCAGTATTGCTACCGTGCTGCCCCTCGACTTGCATGTATTAGGCCTGCCGCTAGCGTTCATCCTGAGCCAGGATCAAACTCTCCATTGTAAAAAAAAGTTTGTCTCCTAAGATTGACCTCTCAGTCAAAATTTGCTAATGCTCATTTCATATCTTAAGGACGTAATGTTGTCTTTTGCAACATCCCTCAAGGGCTAGCGTACATAATAAATTATATACTCTTAATAGCTTGTGTGTTATTCTTAATACTTTCTCCTACTATATCTCATAGCAGGCGAACCTCTCACTATTTATTGTTTACCAATCTTTTCAATGAACGTCTTTATTTAATGTCGAATGCTAAATGCTGAATGTTGAATTACTCGTCAATCAACCCCCTGCACTCTTCAAAATTTCAAAAACTATTAGAACGTTTTCCCTATCCTTTTCCTTCGCTCTTTCGCCGCTCTCCTCGTTTAGGGGCTGCAAAATTACAAACTCTTTTCTTCTTAGACAAATATTTTTTCATCTTTTTTGAAAAAATATTTCCCTCTTGCGCTTCAAAGCCCTGTCAGCTTTCTGCCGCAGCTCTTCTCACTCTTCACTTACTCAAAAAACGGGAGGGCAAAGATACTAACTCTTTCGCTTCTGCGCAAGTATTTTTTTATCATCTCATGCTTTTTTTTGCTAAAGCTTGAAAACCAGTGGGAATCAAGACTACAAAACTTAATAGTTTGCATTTCTTAACGTAATTTCCACGTGCTATGTCCAAAATAGCCTCAAAGCAATCTGTTAAAATACCCGACAATTCTATTCGCCTCTGTCTTTTATGTTAAATTTGGTCTATTACTTGTACAATTTAGACATGAGCGGTGTAAACAAAGTTATTTTACTTGGCAACTTGGGCAAAGATCCTGAAATACGATACATGGAAGGCAATATTGCAAAAGTGCGCTTTAGCCTTGCTACCACCGAATTTCATAAAGACAAAAACGGTAATAAAACCGAACACACCGAGTGGCACAATATCGTAATGTGGCGCTCAATGGCCGAAAACGCTCAAAAATTACTCACCAAAGGAACACAAGTTTATATTGAAGGCAAACTGCACACCAATAATTGGGTAGATAAAGACGGTAATAAAAAAAGCACAACCGAAATTGTAGCAGAGAATTTTATTGTTCTTCAAAAGCGAGATCAGAGTCAGGTCACAAAAACCAATACTGACAATGGTTCTGAACCAATACATGATCACCCGGGCGAGTAACCATAACTCATTTACTCAGCTCTACCCATCGTACACTAATAAAAAGAAATGTATTTTTAGCACATGAAAAGACTTGCGCTGTCTGCACTTTTAATCTTGTTTGTTACTCTTTTTGCTTCGTGTGGCGACGACGACGATGTTGTTTATTCACCCAAGCCGCGTGGATACATGCGCATAGATTTTCCGCAAAAAACATACACTCACTTTGCAGCTGACTGCCCTTTTGAATTTGACATTCCCACCTACTCGTCAATGCTTCTTAACACCAGCAAAAATGCAGAGCCTTGCTGGTATAACCTGCACTTTAATAGCTTCAAAGCTACACTGCACCTGAGCTATAAGCCGGTAAATAATAATCTTGCTAAGTATCTCGACGATGCGCATGAAATTGCAAACAAACACCAAATCAAAGCTACCGGTGTTGATGAAATTACCGTTGTACGTGATAGCGCAAAAGTGTACGGACTTATATTTGATATTGCCGGCAATGCCGCATCGCCATTACAATTTTATTTAACCGACAGTACTAAACATTTTTTGCGCGGCTCTCTCTATTTTAATGCAGTGCCAAATGCCGATTCATTAAAGATTGTGGTCGACTTTTTAAAGAAGGACGTGTTAAACATGATTAACACTACAAAATGGAAATAGCAACTAATTGCTAATGCGCAACAGATTACCGTCGTAAGTTGCGCCGTATTGCCGCAATGGCCATGTAGCAGGGGCTTTGGTAACCTCACCGTCAAAAATTCTCCACTCGCTTTTGCTTACAGTATCACGCAAAGTGAAATTATCTTTTTGAACATACACTTTGGCATTTTTATCATTGGGTAAATATGAACTTGTACGTTCAAGTACTACAAACTCTTGCTCTGACTTTCGATAAATCACCAAGCCGTTAAGTCCCCCATCTAAATACTTCCAACCACCTATTACTTGTATATCAAAATTTGATGGGTCGCCGGGATACACATTCAAACCAACTGACACATAGGGCACCGGATTGCCGCCTGCCGTGTTGTTTTTCTTACATGCAGCTAACAAAATTACAGCTAAAAGTATAGCGGTACATATGCGCAAATTCAAATGCATTACAACGAATTTACATTTCTTTGTTCAAACTTGACGTTAATATTTTTAAAATGAAGGGCTATTACCTTTTTTCGTTTCTGAATTACTTACCTTTAAAATCTGATATATACTATTTGTGATAGACGATAATTCGCAAGCACCAAATAAAGAAGCGGCTAGAAGTAAATCAAATTTTTTATTGCCGTTTTTCTTTGCAATAACATTAAGCGCCGGAGTTGCTCTGGGTTACTTTTTTACCTTCAAAAATTCCGGCTCTGCCATAGCAGGCAATCACGGCAAGGGCGGCGGCCGAATAAATAATTTGCTTGACTATATAGAAATGCAGTATGTTGACACCGTTAATCGTAAACAGCTTGAAAATAAAACAATTCTATCGATGCTAAAAAGCCTCGATCCGCACAGTGACTATATTCCAGCTGAAGACTTCAGTGCAGTGAACGAACCACTTGAAGGAAATTTTGACGGTATTGGCATTGAATTTAATATTATACACGATACTATTCGCGTTGTTAATCCAATTATTGGCGGCCCATCAGAAAAATTGGGCATCAAAGCGGGCGACAAAATCATTAAAGTGAACAGCAAAGTTGTTGCCGGCACTAACATAACCAATAAAGAGGTTTTTGAAAAATTACGCGGCAAAAGCGGTACTCAAGTGCTGGTTGAAATTATGCGTCCCGGTCAAAAGAACCTGCTCAAGTTCGATATCACGCGCGGAAAAATTCCGATTTATTCAATTGACATTGCATACATGCTAACTAGTGACGTTGGCTTCATTAAAATAAGCCGCTTTGCCGGCACTACCTATGAAGAGTACTTAAATGCATTTAACGAGCTCAGCAAAAAAGGTATGAAAAAATTAGTGCTCGATTTGCGTGGCAATGGTGGCGGATTTTTAAAAACCGCTGTTGATTTGAGTGATGAGTTTTTATCGGAAGGTTTGAAAATTGTGTATACAGAAGGTCGCGCTCATCCCAAAAAAATATATGAAGCCACCGGCAAAG
>JAIBAO010000036.1 GCA_019695155.1 Burkholderiaceae bacterium | reverse complement strand
TTTGGCAATGCCATATCAGTATCCTAAGTTAGGGTTAACAATGCCTGAAATAGGTTTTCCGGCTTCTAGTCTTAGTATTTTCTGGGCGATTTGGGCCATACTGGGTTCAATAAGAGTGCTCGCTGAAATATGAGGGGTAAGCCGCACCTTAGGATGAGTCCACAAAGGAGAAGTAGCGGGTAAAGGTTCCACTTCAAACACATCCAGAAATGCGCCGCGCAGATGATTTGCATCCAGTGCTTCCAGCAGAGCTGGAACGCAGAGTAGATCGCCACGCCCTACGTTGATAAGAGCTGCACCGGCTTTGAGCTGTGCCAGTCGCTCCTGGTTTAAGATGTGCTTGGTTTCTGGTGTATGAGGAAGTAATAACACCACGGCATCCAGTTGCTCTAAAAAATTGCCCAGCGCAGGCAGGCCCGCATGGGTGCGGACACCCTTTAAAGCTTTTTCAGTGCGGCTCCATCCCTGTACCGTAAAACCATAAGCTGCTAACTGCTGTGCTACATATTGCCCAATATTGCCCAGCCCCATTACTCCCACTACAAAATCTGCTGCTGTCTTGCTGATGGGCAGTTCGCTCCACAGCCGATTTTTTTGTTGAAAATCGTAAGCATCCATATTGCGGAAATAGTGCAGCACTGCATACAACACATATTCAAACATTTGCTGTGCCATGCCAGCGTCTTCTAATTTAACAATGGGTAGGGTGGCAGGCAGATTGGTATGTTTAATTACTGCATCTACTCCAGCCCCAAGATTAAAAACAGCTTTTAGCTGGGTTTGTTCCGTAAAAAATTGCATACTGGGCCGCCAAACAATGGCATAGTCTGCTGGAGCGTCCCCGCTTTCCCATGCCTTGAAAAAGGCTTGCGGGCAGTGCTTTAAAAATGCGGCTTCCCATAAATTAAGCTGGGTGTGTGGGCCATAAAAACTGATATTCATTTTTAACAATCTAGATATTTTCTCAGGTTTCCGAAATCTGTATAAGCTGCGCACCTTCAGTGACTAATTCTCCTACGGAAAACAGCACGGTCTCTACCTTGCCGGCATGTGGGGAAAGAATGGTGTGTTCCATCTTCATAGCTTCCATGACCATTAAGGGGGTACCTTTCTCCACCGGGTTTCCAACTTGTACCAGTACGGCCACAATGCGGCCTGGCATGGGTGCAGTTAGTTTGGACTCTTCTGCATGATTTTGAGCTGCATTGGCCAGAGCATCCTGCAAGCTGAAAACTTCATGCCGACCCTGCACAAATACATGAAAGCTATTGTTTTGCGCAACTACCTGACCGGTGAATTTCTCTTTTTCCGTTCTTACGGTCAAACTACTGTCAACATTAAAAAAATCAAAAGTATGAGAAGTCTGCGTAGCAGGATCTTGCTGCGCGAGTATCCAGCTAACACGATGTGGCTGGCCGTATTGCAACACAATGGCCAGCTCACCCGCATCGTGGGTAAAAGTAAGCGAACGTTTTGCGCTTGTACCAATACGCCAGCCTGTCATGGTAGACCAGGGATCCCGGGGATCAACATCCGCTAACTCTCGGGAAAGCAGGTGACTAAGCGCTAAAAGAATGGCTTGTTCAGAAGGGGGGGTGCTCTGGGGTAAAAGAGAGGATTTTTCTTGCTCTATTAAACCAGTATGTACCTGTGCTTGGCTAAAGGCCGCATTGTCAAGAAGGCGCGTTAAAAATGCTACATTGGTGCGGGGCCCTACAATATGGGTCTGAGCCAATGCGGCCCGCAAATGGGCCAGAGCCGCAAGACGATTCTCTCCCCATACAACCAGCTTAGCAATCATGGGGTCATAGTAAGGTGTGATGAGATCTCCCTTGCGCACCCCGCTATCTACGCGAACCGGCTTGTCTCTTGTAAAGCTGGCGTGAGGGGGGAATTCCAGGTACTCCAATTTTCCGGTGGAAGGTAAAAAGCCTCCTTCAGGATATTCTGCATAGATGCGGGCTTCAATACTGTGACCTGCAATTGTTAACTGTTCTTGGCTTAAGGGAAGTGTTTCTCCGAAGGCTACACGCAACTGCCATTCCACCAGATCTTGCCCAATGATCATTTCTGTAACGGGATGCTCTACCTGTAGCCGGGTGTTCATTTCCATAAAGTAAAAGGCACCCGTGGAATCTGCAATGAATTCGACAGTTCCTGCCCCTACATATCCCACCGCTTTAGCCGCGGCTACCGCTGCTTGACCTATGGCTTGGCGCTGATTGGCCGTCATTCCCGGTGCGGGCGCCTCTTCCAATACTTTTTGATGGCGGCGTTGTACCGAGCAATCTCTCTCAAAACAGTGCACGGTATTGCCATGGGTATCTGCAAACACCTGTACTTCAATATGCCGTGGACGGTTTATATATTTTTCAACCAACACCTGATCATTTGCAAAAGCATTCAACGCTTCGCGTTTACAGCTAGCCAAGGCTTGCATAAATTGATGGCTTTCAGCCACAATTCGCATACCTTTGCCTCCCCCGCCTGCGCTAGCTTTGATAATGACCGGGTATCCAATTATGTCAGCCTGCTCATTTAAAAAAAGGGGATCTTGATTGTCCCCATGGTACCCAGGGGTTAAGGGGACTTGCGCTGCTTGCATTAAAGATTTTGCAGCAGACTTGCTTCCCATAGCTGCAATTGCAGCGGCAGGCGGACCAATAAACACAATGCCAGCTTGGGTAAGTGCCTGTGCGAAAGTTTCATTTTCTGACAAAAATCCATACCCTGGATGTACGGCCTGTGCGCCTGTGCTTTTGCAAGCGGAAATGATGGCGTCGATGCGTAAATAGCTTTCAGAAGGCAGTGATTCTCCAATATAAACGGCTTCATCACATAAATTTACGTGTAGCGCATTGGCGTCTGCATCGGAATAAACAGCAACCGTTTGAATCCCCATGCGTCGTGCAGTGGTAGCTACACGACAGGCGATTTCCCCTCGATTGGCGATCAGGATTTTTTCAAACATAAAGCACCCTTTATCTTATGCAGAAGTCCAGTAAGTTTTTCTTTAATAAGTACTATAAATTGATTTCTCGCGCGAATAGCTTGGCTTTACAGTGCTTGCTGCCTTTGGTGGTGTCTTGCACTTTATTCCGAAAAAAGAAAATTTTTAGAAGTTCTCCCTAGTATTTATGAGGGTTTTCAGCAAAAAATCTTTTAAGAGACTCATAAATATTATGGTAAAGCTTAGCTTAGTATTTATTTTTAAATTATTTTGGGGGAAGTTCTACTCTTTACGTGGGCTAGCCAGACAGACATCAATAGAAATGCCTTAGAAATAGTATGCGTTATTTTGATTCTTGAGGTTCGTTTAAAGACCAGGCAGGTTTGCGTTTTTCTAGAAAACTTTGTATGCCTTCTTTAGCTTCTGGACTTGCGCGTACTGTGGCTATGCGCTTGGCGGTCTCTTTTAAGAGACTATCGTTCACTAATTGCCCACTGACATCGCGGATCAGCTGCTTGCCTAGATGCAGTGCAGAGGGCGCATTCTCCTGAAGAGTTTTTACCATACTATTAATCGAGTCGTCCAAAGTAGTGGACTCGCATAACAGATGGATCAAACCGATATGATGGGCTTGGGCAGCTGTGAAGCGCTCTGCAGTTAAAAAATAGCGACGCGCAGCTTGCTCTCCCATGGCTTTAATAACATAAGGACTAATCGTAGCGGGAATTAATCCAAGCTTTACTTCTGATAAGCAAAACTCTGCCTCTGTGGAGGCAAACACTATATCGCAAGCGGCTATCAGCCCCATTCCTCCTGCAAAGCAGGGCCCGTGTACGCGAGCAAGCACAGGTTTTTTGCATTCATATACGGTACGCAACAGGCTCGCTAGCTTCAAAGCATCGGCATAGTTTTCCTCGTAAGAGTAGCCTGCCATTTTCTGCATCCACTGTAAGTCAGCCCCGGCGCAAAAAGTTGTTCCACGCCCACTTAATACGATGACTCTGACGGAAGGATCATCGCTTAGCTGCGCAAATGTATCGGTGAGTTCGCTAATGAGGATTTCATTAAAGGCATTGCGCACTTGCGGGCGATTAAGCCAGACTGAGACGCGAGTCCCTTCTTTTATGAGTTCCAGTGTTTGCATGACTTACTTTTTCTCCCCCCAGACAACATCATTATCTACTGCATAAAGAGTGCATTTGCCGTACTGACTACAGTTTTCCACCGCTTGATCCCATGCTTCTTCTCCTCCCGCAGCCCACCCCCAGGCTCCGTTAGAACCAATGGCAAAGGCGCGCGGTAAGGGGCTATTTAAAAATTTCTGATAAGCTCCTCGCCCTGTTTGACCGATAAAAGGTATTGCCTCCATTTCTGCAAGCGCAGCAAATGTAGTTTTTGCAGGCCGAGGTAAAAGGGGCGGTAAGCTATATTGAGGAAATTGTATCTGAACAGGTAATCCTAGTTGAGCAAGAAAAACGCTGGTTTCGGATCCCCAAATGGATTTGCCTTTTCGGCGACTAAACAAGGCGTGTGCATCGCTTCCAAATTGGCCCAAGACAACTAAGCGCGTGTTGCTGCCGCCTGCACGATACCCTTCATACATTGCCCGCCACAATTGTGGAGGAAGCAAAAATTTTGCTATTTGCAACACAGCTTTAAACTCAATGAAAAATGTGCCTGAAAAATGCGTCTAGATCTGCTAGGGCTTGTTCCCGGGCTAAAGGATTGCCTCCCACATGGATCCCTTGGGCGAAAATGCCATTAGGAATATCGCTACGAAAACGCACAGGAGCTGATCCGTCAAATCCATGGTAGCTGTTAGCATAAACACGTAAGCTTACAGGGGCTCCAAGCTGGTTTAACCGTCGCGCTAGTTCAATGCAAGGACCAGGGGCTGTCCAGTCATCGTTTTCAGCAAGTTCTATCAGCAAAGGGGTTTGCACAAGAATTTCGTTTTGAAGAGATTCGCGACAACCAGGATAAAACACTACTGCACCTGCTAATCCTTGAGGGTAGAAAGGACGCCTTGCATTGAGGGTGCTTAATACCGTCATGGCTCCGTGAGACCAGCCCAACAGTGCGATACGTTTAGGATCTACCTCAGGCTGCTGATGCAGCCATTCCAATGCTGCAAGAACATCTTCACGGCGATCTTCGATGTCGATATCGCGTGCTGAGTATCGGATACTGCAGATGGAGCTGCTCCCGCGTGAACGAAAGCTATCTGGCAATAATACATGGTAGCCTGCAAGATTTAAGCGCTCTACATATTCCTGATAACGGCTTTGCAGGGTTTTTCCATCGGCTCGATATAAGCCGCTGCATCCGTGCAGAGCAATAATTGCAGGTTTTCTCGTGTTTGAGCTTTTAAACCATTGAGCCTGTAAGTGAAAGTCTGTGGGGGTGCTGATCAGTATTGATTCGGCCCACCCAGGGCGCGCAAGAAAAGCTAAAAACAGGCTGAAGCTTAATATCAGCAGCTGCATACCTGAATTGATGTATTTAAATTTCAATTCCATATCTAAACTCTACATTCGAAAGACCCCAAATTTTGTTTCAGGGATAGGAGCATTCAGTGCAGCTGCAAGACCCAGGGCTAAAACGGTACGCGTATCGCGCGGATCAATCACGCCATCGTCCCACAGTCTAGCTGTGGCGTAATAAGGATGTCCTTCTGCTTCATAACGTTCGCGAATAGGGGTTTTGAAAGCAGCTTCTTCTGCACTACTCCAATTTCCCCCCTTTAACTCAATCCCATCACGCTTGACGGTAGCCAGTACCGAGGCAGCCTGTTCACCCCCCATGACGCTTATACGAGCGTTGGGCCACATCCAGAGAAAACGCGGACTAAAAGCGCGGCCACACATACCGTAATTGCCTGCTCCAAAGCTGCCCCCAATGATCACAGTAAACTTTGGTACAGCAGCACAGGCGACAGCGGTTACCATCTTTGCGCCATGTTTGGCAATTCCCTCATTTTCGTATTTGCGGCCTACCATAAAGCCTGTGATATTCTGCAAAAATACAAGTGGAATTTTGCGTTGGCAGCATAGTTCAATAAAGTGAGCCCCTTTTTGTGCGCTTTCAGCGAACAAAATACCATTGTTAGCCACAATACCGACAGGCATGCCGTGAATATGAGCAAAGCCAGTCACTAAAGTAGTGCCATAGCGTGCTTTCCATTCATCAAAGATACTGGCATCTACTATGCGTGTAATAACCTCTCTCACATCAAAAGGCTTTTTAGCATCGCTAGGAATCACTCCTAGCAACTCTTCAGCGTCAAATTGAGGAGGCTGAGGGGTTTTTAAGTCTAGCTGTAAATCTTTTTTATAGTTAAAGTCAGCTACTATTTCTCGAGCAATGCTCAATGCATGTAAATCATTTTGAGCGAGATGATCAGCGACGCCAGACAAGCGGGTGTGCACATCGGCTCCTCCTAACTCTTCTGCATTCACACTTTCTCCTGTGGCAGCTTTAACAAGTGGAGGTCCTGCAAGAAAAATAGTTCCCTGATTGTTAACAATGATAGATTCATCACTCATAGCGGGAACATAAGCGCCACCGGCTGTACAGGAGCCCATCACTACCGCAATTTGCGGTATGCCTGCTGCAGACAAGGTAGCCTGATTATAAAAAATACGCCCAAAGTGTTCTCGATCGGGAAACACTTCATCTTGACGGGGCAAATTAGCACCGCCAGAGTCCACTAAATAAATGCAGGGAAGGCGATTTTGCTGTGCAATTTCTTGAGCGCGTAAATGCTTTTTTACCGTCAGCGGGTAATAAGTTCCTCCTTTAACGGTGGCATCGTTACAGACTATCATGCATTCTATGCCGCTAATGCGACCTATTCCCGTAATGATGCCCGCTCCAGGGGCTTCATCATTACCCTTATTATCTTTATAAAGATTAAAGGCTGCCATTGGAGCAATTTCAAGAAAAGGAGAGGCAGGGTCCAGAAGCATCTGTACACGATCTCGGGGTAAAAGCTTTCCTCGAGCGGTATGCTTTTTGCGTGCTTCTTCACCTCCTCCCAAAGCGATGTGCTCAAGTTTGGCTTTTAAATCATCCACCAATGTTTTCATGGCCGCAACATTGGCTAAAAAGTCAGCAGATCGTGTCAGTAGCTTTGATTCAAGAAAAGGCATGGCAGGCTCTATTAAACTTTGTCAGAGGTATAAGGATGAAAAAGCAAGTGTAAAGAATTCTGGGTATGCTCAGCTAGAGGCAGAGGAAAAGAACGCTTACAAATGGCAATAAAAATTCTTCATCCCGCTTATGGAAGAATGATTCTTGCATTGATCCGATCGATATTTTCGCTCATCGTATCCGTTTAACTTTGCACATCTGATGAGGCCCTAAGCCTTACAGCAGCATGGTTTTTGAAAATAAGCGCATCACAATTACACCTCCTACAATTAAGGTAATACCTATAATGGCTCCCCAATCGAGTACTTGTTTTAGCCACAGCCAGCTCACCAGTACTACTAGCACGCTGCCGGCGCCTGACCAGATAGCATAGGTAATGCCTACTGGAATGACTTTAAGAATATGACTAAGACAATAAAATGCAATGGCATAGCCTACAATAACTAGCATAAGTGGAAGAGGGCGGGAAAAACCATTGACCTGTCTTAAGGCAATAGTGGCTATTACTTCAAAAACTATTGCTACGGTTAACCACCACCAATGCATGAGAGACCTTTCTTTTGCGTAATAAAAACCTGTACTTTACAAGCTCAGACGCGATTTTTTCGGTGGGCAATGAATGCAGGAACTTGCGTATATAGACAGGGCATGATCCTGTATATGAAAGCCTCGTTCTTTAGCAATTTTTTCTTGGCGTTTTTCGATCTGGGCATCAAAAAATTCTTCCACATGGCCACAGTTCATGCACACAATATGATCATGGTGGGAGCCTTCATGTAGCTCGAATACCGCTTTACCTGATTCAAAATGATTACGCTTGAGTAAACCCGCTTGCTCAAATTGAGTGAGTACGCGGTAGACGGTAGCCAAGCCAATATCAATTTTTTCATGCAGCAGTACTTTATAAACATCTTCTGCACTGAGATGACGTATATCGCTTGTTTGAAAGATTTGCAGAATCTTCATGCGAGGCACGGTGGCCTTTAAGCCTATGCTTTTAAGCTCTTCAGTAGTAGACATGGCGGGACTCCAAAGCCATTGCAGGAAAAATAAGAAAATAGGTAATACTATATAAATTAAAACTTTTTAAAGTATCTTTACTCTCCAAGTATGATAATCGTAATGCCAATTCAGCGTTTTTAAGTGTTGCAAGCAGAAAAGGTTTTTAATTCCATAAGCTCAAAAATATTTTTTTAGGTAGATTGTTATGCGTACATTTTTAGTGACCCGCTCCACATTATTATCCGTGTTATTTAGCGTAAATTTAGTGGGAGCGTGCGCTCTTTATAAACCAGAAATTCAACAGGGTAACCTCATTACTGCAGAGCAAGTAGCTCAGTTACGGCCGGGAATGAGCCGTGCACAGGTGCAAGGAGTTCTGGGGGCACCCCTATTGGCTGATATATTTCATGCAAACCGTTGGGATTATGTGTATCAGGTGCAACGGGGAGGGAAGGTAGTAGAAGCGCGCAAATATTCCTTGGTGTTTGATGCCGATAAGCTTGTAAGTTTTGGAGGAGATGCCCAGCCTACTGAGCGTGATACTGTTGGCACAATCAACTAGGAGTGGCGATGTTACGTATTGCAATTGCTGGCGCTAGCGGGCGTATGGGCCGCACTTTGATTGAGGCCACTTTAGCTCAAAAAGATATGCAATTGAGTGCGGCCTTAGATCAGTCACAGTCCCTCAGTATTGGTCAAAGTGCTACTGCTTTTCTGGGAATACAGAGCGCAGTTTCCATTAGTAGCGATGTAGCCGCTGCCTTAAATCACAGCGACGTATTAATTGACTTTACCCGTCCCGCAGGTACTTTGCAGCATTTGCAAGCTGCGATACAAGCCAAGTGTGCAATTGTGATTGGAACGACAGGTTTCTCAGAAGAAGAAAAACTTCAGGTGCAGCAGGCTGCAGAGTTTATTCCCATCGTTTTTGCTCCTAATATGAGTATTGGCGTGAATATTACGCTGAAATTATTGGAATTGGCTGCAAAACATTTGCCGGAAAATTTTGATATTGAAATTTTTGAAGCCCATCATAATCAGAAGGTAGATGCTCCATCAGGTACTGCACTGGCTATGGGTGAGGTGATGGCCGCTACTCGAGGCAAACGTTTGGAGGAAGTGGCCCAATGGACACGGTATGGGAATACAGGAAAACGTACTCCGGGAAGTATTGGTTTTTCCGTTTTACGTGCAGGAGACATTATTGGAGATCATATTGTCTACTTCGCGGGAAATGGAGAGCGTATTGAAATTGCCCATAAATCCAGTAGCCGCGCCACTTATGCTCAAGGTAGCTTACAGGCAGCACGGTTTTTAGCGGGAAAAACCAAGGGTTTATTTGATATGCAAGATGTGCTGGGACTTTCAACATCTTAAACATAGCGTGTTTAGCTAAATAAGCTAGACTTTTTTAAAGGACATGCCAAAAAGCTGTTGTATAACATGCAAGAGTCCAGTCCACCCCTGATGCAAGTTTCAGCAAGTTTGAATCGCCCTCTGCCGCCCGATGTGGTTTTTTTTAACCATGGCTGGTTGACACGCTATCGCATGTATCCAAGCTTTTCATGGCAATGGTTGCGTGGACGATTTTTGCTTTTTTCTTGTGTATTAATAGGCTTGGCTTTACTGGCTTTTGCCCAGGCAGCTTTGGATGAGGCTAGCAGGTTTTCTGCCTCATTTAATGCAATTTCAGCCCTGCTGTTTTCATTCTTGCTAATAGCCTTTATTGGCCCCGCCCTGGCTACTATTGTCCGTCATGCCCGATTAAAACCTCGTTTAGAAGTAGGGGGGGTGGTGACTGCAGTGCTGTTAGGTATAGTCTTGGGGATGTGGATGAATACCTATCAGACCCGTTACATAAAAGAACAATATCAGCAATATCTCAGCCCCCGGCCGGTCGATCCGATCCAAGAGCCAAAAAAACCATTGTTCAAGCAGTTCGCCCTGGCCATAGCGAACGCTACTCAGTTTTTGATTCTAAATACTTTGCTAGGAGGTGGTCTTGGGCTTATTGCTTATTTTCGTGAAAAAGTACGGCTTCAAGCCTCTTTAAGACGTAAGGAGTTAGGTTTGGCCAATGCAGCTCGGCGTGAGGCGGAGTTACGTTTGTCGGTACTGCAAGCCCAGGTAGAGCCACATTTTTTATTCAATACCTTTGCTGGTTTACGGGGTTTAATCCGTACGGAGCCCGAGCGTGCCATTATGCTGTTGGATCGATTGACTGATTATCTACGAGCATCTATTCCTAAAATGCGAGATGACGGGATTAATGATTCTTCTACAATAGGTGCCCAGATTGATAGTGCACTTGCTTATCTGGAACTCATGAAAGTCCGCATGGGTGAACGTTTATCCTTTGAATTGCAGGTAGAACCTGCATTGCGCAAAGCAGATTTTCCTCCTCTTATTGTGATCAGTTTGGTAGAAAATGCGATCAAGCATGGTATTGAACCTAAGCCTGCGGGCGGTCATATAAAGTTAACAGTAAGTGCACAAGATAAACGCTTATGTTTAACGGTAATGGATAACGGCGTAGGTTTTGAGGTTTCGCAAAACTTGCATACTGCTCCTTATGCGCCACCCGGTAAGGTAGGTGGTTTAGGTTTGAGTAATATTCGTGCCCAGCTTCAAACCATCTATGGCAACAATGCCCGTTTGATTCTTAAAAATCCACCTGATGGCGGGTTTTCTGCCTCTGTAGAGTTACCTTTTGTTTTGGAAGATGCTAACGTATGAATCCTGCTTTGCTGATTGCCGAAGATGAAGAGCTAGTGCGGCGCGATATGGTGGCTACGCTTAAACCTTTGTGGCCACAAGTAAAAATTCTTGAGGCTGAAAATGGCTTGCAAGCTTTAGATTTACTGGCGGCACATCAGCCACAAGCTGCATTTTTGGATATTCGTATGCCGGGTGCCAATGGTTTAGAAGTTGCACGAGCCGCCAGTGGCCACTGTCATGTGGTGTTTTGCACCGCCTATGATGAGTATGCGGTTGAAGCCTTTAGCGCGCGTGCGATTGACTATTTGCTTAAACCTGTGTGTGCTGAGCGCATGGCAGAGGCCGTAACACGCTTGAAGGAGCGGCTTCAAAGTAATGCCCAGCCTGCTGCCGATTTAACGCAATTAATTGCACATTTGTCTAAGGTAGTGGCTAAACCGGCTCTGCGCTGGGTGAGTGCAAATGTAGGCGATACAATCAAAATGTTTGAGATAGATGAGATTTTATATTTTCAGTCTGAAGATAAATACACCAAGGTAGTGACAATGCATGATGAAGCGCATATTCGGAAAACCTTGCGTGAATTATCTGAACAGCTGGATCCCGAACTGTGGTGGCAGGTGCATCGTAGTACGATCGTACGTGCAAATGCTATTGCTAAAGCGCAGCGTGATGACTTGGGAAAAATAAATCTGGTTCTTAAAAACCGTAGCGAAAAACTGGCCGTATCACAAGCATTTAACTTCCGTTTTCGAGGAATGTAGTTTCCTTTCTAAAGCATTTCTGAAGTTGTTGCTTTGCTTTTGTGTACTAGATCACTTTTCTGGGGGTTGTGCCTAAGCGCAAATAATTTAGAAAAAGAACTTATGTTGAGATTACTTTACAAATACCTGTAGAAAACGCCTGCCATTATCATAGGAGAATGCATCTTCAATGTGCCCAGCCTGAATTTGCGCCTGTGTAGTTTTCCACCATTGAGCGGTCAGTAAGTCGGCATGGTATTTTAAAAATGCAGCTTTTACTCGGGAATCACCTAGTAAAAATTTCTCAAACTCTTCAGGAAATACATCGTTTTTTCCTACGGGATACCACGGGGTGTCAGATAATTCTTCTTCTTCCGTGCGCGCTTGGGGTATAGACCGAAAATTCATTTCGGTCATGTATTGAATTTCATCATAGTCATAAAAGACTACTCTTCCTAGCCGTGTGAGTCCAAAGTTTTTGTATAGCATATCCCCTGGAAAGATATTGGCAGTGGCTAGCTCTTTGAGAGCGTTGCCATAGTCTTTGATGGCGCGTTCAAGTTCCGTATCACTGGCGTGCATTAAATGAATATTCAGAGGCCGCATGCGCCGTTCAATGTAAACATGTCGCAGGACAACTGTCTCGCCCTCTATTTCTAAAATAGAAGGGGATAGTGCTGTAAGTTCGTCAATAACCTCTTGTGCAATACGGGTGCGTGGTATGGCTACATCTGAAAACTCCCAGGTATCGGCCATGCGCCCGACACGATCATGTTGTTTGACAAGCTGGTATTTTTCTTTAACGAATTGGCGCGTCAGCTCTTTTTTCATCTTATCCTTAATGATCTTGAATACGTAAGGGTAAGAAGGCAATGTAAACACACTCATTACCATCCCTTTTATACCGGGTGCGATACATAACTTATCATGCGAGTGTTTTAAATGATGTAAAAAATCACGATAAAACAAGGTCTTACCTTGTTTTTGTAAGCCCAACATTGTGTATAGCTCAGCCTTGCTCCGGTTGGGTAATAGTTCGCGCAAAAACGTTACATATGCAGCAGGGGTATCCATATCCACCAGGAAATATGCTCGGGTAAAGCTAAACAATCGTGCCATATCATCTTGCGAGAACAAGAGAGTATCGGCATACACCTTTCCGGCTGCAGTACGTAACAAAGGAATGGCAAACGGTCGTGGAATGTTTGCATTAATAAACTTTCCTACGATGTAAGCAGTTTTATTGCGAAAAAAAAGATGGCTTAAAACCTGCAGCTGACAGTCAGATTCTATGTGCCATTGCGTATGCCTTAAACTACGTAATTGCTTTAAGGCTGTGCGCAGCAGCCAACGTATATCACGTTTTATATTGACATAAGGGCAAGCTAAATCAAAATCCTGAAACAAACGCAGGCTACTGGCGCGTAAACCTTCGCTAGTGGGGTAATACACTCGAAAACTGGGAGGATCGCTATCTATGTGATCAGTTGCGACAGCAGGGCGCACAAAAATAAATGCATTATGGAAATAATCTCGATGCAAGATCTGACAACAGACTGAATTAAAAAAAGTTTCAGCGCATTCGGGCTGCTTATGTTCAATAAGTTCCGTGACGTAATGTCGCTTAACGGCAGTCCAAACCTCGTCCGATAGCTTATCGGCACTAAACACCTCATGTAAATATTGCACGCATTCATTCACCCTGTTGTCGTAATAGGCAATCCGGTCACGAGAAAGTTGCTGAATCGCTTTCCAATCTCCACTCTCATACATGTTTTTAGCCTGTTGAGCACAGTGGCGAAACAAGGCGTAATGGCGGTTAAATCCTGCCAAAATAGCGGCAGCAACATCTGTTGCGATCTTTTCCTCAAAGAGAGAAGCACTATTAGAAGGAGTTGGCAGGCGGGCATGCATGAGAATAGGGGACTAATATAAAGTGTACGACTTACTCTTTATGTTGCTTGAACCGGATTCTATTGGTGAAGGGCTGCGTTTAACCCTTCCCAGGCTTTAGTTCGAGCAATTACTTCTACCGCTCCGGTTTGTGAGTTTCGACGAAACAGCAAACCAGATTTTCCGGATAGAAGTATTGCTTTGCTTACTTGTCCGTCGGGTAGTGTGACCCGCGTGCCCGCTGTAATGTAACAACCCGCCTCAACGATACAATCATCTCCCAGGGAAATTCCAATGCCAGAGTTGGCCCCTAGCAAACACCGTTTTCCTACCGAAATGACCTGGTTACCTCCGCCGGATAAAGTACCCATAATGGAAGCGCCGCCGCCAATATCACTCTGATCATCTACGACCACACCTGCACTAATGCGGCCTTCTACCATGCAAGTTCCCAGTGTGCCTGCATTAAAGTTACAAAAGCCTTCATGCATGACAGTCGTACCGGCAGCAAGATGCGCTCCTAATCGGACCCGATCTGCATTGGCAATCCGTATTCCAGAGGGAATCACATAGTCGGTCATACGGGGGAATTTATCGATGCTATAGAGTTCAAAAGCAAGGCGCTTGGCGCGTGCGTGGATTCGGGCCTTTTCCACTGCGTCCAAAGGGCAGGGACCTAATGAGGTCCAGGCTACATTAGTTAGCAGGCCAAAAACGCCTGTTAAATTGGCCTCATGCGGTTTAATTAGGCGTTGACTGAGTAAATGCAAGCGCAAATAAACGTCGTGAGCATCTAGAGGTGCTTGGGCGAGCGAGGCAATTTGCGTGCGTACTGCGATAATTTGAACTGAGCGGGACTCATCTGGCCCTAGACAACCCAAAATGCTAGGATCTAGCTGTGATTTTGCCTCTTCTAGGTCTAGATGTGTAGTTCCTGTAGAGATGCTGGCTTCGGTTAGTGCAGGCTTAGGGAACCAAGTATCCAGAACAGTGCCATTAACCGAAACAGTAGCTAGTCCGCAGGCCATTGCTCCAGCGGTTTTAAACGTTGTACTAGACGCAGCTGTTGTCATGACGTTTTACCTCAATGTTAAAAATCAGTCAGGGTGTGTAGATGAGTAAAATTATTCAAGTGTAATGAGATACCCAAACCTGGGGATGGTAAACCTATTAGGGCTTTTTAGTTTAATTTTCTTGTAAAGATTTTATGGCAGCTTTTGAACCAGAACGTATCTTGAGCGTTCATCATTGGAATGAGACGCTTTTTTCTTTTACAACCACTCGCAGGCAGAGCCTAAAGTTTGAAAATGGGCATTTTGTCATGATTGGTTTGGTAGTAGATAACAAACCCTTGATGCGGGCTTACAGCATCGTAAGCGCGAACTATGAGGAGTATTTAGAATTCTTATCTATTAAGGTTCCTGATGGACCCTTAACAAGCCGCTTGCAGCATATTCAGGTAGGTGATGAGGTATTAGTGGGTCGTAAACCCACGGGCACTTTGGTGATTACAGATCTTTTACCAGGAAAAAATCTCTATTTATTTTCCACGGGTACTGGGCTTGCACCTTTTATGAGCATTATTCGAGATCCAGATACTTATGATAAGTTTGAAAAAGTTATCTTAGTCCATGGAGTGCGTATCAAGAGTGAATTGGCCTATGATCATTTCATTACCCAGGAGTTGCCAGAGCATGAATTTTTGGGGGATGCTGTTAAAAATAAATTGATCTACTACCCAACGGTTACCCGCGAGCCTTTTCGCAATCAGGGCCGTATTCCTGAGTTAATTAAAAGTGGAAAACTTTGTGCAGATATAGGTTTACCGCCATTAGACCCGCTTAACGATCGGGCCATGCTATGCGGTAGCCCCAATATGCTTAAAGATACTCGAGCTGTTCTGAATAATTTAGGATTTGAAGTATCAGAAGGGATTGGTCAGGCTGGCGACTATGTGATTGAAAGGGCATTTGTGGAAAAATAATCCTTACCCTGACAAAGTTTTTGGTTAAACAGCCGTTTTGAGGACTGAAAAGAGCACAGATAAATTAATATGCGCTAGCTGATTTATTTAATTAGGCAGACGCTTTTTGTTTTGCTCATAGGAAAGTAGTTCATCGAAAATCAGTGCATCGAACTCTACTTCTTGGCTCCAAAGCACTATTAGGCAGATGATGCGTAACTTTGAAAGAGAGATAGGACTTTCTTTAATGGCGAGGGCACGTTCGATAATAAGTTCACGATGGGGTGCATAAAGTGCTCCTGCATTTTCTAAAAAGGTGATGAATTCAATCGCTTGTACACCTAATTGATCAAGCTCCTGTGGCGCATAAATGCGAACTGTACCTGGGCTGGCATGGGACAGTAAGCGAATATTCTGGGTGGCACACGCCAGACCAATCAGCCAGTCAATGGCCTGTTCCACGGATTCCTCATCAAAGCCTAGAGTGGTCAGCTTTACATGTAAATCA
This sequence comes from Burkholderiaceae bacterium, assembly GCA_019695155.1. Taxonomy (GTDB): domain Bacteria; phylum Pseudomonadota; class Gammaproteobacteria; order Burkholderiales; family Burkholderiaceae_C; genus Piscinibacterium. Next base: position 25,651 of record JAIBAO010000036.1, on the reverse strand, counting down.
TCTGCTTGGGGGAACAATTGTGGGGTTCTGTAGTGTTGGAACAAATACATCAGTACCTCATACATGTGCCACCTCCTTTTTCTAGGTTGACCCATTCACTGAAATAATGCAATCAATGGCTCGCACTTGTTTGTACACTAGCCTAACTGTTAAACCGCTTCAAGTTTAAGGCAGTTTATAGTGTTGCAAGCTTACGTCAGGTCAATATAGGGCTTGCCATAAGCCTCCTGGTAATCGCGCTACTTGCCCTGCTAACTCCAGTTCAGTTAAGCGCGTCATTAGCATGTCTGTGCAAAGACCCGTCCGTTGGGCTAGTGTGTCAGTATGAACTACATCGCCTCCTAGCGCTGAAAGCAGTGGGTCGCGCTGTTCAGACGAGGGATGAGGTTGAACTGGAGTGTTTTTAGTGATGTCTTCCAGACGCAATTCTTCTAGCACATCCTGGGCGCTTTCTACTAGTTTTGCTCCTTGTTTGATCAAACTATGACAGCCGCGCGATTGTGGAGAATGGATAGAGCCTGGGACTGCCAGTACCTCTTTGCCTAAGTCGGCTGCCAGCTTTGCTGTAATCAGAGAGCCGCTTTGAACAGCAGCCTCAACCACTAAGGTAGCTTGCGCTAGCCCGGCAATGATACGATTGCGTCGCGGAAAATTTGATGAAAGCGGTTTGGTCCCAAGGGCAAACTCACTTAGTAGCAAGCCTTTGTTTGCAATTTCATGTGCCAGTTCCCGATTTTTTGCAGGATAGACCGTATCCAGTCCAGTGCCAACCACAGCGATAGTGCTACCAGCTCCCTGCAACGCACCACGATGTGCTGCAGCGTCAATACCTAGCGCTAAGCCAGAGACAACTGTGAGTGAAGCTTGTGACAAAGTTCGTGCAAATTGTTCGGCATTGAGCAGGCCCTGTGTTGTGGGATTTCGGCTTCCCACGATGGCGATACTGCTTTGCTCCAGGAATGCAGGATTGCCTTTTAGGTAAAGAACTGGCGGGGGGTCTGGGGTATTTAATAGTTGTGTGGGATAAGCTAAATCAGCTAGGGTGATCAGATGGTTTTCAGGTTTTGAACTCCACTCCAGGGTTTGAGCGATAAGTGCCTCACGTTTATTGTCCGACTCAAAAAGCATCCGGGCAATTTTCTCACCTACGATTTGGCTCACTGCAAAAAATCCAGCTCGCAAGATTTGCTGAGGCATTCCAAATTGGTTTAAAAGTCGCCGGGCCGTGGCTGGACCAATCCCTTCAGTAAGAGTGAGTTGCAACCATTCATTGATTGAATCGTCAGAGTTCACGGGATTCATAAGATTGCGCTCTCCAATAAAAACGAGCCGACTAGCGGCCCGTTTTTATGATAGAAGTTTTTTAGTATTTTAAGGATTCATTAGCCTATCGCCCACACTAACCGGACGAGTGCTACCCATAATCAAGGCATAGCTGATTTTATCAAACACTCTAAAGACAATAGCCGTACCTGTGCGTTCGTCGGGTAGTTTGACTTGTTCACCGCGATTAAGGAGTTGATCCCACTTGGATTCAGCCCCAGCTGTTTTATCCCGGATGGTTTTACCCGCAGTGTAAATGCCCAGAGTATGACCCATTTCAAGACCATCTTCCTTGCCTTTATTGATGGTAATAATCATATTGCCGCCAGCACTGTCTACCCCGTTATATACAGACACTACACTACCAGTTAGGGTTTGTTCAGGAGCGCGAGGCACATAGCTCAGATTATATTGTGTAGTAGCGGGTAAAAGGCGGTCTCCGACCCCCATTTCTTCTTTGGAGCTACTAATGCTGATGGTGGCAGGGTCACCCCCGCGGGTAATTTCAGCAGTACCTAGATAAAAAGCTTCATAGGCCAAAATTGCACCATTTTCTGGGTCTCGTAGAGGTTTGGCCGGGCGGAAAACTTGCAGATTTTTCGCAGCTTCAATTTCTGTATTGCCTCCTCGGATATAGGCGACATCCCCACGGCCTAAAAATACCCTGCCATTTTCTTGAGCAGATACAATCCTCGCGGAGTTTTTTAAGCCCGCTTCATCAATAATAAGAGGCTGACTCAGGAAGGGTTCGATAATAGAGGCAGGAAGACTAGCAATCGCTTCTCGTTCCATTGGCTCCACCCGGATGGAAGGAGAAAGGCGCGTACCGCCTGAAGGGGAAAGTTTGGTATTGCGATAACCATCGGGACCCGTCATGGATAACAAGGCGTATCCATCTTTTTTAATCAAATAAAGGGTTTGTCCAGGATAGATTAGATGAGGATTACGAATCTGAGATTTATTCATCCCCCACAACTCTGGCCATTTCCAAGGAGTTTTTAGAAACAAACCGGATATTGCCCATAAGGTATCTCCTTTTTTAACGGTATAGTTATTAGGAGCATTCGGAGACAAATCGCTAATCGGTACCCCCAGATTGGCTACTTGTTCTGCAGTTGCACGTTGCTGATCAGTAGTAGAGGCGTTTTGTGCGATTGCGTTAGACATTAGCAGCGCCGTTAAGGCACAGGCTGTAGTAACACTGCGAATGGTCATGTTAGACTTTCTCATAGATGTTTCCCCCCTAGCGGGAAAGCAGAATTTGCTTGAAATTGTGCAGCTAAATCACTGATGCTGCAATGAATTTGCCAGTTTTGTCTCCAGTTGCGTTGTGTGCGACTGACGTTATAAGGCAGATTTGTAATGTTTTAAACTTCAAATACGAAATTAAATAAAGCCATTTTTTACACTAAACAACTGATTAAGTCATGGCATTGCTTACTATTTTGACTTGGCCCGACCCTCGATTAAAAACTGTTGCGGCCCCGGTCCGCAAATTTGATGCACGTTTGGCAACACTTGCGGCGGATATGGCACAGACCATGTATGCAGCTCCTGGCATTGGACTTGCGGCGACCCAGGTTAATGTGCATGAACGCCTGGTAGTGATTGATATCTCTGAGCAAAAAAATGATCTCCGTATTCTGGTCAATCCAGAAATTATTTGGAAAAGTGAAGCTAAATTTATTTATGAAGAAGGTTGCCTGTCTGTTCCTGAGATCTATGATGAGATAGAGCGGGCTGAGCAAATTAAGGTGAGGGCTCAGGATGTTAAGGGTGAGTTCTATACTTTTGATGCTGAAGGTCTGTTAGCAGTATGTGTACAGCATGAATTAGATCATTTACTCGGCAAAGTATTTGTGGAGTATCTAAGTCCTCTGAAACAAAGCCGCATTAAAACAAAACTAAAGAAAAAAATAGCTCGTGGCGATCTGCAAACAGTTCGTTAGAAAGCTTCTCCCTCTATTCTGAGAGAGGGTGGCGGCAAATGCTTGCTCAAGAAGAGAGGAGGTTTCATGGTTACCTGCCGACTATGGTTTGAATCAATACCCTAGGAAAATGTTTAAGGGAAAGCGACCAGAGGCAGATTGTTTTGCGGATGGCGTATTATGCTGCCGCGAACCCCATAAATAGTGTGCAAAAGCTCTGGGGTAATGACTTTATCTGGATTGCCTTGGCCTATTATCTGTCCTGCTTTCATCCACACAATGCGGTCTGCAAATCGGGCTGCTAAATTAATGTCATGCATTACCGCAATAACCGCTACTTTTTCCTTTTTTGCAAAACTTTGTACTGCTGCTAAAACAGTGGTTTGATGCCGTAAATCTAAGGCTGCGGTCGGTTCATCTAGAAAGAGTGCGCGGGGTTGATGGTTCCAGGAGTGCCAGATTTGTGCTAGCACTCGGGCGCATTGGACTCGGGCTTGCTCACCTCCAGATAAGGTAGTGTAGTCTCGGTAAGCCAAATCACAAGCCTCTAATAGACCTAAGGCCTCGCTTGCAATGATTTTGTTCTCTGCATCTAAGGCTCCCATTTTCTGGGCAAAACGGCCAAACTCCACTACCTGCAAGGCTGTAAAGCTAAAAGATAAGCGGCTTTGCTGTGCAAGTACTGCCCGCAGTAAGGCAAGTTGACGAATGTCCCAGCTGTTTAAAGGCTTCCCAGCCAAGCAGACCTCTCCTTGAGCAGCTACGGTATCTCCTGACAATATTTTAAGCAAAGTAGATTTTCCCGCACCGTTAGGACCCATAAGGGCTACTACTTCTCCTGGATTTACATATATGCTGACCTTATCGAGCAAGCGACGGTTTCCACAGTTTAAGACAATATCTCTGGCTTGAATGACAGGTAAGGTTTCAGGAAAAGACGGGATCATCTCTGTCGGCATCACAAACCCCAACTGCGTCGTTCACGCACTAATAAAACTAAAAAGAAAGGAGCTCCCATTAAGGCGGTCAAAACCCCTAAAGGCAGTTCCGTGGGGGCAAAAACAGTGCGAGCGATCAGATCAGCTGTTACCACTAGCGTTGCCCCTAACAAAGCGCTAGCAGGAAGCAAACTTTTATGGTCTGGTCCGTTGACAAGACGGACACAGTGCGGAGCTAGTAAAGCTATAAACCCCACTATTCCGCAAAAGGCTACTAATACGCCAACATTTAAAGCGGATAAGCTAATAATTTTTCTTTTAAGACTTTGTACGTCTACCCCTAAATGTATGGCCTCTGCTTCCCCTAAAAGTAAGGCATTCAATTGAGGAGCAATCGATAAGGCAATTGTTAAGCTAATACCTATTAGGGGTGCCGCTACTAATACAGTAAGCCAGTTAGAAGATCCTAAGGAACCCATTCTCCACATCGATAAACTGCGCAACTGTTCGTCATTAGATACGTAGCTAAGCAGTCCAATCCCTGCCTCGGCAATGGCTGCGATCCCAATGCCTGCAAGCAGCATCATCGGCATTAAGGTGATCCCATGGCGGGTACTAATTCTCTGTATGAGTAAAGTAATTGCTAAGCCCCCGAAAAACGCGGCCAGAGGTAGAGTAAATATTCCGAGAGCTTTCGCAAAGCCGGCTAGATGTGTCCCTAGCACAAGAACTACTGCGGCTGCTAAGCCAGCCCCACTGCTTACTCCTACCAATGAGGGGTCCGCAAGAGGATTGCGAAACAGACCTTGCAACAGGCTGCCGGCCACGGCCATACCTGCCCCTAATACAACACCCATCAGAACTCGTGGTAAACGGATATTCCACAGCACTGTATTTTGCTGTTCAGTAATGCCAGAGCCTAAGCTGAGCTTTAAAGGTTGAAGAAAAGCCTCTATTACTTGTAAGGGGCTGATAGGAAAAGCTCCTGCTCCGGCGGCTACGATTACGGCTACGATGAGTAAAAGAGTTAAAAAAAATAGTAAGGTAACATCCTTAAAGCAGCGATTCTGAGAAGTTTCAGTTAAGCTGGCTTGCGTTGGATGTGTGGATGAATGCGTAAACTTAATAGGTAAAGATTCCAATTGCATGCGCCTCATCAAAACCCCTGTCTCAACAAACTTATTTCAGTGCTTAGCCAGGGCAAAGAAGTGTGTGGATACTTCTTTGAGCGCTTCAGGAAGACGTGGTCCGAAACCTAGCATATACAGAGCCTCCATCACCACAATTCGACGATTTTTTCCGGCAGGAGTTAAAGAAATCCCAGGCCGTTCTAGCAAATGCTCTACACCCCCTACTGCATCGATGCTTTGCTTGGTAGTGAGAATGAGATCTGGAGCAGCGGTTAATAGAGCTTCTGCCGTCATGGGCTTATACCCTTCAAATTCTTGAACTGCATTCGTAGCACCCGCTAGCTTAATAAAGGCATCCGCCGCGCTCCCTTTTCCTGAAACACTAGGGGTGCCGTTATGGCTAAGCACAAACAAGACGCGAGGTTTGGTTTTCAAAACAGTTTTTGAATGAATTTGCAACTGCACAGCTGTCATATCCCGCTGAAGTTTTTCTTCTAATGCTTTCCCCTCTGCTATAAAACCTAAAGCAGAGGCTACTGCCCGCACTTTATGGCGAAGTTCTTCGAATGAATGATCGCTAGGAATTAATACTATCTTTACACCTGCATTTTTAAGTTGGGTGATCACATTAGCCGGCCCGGCTTCTGAAGTGGCAAGCAATAGAGTAGGGCGCATCGCCAGTACTCCCTCGGCAGATAACTGGCGCATATATCCTACCTTGGGAAGTGCATCAGTTGCAGCAGGAAAGGTACTGGTGCTATCTACCGCAACTAATTGCGACTGAGCTCCGAGCGCATAAACAATTTCAGTTAGAGCACCGCTCAGTGAAACCACACGAGCTTTGGTAGAAGAGGGCGGGAGGCTAGTTTGCCCACTGACTTGACTGCTAAGCACAATACTGCTGAAGACAAGCAGACATCTAAAGCAAGAGACATCATTACCCCTACTAGTTCGAAAAAACCTTACGCTAGTATTTATAAGCTTTTTCAACAGAAATGGGCTCAAGAATCTCATGAAAATTAGGGTAAAGCATTTTTTTGAAAGGCTAAGAATAAAAAGAGGATTGATAATTTTCATGTTAACGGCAGCCTTTCGAGCTCGCAGATCAGGCTGGCCCAAGTATTTAATTCAGGAATGCCCGGTTTGCGTTTTCCGAAGAGGTAAGCAATAGGCTGTTCATTGTTATCGTAGAGCTCTAAAGAAGTAACCAGCCCTTCAGTGACGGGTTTTTTTACTACCCAAGATTGATGGACCAAGTCTTCCCTTAAATGCAGGTTGAAGTCAGGATCAAGCACATTAAGCCAATTGTCTAGTATTTTGATATTGCTTACCGGTCCAGTATGGATTTGAATGCAGCCGGGGTTATTGACAAATATCATGATTTCTAACTTGCGCTTGGCTGCTTCATTCAGGATAAAACGTACTGAAGTGTTGGATACCCGATAAGCGTTATTTACGCCGGCTAGGCGTAATCCTTGCTCGCGCGTGAGTTCAAATTTTCTGAGTAAACCAAAAAATTCATGGGTATCGGTCATGGATGCCCAGGCATTACGCCATGCCTGGGCATCTATCAGGCTGTCTGCCTTTGGAGGCGGAGCAGGGTCTGCAGGAGTTAGCGTAATGCCTGCCTGTTGAATAGGAGATGCAAAAAATGTTGCAATAGCCTGAAATGCAGCAGTATCGGTAGCGGGCTTTTCAAAAGTTTTATGCACGGCTTGGCCAGTGGCATCAAAAAACTGCAGGCTACGGCTGTAGCCTGTGGCACTGGATTCTTCTACAAAAAAACCGTATTCCCATTGCTTGTAAAACAAACGCAAGTCGATTTTTTCTCCTAAAACCAATCCTGTGTGCTGGTGGCAGCTAGCGTTTTGGTAAACTCCAATTTTTTCATGCACGACGGCTTCGTTACGGGTTAAAGCCATCACTGAGCCTACCCGTTGCAAGGATTGAATAATCGCCGCAAAATCAGCGCCTTTACCTGCTAGCCGTTTTACGTGCATCTGGGTGTCGTTATGCCCCACATGCATATCCAGTGCTTCACATTCGCTCATCCCGAGCTCTTTAGCTGCATCGCGATGATGTAATTTTTTCTGGCTGCGTAATGCAGCAAATGCGTGACGTTGTTCGGTTTGTGGGTTCAGCATGTTAATGAGCTCCATCGAATTAAAGTTAAAACTAAAATTCTGTTTTAAAGGCTACAGAAAGGCTACGGGGGGCTAGAGTGTAAGCATCCAGATCTACAGCCTTGTTGGCTCGACCAATGACATCGCTCCACCGCCAGACTTTTTTATTAGTTAAATTGCTAATACCTGTCGACAAGCTCAAATGTTTGTTAATTCGCCAATAAACATTTAGATCCAGCAAAGTGGCTGCGGTGGGTAAAAATTGTGTTGCTGGCGCAGTTAAGGTGTCAGCTACCTCTTCACGTTTTTTTGCTGCGGAATAGTTGGCGTTTAAATCTATGGCTAAGGTATTAGCTGGGTTTTTATACCCAATCCCTCCAAGCCATCGAGTAGGGTTAACGCTATTTAAGGGAGTGCGAACCCCTTCTAGAATTTGCGTACCCTTTATTTTTGCAAAACCCGTGTGTAGCTGAATGCCGGAGGCAAAAGCATAAGCTAGCTTGCCTTCTACTCCTGTTAAGCGGGCATTGCTTAAATTAACAAACTGAAAAATAGCAGGATCTGCAGGAGTAAAGCTTCCTTGAAGCTGTATTTGCTCAATAAAGTTCTTGTATTGGCCCCTAAAAGCAGAGACTTCAAAACCTAAAGATCCCCGGGTCTTACGCAAACCTATTTCAAGGGAGTTATTTTTCTCTGCTTGTAAATCTGGATTTGCAATGGATTTATAGTTGCCTAACACACTGATAAACCCGTGATTGACTTGATCCGGTGTAGGCGCCCGAAAGCCTTGTGCTAGATTGCCATACAAAGAAAAATCTGGGGAAAATTTCCAAACGATCCCTAATTTTGGAGTGATGGCGCTTGCACTCATTTTTGAAGGAAGACCACCCGGGAATAAGGGACTTGATTCAGGGTTTAAGTCATAACGGTCATAACGCAAGGCGGGAATGATGAGCAGAGTATCTTCATTCAATCCAATTTCATTTTGAATAAACACACCTAACAACTGGTAATCCGTATCCGGAAAACGTTTGATGGGAAAACTTTCTCCGCTGGGTGGAATCGTTCCATCGGTATTGCCTACATAAACAGCAGAAGAAGCATCCACTCCGTAAATCCATTTTTGCGAAATGTGGCCATAAAAACTTTTGCTAGCTTGCACGGACAAACCTTGTACCCGTTCTAAATAGTTTTGATCCCGAATCCTAGTCGTGCCATTAGTGCGGGTTTCAAAAGAAAGTTGGCGATTGCTGGATTTTTGCGCATAAATATTCCATTCCACTTTGTCTGCAAAGCTGAGATTTAGGCTAGATAATTCTTGCTGTAAAGTGAATCGATTGCGCTTAATATCATCAAACGCCCGCATATCCAGTACCCCTACAGGAGAAAACGGACTGGGGCTTGCCACAGCAGAGAGGACATTCGTATCGGCTTGGTGCTGCAATACTTCGGCAGTTGCGATCATCCGATTATTGGGAGAAAACTGAGTCACCCATTTAGCTAATAAATTATCGCTTTTCCCATTTTTGGGGTTAGCTAAGGTGCGGGTGGCGCCTGTAGCATCGATATTGCCGAAGTTTTCAAGCTCATGCGATCGTTGAGTACCAGCGATCAGTAAAACCTCGTGATCTCCCATACGTAGCGCTGTACGGAGTGTTGCGCCAAAAGAGTGGTCTTCTTGCTTGTAGTTTGCCGAAACGGCGGTATAGCTATTGGATTTAAAAATATTTAGTAATTCGCGCGGGTTGGGAGTGTAAAAACTTACGGCACCGGCTAAACCATCACTTCCATACAAAGCACTGGCAGGGCCACGCAAAATTTCAGCGCGGCCCACTATATTCATCTCTAAATAATCCCCTCGACCGGTATTAAGAGCGCCAAAGCTAAAAGCGTTTGGCAGGCGAATCCCATCGACCTGAATGAGGACTCTGTTGCCATCAATGCCCCGAATATTAAAACTTGCGTTTCCATCTCGACCAATGCCGGAGGATGTGGCAGAAAAACGCGAAGGTTGTCTGCGGACCGTAATGGCAGGTTCTTCACGCACGAGATCTCGAATGTCATCAATGCGTTTTTTCTCAATTTCTTCACTAGTGATCACCGTGACTGTAGCGGGAACATCTTCGGTGGAGCGGGCTTGGCGTGCGGCAGAGATAGTGATTTGTGGCAGGCCCATTACTTCTGTTTGGGCGGTCAAGGGTGAGGCGATAGCCATCAGAAGAAAAGCCGCTAGGCCATTCTGAGGCGATGCAGCAGATGAACCTGAAAGTGAAAAAAATTTTTTTCGGTGAGCAAAAAACATGGTAGGAAAGCAAAAGGCAGTCAAATGATTGGGCAAGAACCTGTGAAGCTGGCTGTATCAAAGTTTGCAGTTAAGGCAAAGTAAGAGCTGGCTGGCAAGGTTGTTATCTAATTAATCATTATTGAATGAATTAGTAAATGATAATAAGAATCATTCTTATTTGCAAGTTGACTGATTTTTTTGCTTTTAGATTGCCTAAAGCTTAAATATCAAAATGTTCTACTTTTACGCCTGAGTCTTTGCGTTCAGGGCATTGCACTCCAGATTGAGAGAGCAGGGCATAGAGCGTATCAATTCTGTTTTCTTGCGCATTAATATGATCAATCAGTTGATTGATTATCTGCGATACTGGATCATCACTTGCGGTAACTCCATAAGCTGGAAAACCGGCCTTGTCACATAATTTTGCAAGCTGTTCCTGAGAATCAGTGTGCGCAGGTTCAGCGAGAATTATTTTTGCAGGAATACCTACAGCAGTTGCCCCTTCAGGTACTGCTTTAAGTACGACGGCATTACTGCCAATTCTTGAGTGTGCTCCCACGGTAAACCCACCCAATACCTTAGCGCCAGCACCCACTATGACGCCGTGAGCCAGAGTAGGATGTCGTTTAACACCCTTATAAAAAGAAGTTCCCCCTAAGGTTACTCCCTGATAAATAGTGCAATCATCACCAATTTCAGCGGTTTCTCCAATGACCACTCCTAAACCGTGATCTATGAAGACTCGGCGGCCTACGATTGCGCCGGGATGAATTTCAATACCCGTGAGTATTCGTGTGATATGGGAACAAAAGCGACCTAGCCACTTAAAGCCCTTTGTCCAGAGTGCATGAGATAAGCGATGCAACCAGACTGCATGTAAACCGGGATAGCAGGTCAATACTTCCCAGCGGCTACGAGCGGCGGGGTCTCGTTGCATAACAGTCTGGATATCTTCTTGAAGGCGGGAAAAGACCATGAAAGTGCTATAAAAGTAAGGGATGCAATAATTTTATAAGGTCTGCGCTTTTTAGCATTCCGCAGTTTTATGTTTAGGTTTGGCTTTTATTTGTATCTGCCTGGCAATGCCTCGCAAAATATCAACCTCCTTAGTACTTAATTCTGTACGGGCAAAAAGGCTGGCGAGGCGCTCCATTAAGCGTTTGGGTACTTTTGGATCTAAAAACTCAATGTCAATCAAAGCTTGTTGAAGATGCTCGAGCATTCCTTCAATGGCAGTATAGGATGCTTGAGGCTCCTGACTATTCAAGTTAGGTTTGACTTCCACTGCTTGCAGAGCGGTCATCCGCAGCTCATAACTGATAATTTGCACGCTTTGTGCTAGATTAAGCGAGCCATAAGCCGGATTAGAGGGTATTTGACACATCGCACGGCATTGAAGTACCGCCGTATTACTTAAGCCTGTGCGTTCTGGCCCAAATAAAAAGGCGACTTTTTGCGCCCGACCGTCTCTTAAACGTGCATGAACTTGATGGGCAGCTTCCCTGGGCGAATACTGGGGGCCACTCCACTGCCGCGCTATCATCGCCATAGCTACGCTCCATTGCGTATCGGCCAAGGCATCCTTTACGGTAGGAAATATCTGTGCATTGGCTAAAATATCACTAGCCCCGCTAGCAAAAGCAATGGCCTGTGGAAGGCTTAGAATATCAGTAAAGCGTGGGTTAACAATCCGTAGATCAGTCAAACCCATTACTTTCATGGCGCGTGCGGTTGCTCCAACATTGCCGGGGTGACTGGGAGCATGCAAGATAATGGCAACTTTTTCCAGATGTTCAAGCATAAAGGTTTCGGCCATAAGTCTTTTACAATGCCATATTCTTTTGTGTAGTGTCAAAGAAAAATTTTTCTGCTCTCTAGAAGTATTTTTTACACTAGTTTGGCAAATACATTATTAGCAGCAAACGCGATTATCTTTCAAAATTTGATCTAGGTTTTATATGCAACAGCAGCATCCTATGCTTAATATTGCCATTAAGGCAGCCCGTCGTGCAGGCAGCATCATTAGTCGTGCTGCACTGGATCTGGAAACTGTCCGGGTGAGCACCAAAGGAGCAGGTGACTTTGTGACTGAAGTAGACCAAGCCGTTGAAAAAGACATTCTCGACACTTTGCTACACAGTTATCCAGAACATGGATTTTTAGCGGAAGAATCTGGATTGATGGGCAATGAAAACTCACCCTATCGCTGGATCATTGACCCCCTAGATGGCACGGTTAATTTTATTCATGGCTTTCCTTATTATGCAGTTTCTATTGCCCTCAGCTTTGAGGGAGAGGTTATTACCGGCTGTATTTTCGCACCGGCTAGTAATGATTTGTATACCACCGAAAAAGGCCGTGGTTCTATGTTGAATAATCGCCGCTTACGTGTTTCTAAACGTAGCCGTTTTTCTGAGGCTCTTTTAGGGAGCAATATTCCTAATCGACGTTCTGGGAAAACCTCTGCTAGCTGGCAATTATCCAGTGAGTTAACCCTTGCTAGCAGTGGAGTGCGGCGTCTTGGAGCGTCTGTCTTGGACCTAGCCTATGTGGCAGCAGGCCGTATGGATGGTTATGTAGGGGCTGATCTTCAAGCCTGGGACATGGCGGTAGGCAGCCTGTTGATCAAAGAAGCAGGAGGCCTTGTGTCTGATATGGATGGAGAAGAAAACTACATGGGCGCCGGAACCATTGTGGCAGGTAACCCCAAAATTTTTGCACAGCTTCTGGCTAAAGTGCAGCCTGCTGCGGGTGTGTCTTTAAAGGGTGAGCAGGCCCAAACCTCAAGCCAGCAGCTCCCTGCATCAAGTAGTGATAGCGAGGCAGGGCATGAAAAAAAAATCTCCCGCCGTGTATTGCATCGCAAGGTTTCTTGAATCTTCAGTGTCTTTAAGAGTCCATCTTGAGCAAGCTTAAGCCTGCCGAACATACGCCGATGATGCAGCAATACCTGGGGCTGAAAGCTCAGTACCCGGGGATATTGCTGTTTTATCGCATGGGTGATTTTTACGAATTATTTTACGAAGATGCTCAAAAAGCCTCTGCTTTATTAGGAATTACCTTAACAACACGTGGACAGTCAGCGGGTCATCCTATCCCCATGGCGGGTGTTCCTTATCATGCAGCGGAACAATATTTGGCAAAACTGCTTAAGCGAGGAGAATCCGTTGCGATTTGTGAGCAAGTAGGAGACCCGGCTAGCTCTAAAGGTCCCGTTGAGCGCAAAGTCGTTCGGGTGGTTACGCCAGGTACTGTTACCGATGCAGGGGTGCTGGCTGAAAGCAGCAATAATTGGTTGTGTGCCCGTACGATAGAGCGTGCTCGTGGCGCAATTGCATGGCTTAATCTAGCCAGCGGGCAACTTATTGTGTCCGAATGTTTAGCAAGTGAGTTGCCTGCAATCCTTGCCCGTAGGCCTGCAAGCGAGACTTTAATGCCTGAGTCTGAAACGCAGGCTGGGGCGACTACTCTTGCCGATTGGCATTTTGAGGTTAACAGTGGGCGGACTAAATTAGAAAAGCATTTTGCTGTTAGTAGTTTAGCCGCCTGGGGTGCTGAGCACTTAACTTTGGCATTAGGATGCGCTGGGGCAGTATTAGAGTATGCACAGTCCATGCACGGTGTGGAGCTCACCCATGTGCAAGGTTTGATTGTGGAGCAAGCTGGTAATTTTGTAATTTTAGATGAGGTAAGCCGACGTAATCTTGAATTGACTGAAACGCTCAGAGGAGAAGCCGCCCCTACACTACTTTCTTTGCTGGATGTTTGCGCAAGCTCCATGGGTTCGCGTTTAATGCGTGAGTGGTTATCTGCTCCATTAACAGATGTGAGGCTTGCCAGTCAGAGGCGCGATGCCGTAACAGCTTTGACACAGCAGAGCCCTTTGCAGGCCTCTTTAGCAAAAATGCCGGATATAGAGCGAATTAGCTCACGTATTGCACTGGCTACTGTCAAACCCCGAGAACTCGCTGCATTACGGGATAGTTTACCCAAGCTGCCTCTAGTACAGAAGCAACTGCAGGCAGTAGAAAACATTTACCTGAACAGTTTATCTGAAGCGCTTAATATACCTGCAGAACTACCGGCTTTGCTGGCACAGATAGCACAGGAACCTGCGGCATTCGTACGGGAAGGGGGGGTTATCGCCCCAGGTATCGATGCAAGTCTAGATGAATTACGCGGCCTGAGTGATAATACGGGCGAATTCTTATTGGCCTTAGAAGCTCGTGAGCGAGAAAAAACAGGTATTGCAAATCTACGGGTGGAATATAACAAAATACATGGTTTTTATATTGAAATAACCCAAAGTCAGCTTGAGAAGGTCCCGGCGGAGTACCGGCGTCGGCAAACCCTGAAGAATGCTGAACGTTTTATTACCCCAGAGCTTAAAGCTTTTGAAGATAAAGCCTTATCCGCAAAAGATCGTGCTTTGGCGCGGGAGCAGCAGCTCTACAATACCTTACTGTCTGCTTTGCTGCCTCATCTTTCAGCCTTACACCGTGCGGCTGGCGCCATTGCCCAGGCCGATGTATTAGCCGCCTGGGCTAAGATTTCCCATATTCACAATTGGTGCGCCCCCCACCTGGATCAACAGCCTGGTATTCAGATTACTCAAGGGCGGCATCCTGTTGTAGAGGCTCGTGTAGAGCGCTTTACCCCTAATGATGCGCTGCTTGATGAGACCCAAACTCTACTGATTATTACAGGCCCTAATATGGGTGGGAAAAGCACTTACATGCGTCAAGTAGCGCTTATTACCTTACTTGCCTGGTGTGGCTGTCATGTGCCTGCTACTAGTGCGAAAATTGGAGCAGTAGACCGTATCTTTACCAGGATTGGAGCTGCGGATGATCTTGCTTCTGGCCGTTCTACTTTTATGGTGGAAATGACAGAAGCAGCGGTGATTTTAAATGCAGCAACGGAAAAATCCCTCGTGTTGATGGATGAAATTGGCAGAGGAACCAGTACTTTTGATGGTTTATCTCTAGCTTGGGCAATTGCGCGGGCCTTGGTGGTCAATAACCGTGCTTTTACCTTGTTTGCTACCCATTACTTTGAATTGACCCAACTCGCTCAAGAATTACCGGCAATTATCAATGTGCACTTAAGTGCAGTAGAACATAATCAGGGAATTGTTTTTTTACATGAATTGCGAGATGGCCCCGCTAATCAAAGCTATGGCATTGCTGTCGCTAAGTTGGCCGGTATTCCAGCTAGTGTCGTTAAAGCCGCCCGTACAAAATTACAAATACTGGAAGCAATGGGAGTTAGTAATACTGGGCAATTAGATTTATTTGCTCAAGCACAGATTCTTCAGCTTCCCGCAGAAGATAAAAACAGAGGTCGCCCTGATGTTGCCCAAGCATTCTTTGATGAACTAGCGAGCTTGGATCTGGATAGCATGAGTCCAAAACAGGCCTTGGAGTGGTTATATGAGGTCCGTGCTAGGGTAAAGCATTAAGGAGAGTTAATGTTTTTTGAACTTTTCATTCCCCCGCTTTAGTGCGAGGGGATTGGTTCAGCGGAAGTTTTTGCTCAAACAAGAGCGGTTTTATTTTTCTCACCCGCGCTGCCACAAGCATGACAAAAATGAGCAAAGCTACTTTTACGGGTATTGCAATGCAAACAGTGATTAAATAGCCCAATGCCGCAATGTGGGCAAAAATCAATTTCTGGATTTTTCATATCCACTGCACGTTCACAGCCTGGACATATTAATTTGGATAAACGAGCAAGAGCTGTATCGTAGCTTAGTTCTTCCCGGCGTTGGCTATCGGGTAATTGTTCGGCCAGTTTTTGTTTCTCCAAATAACGGTTAAGTGAGACTATGGCTTGCCGACCAATCAGAATAGTGATTGCAATGCCAACAATATAGCGTACATACCCACCATAGCTCGGTAAATAAGGAACCAGTTCAACAAAAAACGTGAATGCAGCAAAAAAGATAAAACCCCATACAAAAGGCCAGTAGGTACTTTTTCGTTTTTTTACAAATAGCCAGCCTGCCAATGCCAGCAGAGGCAGGGTAAGAGCTAAACGATATAAAAATACGCGTAGCTCTAACTTGCGGTTTTCTGCGTCCAGTTGTTGTTGTGCTACGTCTTGTAGTTCCCGGAGTTTAGTTCGCTCACGGGCAGCCGCTTGTTGTGCATCTAGCAAAGTTTGCTCCAACTTTTCCATGGTGGCTGCTGCTGCACGCTCTTTATTTTTTAAGTTCTCAAGCGTTTTTGTACGTGCGATAAGTTCTGCATCTTGTTCAGATAACTGAGTGGCTTTTCGGGTAGCTAACCAATTGTTAAAGGTCTCGCGTGCGGCTGCAAAATCTGCTTGGGCGGTACGGTGCTTTAGCTGTTCTTGCTCCAGGGCCTCCCTAGCGTCTTGCTCAGTAAGCTCGGCTGTCTTGATAGCTTCGTGTAGCCTATTGCTGGTAGAAGCATCCATATACTCTTGCAAGGAGCGCTGTCGTTCTACTTTGGGTAGATCTTTAACTACGGTGCTACCTAGTCCAATTAAAAAACCGGCAAAGACTACCGCGACTATCCAAAGGCCTCGGCGCATCCATTTTTCTGTAAATCGTAAAGATTTAGTCATCAGTTTTCCTGAGAGAATCTGGAGGTTGCAGTATAGTAGTGATCCACCTAAATGAGGGATCGCTTGCTGAACTTCTTTTCCAGTGCTCCGCTTTTCGGAAGCGGTTTGCTAGGCTTTATTTGTTTTGGTTAATATTTATAAGCTTCTTCAGGCAAAAAGGTCTTAAAAGACTTATAAATATTAGGGTGACTTCGGATTTAAATTAAAGAAGGGGAAAAACGTTCTTGCAATTGTTCCAGTTCAAATTCTTGCAGTAGCTGCTTTAGCCGTTCAGCCGGATAATGGCGAGGTAAATCTTTATAACTTGCGATAATCAGTTCGTTTTTCAGAGAATGTTCCCAACCTACGAGTTCGGTGACCGTAACCTGATATCCATGTGCTTGCAGTTGCAGGCATCGCAGTACGTTAGTCAAATGACTCCCAAATTCTCTCGTATGAAGGGAATGTCGCCAGATTTCGGCCAGCGGCGTTTTTCCCAATGCTTTAGCTTTTGCTGCCCGCAGTACAGCGGCAACTTCAGATTGACAGCAAGGCACAATGATCAAATGCTTGGCTTGTTTCCGTAATGCAAAGTGAATGGCATCATCACTCGCGGTATTGCAGGCATGCAAAGCAGTCACCATATCAACGGCTGCAGGTAAGGCAGAGCTGGTAATAGATTCTGCCACAGAAAGATTAAGGAAATGCATACCCTTAAACTGAAGATGCTCCGCTAATCGCTGTGCTTGAGTCACAAGTTCTGATCGGTTTTCAATGCTAAAGATCTGGCTCTTATCTTCAAGCGATTTAAAAAACAGGTCGTACAAAATAAAGCCTAAATAAGACTTTCCAGCGCCATGATCAACAAGGGTAATGCTCTTGTTGTCTTCCTTAACTGTTTTTAGAAGAGGTTCAATGAATTGATAAAGATGATAAATTTGTTTTAGTTTGCGGCGACTGTCCTGGTTTAAAGCTCCATCGCGCGTCAAAATATGCAAATGCTTCAGTAATTCTATGGATTGGCCTGGCCTAATATCTGAATTTAATGGAGCTGCTTTAGCATTTTTCATAACTGGATGAGAAGAGCAAAAATAAAAAGATCAACCCAATAAAAAAGACCCAAAACGGGTCTTTTTTATCAAAAATTGATGAGAGTTTGAATGCTTTAAAAACCTTTGTGAACTAAAACCAGTTTTAAGCATTCGCTTGAGTTTCAGGGGGAGTGACGCGCTTCATGGGAACATGACTGTGCTCTTGCAGGCGCGTTTTATGCTTGAGAACCTGACGGTCGAGTTTATCAATGACTAAATCAATGGCAGCATACATATCAGCATCAATCGCTTCACAATGAATATCTTTGCCACGAACATGTAAGGTAATTTCAGCTTTTTGATTTAACTTTTCTACAGTCAACATCACACTGATGTCTATTACATGATCGAAATGGCGTTTGATTCGATCAACTTTTGACAATACATATTCGCGTAAAGGGGGGGTGATATCCAAATGATGGCCGCGGATTGTCAGATTCATGTACACCTCCAATAAAACAACTGCTGTTGAACTGCTTAATATGTTATTCGAACCCGAGGAGCAAATAACACTGCTTTGGGCATGGATTACCGAATGACTTTTCGCCTATTATCCAGACCTTTTAGTAGAACGCTATTGAGTTTTTCTAGCGTTTTACTAAAGAATCTGTTTCACTATTGTGAACCTTATATTGCCTTACGTAAATGCATATGTGCAATATTCATTGCTTCACGGTATTTTGCTACCGTGCGTCTTGCCACTACGACGCCTTGATTATTTAAAAGTTCTGCAATTTTGCTATCTGATAAAGGCTCTTCAGGGTTTTCGGAAGCAATCATTTGCCGAATTAATGCCCTAATTGCGGTACTGGAAGCGCTACCCCCTGTCTCGGTTGCCACACTTGAACCAAAGAAATACTTCAGCTCGAAAGTACCTAGTGGGGTCAGCATAAATTTTTGGGTAGTAACCCGTGAAATAGTGGATTCGTGTAAGCCCAACTCGTCTGCGATTTCACGTAAAACCAGCGGACGCATAGCAATTTCACCATGCGTAAAGAAAGCTTTTTGTCTTTCCACAATGGCGGTACTAACGCGTAAAATTGTGTCAAAACGTTGTTCAATATTTTTAATAAGCCAGCGGGCTTCTTGTAAACGATTTTGTAAGTTTGTGCCTGCCTCCCCTAAAGATTTACGCTGCTGTTTGAGAGCCTGAGCATAGGTTTCATTCACTGTTAGTTTGGGCATGACAGCAGGATTTAGGGAAACTACCCAATCTTCTTTGCTTTTACGTACGATCACATCGGGAACGATATAATTGGCTTCAACTTGTGTAAAGCGGGCTCCTGGATGAGGAGTGAGGGTTTTAATAGCAGTATAGGCAGTCTTTAAAGTCTTTTCATCAACCTTAATGAGGCGCTTCATTTTGATGAAATCGCGTGCTGCGACAAGCTCCAAATGATGGCGCACCAATGTTAGCGCTACTTGAACAATGCGCCTGTCCATATTTCGTAAAGGATGTTTGGGATCACAATATAAAATCTGCAAAGCCAGACATTCACTGGCACTGCGGGCGCCCACTCCGGCGGGATCAAAGCTTTGCAGCAATTTTAAAGCCGTGTGTAACTCGTCCTTTAAATCCTCAGAAGGCTCTTCTTCTAAAAGGTTGGCTGCACACACCGTTAGATCATCAAGATCATCTACTAAATAGCCGTTGTGATCCAACGCATCTATAAGTACAGTGATGAGAAGCTTATCCCGAGGGCTAGCGCTTGTGCCTCGCAATTGATCCATCAGGTGCTCGCGTAGGCTTACGTGGCTGTTAGCCAACTGCATACCTTCACGGTCATCGTCATCATTATCGGTATTACGATTAAAATTTCCCCAGGATAAGCTGTTACTTTCTTCCCAGTTATCATGGTTGAAGTCGGTGCTGTTTGCGTTATCGCTACTGGGATTGGGAGCCTCAGCATTCTCGGGGCGAGAGACCTCGTCGGTCTTGCTGTAGGCTCCTGCTAATGGATCAAGCAATCGTCCGTTACTGGATACTTGAACATTTATGGCTGCTTGCGGGTCATCTAATCTTTCGAGTAATGGATTATCAAGCAAAGCCTTATCGATCTCTTCATGCAGCTCCAGCGTTGACAGTTGCAATAATTTGATGGACTGCTGCAATTGCGGTGTTAACGCAAGGTTTTGTGATAGCTTTAATCCAAGAGTTTGTTTCACAGGGCTATAAATTACATTTTGAAGTGTTCACCTAAATACACTCGGCGCACTTGTTCATTGGCAATAATTTCATCAGCAGTGCCACTAGCTAATACACTGCCTGCATTAATAATGTAAGCGTGATCACAAATTCCCAATGTCTCTCGTACGTTATGATCGGTGATTAAAACACCAATATTTCGAGATTTTAAAAACCCAATGATTCGTTGAATTTCTAATACAGCTATTGGATCTACACCTGCAAAAGGTTCATCAAGCAAGATAAAGCGGGGCTCTGTGGCCAGTGCGCGAGCAATTTCCACTCTGCGACGTTCTCCGCCAGATAAGCTAATCGCCATATTTGTAGCTAAAGCAGTGATTTGTAGATCTTCCAATAGTTTTGCTAAACGCCGGTCAATCTCAGAGGTTTTTAATGCCTGCCCCGTCTTATCAAGCTGCAACTGAAGAACCGCGCGGATATTGTCTTCTACGGATAATTTTCGAAATATAGACGCTTCTTGAGGCAAATAAGAAAGCCCCAACCGTGCACGCTTATGCATAGGTAGATGAGCCATGCTATTTCCGTCAATTTCAATACTGCCCGCATCGGTAGCAACAATGCCTACCAGCATGTAAAAACAGGTAGTTTTACCCGCACCGTTTGGTCCAAGCAGGCCTACCACTTCTCCACTAGCGACTTGCAGCGATACATCTTTGACGACTTGGCGACTACCATAAAATTTTTTTAAATGACGTACTTCTAACAAAGCTTTAGCTTCAGAAGCAATTTTATGGTTAGCCGTACCTGGCATGGACTTGCTTAAAGTCATTTAGCGCCGCCCTTAGGCTCGCTAGGGTTATTAACGGAATTAGCAGGGGCTAAGGGTTCTGTCCGCGGGGCTATAAACACTTCAACTCTACCTTGGTTGCCACTAGAGGTTTTTCCAGCCAAAGATTCGGATGTTTCTGTTTTGTTATCGTAGCTTAGTTTGGCACCTTTAACTTCTTGAATGACTTTTCCTGCTAAATCTGTTGTGCGTACGATGGCTTGATTTATAAACGTTACCGTATCGGCTTTTCCATCAAATTCGATGCGCTCTGCTTGCCCCTCTACAAATTGCTCTACTCCTTCACGCTTTTGTCTAAAACGGGCCAGCTTGCTCCCTACACTGATTGCACTAGCATATTGATACCCCTCTCGATCCTGGCGAAACTCTAGCCGTTCTGCACTGATGCGAATAGTCCCCTTGGTCAGTACCGCATCTCCTTCAAAAACCTGAGTTTGAGTCAGATCATTAATTTTTAAACTTTTGTTGGCAGACAGATGCGTGGGTTGGTTGCGATCGGCTTTTTCCGCGTAGGCTTGGGGTGCTGTTGCAAGCATCAACACAAAAAGTAAGAACGGAAGACAGTAGTATGGCTGCGTTTTCATCATTAATAAGTGGTGCTTCTACGGGGTTTTAGGGGCGATCACAGACTCTACTTTCCCAGAGAATTCTGCGGTTCTGTGAACATTATCTAGCAGCATGGATTCTGCATGAATGACCGAGCGTCCGCGACTAGCTTGTACAGCAACGTTAGATTTTATAATTTCAGTATCGGGAAAAATCGTTAATGCTTCACTGCGAAGAGTTAAAACCTCTGCATTAGGAATATTTGGGGTTCGGACGATATGTACAGCCTCACGCAGCTCTATTTGTTCGCCCCCGCGCAGTAACTGACCACTGTTGGCGCGTACTTGGGTTACTGTTCCATCCAGGCTGCGGGTCAGTACCTGGGGGAAGGCAAGATCGGCTGAATCATTATTTGGATAATGTATCAATTTAGGTGCAACAAGCTGAGTCGTCATGCTTCCTGCCGGAGAAAGACGAGTCACAGAAAACTGTTCGATAATGTAATCTGGTCCTTGCTTAAGGGTTTTAGGGGTCGAGTCTCTAAGGAGCTGGAGCGGATTTTTCAGCGTTAACCAGCCAGTCCAGCCAGCCAGACTCGCTAATAAGGTTAAAAAAGCAGCCGTCGATAAGCGTTCACGCCATAATCGTGCGGTTTTGTTCATAAAGCTTTACCGATGTAAGTACTAATTGCGGTATCAAGAAGCTTTTGTGCCTGCAAAATAAAATCACAGACTTCTCTTACCGCTCCCGATCCGGCAGGTCGTGAAGCTACCCAGTCAACGCGACTACGCACTGCTTCGGGGGCCTCTAATACACTGGCGGAAAATCCGCAACGGCTAAGGATTGCCAGATCAATAAGATCATCTCCCATGAACCCGGCTTCATTACGCTGCAGACCGAGCTGCAAGAGTAAGGCATCAAAGCAGGATAGTTTTTCAGCAATACCTTGGTAAACATGGGGGATATTTAATTCAGCTGCGCGGTGTCTAACCGCATCACTGCATCGGCCAGAGACAATAGCAGTACAAATACCTGCTTCTTGCAGCAATTTGATGCCGTGTCCATCCAGAACATTAAAACGCTTTAAAACCTCACCCGATTCGTTAAACCATAGCGAGCCATCGGTCATCACACCATCCACATCAAATACCATTAATTTAAGCCGGGCTGCTTTTTCGATAGCGGTTAAAGAAGTAGAGGACATAGCATTCATATCACTTTGGCTTGCATTAAATCATTAACATGAACAATACCCTCCAGTTTGCCCTGTTGCACTACCAGCAAGGCCATCCGGCGCGTACGGTCCATTTTTTCTGCAGCTTCCGCTGCTAAGGCATCTGGTTCAATAGTCAATGGATGAGGTGTCATGACATCTCTAATTTTAAGGCTACGGATATCCCCTGTTTTTTCTAAGAGGCGACGTAAATCGCCATCAGTAAAAATCCCGTGGACTTGATCATTTTCTACAATCGCCGTGCAGCCAATTCCTTTTTGCGTGATTTCAAACAAAGCTTCGCTTACAGTAGCACTCATTGAGACTTTGGGAATAGCCTTACCTGTACGCATCACGTCGCGTACATGCGTGAGCAAGCGCCGCCCCAATGCCCCGCCGGGATGACTGCGGGCAAAATCCTCTTTTCCAAAGCCACGGGCAGACAACACTGCAACCGCCAAGGCATCTCCCATTGCCAGTGTAGCGGTGGTGCTGGCGGTAGGGGCAAGATTCATAGGGCAAGCCTCACGCTCCACCCTGATATCCAAATGAATATCGGACAATACAGCTAATTCAGAAGCGGCATTGCCTGTCATAGCAATCAGTTTGGCCCCTGTGCGTTTAAGAATGGGCATAATCATGACTAATTCTTGCGCACTACCTGAATAAGAGATAGCTACAAACACATCAGCGCCCGTCACCATGCCTAAATCGCCGTGCAAGGCCTCGGCAGGATGAACAAAAAAAGCAGGGGTTCCCGTAGATGCAAAAGTCGCCGCGATCTTACGCGCCACATGCCCACTTTTGCCCATACCGGAAACCACCACGCGCCCCTGACAAGAAAGAAGAAGCTCACAGGCGCCAGAAAACGCTTCATTTAGTCTTGGAATTAAAGCTCCAATAGCCTCAGATTCAATTTCTAAAACTTGGCGTGCAAGGTTTAATACATCACTAGATTGCAAATGATTCATAGTTCTGAGTATATGACGACTACCTTATTTGTTTTGTAGTGCTACATGATGATAATTCTAAAAAGTTATAAGGCTAAGGCAGGGTTGATATGAGACACTTGCTAAAAATTTAATAATTTTTAAAAAGGTTAAAGTATTTCATGAATGGTTTACCCCTGGTTTTGCTGTTGTTGGTTGCTGCGGTACTTGGCGTGGTGACCTTCAGACGCATGAATCTGCCTCCTGTTTTGGGTTACATCGTGGTGGGTCTGTTAATTGGACCCCATGCACTTGCTTGGGCTCCTGATACGCCGGCTACCCGCTATTTAGCTGAATTTGGAGTCGTTTTTTTAATGTTTTCTATTGGTTTGGAATTTAGCTTACCCAAGCTAAAGGCTATGCGATTACAAGTATTTGGCATTGGTGGCTCCCAGGTTGTGTTGACCATGCTAGCGGGTTTAGCTTTGGCCAGTATGGTGGGTTTCCTCAGTAGTTGGTGGGGTTTAAACTTTTTAACATTGACATGGCAAGGTGCTCTGGCCTTATCCGGGGCACTGGCGATGAGTTCAACAGCCATTGTTTCCAAAATGTTGTCCGAGCGCTTGGAAGTAGATAAACCCCAGGGAAAAGTCATTATGGGAGCCTTGCTTTTTCAAGATATTGCGGTAGTGCCTCTGCTCATTTTGGTACCGGCTTTAGCACGAGACACAGAAAACTTAACCATGGCCCTATCCTTAGCGCTGATCAAAGCCATAACCTTACTCGCCTTGTTACTTGTGTTCGGGCAGCGACTCATGCGCGTGTGGTTTCATTTTGTTGTCAAAGCCCGCTCGCAAGAGCTGTTCATGCTGAATTTGCTATTAATCACCTTGGGAATGGCATGGCTGACTGAACATATAGGCTTATCTTTAGCCTTGGGGGCCTTTGTAGCCGGCATGCTGATTGCGGAAACCGAGTATCGTCATCAAGTTGAAGAAGATATCAAGCCCTTCCGAGATGTTTTATTAGGCCTGTTTTTTATTACCATTGGCATGCAATTAGACCTTAAAGTCGTTATTGCCCAATGGTGGCTAGTCGGTTTACTCGTTTTGGGGCCAATGCTTATAAAGTTTGCAATTGTGGTCATGGTTAGCAAACTGTTTCGTCAAACAACGGGCACAGCTTTACGCAGCGGTTTAGCCCTAGCCAGCGCAGGGGAATTTGGGCTGGTATTAGTGAGCCTGACTGATAAAGTAAGCCTTGTTCCCAACGCAATCCTCCAGCCTGTATTAGCGGCAATGCTTTTATCCATGCTGGCTACCCCTTTCTTGATGGCCGCCAGTGACCGAATTGTACTGCGCCTTGCTTCAAGTGAATGGATGCTGGCCTCACTGAATCTCACCCAAATCGCTGCTAAAAGCATTGCAACCGATAAACCCGTCGTGATTTGTGGTTTTGGTCGTAGTGGCCAAAATCTTGCCAATATGCTTAAGCGTGAAGGCATTGATTATGTAGCCTTGGATCTGGACCCAGACAGGGTGCGTGAAGCCGCTGCAGCAGGCGAATCGGTTGTGTTTGGTGATGCTGCGCGCAAAGAAAGCTTGATCGTTGCAGGCATTAACCGTGCAGCAGCCCTCGTAATCACCTATGCCAGTACAGCATCTGCTCTTAAAGTCTTGCATCATGTCAAAGTAATGAGACCCAATTTACCGGTCATAGTACGCACTTATGATGATGCAGATCTTGACACACTGCGCAACGCAGGCGCAACCGAAGTTGTTCCAGAAATTATTGAAGGCAGCTTAATGCTAGCCACTCATGCATTGGTGTTATTAGGAGTTCCTCTGCGTAAAGTATTGGCAGGCGTACAAGAAATGCGGGATACACGCTACAGTTTATTGCGCGGCTATTTTCATGGAGCAGATGATGCCAATATGAATGATGCAACCCGTTTGCATTCCATCTCTCTGGACGCAGGCGCCTCCAGTATCGGCCAGGATATTGCAAAACTAGGGCTCGAATTAATGGGGGTAGAAGTCAGAGCTATTAAGCATGCCGCTGGAATGGTGACTATCCCCGAGCAGGAAATCGTCTCGCATCAACTCAGCTCAGGAGACGTCGTCGTGCTAAGAGGTTCCCCTGAAGCCCTGGCTTTAGCTGAGGAACGCCTACTGCGCTGATTTTAGTTCGTTTTTAAAGCCCCGTTTTCTTCGTAATCTCTCTTTCTTCAGACCCTTTTGTATAGGGAACTTCTAATAAGCTACTGTGCAACCCGGATCGGCTCTTGCGGTGCTCAGCGTACACTCTGTACGCATCCGCTCCTTAAATCCGCTGCGGGCCGCTCGCTACGGTTATTAGAAGTTCCCTATAGTTTTAAGCTATGCTATATACTTCTGCAATATACAAGGAGTTTTTAATGAGTATCAGCACTGTTTTCACCAATAATCGAACCCAAGCTGTGCGCTTGCCTGCCGATGTGCGTTTGCCCGATGGCGTCAAGAAGGTCGAAGTGCGCGCGCGCGGGGTAGAGCGGGTGATCTCGCCTGTGGGCCAGCGCTGGGATGAGTTTTTTCAGCAAGGCCC
>JAIBAO010000047.1 GCA_019695155.1 Burkholderiaceae bacterium | reverse complement strand
CACCCAAAGTGCTCACGTGAGCACTTTGATTAGGATCAGCTTCAAAGTGCTCACGTGAGCACATTGAACGCCCTGCCTTGTGAGCTTTATCCCAATCTTGCGCACTTGCCACAATCGCGGCTTGTTGCCCCGGAGACATATGGCGGCGGTGAAGATTCGCGCTTAGTACGTAGGCAACAATATCATCGCCTTCATACTCTTCAGTTAACGGCTCTACGCCTAGCTCTAAACAAGCTCGGTAGCGGTTCCCCCCGTCTAAAACCATGCCATCGTGTAAAACAATAGGCTGATGCAGACCGTTATTGAGTATGTCTTGTTTTAGCGCTTCAAATTCTGCACCGGCCATTCGGGGAAACAAAGTGCATAGCGGATGTAGTGAATAGCTCATGCCGCCACCGCGCTTAACAAAGAGCCAAAGAAACTCCCAACTTGTGCGATTCCTCGGCTAACTTCTTTAACCTCGACGCGATGCCAGCCTGCTTGATGCGCAAGAGCTGCATATTCACGCGCTGCCGCCTGAGACTCAAAATCCTGAACCCTCGCACGCTTAAGCCGTGCTTTTTCAGTCCAGCGGGCTTCGTTAAACGGGGAAATACGATCTCTTTCGTGTCGCCACCGCGCTGCACTTACTTGCTCTGGGGATACACCTAAAACCCGCCAACCCTTGTGATAGCTTTCTGAGCGCTTTCTTCGGGTTACCGTCCTTTTCTTTGGTTTTGGCCGCGTTGGCTCTTGAATCGCAGTAGGGATAGATAAAGGCTGGCCGTAAATATTTACAAAACTTAATTTTTCCATGATGTCTCCTCTACAGTCTCCCTGCGTCCGTCCCTCCACACACGCTGCCCGCAGATAATGCTGGGGTACTTTCGGTAATCGCGATTGGGCGGGATGTTTGCTAAAAGGTCGTAGTTTTCGAGGGGTGTAAAAGGTACCCACTCTTTTGGCTCTGCTTTATTAGTCGTTGGGTGCTTCATCATTCTTGTTCCCAAAACAGTTTTTTGGAGTTTTCTTCGTCCGCCATTGCCGCGCGGGCGATGGTCTCTAAAGCCTCATAGCGCTTACGGTCAACGCAAATACGATCGGCCGAAACGACCTTAAAACCAAGGTGGTACATCAGTGCGAGAGCGTCTTCTAAGGTGTTTTTTGCCCTACTGATCGTGGACTCTGATGTACCCATAATCTGCGCCAAATTGCGCTGCGTGCCCGGGTCTTGCATGGCTTGCAAGACGTTGCTGTACGCCTTGCGTGACCTTTCAAGGGGGCTAATTGATAATTCACTCATGAGCACACATCACATTCAAAAAAGCCCCACCGGCCAAAAGGCCAGCAGGGCAACAGCCGACAATGTCAGACGGCCGGAGGACTTTGGCGCCTGCCGCATCCTGTACTATTGCTCCCACGGACCGGGATTTAATAGCCTTAAGGAGGGCAGACATGAGCAAAAGTACTTTGACAATCGAAAACGGGAAGAAAGAGGGATTCATTACCGTTACCTTGGATTACGCTCTAGAGGGCGAGGAAAAGATTTCTCTGACTTATCATCTTCCGAACCACGGTTATTCAAGGTCGCTACAAGAGATAGAGAGCGAAATGTGGACTCGCGTAAAGATTCAGGCAATCCACATGCTTCAGGGGTAGCTACACAGAAAGCTACCGTTTCTGGCGATGCTATACGTCCGATTAAACACAGGTGGCTTTTACCGCAAGGACATTCAATCATCTGCACCCCCTCTTTTCTGGCCCTACGGCTATTTTTATATGAGTCACATGAGCTCCAAGGACGCGATCAGCAGAATGCCGCTGGCACACTGGTATTAGGAATTAATGGGGGAACTGAATGTGAATCACTTATGCATTCAGTTGGTGGCTTTCCATCTCTTAATCGGGCTAGAAGAGCTTCAGTCTTTTCTTTTGCAGAAAAAGGGTCGCGCGGGACCGTCGGCCGCAAACTGATTCGCCCATATACAAGAGAGAGTTCTTCAAGAGAGTTCACTTCGGCCCTCCGTTTTGGCTGTTCCGCGGAGGACACCCCAGTTAGCGTTTGGGTACAGTTCTTCACACTTCACCCCGGTCACTGCTTCTATATCTGGGCAGTGTTCTGCTGGGACTTTCAAATCACGGTGCAGCCAATTCCACACATTCGCGGTAGAGATGCGCGCGCTCTGCTTTTGCTCGGACAGCCTCCGCGCCAACGCGCTTTGACCGCCCGCTTTTTTTATAGCCATCCTTAAAGCATCAACAGGTGTTACTTGTTTCATACCTTAAATATAACAAACGTTGATTTATATTGCAACCCTTGTTATCAACAAATGTTCTATGCTTGAAATTATGAAATTTGGACAGCGACTTGAAGAGGCCCTGCAAGAGATGGGGTGGGGGCAAAGAGAGCTTGGCGAAATGTCGGGCGTTGACGGGCCCACTATTAGCGCTTTAATTCGGCGACGTAGCGACAGGTCAAACTATAAAGAGCAGCTAATCAGCGCATTCCCCCCGTCTAGAATTAGTCATGCATGGTTACGTGACGGGGCCGGTGTAATGAAGCCTTCCACGGCGACCGGCGTGAAAGTGCACCACAACGTAGAGGAAGGCCCTGATATACAAGGTCTAGTGCCGCTGATATCTTCCGTGCAGGCGGGGGAGTGGTGCGAAATAATGGATACTTTTCAACCAGGGGAAGCAGAAGCCTGGTTTCCATGCCCGGTAAAACACGGGCCTAATTGTTTTGCTCTAAGAGTCACTGGCGAGAGTATGCGCAATCCTGGCGCACGGCCGTCCTACGAGCCGGGGGATATTATTTTTGTAAATCCTGCTAAAACGCCTGTCTCGGGGAATCAGGTTGTAGTAAGACTAGATAATGAGAAAACAGCTACTTTTAAGCAATATATTGAGGAAGACGGGCGAAAGATGCTAAAAGCCCTCAACCCAGAGTGGAGACCACGTTATATTGAGATAAACGGGGATGCTACTATCTGCGGCGTAGTGTTCGGGAAGTGGGTACCGGAATGAAAAACTAAAATAAATTTCTAAATTGAGTTATTTATGAGAAAGTTTCTGATTCTTTTATTGTTGGCTTGCAGCGCTAGGGGCGCGGCAGCGCAAATCCCAGATGTTCTTTTGGAAGCTTGTAATAATATTCAAAATTCTGAAAAGCGTCTCGCATGTTTAAAAGCGGCCGCTAATGAAAAAAGTAAAACAACCCAACCAAACAACCTTGCCCAACTAAAAAAAGCTTTTGGAGATATTAGGGCAAGCCTTGATCTAGGTGTTTCCTATAACAATTACCAAACTGCACTTTTAGAGTTAGCTAAAGCTATAGCAACTTTTAAAAGAGAAGCAACCCAGAAAGAAAAGACAGGGTTAGAGTATTTTGAAGAATCTCTTAATTCTTATAATGATGCCGGAATTTTGTGGGCTAAATCTATAGAGTTTTATGCAAGGCGCGATAACTTACTTTCTTACGGCGGGGGATTGCCCATCAGCGTTCCAAAAATTAACGAGCTAGTATCTAAATATAACCTTCAAACCGTGAAGGCTGACTTATTAGGGTTTCAGCGTGGAGTATCAGTAAATACTAGCAGGTCTTTAATTTGGGCAAAAGCGCACGAGCAGGCTGAAGAAGGCTTCAAAATTATTGAAAACCCAGCTCACTTAACATTTAATGAAGCCCTTAACATTTGCGGTAAGTACATGAACGCATTAAATGACTACAAAGAAAAAGCAGCCGAAGATCGTGAAGCCTCTACTGATACTATTTTAGCGGTCAAGTATGGGAAGACTCTTTCGTGTATGGTGGGAAAGTCCAATAAAAAAGTGATAAAAGTCACTACCCATATAGAGGAAAACACAGAATTAGCGCAACAAAATAATATGGCGCCACCGCCAGATCCAAAAGCCTATTCAAAATTTGTCGCAGGCGCGAAAGCTATTCTTGAATCTTCTGTTGATAATCCTTCGGCCGTAAAATACCAATCATTATATATCAGTGGCGCTACCCACCACATCCTTTGTGGAGAGGTAAACATTACAAACCGCAGCGGAGAATATGTAGGATTTAGACGCTTCTACGCGAATGCAAAGACTATTGCTGAAATTGAAAACCCACAGGATAATGCCGTCTTTTTGCAAATGTGGCCTGCAGTTTGCCAACCAAAGCTAGTGGATGTGGAATAGTTTGCACACCTTTAATTGTCAATCAAGAGTTGCGCTTCTAAGAGCTTGACTGCTGGAAAAGAGTTAACTAGAGTAAACAAGCGACTAGTGAATTTGTCCCAAGGCAGATCCCTCCCTCACCGGGCTAGTCGTTCCAAATGTTTAAGGCCAGCGTTGAATTATTAGATTCCCGCTGGCTTTTATTTTTTCTTAAGTTCAGGTTTATTTATATTGTGTACGCCAAGTACAAATCTTGCGTTTTCTCTGCGTAACATTTCGTAAGGAGTCATAAACTTTACATTCAAACCAGCACAAGCATTTGGAATTTTAATGCGTTTAGTAGAATTAGATACTACCTCATGAGTCACCACAATGTGCGTACCGGCAAGCGCATGTCCAATAAGATAATAATCTGCTCCTTGAAAAAAATCGTTAATCGCTCCAGGTTCATAATTTTGAGTCATCGCCCAGTCACTCACTTTTGTTAGTTGAGTAATAACTAAAGTATTTGTAGGGCGAAATAAAGTATTTCCCACGTTTTTTACCCAATCTGTTAACTCATCTTCTCCCGCAATAATTTCATCAAATACCTTATCAATACTAATAACTTGACCTTTAGTATTGTTAGCGCTTATCCATTCCCAAAAAGCAGGGCAAAAATCTAGCCCATAATATAAGTTTTTAGCCTGAATAAAAACGTTAGCATCAAGCAGGTAACTCATCTTTAATAACCCCTAATTCGCGTGCGGCTTCAAAAAAAGTAGCAGTCTTACGAACGCCTAACATGCGAAAGGCATCTTGAAATAGGGTTTGCCCCTCTAAGGTGCTGGAGATAATTGCACGCGCAAAGCGTTTGCTAGTACGGACGCCGAGGGTACGATAAAAATCACCACCTCCCGCCCCTGTTTTTTGTTGAGCCTGACAGGAGGCGCGCTCCTGGCGGTATTGTTTCCACAAAACATTTTGATCTATAAAGCCTGCGTCAAATAAACGGCGCAATACTACTAAGCTGCTTACCTTGAATTCGCGAGCTAGCCTCTGAAGCTCATCCGTAAGGGGAAGTTCAGAGCGATAAGTAGAACGCAACATATCAATTGGGACAAGCAACTCTGCAGCAACGCGATTACACCATTTTTCGGTGTTTTGCTCAGGTATTTCTCCTGCTTGGCTATCGGATACGCCTGTAGCCCCCAACCATAAATGCGCCAATTCATGGGCTAAAGTAAATATTTGAGCTGCCTTTGTGTCAGCGCTATTTAAAAACACTAGCGGGGCTAACGCATTAGATAGTGCAAATCCCTGAAATTCCCCTACATCTAACTTACGATGACTGTTACTGCCGACAATAGAGCTTGCCATGATGAGTATGCCGATATCTTCTGCTTTATTAATCAGCTGACGTAATGCATCTATCCAGGTAGGTAATTCGCGGCGTTCATGTGCAGAAAGTTTCAAAGTTTCTCGCATATTTTGCGCAACCGATACTGGATCATCTTGAATACGTGCACTATTTATAAAGCTTAAGGCGGGTATACCATGCAAACGGTTATAGTTGTGGTACCACTCTTGACGTTGTTGGCATAAATAAATCGTATCAAGTAAGTTAGTGCTTGGTTCAGTTAATACTTGATCTTTTCGGGTACGAAAATCTGGAATGGGTAGTGTTACAGTAGGGGGCTCAGGTAGGAAGAAATAACCTATAGCAGTGTGCGTTAATCGGGCAAAAGCTTCAAGCTGCTTCAACGTGGGTTGCGCTTTACCACTGAGCCATAAGGGCCATTTGTGAAAACGTGTGGTTAACTCTTGGTAGTCAAATCGGGCACGTTCTGCGGCCCAGCGCAATACTGGAATAGAAGCAGGAACGGTGGTCATGTTGCATCTTTCTCTTGTCAGGAAATATATTTAGAGTAATGCGGTCAAATAATACTTTACTTTATAAGGCCTATGGAAAATTTACGTCCCTTAAGTTTATTAGGAATAGTTGCAGCAACACTTTTGTTATATATACCGACTGAATCTGAAGCCAAAACCCACCGCAGCTACGCGGTTAAGGCTGAGTTAAAAGGCTAAATCCCTGCCCAGCTAACGGTAACCGAAGAGGGCCTTGCCCGAACTATCAAGTGGATCATGTGACCCCACTTTGTGCCGATGGCCCTGATGCCGTCGACAATTTACAGTGGCTTACCGTAGAGGAGCATAAGGCTAAGACTAAGCGTGAGGCGGGGATGTGTAGGCGGTAGGATGCACCGGAGAACCTAGTGTGTTAACCTATCTCTAACAAATAGCGTTAAAAATTAGAGAGAGGGGACTTAAAAATGTATCCATTGAACTGGCCTTTATCAAAGCTAGTTGCGTCATTAGGCGTGCCGCTATCTATTAAAATCCATGTGATTTTTGACCCTGAAGCTAATGTCTATGTGGCAACGAGCCCAAACGTGCGCGGGCTGGTTTTAGAGGCGGACTCTTTAGACAAAATCCGCAGTGAAGTTGAAATTGCTGTGCCAGAGCTCATCAGCTTAAATCACTTCAATTTACCAGCTAAACATAACAGGCATACTTTTATACAGTTTAATGCTGATTTAAATGCTGCATGACCAGCGTTTACCGGCAATTAACAGCTGTGCTAAAGCAGCACGGTTACTCTCTTTATAGGCAAAGTAAAGGCTCACACGAATATTGGTGTAAAAATGGGTGTGATTGTGTGAGCGTACCATATACGATTAAGTCAAGACACACTGCTAATGACATACTAAAAAAAGCTGGCATTAGGCAAAAAATTTAATTTGCTACAATCCGCTTAAATGGGCTGTGAGTAAACGGCTGGCGCTAGGCTTCTGTTATTACAATAGCCTTTCTGCTTCGGGCTGGGAGTACCCGGCCGGCATTGGGCCTCTATCTGGAGGCCCTTTTGCTTTCTAACAGCTTAGATTTTGTAATCGCCATACTTAGCCACACCTTTGCGCATATCACTAGCTACTTGCTCAAAATCACCGCGTAAGTTTTTCACATCTTGCGCAAAATCCCCTCGGGCTGGTCGTATGTAATTCACTGGAGGGGACAAAACAAGAACTTGACGTGCGCCTTCTAGAATTTTTCTGAACCAAGAGCTCATAATTATTTATCCTGCCGCCGTTCTGCTGCTTTACGTCCTCGTAGAGCCTGAATCACAGCCGCTAGCGGGATAGCGCAAAGTGCTGCTGCTGCCACCTCATGGTTTTGGAGGCCCAGATACACAGCCCCGCCAATGCAGCTTAAAGAGACAATAGTTCCAGCAACTTGCCCGAGCAAGTCACTACGGAACACAGCCCTTGTTTGGTAACTAGCTATTTCTCCCTGCTTACGTTGCGCAGAAATATTAGCTTGATTAGTGTTAGATTCAATCGTACGGCGATGCAAAGACTCTTCTATGGCAAGATCTATCAAGCGTTTAGCGGTCCCGGGAACTAAAATCTCATAGTTTTTAATTACTTCTGGCGAAGGAATTGGGCTTTGAAAACGATCTTCTTGGGTGGTAATACTAATCTGGCTGCCGATAACCTGCGAAGGCTCATCAGTCTTCGTGACTACGTTTTTCTTTGCCATAACGATCGATTACATTTTGCATATCAACACCAATGCGCTTCCAGTCTTGAGCTAAAGCGGTTTTGGTATCTAACATTTTTAAAGTTACATAGTCAATTTTAGGCAAAGGTGGAGGAGCAGAGATACAAAACAAAGATAAAGGCGCGGCCATACCTTGCAACATTCCCTGCAAGAAAGCTTCGCCAGAACTTTGTTCAAAATTGGTCAGCATGCTATGAGTATACATAACTTTACGACTGATGAAAGGCTTATTAGTGCCCCTCAATACAACGTACCGCCTGAGGATTGGCAGTTGATAAAGTAATAAAGGTTTTCATTTTTTCTCCCTGTGGATTTTTTTGACTTATTGAATCTTTTCACCGAGTTGGTCCGCTCTTTCATTCCAGCCGAGTCGTTTCATATAAATATTGGTCCAGCTCTTATCCAAAACTCCATTATTTATTTCACACTCGGCGGGGCTTGTAACAATGCCTCCCAGTTTGTTTTTAGCATGCACCGTCATTGAAAGTTTTCGGCCTTCCTTGCTGGGCTTTGTATAGTAAGCCGATTGTGGATCAAGCAAAGTTTCTCGTGCATATTGCAAACACATATCAGCTTCACGCTCCATCTGCGTTTTTGGCTTAGCGACAGATTCCTGAACCGGCACTACGGGCGCAGAAGGGGAAGGTTGCGCGGGTTTTTCTTGAGTCGGCTCTACCTTACTAACTGATGGAGCCGGACTTCCAACTGCAGTGTTTTGAATCTTGATTTCCTTACCAGAAACACCTTTACCCACACATGGCTCAGCTTGATATACAACCTGCCCTTCTACGGTGCATTTATAAACTTGCGCCTGCACTGTAGTGATCCCGCTTAAAACAAGCATAAAAACCCCGCTGTACCTCAGCACTTTAGCTATAGCCATATCTGTTATCCCTTGATTTTGTCTCACTTAAATAAGGGATGATTTTATTGTTCAGTTTGCTTGAAAGCAAATTAGGAAGTGCTTCTTCAAGCTTTCCCTCATTAGCCAGTTTTCTCTTATATCGTAAAAAATCAACATTAGTTAAAACATTTGTTGACTAGTGAATCAACATTTGTTATATTAACTATACCGCGCTAGTTAACGATAAGCGAAAAATGGAGAGTTTTATGACCCCAGAAGCATTAGTAAACACAACGCCGTTATCCCCCTCTGAAGCGCGTCTTCAGTTCCTCCAATACCGTCTTGACTTAATAGAGATACTAACCGCGAGACTTCAAGAATTGCTAGGGGAAAAGTATTTAACAAGAAATTCGAGGGACGATGTGCAGCGTCATCTAAGCCGATACCACCAAGTTCTAACCTCAACGGTGTCTTACTTGGAAAACGTCCACAGCGCGGAGGTCGCATGAACCACGACGCCCTACTAGACCCCCAACAGTGGACCGCCCCTAAATATTTGTCTGCCCCCACTCTAGGTAAAGGTAACTCCGATCTACTCGAGGAGTTTACTCGCTACCTATCTGCTTCCCCACTCACCGAACGCCAACTCCTTTGTTGGATGGCCGCTCAAGATGTGCAAG
>JAIBAO010000052.1 GCA_019695155.1 Burkholderiaceae bacterium | reverse complement strand
CTGCGCTCGGATTTTGCGGGTGCAATAGTGTTTGAGTTTGAAATGGGAAAAACTGCGCCGGTACTTGTAAAACCGTGGCGCCAGGCAATGCAGCGCTATTGGCATTGGCGAGAGAAACCCTCTTAGAGTTCAGGAATTAACTCTTATTAAAGAAAAGCTAAAGTTATTGGATAGAGGCTTAAATTAAATATTTTGTAACCCTACTTTAAAGGTTTGTATATGTTGTTAGATCGCTTAATCAGTGAATTTGACCAAATGCTCAGAACGGTTACTGACCAGATCAGTGCAAAACGTCCTGTGCCGGTATCTCAATCTATCAATCAAACAGCGGATTTAACCCAGGCTGATCGTAAAGAAGTAGCGAGGTTAATGCGGGTGAATCATGTAGGAGAAATTTGTGCACAGGCTCTTTATCAGGGTCAGGCATTGGCCACTGAAGACCAAGAATTACAACAGTTTTTTCTTAAGTCAGCCCAAGAAGAAAGTGATCATCTTGCCTGGCTCAAAAGCCGTTTGGATGAGCTGGAAGGATCTACTAGCCTCCTTAATCCACTCTGGTATGCAGGCGCTTTTGGCCTGGGTTTTGTCGCCGGAAAATTCTCTGACAAAACGAGCCTTGCCCTCATGGCTGAAACTGAACATCAGGTGGAAGCTCATCTGCAGAATCATTTAAGCCGTTTGCCTGCTGCCGATACGCAATCACAAGCTATTCTTGAACAGATGCGGAAAGAAGAAGTTCAGCACGGCAATGCCGCCCGTGCGCGAGGCGGCCCTGATCTACCGCTATGGGCCCGGTTAGGGATGCGGGTAGGTGCAAAAATCATGACCAAGACAGCTTATTATCTATAAAGTAAATAGGTTTTCAAAAAGCTTGTGAGTTACTTTTCTTATTTTCCTTCATTCCTAGCTGTCCAGCTTCTTACAAATAAGTGCGCGTTTCATTTTTAAATTTAACGTTTGGGATTACCCGGAGAGCCGCGCCTGGCTTGCGATTGATTGCTACTGCCCACATGAGCTTCGCGGTCATGGCGACTCTCTGGGGTGCGCCGACCTTGATTAAGCTGGGTGGGATCCTGTAGACCCGTTTTATTGGTATCGTTTTCAACCTTGCCTGTATGAGGTTCTTGCTTGTCTGGATTATTTTGATTGGCTGTCATAGAGAATTCTCCTTGCATAAAAATTTAAAAATGCTTTTTGATAAACAAGGTTTTGAAAATAATAAGAGTTACACGCCTTTATCCTCCCTGTTTGCCCTAACTTTTCTTTGCTGAAATTGCATGATATCCATTGCTAATACAACAGCCGCTATCGCTGAAAAACCGAACGCAGCCAGGTAGAGAAAAATTCCTCACGAAAACTTATCAAACCGGCAAAGAAAATTACTGCAAGGAGCGAAGCTACCCAGCGTTTGAGCTTTTCTTTCTTTATTGCTTGAGCATTTTCATTCATAAATAGACTTCTATTAATCCTCTGCCTGCTGATACTATTATGTGCAGTCTGAATCTTTAGCCGTTGAAGGCCTATCTCTTATGGGTGCTGTTTAACTTAATTTCATAGCCGAGATTGCACAGTAGGTAGAGGGCTTGTCTTTTGCTCAGAAAAGGCCTTTACCTTTCATAGGAAAGGTCTTATTTAAAAAGTTCCCTATGTTTAGTTACCGCCACGCCTTTCATGCGGGGAATCACGCCGATGTACTTAAGCATGTGATTGCACTGGCAGCCATTGAATACCTCACCAGCAAAGGCGCTCCGCTGATGGTGGTAGATACGCATGCAGGGGCGGGGTTTTATGCTTTGGATTCAGGCTATGCAATGCGCAGTGCTGAGGCATTAAGCGGAATTAGCAAACTGTGGAATAGTGCGCAGCTGCCGCCTCTGCTACAGCGTTATCTACAAGCGATTCGGGAATTTAATCTTAAACATGGTAGCGAAACCCTGAAGTTTTATCCCGGTTCTCCATTACTACTATTTAAGGCATTGCGCGGCGAAGATAAATTACGCTTATTTGAGCTGCATCCAGCCGATCACGCTATTCTTGCGAAAAATATGCAGCAGTTGCAAGCAGGGCGGCAAATTATTGTGCAGCGGGCAAATGGTTTTGAGGGTTTAAAAGCCTATTTACCTCCCCCACAGCGCCGTGCGCTGGTGTTAATGGACCCTTCGTATGAGGATAAGGCGGATTACAAGCAGGTCTATAATACTTTGGCTGATGCCTTGACGCGGTTAGCCACAGGAACCTATATGGTCTGGTATCCGATTATCGAAAGGCCAGAGTCTCGCAATTTACCAGAGCGCCTTAAAAAACTTTCTCTTCCCAAAGGAACGCCCCCCGACTGGCTACATGTGGCTCTCAACATAGGCCAAGCTTTGCAAGGGGTTCCGATGAATTTGCAGGCCAGCGGGGTATTTATTTTCAACCCCCCTTATACCTTAGAGCCTATGCTACGCAGTACTTTGCCAGTGTTAGTAAAACTGTTGGGGGGTAGGGACGCATCTTATGTAATTGAATCAGGTACTGGTGCTCATAGAAGCAGTAAAACGCTGCCTAAATCGCCTTCTAAAGCAACAACTCATAAAACAAGGCCTAAGCCAGGTGCAGGCCTACCTACAGCAAAAAATATTTTCTCTCATACCCCTCGCATCTCTGCTAGACCAGACCCTGAATTAGCGGAGCCCCTTATAACAGCTGATCCGCGAGGGATTCATTTGGCTAAGCCGCTAAAATCGGTGAATACTGCTGCTGGTTTTTCACGAACACCTAAGCGTAAGTCTTAGAGTTTCATTACATTGATGAACAGCTTTTAATGCTCTCTGTAACCAGCTGAGGCCCACGGTAAATCAGGCCGGTATAAAACTGCACCAGACTGGCTCCGCAATCAAGCTTCAGTTTAGCGTCAGCTCCAGACATAACACCACCTACGCCAATAATAGGAAGAGCTCCGTCTAGCAGCTTTGCCAGGTTGCGGATGATTTGATTGCTGCGTGAAAATAAAGGCGCCCCCGATAAACCACCGCTTTCTTGCCCGTAAAGTAAATCCGCGACCGTTTCACGACCTGTCGTAGTGTTGGTAGCGGTAATGGCATCAATCCTTTCGGCTATAGCCAATTGTGCAATCGCTTCTAATTGAAGCTCTGTAAGATCGGGAGCAATTTTCACGGACAAGGGAACATATTTGCCATGCTGATCTGCCAACCGTGCCTGTGCAGCTTTCATGCCGCTCAGAATGATGCGTAGTTCCTCCGTCTCTTGCAGTGCTCGCAATCCTTGCGTATTGGGGGAGCTAACGTTAATCGTTGCAAAATCGATGAAGCTGTAGAGCTGCTCATAGCACAGGCGATAATCATCCAATGCCTTTTCGTTGGGAGTATCCTTGTTCTTTCCCAAGTTAACGCCAATCACGCCTTGGTAGCCTCCGCTGGAGCGAAAACGGCTCAAATTTTGTACTAAAGCTTGAACTCCATGATTGTTAAACCCCAGGCGGTTAATGAGTCCATTGACCTGAGGTAATCTAAACACCCTGGGTTTATCATTGCCTGGTTGGGGGCGGGGAGTGACCCCCCCCAACTCTAAAAACCCGAAACCGAGTGCTCCAAATCCATTAATGCATTCTCCATTTTTATCGGCGCCTGCCGCCAGACCGATCCGATTAGGAAAAGTTAAACCCATGAGCTGCACGGCTTGGACCTTAGGCTGAGGAAAAACTAAGCGACTTATTCCGGTTGCATACAAGGTATTAAGAGTAGCCAGGGTGAACGCATGCGCATCTTCCGGTTCCAGGGAAAATAAGGCCTTGCGGCCAAGTGAGGTGCATAAAGAATTCATAGACTAAAGTTTACGCTTTGTGTTTATCCCTAACAGGAAAAGAGCACTTTATTTTCTTGCTACCAATACTGTCAAATCTCCAGCCCAGGACTCCAGCCGCTCCTGGGCAAACGCTCGTTGCTCTTTGGTCGCCAAGTTACTCATCAGCGCTATTGCTCTATATGCGCCTTGATTGACTTGTTCAAAATAAGCGCGCCGCTGTGCATCGGGGCTTGGCGAAAAACGTTCAAACAGTGCCTTTATTTCACGGGTGGCTACCTCCGTGCTTAAGCGCTGCTTGTTAATGCGGGCTAAGGTTTCCATTACATCCTGCTGACGCCGCAAGCGTTCAGCTAATAAAAATTTATGATTTAACGGTCTGGCATCTGACACTGCCCTTAAGCGCTCTTTTTGTTCAGCTTGCAAGCTGCCATAAAGCCTTTGAATGCTGGATAATAAGCTTTCAAAACGTTTTTCTTGTTGTTCAGCAGGTGTTTTGCTTAGATATTCCTTGCTTAGCTGTGCAGCATTTTCGGCATATTTTTCTTTTAAACGCTCCAGTTGTGTGGGGCTTAAAGTGAGGGCTAGCTCGGCTAAGTCCGGTGCGAGTTTTTGCAAGGCCTTATCCATGCGCAAGTTAACTTCACTGGCTAGCTGAGCAATTTGGGCGTCTGAAGCACCACTGGCTATTTTGGATTTAATACTGCGCAACCAGCTCGCATACTCGGGTAACTCTTCTTGACGATGCCAAGCAAAAAAAGCGGCAGCTTTTTCACGGGCAAAGAGCTCCTGGCGGCTATCTAAATCCAGATAACTGTCTAACTGGCTCAAAAGCAGGGTATCAGCGTTGTTATAAGCCAGACCAATAGCACTACAGGCCGATAGACTTACTACAATGAAGGGGAGCAAGAAAATAGTTAGCCTAGGTTTCAGAAAGGATTTCAGCCGTTGTTGCCGGGTAAAGTCCATCAATAAAGCAAGCTGATTTTGAAAAAGGTATTTCATGAATATTGTTATCCTCGCAGCTGGTCAAGGCAAACGCATGCAATCAAACCTACCAAAGGTTTTACATCCGGTAGCTGGCCGACCCATGCTTATGCATGTTTTGGAAGCAGTACGCCCGCTGGCTCCACAGCGTATTATTGTAGTAGTGGGCCACGGTTCAAATGCCGTTATGCAAGCTTGTGCGGATCAACCCAATCTTGCCTTTGCTCAGCAACACCAACAACTGGGCACAGGACATGCTTTGCAGCAAGCAATGCCTATGGTAGATGATAAAGGTATTACCTTGATGTTGTATGGGGATGTTCCTTTTATTCGTACCGAAACCTTAAGAACCTTACTGGTCGCTACAGGTGCTAACGGTTTTGGCCTCTTGACGGTAAATCTGCCTGATCCTAGTGGTTATGGACGCATTATTCGCAATGCCAATGGACAGGTGCAGCGTATTGTTGAACAAAAGGATGCTACAGCGCAAGAGCGGACCATTACGGAGGTAAATACGGGTATTTTAGCAGCCCCTACTGTGCATTTAAAACGGTGGCTGGCGCAGCTAAAAAACGATAACGCTCAGGGTGAGTATTACGCCACCGATCTTATTGCCATGGCTGCATCTGAAGGCATGCCCATCCATACCGTACATCCTGCAGCCCCCTGGGAAACGGAAGGTATTAACGACAAGATTCAGTTGGCAGCAGTAGAGCGTGCCTATCAGCGGTCCCAGGCACGGATCCTCATGGAGCAGGGCGTTACCCTATTAGACCCTAACCGTTTTGACTTGAGGGGCACACTTCACTGCGGTAAGGATGTAAGTATTGATGTCAATTGTGTTTTTGAAGGAGAAGTCGCCTTAGCCAATGGGGTAAGTATTGGAGCTAACTGCCTTATAAAAGATGCTCAGATTGGGGCAGGTACAAAAATAGAAGCCTTTACTCATATGGAAAATGTTCGCATAGGTGCCAATGCAAAAATAGGTCCCTACGCGCGTTTGCGACCAGGAACCGTATTGTCGGATGAAACGCATATCGGTAACTTTGTAGAGCTTAAAAACACCCATATGGGCCGAGGTTCAAAAGCTAATCA
This sequence comes from Burkholderiaceae bacterium, assembly GCA_019695155.1. Classification (GTDB taxonomy): domain Bacteria; phylum Pseudomonadota; class Gammaproteobacteria; order Burkholderiales; family Burkholderiaceae_C; genus Piscinibacterium. The sequence goes on along the minus strand of JAIBAO010000052.1, from coordinate 38,291 downwards.
TTTAGCTTATCTGGGCGATGCGCAAGTAGGTGCAGCAGTTAATTATGGTGCGGGTTCCATTACCGCTAATTATGATGGTGCAAACAAACACAGGACGGTGATAGAAGACAATGTCCAAGTGGGCTCCAACTGTGTATTGGTTGCTCCTGTGACCATTGCGCAGGGCGCCACCATTGGAGCAGGCAGCACCATTAGCAAACCTGTGCCAGCGGGGGGGCTGACCATAGCGCGTGCCAAGCAAAGCACTCTTGCTGGATGGGTTCGGCCCGCTAAGCTGAAGAAATAGATTTAATCCACCCGGGATTGTTTACCCCAATGGCTTATTACCAAAGCTAAAGTTCCAGCCACTACAGCCCAAAATGCTGAGCCCACTCCCCAGAGGCTCACCCCGGACAGCGCCACTAAAAAGGTAATAAGGGCTGCTTCTCGATCAGACTCTTGTTTTAAAGCGACAGCTAACCCTCCCCCGATGCTTCCCAATAAAGCTAGTCCTGCAATGGCACTGATCAGCTCTTTGGGAAAAACAGCTAATACCCCGGTGACTGCGGCACCAAAAAGACCGATGATGCAATAGATAACCCCGCACCATACCGCAGCGGTATAGCGGCGTTCCGGGTCTGCATGTGCTTGCGGCCCCATGCAAATAGAAGCAGTGATGGCTGACAAGCTCAGTGCAAAAGCTCCCCAGGGCGCCAGCACTAAGGTCGCTACTCCTGTTAAGCTAATAATTTTCGAAATAGGCACACGGTAATTAGCTGCCTCAAGGGCCGCTACTCCCGGCAGATTTTGTGAGGCCATCGTGACGATAAAAAGCGGGACTGCCAAACTGACTAGGGCTTTCCAGGTGAAATGTGGCGTTACCCATACCGGGCTGGTCAGTTCAAAAGCAAGGTGAGGGGCTCTTAATTGGCCGTTTAAAAAAGCGATGCTTATACCGGTTAGCAAGACCACAGGTACCGCATACCGCGGCAGCAAACGCCGCGCCAGCAAATAGCTTATTAGCATCATCAGCACTAAAAAAGGCTGTGTTTTTAAGGCAATAAAGGCTTCTAGACCAAAGCGGGTTAACACTCCCGCCAATAAAGCTGAAGCGATGGCTACAGGAATACGCTTCATTAATTTTTCAAACCAGCCTGTTATTCCCAATAAAAGGGTTAATACAGCGCTAGCCATAAACGCAGCAACTGCTTGCGGCATATCAAAACCGCTACCTGCTACTGCTAAAACAGCGGCTCCGGGTGTGCTCCAGGCAACCATAATGGGTTTTTTTAAAAGTAGAGAAGGCACAAGCGAACATAAGCCCATGCCCAACCCCAGAGCCCACATCCAGGAGGCCAGTTGTGCTGGCGTGGCGTCTAAAACAGTAGCGGCTTGAAACACAATTGCTACTGAACTGGTAAAACCTACCAATACGGCCACAAAACCTGCGGTAAAAGAGCTAAGGCTGGTATCGCGCCATAGATTTGTAGAGGCGAAGCTTAGATTTTTTAAGGTAGAGAGCATAGAGGTTTTAAGCATGAGCATAAGGGAAGGTATTACTTAACAGGTTCTAGCTTTTTATTCTCAGCCAATAAAGAATGCAAACTTAATGTAGCTCTAAGCAAGAGCCTTGCTTTCAGGCTATAGTGAATCTTCTTTATATTAATGACTATTTCGTCAGTAATTGTATGCCCTCTTTTTCTTCGCTTACCTTTCCCCTCGCTCCTAAACATGAGACACGCTTGTTACTTACTTTAGCCGGCATTCAATTTACCCATATTCTTGATTTTATGATCATGATGCCTCTGGGGCCTTTGCTAACCCGCTTTTTTGGCTTGTCGACGGGACAATTTGGTTTGTTGGTATCTACTTATACCTTTTGTGCAGCTATTGCGGCTATTGGAGCAGCAACGGTCATTGAACGCTTTAATAGACGGCATGTAGTGCTGGGTTTGTATGCAGGCTTTATTGTGGCAACGGCAGCTTGCGCAGCAGCGCCTAGTTACATCACCTTGCTGATCGCGCGAGGGGTGGCGGGCATGTTTGGTGGTGTATTAGGAGCGATGGTGCAAACTTATATTGGAGACACTATTGCTTATGAGCGTCGAGGTCGTGCTACAGGAATGGTAATGGCCGCGTTTTCACTATCCACCGTAGCAGGTGTGCCGCTAGGTTTGCTGGCAGCTAACCATGTGCCCGCTTTATCCTGGAGAGCTCCTTTTTTGTTTGCAGCTTTGTTGGCCACAGGTTTTTGGTGGCTAGGCTACCAAGTGCTACCGCCGATTGCCTCTCGTCTAGAGGATAAGCGTATTTCGCACGCTTTAGCGCCTATGTGGGAGGTTTTGCGCCATCCCAATCATTGGCGTGCTTTTGCTTTTATGGTGTTAATGATGATGGGGGGATTTACCGTTATTCCCTACATTACTTTATATAGCACTGCCAATGTGGGTCTTGCAGAGCATCTTCTACCAGTAATGTATTTAGCAGGAGGCTCATTAACTTTTTTTACTGCGCGACTATTTGGTCGTCTGGCCGACCGTTATGGAAAAGCGCGAACTTTTCGCTTTATTGCAGCGGCTTCTGTGCTGCCTATTCTGGCTGTAACCCATATGCCAAAAGTACCGGCCTGGGTTGTTATTTTGAACGCGAGCTTCTTTTTTGTTTTAGTCAGCGGCCGCTTTGTTCCTGGCATGGCAATGGTTACTTCGGCCGCTTTACCCCATCTGCGCGGCACATTCATGAGTCTTAACTCTGCTGTTCAACAAAGTGCTAGCGGCCTGGCTGCACTGATAGCGGGTATGATCATCAGCCGCAATACGGCAGGGATGCTAGAGCACTACAACATCGTAGGCTATGTAGCGGTTAGCGCCACACTAGGGGGTATTTTGCTGGCAGGATCGGTACGTCCGGCAGATGCAGGAGAAGTAGAAGTGGCTGAGCCGAAGTTTAAAAAACCATTACCTTAATATTTATGCGCTTCTTAAGAGAAAAATCGATGAAAAACCTCATGAATATTGCAGTAGTTCAAATTGGGAACTTCTAATAACCTACTGCGCAAGTCGGATCGGCTCTTGCGGTGCTCAGCGTACCCTGCGTACGCATCCGCTCCTCAAATCCCCTGCGGGCCGCTCGCTACGGTTATTAGAAGCTCCCAAATTCTTAAAATTTCTACAAGACGCTTAGCTTGAAAAAACGCTTATTGTTAATTTTTTAAAGAAAAGTTAGTTAGATGAACCCATCTCTACACTCATTGCGTAATGTTCTTGAAAGCGAAAATTGGGAAGCCGCTTGTGGGGCAGCACAGATGCTGGGAAGCTTATCTACACAAGAGGCTGATCAGGTCTTGATTGAGGCTTTAGGGTCTGCCTCAGCTTTGACTCGCAACAGTGCCGCTTTGGCCATCCGTGATCGAAAACTTCAAAAGGCCGTCCCTGCCCTTATTCAGGCTATCCTAAACCCAGCTAATGTGAATCACCGTGGTACTTTAGTCTACGCGCTTGAAGTTATGGACTGCTGTGAACTTTTCCCCTTTCTTTTTAGATTGGCTTTAGAGGGAAATTATGAATGCCGAATCATCGCCCTGGGAATACTTTGGGACAAAGGGTTTTATGTTTCAGACGATGAGTTAAATGAAGCAGAGTTGCTATTAGCAGAACATTTAAACGCATCTATGGCTGCTAAAGATACTGCTTTATATGTTGATCTTTTAAAGGTTTTAAAAAACTTGCGAGAGGAATGATGGTTTTGCTTTTTACACTCCAAAAAATTTTGGCAAATAACCGAACTGCATTGCTAATAGAAAAAGGATAACTACAAGGGCTAAGCCCAATAGCCAGGACTGCCGATTAAAGGATTTTTTGCTTAGCTGCATATTGTCCAGTTCTCTATTACCGCAGGAAAAGTTATCCGCATCGGCTACTTTATCCGGTAAGACATCCTGTTTAGCTATTTCAAAAAAAGTAGAGGAGGAAGAGGATAATTTCGCTTTCAATTCTTCTGGAATATCTTCAATTTTTCCATCCCAATGATGGGATTTAACCTCGCGAAAAGAAATTTCATGCGGAAGCTCGGTTGAGAGATCAGCTACTTCTTTTAGTAAAGCTTTAGAATCGGTTTGTGAGGAAAAAATATTTTCTATAAAGTCAGGAACACCATTTTTATCTTTATCAGCTAAGAGTTTTTGCAGATGAGGGGGTAAATCCTCTATACGATCAAGATTTATTTCTTTTCCATTGACTACCAGCTTACGATGGGTGTGAGAAGTAGAGTCGTTCATGTATCGCCTGTTAATTATTCAGCTTTAAATTAATCTTCCAATTTTTGCAAAGAGGCCAGCTTAGCATAAAGACCCGCTTGAGCCATTAGCATGGCATGGGTTCCTTGCTCAACAATGCGGCCCTGTTCAAATACCAGAATGCGATCGCAACTACGAATCGTGGCTAGTCGATGCGCAATGACAAGAGTGGTACGGCCACGCATTGCCGTTTGTAGCGCTTGTTGTACCAGTCGTTCACTTTCTGCATCTAATGCAGAGGTAGCTTCATCCAAAAGCAAAATCGGGGCATCCCGCAAAATAGCGCGGGCAATCGCTAAACGCTGCTTTTGTCCACCCGAGAGGCGAACACCCCGTTCCCCCAGATAGGTGTTGTAGCCATCTGGCAAGGCAACAATAAAATCATGGGCTTGCGCGGCTTTGGCTGCTTCTATCACTTGTTCTTGACTGGCTCCCGGCCGACTATAACGGATATTTTCCAGGGCATTATCCGAAAAAATTACAGGCTCTTGCGGGACCATACTGAACAAGCTACGCAGTTCAGCCAGCTTAAGCTGAGCGATGGCCACATCATTGATACGAATATGCCCTGCGGCTGGATCATAAAAGCGCTGCAATAAAGCAAACACAGTCGTCTTACCAGCCCCTGAGGGACCTACCAGTGCCACATGTTCTCCCGCCTGAATCTTAAAGCTTAAGTGCTGTAGAACCTTGCGTTCTGGGCGGGCGGGATAAATAAAATCAATATTCTCAAAAGCCACGCTTGCCCCTCCTACGGTTTTGGGAGCAGATAGCGCGACTACAGGGTTGGTAATGGAGGGCTTAGCCTCTAGTAACTCTACCAAGCGTTCAGATGCTCCAGCAGCCCGTTGAACATCTCCCCACACCTCTGCCATAACGGCAGATCCCGAGCCAATCATTAAGGCATAAATAAAAAATTGGGATAAGGTTCCTACCGTAGTTTCCCCTCGCACAACGGCCATGCCTCCATCCCATACTCCCCAAAGCAAGCCCGCTAAAAACGCCAACATAACGAATACTATTAATAGAGCTCGCACACGGCTACGTTTCATTCCAGTAGTGAAAGCTTCTTCTACTTTGGCAAAAAAGCGTTCTTGCTCCCGTTTTTCCTGTACATTTGCCTGCACAGTAGACATAGCATTTAAAGTTTCCCCTGCTACGCTGGAAATATCTGCTACGCGGTCCTGACTGGAACGGGACAATTTACGCACCCGCCGACTAAAAAGCAGCACAATACCTATGATGGCTGTCATTACCATCAGTACCAGAAGAGTGGTTTTTGTGTGACTAATCAAAAGCATTACTACACTGCCAAAAAGCAAGATGGCATTGCGTAAACCCATGGAGAGACTGGAACCTACCAGGGTTTGAATCAGGGTGGTATCAGTGGTGAGCCGGGAGAGCACTTCTCCAGTTTTAAGGCTTTCAAAAAACTGTGGAGGTTGTTGTAATAAACGAGCGTAAACCGCTTGCCGAATATCGCTTACGATGCGCTCACCCAGCCAGCTTACCATGTAAAAGCGCGCCCCCGCAGCAAGAGCCATCAATACCCCTGCTAAAGCTAGCCAGATTAATGTGAGCTTAAGACTGCTGGCATCCCCTGTTTTAATTGCAGGCCCAAACCCTGCATCAATAACTTCTTTAAGCAACACGGGCATGAGTAAGGTAGTTGCTGCTGCAATGATCAGAAAAATCGCAGCTGCCCACACCCGTGTCCGATAAGGCCGCACAAAAGGCAGCAAGGTTTTAAGCATGGGAAGGCGCTTAACTGCAGGAGCTTTGATATCAGAAGAGGCTTGGGTAAAAGCAGAGGGGGAAGAGTTCACAATTAATTTCAAGCTAGGAGTGAAAATAAGTTACTAGCTTACCAACTCTGCAAATCTTTATTACCTTCTGTTTTCACTTAAAGGAGAAAAATACCTTACCCAACACTTTTATTCCATTTCTAAGTCAGTTGTGTCTAGGCGCAATGGTCAAAGCAGTGCTCTAACCCGACAAGGCAAAACAACAAAGACGCTACTGCTTTAGAAATGAATGAGTCTTCGTACTCAAGATTTATAGCGGCTAGGCTGGGAAGACTCAAAAGAGTAAAACAGCAGTAGTCAGCAATGCAAATAAGAGTCTTTTGGCTGCAGCACTTTTTAGAGTGAAAAGATACCCTAGAGCAAGCGCTTCGTTTGAATCCCTGCAAACAAAGAAAAGTTATGGGGTCTCGGTTTTAGGGGAGAAGGTGAGTAGGGCACTCTTCATTTTTTTAAGGGCTGAGGTTTCAATCTGCCGAATTCGTTCTGCAGACACCCCGAATTCATCAGCTAACTCATGCAGGGTTAAGGTCTGAGCCCCGTCTTCCTCTGTATTTAACCAGCGACTTTCAATAATGCGTCGGCTACGACTATCTAATTTGGCAAGCGCTGCTTCAATTCCAGAGCTAGCCAGTACATCTCTTTGCTTGCGCTCCAATACATGTGTCGGCTCAGTTCGAGCATCTTCCAAATAACTAATAGGAGCAAAGTTATTGTCATCAGCATCCTCATTGCTGTTTTCCAGAGCAATATCGCCTCCGGAAAACCGAGTTTCCATTTCTCGCACTTCCTCGGGCTTGACTTTAAGGGCTTTGGCAATCTGATCTACCTGATCTGTGTCCAAGGTAGCGGCATCGCCTTTCATACTGCGCAGATTAAAGAAGAGTTTACGTTGGGCTTTGGTCGTCGCTAATTTGGCCATTCTCCAGTTTTTCAGAATGTACTCATGCATTTCTGCCTTGATCCAGGTTATTGCGAAACTGACTAAACGGACTCCGCGATCGGGGTCAAACCGTTTGACAGCTTTCATTAAGCCAATATTACCTTCCTGAATGAGGTCTGCATGAGGTAGCCCATACCCTAAATAGCTACGGGCAATCGATACAACTAGGCGTAAGTGAGAAAGCACTAACTTACCTGCTGCATCAATATTACCGGTATTTTTTAATTCCCGAGCATACTCCTGCTCCTGCTCTAAAGTCAGCATGGGGATACGGTTCACGGCTGAGATATAAGCATCTATATTGCCGATAGCAGGAATAGAGGGCATAGGCAGCACTGGCGAGCTTTTTTTAACAGTGGCCAAAGCAAGCGTGTTAGTCATGTCTTTTCCTTTTTTCCTTAACTTTTAGATATATTAGCACTCTCAAATAGTGAGTGCTAATTTGAGTTAACTATAGAAGTAATAGTTCCGGCTAGGGGTGGAAGGGATATCTTTGTAGACCTTAACGCTGGGGGCTTCTCGTTCTGAGGGCAAGAATAACCTACTTAATATTTCTTTTCTGTAGGTCTAGGCGTAGATTTTTTGTAAACCTTTGTGAAGTTTTTATCGAACCCAAATTTCTCTTTAGTCGCATTTTTAGGGTTGCTGGGGTGACCCCGTTATATTGGGGGGCATTTTTGTGCTTCATTTGGGTGTCTCTAGCCACGGCTATAGGGCGCCCATAGTCGGGCCAAACTGCCGTGCAAACGCTCTCTACCATCTCCCGCTCTAATCGCTTAGCTGCAAATTTATACCGTTTTTTGGAGTAAGCGAGGTTTCCTCTTAGGAAATAGAATGATCGCGAAGGGATTTTTAGCTAGTCTTGTCCGGCTTTGAAGTTAGAAGCAAAAAAATGCTAGCAAAAATGCGAAAACAAGCTTCACGAAGAGCTATATAAACACAAAAACCCCGCCTAATGGTCCATCAGCAATGGGTAAGCTAAGAGACTTTTGATGCTTCCTATTTAACGTAAACTGCGCTGTAAAGCCTTGAGTACCAGCAGATTCAGCTAAAGTTCTTAGGTATGCTTTATAGGACAGAAACATGCCATTCATCAAAAGGGTAGATCCATTTAAATTACCTATAGCTTCTCGCAATGCCTTGATTGCGCCTTTTCAGGTGATGGAAATGATGAAAACGGCGAGTCAGTGGCAAATGGCGGGGGAGGATGTGATTCACATGAGCATTGGCGAGCCGGACTTTACGGCTCCTCCTTCAGTTCAGCAAGCCTTACTTCAGGCAGTTGCTGAGGGTAAGACGGCTTATACGCCCGCATTGGGAATACCCTCGCTTCGAGAAGCAATTGCCCAGTTTTATCAGGATCGTTTTAACATCTGGGTGGATCCTGCCCGGATTGTCATTACCGCCGGGGCCTCTGGAGCGATGTTGCTAGGTCTTGCCACACTGGTCGGGCAAGGCGACGAAGTACTACTACCCGACCCTAGCTATCCTTGTAATCGCCACTTTATTGCGGTAGTTGGGGCTACAGCCAAATTGCTGGCTTGTGGGCCAGAGCAGCGTTTTCAGTTAACGGCCACTCAACTAACTTCTCACTGGTCCGAGAAAACCAGAGGCGTATTGATCGCTTCTCCTAGCAATCCTACCGGTACTACGATTGCGTGGCCAGAACTCCAAGCCATACAGGAAGAGGTCATAAAACGTAATGGTTTTTTAATGGTGGACGAGATTTATCAAGGTCTTCGCTATGAACAAACACTTGGTAATACCCCTAAATCTGCCTTGTCTTTAGAACAGGCAGATCAGAATGTGATTGTACTGAACAGTTTTTCAAAATATTTCAATATGACGGGCTGGCGTTTGGGGTGGATGGTCCTACCTTCAGTGATGTTGCCGAATATTGAAAAACTGGCACAAAATTTATTCATTTGCCCTTCTGCTTTGGCTCAACAGGCTGCATTGGCCTGCTTTAGGACAGATTCTTTAGCAATTTATGAAACCCGTCGCTTGCAGTTTGAACAGCGGCGTAATTATTTGTTACCGGCCTTGGCTAGTTTAGGCTTCAAAATCCCTGTAGCTCCGGATGGCGCTTTTTATATTTATGCCGATACGAGCGCTTTGGCTCCTAGCAGCGAAACCCTAGCTAATCGTTTACTTGATAATGCTAAAGTCTGTATTGTTCCGGGCAAAGATTTTGGTTTTGCAGCTCCGGAACAATATGTACGCTTTTCTTATGCAACTTCTCTGGCCCGTTTAGAGGAAGCCGTAGAGCGGATGAGGCGAGTTTTGTAAGAGAGTGTTAGACTTTACCCTCAAATCTGCACAAGTTGCTCCTTATGTATTTCTGTAGCAGCATTATTTTGTTGGAGCGGCAGCTCTGCTGTGGGAACGAGGGTGGAGGTCTGTTCCGGAGAAGGAGTTTTCAGGCTTGCGGGCACAAGCACAGGTTCTTTGCCGGATTGTGCAGGATTGATAGCAGAGAAGGTTGCAGAGTCCAAGCCTAGATTTACGGGAGCGGCCATTTCTAATTTCCCTTGTGAAGCGAAAACCAAACGGCTACGCTCTGCAAGAACTTTGGCGCTATAGCCTCCATCGGAAGTTCCACTAGCGCCGACATACATTTTTAACCCTTCTTGCACAGAACCACCCCGTTGGACATATTCTGCCAAAATCTCAGCACCTACTCTAATATTTGCAACAGGGTGCAATGCCTGGGATGCTCCCCCAAAGCGTTCAAATTTATCTTCATGTACTTTAGTCATAACTTGCATTAAGCCTTGCGCTCCCATCGTACTTTGCGCGAAAGGATTAAAACTTGATTCCACTGCAATGACTGCTAGGATCAGAAAAGGATCTATTTTTTGCTCCTTAGCGGCATGTAAAGCGCCTTGAATAAGGGTAGTGGCTGCAGTATCCGCTATTTTGTATTTGCGGGATAAATAGTTGGAAAGTTGTTCAATTTCAGGCTGAGTAAGTCCAGCTCGATTTAAGTTAACTTTTTGTTTTGTTTCTGCCGGAAGCGTTTGCAAGAAAGAGTGATTAGTAACCGTGATTAAAGAATCGGTTTGAGGTAAAGCAAGTTGCACTTGGGAAGGTGCACTCACGGTTAACGGCTCCATGTTGATAGCCACGCAACCCAGGGTCAGCATTAGAAGGCTAATGAAAAATAAACGTCCTTGATTTGAAAATACCCTTAAAAAAGAGGGTAAGTCTAAAACCCTTTTCAGAGTCAAAGAGTTAACTTGCATCATACGGACTCCTTTTTATTATGCGTAAAGACAGCCTTTATTTATGGTATTGCAATTAAAGACTGTTGACATATTGGCATCTACAGCCCCGTAAAACACTCATTTAACCAATCCGGTTTTTGAAAACCGGTGTGTATTTCTCTAGTGCTACAGAAATAAGCAGCTATGAAGCTATAAAGACCTTCTTGCTTTCTTTTTATCTAGGAGCAAGCTGGCCATTTGATTTGCAAGAGGGACGCTTGATAAATCCCATTATTCGGTTTTAGTGCTGCAACCAAGCTCGCTTGGTATGCTCAGTTACCTGGTAAGGCAACTGATGGGTTTCCGAAAACGTGAAGGCATTGTAGGAAGGCAGGGGGGTGGGGTCAAGTAGGAGAAAGCCGCATAAGGTTTTGCATAGTGAAAAATCAAGACGCATGAAGCCCTTAGGTTATGCCATCTTTACAGAGGATATAGAGAGCTAGCAGTACCATCTCTTTATAAAAATCTTATTAAATTCAAGGGCTTACAGAAAATTCATGAAAATTACCCTTTTTCATATACCCAGCTTAACAGTTGATTATGTAAAATTGCAGCTTTTTCTACTGAACTACCATTAATAATGGATACTACCGCGTATCGGCGACCGGAAGCCGCTAAAACATAGCCCGCAATGCCTCGTACATCGCGTAAGGTGCCCGTTTTAATACGGGCAAATCCTGCTAAAGGCGAGTTTTTCAGACGGCTTTTTAGCGTGCCATCTATCCCCACTAAAGGTAGAGAGCTTAAGTATTCCGGCATAATAGGAGAAGAATAAGCACTTACTAACAAGCGGCCAAGACTGTATGCGCTGATTCTTTCCTTGCGCGATAAGCCACTGCCATTTTCTAGTACAAGCTCAGGGAAAGTAAATTGTTTAGCCGCCAACCACTCTTGCACTGCGGCGCGACTCTTTTCCAGATTAGCGATTTCCGTTATCTGCTTGGCTTGAAGATTGCGAGATCCCAGCCCTAAGGACAAGAAGAGCATTTGTGCCATGACGTTATTACTGTTCTTATTAACTGCTCGCACAATTTCTGCTAGTGGGTCCGATAGCCACTCACTTAAAAGCCGGGCATTGGCAGGAGTTTTGCCCTCGCGTACTATCCCCGACCACACCCCTCCTGATTCTTCCCATAGCTGCTTTAACAAGCCTGCGGCATATTGTTCAGAAGTAAACAAAGCGCGGTAGAGCTCTTGATCCCCGCAACTTTTTGGAATACTCCCGTGGAAAGCGGCCTGTGGGGGGCGTGCTTGCTCATCAAAGCTGATTTTTAGTCTGCTAGACCATTGCTCGCATGGACCAGTGCTGGCTGAAATATTTGCATCGACTTTTAAATTCAATGGTTTGGGGTCGGCGTATACTGAATAACGATCTGTTTCGGGATCTAATTTAAAGAAAAATCCAGTTGCTTTGAAATTAAAGAGTAAAGCTTCGGGAGGGACGTTATAAGGACGCAAAGCTTGGCCATCAAAATTTGCCGGATCTACTGGAGGAATATTAAATAAGCTGCGATCTAGAAGGATATCCCCTCTGATTTCTCGAATCCCTTGTAAGCGTAATTGTCTTAACAGCAACCAGACGTTTTGCAATACTAGCTTGGGATCTCCGCCCCCTTTAATGATGAGATCTCCCATTAATACGTCTTTTTGAAGAGGAGCGTTGGTAAATACCTGAGTGCGCCACTGCAAAGCAGGCCCTAATATTTCAAGGGCCGCATAGGTTGTCAGCAGCTTCATCAAACTGGCTGGATTTTGTGGGGTTTGCGCGTTGAGGCTCAAGGAAGGTTGATTACCTCCTATTTCCTGCACCCAGACAGACAAGGCCTCTGGGGGGATTTGTAATGCCCTAGTCCACTGGGGAACTACTCTGCTGTTTGCCTCTGGGATTGGCCCAAGGGCATCCTGGGCCAATCCCAGGCAAGACGTAAAGGTAAAGAATAAGGCACAAACAAGACGGAGTAATTGAATAGCCACGGCCTGCTACTTAACAATACTGACTAATTCACCCCGCAAGGAATGCGCCATAACCTGGGTAATGCGGACCTCTACCATTTGACCGATCAAGCGAAAATGGCCCTGAAAATTAACCGCACGCATATTTTCTGTACGACCCGTCAGTTCAGCGGCATTTTTTCGCGATACCCCTTCTACCAGTATTTTTTGCACCGAACCCAGCATGGCTGTACTAATTTGTAAGGCTTGCGTATCAATTAATTCTTGCAGACGGGCTAAACGGGCTAGTTTAATCTCTTGGCTTGTCTCATCAGCTAACTCTGCTGCTGGGGTGCCGGGGCGGCGACTATAAACAAAACTAAAGGATTGATCAAAATAAACATCTTTTATCAGTTGCAGGGTTTTTTCAAAATCCTCTTCCGTTTCACCGGGAAAACCCACAATAAAATCACTGCTGATAGAAATATCAGGACGCACGGCCTTAAGCTTGCGAATAATACTTTTGAATTCCAGACAGGTGTAGCCACGCTTCATATTGGCCAGCACCCGATCACTTCCCGCCTGCACAGGGAGATGCAGACAATTTGCGAGCTTGGGTAGATGAGCATAGCAATCAATCAGACGCTGAGTCATTTCTTTAGGGTGGCTGGTAGTAAAGCGAATGCGCTCGATTCCTGGAATTTCATGCACATATTCCAGTAAGAGAGCAAAATCAGCAATTTCTCCGTCTTGCATTTTGCCGCGGTAGGCATTAACGTTTTGTCCTAGCAAAGTCACTTCTTTCACACCTTGATCTGCCAGGTCTGAAATTTCGGTTAACACATCCTCAAAACCCCGTGAAATTTCTTCTCCTCGCGTAAAAGGCACCACACAAAAGCTGCAATATTTGCTGCAGCCCTCCATAATAGAAACATGGGCACAAGGGCCTTGCACGTTCGGAGGAGGCAGATGGTCAAATTTTTCGATTTCCGGAAAACTGATATCCACTTGGGACTGGCCGCTCTTGCGTTGCGCTGCGATCAGTTGGGGCAGGCGGTGCAGCGTTTGCGGGCCAAAAACCACATCAACATAAGGCGCTCTTTTGACAATAGCAGCCCCTTCCTGACTGGCTACGCATCCTCCCACTCCAATAATTAAGTCGGGCTTCTTCTTTTTAAGCTCACGCGCGCGGCCTAAATCTGAAAACACCTTTTCTTCTGCTTTTTCTCTGACGGAACAGGTGTTAAACAAAATAATGTCTGCTTCTTCAGGTCGGTGAGCAAGCTCTACGGCTTCTGAGGCTTTCAGCACATCAATCATTTTGCTGGAGTCATATTCATTCATTTGGCAACCAAAAGTGCGAATGAATAGCTTTTTGGGAGGATTTTGATTCATAGCTGCCTCGGTGTCGGGGAGTATCCCGGGGAGGAAAAATAAAGGGAAGATTGCTTTAAAACTTTTAAAGAAAATGTTTACCTTTGACGCGCTTCTTCTTCTGTCAGTATCCAGACAATTTTGACATCACCATTTTGATCAAGCTGATAGCGCACCAAAGCCCCTGCAGGAATATTGGCCGGTAAGACCAACAAATTATCAGGCCCATAAATACGGGCCCCAGCGGTGAGTCTGGCTGAATAACCATTGAGCTTAATCATGGGCAAAACATCAGGCTGTATGCGGGCCTTGGGCGCTTGTGCCAGATCCGCAGGAAACGGCTGAGTGCGGTTAGGAGTTTGAGCCCGAGCAGTAGGTAGCAGCAGGGCAGTGCTCAAACTGACTAGCGCGCATACATTAAGGAACATTTTAAGAATTTTCATAGAAATATTTTAAAGTGTCTTAAGAATGAATGCCAAAGAACTTTTGTGGCTAATTAGTGAATCTTTACATTTAACTGCGATGATCCAAGAAGTCTATCTGGTCGCCGCAGCGGCTTTTCCCGCTTAGGATTAGCTATTTCTGTAAGCGCTTCTTCAATTTGAGTTTCTGCTGTTGCTTTTTCCCTATGGCTTTACCTTTCACTTTCCCTGTCTCTTGCCTTCTATCGGAGAATCGCAATTTAAAAATTTTCCGCATGAACCACTACACTGTAGCCATCAAAGATTCTATTTCCTGAAGGAGTTATTGCATGTCTAAACAAGTTAGCCCTAAACAAATCATCTCTACTCCTCATGCACCGGCTGCGGTGGGCCCTTATTCACAGGCTGTGCAGACGGGAAATCTTGTGTTTTTGTCAGGTCAAATTGGGATGGATCCGCAGGCTAAAACCTTAGCGGCAGAATTTGAGGCACAAGTACGGCAAGCTTTCAAAAATATGTTGGCATTAGTGGAAGCGGCTGGCGGAAAACCAGAACAACTCATTAAACTAACGCTTTTTGTACTGGATATGGCCAAGTTTCCGATTGTGAACCAGATCATGTCGGAAATGCTGCCCCAACCTTATCCGGCACGCTCTACCCTAGGGGTGGCTAGTCTGCCATTAGGCGCGCAGTTTGAAGTGGAAGCAATTCTCTCACTCCCTTAAGACTTTGCCCAAAGTGCCCACAGCGGGAAAACCCGCACTAAATGCCTCGCCGATTAACCTCAAGCTGGCGAAGCTTGGCTTGCGGCGTCAAGAAGATTTTTTGCTGCATTTACCAATTCGCTATGAAGATGAGACTACGGTAACACCGATTGCGGATCTGATTCCGGGCGAGCAGGCCCAGATTGAAGTAGAAGTAGTGCATAGCGAAGTGACTTACCGCCCTCGCCGCCAGATGATTTTGCGTGTTCAGGATCACAGTGGCGAGCTGGTTTTACGCTTTATAAATTTTTATGGTAGCCAGCTTAAAGCCTGGGGAGCAGGTAGTCATATCCGTGCCAGAGGGGAAGTACGAGGGGGTTTTTTTGGCACTGAGATGGTGCATCCGCAGATTAAAAAATTAGGGGAACAAAGCAGTTTGCCTACGACACTTACGCCCGTCTATTCAACCATGGCGGGGGTACCACAAACCCTGATTCGACGCGCCATTGATAAGGCTTTCAGCCGCCTTGAAATTGAAGACTATTTACCGCCTGAGTGGATGAAACGCCTAGAGTTATGGCCCTTGCGCCAATCTCTTGAAACCTTGCACCATCCCCCCCAAGAAATTAAGGCTTTGAGTTTGCAGGATCGCAGCCATCCAGCCTGGCAAAGAATCAAGTTTGATGAGCTTTTAGCGCAACAACTCAGTCTACGTAAAGCGACTCAAGCGCGGCGAGCTCGCGTCGCGCCGATTTTACAAGGCTCTACGGCGCCTGCAGGGTCTTTTGTAAAAAAATTTCTCCAGATTTTGCCTTTCGAACTTACCACGGCACAACAGCGGGTTTGGAAAGAAATCTTGGGAGATTTGAAGCAAGCTTATCCTATGCATCGCTTATTACAGGGTGATGTAGGTAGCGGAAAAACAGTAATCGCTGCCTTAGCTTGTTTGCAAGCAATCGACCATAACTATCAGGCGGTGCTGATGGCACCTACTGAAATTCTCGCTGAGCAGCATTTTCGCAAAATTGCAGACTGGCTTACTCCTTTAGGAATAAGGGTAGCCTGGTTAACAGGAAGCCTGAAAAAATCAGAAAAAACTAAGGCTCAGCAGGTGATAGCAGAAGGTAGTGCGCAGTTAATAATAGGCACGCATGCGTTGATTCAGGAAAAAGTAAGCTTTGCACAATTGGGGCTTGCAGTTATTGATGAGCAACATCGATTTGGGGTGAGTCAACGTTTGCATTTACGCAAACAGGGCGGCGTGGAACCTCATATATTAACCATGAGTGCTACCCCCATTCCACGCACTTTAGCAATGACTTATTTCGCTGATCTTGAAGTGAGCGTAATTGACGAATTACCCCCTGGACGTAGCCCCATTCTGACCAAGGTAGTAACGCACTCTCGTAAAGCAGAAGTGATTGAAAGAGTAAGAGCCTGGACCTACACCGGACAGGTCTATTGGGTAGTGCCCTTAATTGAAGAGAGTGAAACCCTTGAGCTACAAAATGCTCTAGACGCTTATGCTGAATTAACGTCAGTTCTGGCCCCTATCCCCGTTGGTTTGATCCATGGCCGCATGCCTGCGGCTGAAAAACAAGCGGTGATGGACGCTTTCATCGGTGGCACAATCCGAGTACTGGTTGCCACCACTGTGATAGAAGTGGGTGTGGATGTCCCTTCTGCTTCACTCATGATTATTGAACATGCCGAGCGCTTCGGGCTTGCGCAATTACACCAATTACGGGGCCGCGTAGGCCGCGGAACAGCGCAATCCGTATGTGTGCTGATGTATTCTCCCCCTTTGTCTCAGACTGCTCGTGAGCGCCTAAAAACTATGCGCTTAAGCAGTGACGGGTTTGAAATTTCCCGTAAAGATTTGCAATTACGCGGGCCCGGTGAATTTCTGGGTGCGCGGCAAAGCGGCTTAGCGCTTTTACGCTTTGCAGATTTAGATATCGATACAAAATGGGTTGAACTTGCCCGGCAATGTGCCCAGGATCTACTGACTCACCATGCTTCCCATGTAGAAGCCTGCCTGAAGTGGTGGATGGGCGGGCGGGAAGAATATTTAAAAGCCTAGAGGGTTTTGCAAGTTTATGAGAAGATTCAAAAGAAAAAAATTTGAAGATCCCTTTGTTCAGGCATGGCTGCATTTCAACCTATGGAGTTTTCTCCTTCTTATGCTGCTGACCCTAGTAATAGGATGGGTGTCGGATATTGATCGGTACCGGCAAAACTCCAACACTTTTCTGATCGAGGTAGTGCCTGATACATTTCGTTTTCAGGAAAATAAGTTTTTTCCTCATGTCTTTATCAGCGAGTTTCAGGGGATGGTCGCGGGGGAGCGCAAGTTTTTTGCGGTCTTTTTCTACCCTCGCCGGGGGGATAAAAAACCAACGAAGCGGCATAAACAAATCTACGCGATTGTTAATAGCGATGATTACACAGCTTTAGGTAAGGATGCAGATCATCCTGTTCCCATCCTGAACTATGGGACTTCGCCGACAATGGAAAATTTTGATTACAGCACTTTGTATGATGCAAACTCCAGAGTCATGTCCGATAGCTACAAAAATAAGGTGGAGAATTATCTAAAATATAATAAGCTCTACGGGGGAGTCTCGATCATGAATGCTGTGCGATTTCTTTATTTATGGATTAGTCTTCCCTGGGGGCTAGGGTGTGCAATCTATCTAGCTATAAAGCGCCTACAAGAATCCACTTTCTTTTCATCAAAAGTATGAACTTTAGCGTAGAGATAGAGCCTGCGCTGACCACAGGCCTACTCCAGCTAGCACGAGACTGCCACATAAATGCAAAGCACTATGCATTAAGGCCATGCCCATCCGTCCCTGCTGAATTAAGCCTAAAGACTCTGCAGAAAAGCTTGAGAAGGTGGTGAGCCCGCCTAAAAAACCCGTGACGCAAAACAGTTTAATTAAAGGGGAAAGATCAGTTTGTTGGCTAAGCCAGCCTATCGCAATGCCCACTAAATAAGCACCTATCCAATTGGCGGCTAGGGTTCCGTAAACAATTCCATTTTGAATGGGTAATGTGAACGATAATATCCAGCGCAGCAGGGCTCCTAAGCCAGCTCCTATAAATACGGCGAAACCGCTGGCTAAGCTTGCTTTCATAGCTTTTCCCATTTTTTAGCAGCTAACTGGTCTGTTTCGCGGGTTTCTATCCAGCGGTGTCCTTGAGCAGTGTGTTCTTTTTTCCAGAAAGGAGCCTGGGTTTTAAGAAAATCCATTAAAAATTCGCAGGCTGCAAAAGCTTCACCGCGATGTGCAGAGGCAGTTATGACTAAAACTATTTGATCTCCCGGCCGCAGAGTCCCAACGCGATGAATGATGAGTGTTTCCGTAATTTTCCAGCGGGATTGTGCCTGTCCGATAATCTGGTGCAATACTTTTTCTGTCATGGCCGGGTAATGCTCTAGATGCAGGCTCGTGACAGTATCACCCTCATTGAAATCTCGTACTAAGCCAATAAAACTTGCAATAGCGCCAATATCCTTACGTGCAGCGCGCAAGGCTGTAATCTCCACGCCCACATCAAAATCGGCTTCTTGTATACGCACACTCATTGCTGAGAAAAGGAAGTTTTATAGAGGGATTGATCATCAGAATTTTCTAGCCGCCTGTTACCGGAGGAAAAAAAGCAATCTCCGCTTCACTCGTAATCACGGCGCTATCGTCCACCATGGTTTGATTCAGAGCGGCTTTCACTGTCTTATCTGCTGCAAATGCCTGAGCATAAGCGCCGCCCCGCGAACGCAAGTGGCTGCGCAACTTGCCTATGGTCCATTCTTGGCCTTGCAGAACAAGAGTTTCGGAATCGACCCCTAATTGCTCGCGCAAATAAGCAAAATACAGAATTTTAATAGGAAGGGAAGTGCTAGACATCATCAGTTCAGCAAATATTGCAAAGGTAAATAGTGCACGATATCGCCTTTAGTGATAGTTTTTCCTGGAGGATTATCGACTAGACCATCGGCCCAGGCTAGAGAACTTAAAACACCCGAGCCTTGTTGGGGATACAAGCTTAAGCCTCCCTGGGGATTACGTTGTACCCGCAAGAATTCACGGCGTTTATCGGGCTTAAGCCAATCAAAATCTGCCCGCATAGTCAGAGCATTAAGTTGAAGAGGTTTTAATCCAGCAAGTTTATGAATAAAAGGACGCACGATGGTTAGGAGCGTGATGTAAGCTGATACCGGGTTACCGGGCAGCCCAACAAAGTAAGCCTCGGAACCATTTCTACGTCTTATAGCACCAAATGCCAAAGGTTTTCCGGGTTTAATAGCAATACTCCATAAATCTAGGCGTCCTTGGGAGTGAACGGCTTTTTTGACATGGTCTTCTTCTCCCACACTCACTCCACCGCAAGTCAAAATCAGGTCATGATCATGAGCTGCATTTTTAAGGGCTTGTTCGGTGGCCGCTAGATCATCGCGCACTACCCCTAAATCTGTTACCTCGCAAGCTAATTGGCGCAGCAGGGTTAGCAGAAAAAAACGGTTAGAGTTGTAAATCTGGCCGCAAGCCAAGGTTTCACCGGGCATTTTGAGTTCATTGCCCGTGGAAAACAGGGCAATGCGAGGTTTTCTTAGCACAGGCAGTTTTGCAATCCCTACCGAAGCGGCTAGACCAAGATGCGCGGCAGTAAGTCGGGTTCCTGCAGTGATAAGGCAAGTACCTTGAAGAATATCTTCCCCTTTTGTGCGAATATTTTCGCCTGCTTTTGGGCTATGTTGAATAGTGACTGTTTCTGCCGAGGTGGTGCACAGTTCTTGCATGACTACTGCATCGGCACCTGGTGGAATAGGAGCGCCTGTAAAAATACGGGCTGCCGTACCCGCTACTAACGGTAGGCCAGTTTCTCCAGCTGCTATACGCTGTGCAATTTTTAATGTTGCGCCTGGCTTTGCCGTATCTGCGCAGCGTACTGCATAGCCGTCCATTGCTGAGTTATCTTCAGGCGGCACATTCATTGGCGCAAGAACAGATTTTGCTAGCACTAGACCAAAGGCATCTAAGGTAGGCATTTCCTGCGTTTCAGTTACAGAATGAGTGCTAGCTATCATCCTGGCGATAGCTTCATCCATGTCGATGAGGGGGTTACTCATTGCAATGCTCACTAATGTATTGCTTTAAAGCGACTACATCAGCCTTCATTTGCGCGAAACGCCGGGGTAGTGCTTCAATCCCTTCAAAGTTTACGGGGCGAGGGCAAGGTCGTCCCAACGCTTGCTCTATAGTTTCCGAGAACTTAAGGGGCTGGGCAGTTTCAAGTACTACCATGGGAATACCCGGCTCCAGATATTCCCGAGCAACCTTAATACCGTCCGCCGTATGAGGGTCAATGATTTGGCCATACCGGCCTGCAATATCCCGGATAACTGCTAAACGGTGGGCATGCGTACTACTGCCGGATACAAAGCCATACTCAGCAATTCGCTTAAATGCTGGGTCACTAGACAGATCGAAGCCGCCTTTTTTCTCAACATCCTCAAACAATTGCCGTGTACGGCTTGCATCTTGCTGGAGCAGATCAAACACAAAACGTTCAAAGTTGGAGGCTTTAGAAATATCCATGGAAGGGCTGGAGGTTTCCTGAGTTTCAGCGCTTTTACGCACGCGGTAAACACCCGTTCGAAAAAACGTATCTAGCACATTATTTTCATTGGTGGCCACAATAAGCTTACGAATAGGCAAACCCATGCGGCGCGCAATATGCCCTGCAAGCACATTACCAAAATTACCAGAAGGCACAGCAAAACTGACCTGAGCCAAAGACTCAGAAGTCGCACCTGCTGTCTCGCTTGTAGCGGCAAACCAAGCCTTCCAATAATAAACAACCTGGGCAACAACCCGGCCAAAATTGATGCTGTTGACTGCAGCGATGTGGTAGCGGGTTTTAAAAGCCAAATCTTCATTGATACGTTTGACTAAATCCTGACAATCATCAAACACCCCATGCAATGAAATATTAAAAATATTATCGTCTTGCAGGCTGAACATCTGAGCTTGTTGAAAGGCACTCATACGGCCATAAGGACTGAGCATAAACACTCGCACTCCTTTTTTTCCGCGCATGGCATATTCTGCTGCACTGCCCGTGTCTCCACTGGTCGCTCCGAGAATATTAATTGTCTGATTTTGAGTATGCAGAACATATTCAAATAAATTGCCTAGCAGTTGCATGGCAATATCTTTAAAAGCCAGAGTCGGCCCATTAGACAAAGCCAGCAAAGATAAATACGCCCCTTGTTCTTGTCCTAAGAGTGTTAGCGGAGTGATATCCGCAGCATTTTCTGTAGCGCGAGTATGAGAATAAACCTCAGCTCTGTAGGTTTTCTCACAAAGTTGTTTAAGGGTTTCGCCATCAATGTCGTCTATGAATTTTGACAAAATTGCAAAGGCTAGCTGAGCATAGGACAAATGGCGCCATTGCAGAGCTTCTTGTGCACTGACTTGAGGTATCTTTACGGGCCAAAGCAAGCCTCCATCGGGTGCCAAGCCTGTTAGCAGGGCAGCAGAAAAGGGCTGCGGTGCTTGTCCTGAAGCTATCCCAAACGCCCCGCGGGTAGAGTGATAAGCCATTAGCTAAGTTCCTCCATTCGCAGCCGTACCACCTTGCTTTTTACGGTACGCAGCATTTGCATCCGTGCGATGGCAGCATTGACTGCCCCTTCTTTAACCACATGGGTCAAGATAATAAGATCGGTTTCACTAGAACCATCTTCTGCCTCTTTTTGCAGTAAGGCGTCAATCGAAATATTGCTATCTGCCAAAATACGGGTAATGTCGGCTAATACACCGGACTCATCAGCCACACGCAAACGCATATAGGTAGCAGTTTTAACTTCACTCATCGGCAAAATAGGCGTATCCGCTAAAGCTTCATACTGAAAAGCTAAGGAAGGTACACGATGTTCGGGATCTGCGGTAAATAGACGGGTAACATCCACCAAATCCGCAATAATGGCCGAAGCTGTGGGCTCACTGCCTGCGCCAGGACCGTAATACAGGGTGGCACCTACGGCATCACCTTTGATTAAAACCGCATTCATGGCGCCTTCTACATTAGCAATTAAGCGCCGAGCAGGGATAAGCGTAGGATGTACCCGCAGCTCAATACCATTTTCGTGACGCCGCGTTATGCCCAGCAGCTTGATGCGATAACCCAGCTCTTCAGCATAAGCAATATCCTGGCTTTGCAAAGTACTGATACCTTCTACAGTGACCTTGGAAAATTGCACCGGAATACCAAAAGCAATAGCGGACAGCAAGGTTAGTTTATGGGCAGCATCAATGCCTTCAATATCAAAAGTAGGATCAGCTTCTGCATACCCCAAGCGTTGGGCCTCTTTGAGCGCCTCCTCAAAAGAAAGCTTTTGGCTGCGCATTTTGCTCAAAATAAAATTAGTTGTTCCATTAATAATGCCGGCTACCCATTCAATATGATTAGCTGCCAAGCCTTCCCGCAAGGCCTTGATAATAGGAATTCCTCCCGCCACGGCGGCTTCAAACATAACAGGTACCCCTTTAGTACGCGCTATTGCAAAAATTTCGTTGCCATGGCTAGCCAGTAAAGCCTTGTTAGCGGTTACTACCGCTTTACCGGCATTGATTGCAGCCAGGGTAGCCTGTTTTGAAATTGTGGTTCCTCCAATTACTTCTACTAAAACATCCACCTCTGCTGAGGTCGCCATTTGGATGGGATCAGCCACAACTTTTACATCATTACCTACTAATGCCTGCGCTTTTTCTAAATTCCGTGCACAGATTTGCGTAACAACAATTTCACGCCCTGCACGACGGGTAATTTCAACCCGATTTCGTTTAAGAACATTAAAAACACCGCTACCGACAATGCCGGAGCCTAACAAACCTACTCGGATGGGATTCATGGAATTGTGAGGTCAGAAAGTGGGTAAAAGTAAAAGAATGCCGGTTAGTTCTTCAAAAATTTCTTCGTGAAAGCTGTTTTTATGAAACAGTTTAATTTTTAAAACCTACTGCCTTTTGACGGCGATATTGTTCCAAAAATCGGGCAATTCGACTAATGGATTCCTGAAGATTGTCTATGTCCTGCAAAAATACGAGCCGGAAATGATCGGCGGATTTCCAGTTAAAACCGCTTCCCTGCACAATCAATACTTTTTCTTGTGCAAGCAATTCATAGGCAAATTCCTGATCATTGCTGATGGGATACAGGCAAGGATCCAAACGAGGAAACATATACAGTGCTGCTTTTGGCTTGACAACCGAAACTCCCGGTATCTCAGACAGGAGTTGATAGGCCATATCTCGTTGACGGGTCAAGCGACCGTTGGGTGCTACTAAATCTGCAATGCTTTGATACCCCCCTAAAGCCGTTTGAATAGCCAGTTGCCCCGGGGTGTTAGCACATAAACGCATGCTGGCCAGCATATTCAGGCCTTCGATGTAATCTTTCGCGTGTTTTTTTTCACCAGATACCACCATCCACCCAGCCCGATAGCCACAGCTACGATAGTTTTTACTCAGCCCGTTAAGGGTCAGGAACAATACATCCTCTGCTAAAGAAGCAATCGAAGTATGCGTATTGCCGTCATACAACATTTTGTCGTAGATTTCATCGGCAAAAACAATCAGCTGATGTGTTCGGGCCAACTCTACAATTTCCTGCAAAACTTCAGGAGGATA
This sequence comes from Burkholderiaceae bacterium, assembly GCA_019695155.1. Lineage (GTDB taxonomy): Bacteria > Pseudomonadota > Gammaproteobacteria > Burkholderiales > Burkholderiaceae_C > Piscinibacterium. Next base: position 14,876 of record JAIBAO010000052.1, on the reverse strand, counting down.
TAAGGCACCCGTCGGATTGTTTGGATTGATGATGACAATGGCTTTAGTATTTGCGTTGATTTTTCGCTTGATATCCGCAAGGTCCGGGTACCACTGTGCTTGCTCATCACATACATAATGTACTGGAGTACCTCCCGATAAAGAGACGGCAGCGGTCCAAAGAGGATAGTCGGGCATGGGAATTAGCACTTCATCACCGTTGTTGAGCAAGGCTTGCATTCCCATCACAATCAATTCTGATGCGCCGTTACCTAAATAAATATCGTCTACCGTAACCCCGGCAATATGTTTTTCCTGGGTATAGTGAACAATGGCTCTACGAGGGGCAAACAGGCCTTTGCTGTCGGTATAGCCTGCAGCAGCGGGCAAGTTGCGGATCATGTCTTGAACAATTTCATCAGGCGGGTCAAAGCCAAACATTGCCAGATTACCAATGTTTAGTTCAATGATTTTGTAACCTTCTTCTTTCATCTGGCGGGCTTTATCTAATACCGGCCCACGAATGTCATAGCAGACGTTAGAGAGTTTTTTTGATTTTTTAATAAGTGTCATGGGAATTCCATCCGATTGCACTTGTTCAGCACAACGGTAGCTTCATCTTTTGCGGGACGATACACGCAGTATAATTTGCATTTGTGCTTGATTCTGAAACTTGTTTAAACCTTTTACGTGAAACTGCACACCGACTCTCCTAATCCTGCGCTTAATACGGTGACTGGGTATAGCCAGACTGGTATCGAAATTAATGCTATTACTTATTCACATAGCGTCCTGCTTTTGCCTGAAGGGGAAGTAAAACTGTGGAATGTTGCCAACATTCAAGACATTGATACTGTTCACATTGATAAAATGGCAAAATTTTCACCTGAGCTGATTGTGATAGGAACGGGGCTTAAACAGCATTTTTTACACCCTTCATTACAAGTTAAGTTAACGAGTGAACGGATTGGATTAGAAGTAATGGCGACGGCTGCCGCTTGTCGTACCTATAACATTTTGATGGCTGAGGGCCGTAAGGTACTTGGCGCGTTTATTGTTGAGCCTGTTGTTGATCTTAATACTGAAGCAAGCTAAGGAGCCCTATGACCTACCGTATCGGACAAATAGTGCCTGACTTTACAGCCCCCTCTACTTTAGGAGATATTACGCTCTCATTGCTGAGGGGTCATAAAGTCGTTTTGTATTTTTATCCTAAAGACAATACGCCAGGCTGTACTTTAGAAGGCCAAAATTTTCGGGATTTGCATGAACAGTTTGTTAAGGCTAATACTGCGGTAATCGGGGTTTCGCGTGATAGCCTAAAAAGCCACCAGGCTTTTTGTGAACAGGAGAAATTTCCATTTCCTTTAATTTCTGATGTTTCGGAAAGTTTGACCCGTAGTTTTGATGTGATTAAAACTAAAACCATGTATGGAAAACCTGTACAGGGAGTCGAACGCTCTACCTTTGTGATCGACCCTTATGGGGTGCTGGTTAAAGAATGGCGCGGAGTTAAAGTACCTGAGCATGCGCAAGAAGTGCTGGAGTATGTTCAATCTTTATAGATTGGTTTTAGCCTACTTAGCTGATGTAGTAGTTTTTTAAAACCGTTCGCGCAAGAACAATACTGCGCAAACGGTTTTTCTGTCTGATAGATAGCGTGTTTTGCACTTTTCTCGTGCGGAGACTGTTTCTATATTGTTATTCTGTTTATAAATCATTTTGATTTAAGCGCCAAACCCAAGATAGTCTTCTAGCATGGCAAAGCGGCGTGCCCAACGGGACAAATGATTTAGAAACGGAATAAGTTTTCAGGAGAATGTATGCCCCTTCCTAAAGCACCGTCTAAACCGGCGGATATCGTAAATCTGCGTGAAACCCAGCAAGTCAGCAGCCGACGCAGTGCTTCTCTTGTTTCCATTCCCCAAGCTTTGCCACAAGAAAAAGTGTCAGCCCCCACTGCTCAGACAGTGGCAAAACATCCCGGGAAGTCCTCATTGACCCCCCTGATGACGGTGAGCACAACATTGCGTAGAGGCACTGCCAAAATCCATACGGCAGTAGAAAAGCTTGAGCCCACTACTGAACAACCGCCGCAGGCCCGGGTTCCCCTGCAATCCATACAAAAACATTTACCGGCAGACTTACGCCCCTCTTCAGTTAAAAAAGCTTCAAAAGCCTCGAAAAATAATGCGCTTACTAAAAAACTACAAGAAAAACCTAAGCTGTTTGTAATTGACACCAATGTATTGCTACACGATCCAGTCAGTCTATTCCGGTTTGAAGAGCATGATCTCTTTTTACCGATGATAACGCTTGAAGAGCTGGACAATAATAAAAAGGGAATGACCGAAGTTGCTAGAAATGCCCGTACGGTGAGCCGCAATCTGGATCAATTAGCCAGTAAGCTTCAAGGGCCCATTGAAGAGGGTATTTTGCTTTCACTGCTAGGCAATAAAGAAGCTACGGGCAGATTAATTTTTCAGACCCGCGCTCTGGATAATTCAGCACTGCCAGCGAGTCTGCCTATGGGAAAGGCAGATAACCAAATTCTCGGAGTAGTGCGGGCACTGACCGACAGCTACCCCAATCGCACGGTAGTATTGGTATCAAAAGACATCAATATGCGGGTTAAGGCCCGGGCACTGGGCCTGCTGGCTGAGGATTATTTCAGTGACAAGGTACTTGAAGATAAAGATATTCTTTATACGGGGGTACTGGCTTTACCTCAAGATTTTTGGGATAAGCACAGCAAAGGCATTGAAAGTTGGCAACATGCAGGCAGCACCTTTTATCGCATAACGGGCCCTATGGTGCCCAGTATGCTCAATAACCAGTTTGTGTATTTTGAAGGCTTGGAGGGAGCCACCCCCTCACTTTATGCGCAGGTTAAAGAGATTCATGGAAGAACGGCCTTACTGCAAACTCTTAAAGACTTCACACATGCAAAAAATGCAGTGTGGGGGATTACCGCCCGCAACCGGGAACAAAATTTCGCTTTAAATTTGCTGATGAATCCAGAGGTAGATTTTGTAAGCTTGCTCGGTCAGGCGGGTACAGGAAAAACTCTTATTACTTTGGCGGCAGCTCTTGCCCAATGTCTGGACAAAAAACTTTATACAGAAATCATTATGACGCGGGCCACAGTGCCGGTAGGAGAAGATATTGGGTTTTTGCCCGGTACAGAAGAAGAAAAAATGGCGCCCTGGATGGGGGCAGTAGAAGATAATCTGGAAGTCTTGCTCTCAGGCGGTAGCCAGAATGGCTCCAATAACACGCATGGTGCAGGAGAATGGGGTAGACAGGCCACTACTGAATTTATTAAAAGCAAAATAAAAATCAAAAGCATGAACTTTATGCGGGGCCGCACCTTTTTAAACAAGATCGTCATTCTGGATGAGGCACAAAACCTTACTCCAAAACAAATGAAGACTCTCATTACGCGTGCAGGCCCCGGCACCAAAATTATTTGCATGGGCAATATCGCACAGATTGACACCCCTTATCTGACTGAAGGCTCTTCAGGGCTGACGTTTGTGGTCGATCGTTTTAAAGGTTGGCCCCATAGCGGCCATGTGACCCTGGCCCGAGGAGAGCGTTCACGCCTGGCCGATTTTGCTGCAGAGGCGTTGTAGAGGGAATAAGCTAGAAAGCGACTACTTATCGACAAAACTTAGTAGATTGAAGCCTTTCGATCCTTAAGATAAAATTACAAAACATACGAAAAGCCTCATATATTGGCCCTCACGGCAAGATTGAATCTGTAAAATTAAAGCTAATGCTAACTAAATAGTTTTAAAGTTTGATAATTGCCGTAATCCCTCTAACTACTAACAAAGTTTGCAATTAAGATCTTTTAAACTGTGGCTACGGTTTCTTTTTCTTGACAGGAACGCTGTTGCCTCCATAACTGGTTTGATTCTCTTTCAAGCTTGTTACAGCATAGCACCCGTCTTTTTAGCAAGAGCCATTGGCTCGTCTATTCCTCAGCAGATTGCCTGGAACGTAGCCATCTATTTTCTGCTAAATTTCGTGCCTTATGGCATTACGGCATTCTCTTATGTATTTCAGACCAAGTGGGTCGTGAGTGCCAGGCAAAAAATCGCCACCCTGATTCTAATGTCGGTGAATCAAAGATATGCTTTGCTTCAATCAAAACAAAAAGAGCAGGATTTTGTGGCATTGACCTCTAATAATTCCCAGTCCATCGTCAGTGAAGCGATTGAGTACGCCTACGCAACAGTGTCTTGCCTCGCTTCTTCCATACTAACGCTGACCGTAATTGCTGTAGCAGTGCAACCTGTTCTGATTGGGGCGTATGTTGTCAGCCTAATATTTTGTGGAATATTGATTTTGAAGACGCGAGGTTATCAAAAGCGCATGTCTAAAATTCGTGAAGCAGCTTTACATAGTGTGATATCGGTACTTAGCCGAGCATGGGCGCCAGCAGTCTTGCGACAATCCCCATTTGTGCATCAATTAGAAGAGCTACTTGCGACGAAGTGGAGGCGGTATAAAAAGCAAGCGATTGCCACCTCATGGACATTTCAGAAAATGAGTGCGTCACAAGCATTGATCATCTGGGCTCCGATGGTTTTAGTGATTTTATATTTAGTCTTAACCGACCTGCCCTCACAATCTATCATTCTCCTTGGATTTGCTCCTCGCATAGTAGAACTGTTGTTGGATATCTCAAATCTGGTGATGCGCTTTGTAATGTTTGGTTTCCAGACCGGCCGCTTAATTTGGCTTGATCAACAGATTACTCAGCTAGAGCAATACACCCTGCTAGCAGCTATATCAGAAAATAAATTGTTTGTGAGTGAACAAGGCCAGCAACCGATACTGCTCGTAAACGTTGGTGGCATGCAATATCTTCAGTCTAGATGTCAAAGACCGGGACGTATTGTCGTTACAGGAGACAATGGATCGGGAAAGACCTCTTTGCTCTTAACGCTTAAATATGAGCTTGGAGCACGAGCACATTATCTTTCTGCAAATCAGCGTCAACTCGTTACAAGTGCGGAGGAGTCTGTTGGGGAACATTTAATTCGAGAGTTACAGCAAATCATTACTCTTGCAAAAAATACTGAAGGATGTGTGCTGCTTCTAGATGAATGGAATGCAAATCTGGATATAGAAAATACGCAGGCTGTTGATGAGGCACTTGCGGATTTAAGCCGTATCTGTACTGTATTTGAGGCAAGACATTACACAACTGCTTCATCTGCTAGAGGCTCCGTTGCCGATATTACCTTTGATTGATAGTATGTTGATAATAGTAGGGAAGTTCTGCATAACCAATAAAAATCAAGCTCTTGCAGTTGTAAGTATTTGATTTCATTGAGGTGAAAACCTGGAAAAACAGTTATGCAGACCTTTCTTAAGACAAGAAAAAGATAGAAAATTTTCATTAAGTGCTGGTGTTACTTTATTTCTTCTGCAATACATCAATAACCCGGGCAACGCTTCCTGCTAGCTCATTACGAGGAATTTTCTTGATGTAATCCATATCCAGCTTGCTGGATAACCATTGGCCTACTATTAGATAACCTGCATAAATATCCTCCCCAGGCAGAGTTGCGGGCCCTTTTCCGCTAGCAAAGCGGTTCACTGTTTCCGGACTGCTGTCACTTAATAATGGCCGAACTCCTGCGAGTATTTGCTTACGTTTGGCCTGAAAAGCTGCCAACTCCCCGGGCTGAAAAAACCTCTCTTCTGGCAGTTCTGCTAATGCTGCACGCGCCATTCTAAGCGCCAGGCCTTCACGCACGATACGCTCAGCCAAAGGTTGATTCGCGGGCGAACCCATTTGCTGACGAATAGCGATTTTTGCGTACTCCCGTGCAATCGCAGGGGCAATGGTTTCGCCACCGGCTTCCAGAGGCAAATATAGCGTTCCAACACCGTCTTCAACTGTTGAGAATACACGGTTATCAAATAATCCGGCATAGGCTACAAAACTGAGTTTTAAGGATTCTTTAAAACGCAGTTCCCGATTAATACGATTCATGGCTTCTACAGGCGAAGGTTTAAGTGCAGCAAACCCAGCTTTGAGAATATTTAGATTTTGAGCATAACGCGGCCACGAGGCTTGAATTTTAGCTTCTAGCTCTGCTTGTGGCGTTTGTGTGCTTAGGAAGGCGGCTGCTTGGGTTTGCTGATTCCATAGTTTAAGTCGCAAGGATGCATCCTCAGACCCTGCGAGAGATTCAAAACCAGCAGCAAACTCAGGAGCATAATCCCGAAGTTCAACTGTGACGGCTTTTGGTGGGGAGTCTTGAGCTTGTAGCCCGTTGGGTAAGCCCGCTATCAAAAAAGTACTTGCAAACGCAAAACCGAAAAATTGCCGACGCTGCACAAACATGCTCCTATTTTTTTAAGTATTGTGAAGAAATGAAAATATTTTAGAAAGCTTCTGGATCCTGCTCAAGGCACGTAATCTATTCCAAACTTGTTGTATGAAGCGCTTGATTACCTCCTAAAATTGCCGGGGTATTTTGTGACATTGAGAGTCGTTTCTCATCTTTCTCTTTCACAAGGTAAGAATAAATTACGGGTACGACAATTAAGGTCAGTAAGGTAGAGGTAATCACGCCCCCAATAATGGCGCGTCCCATGGGCGCTTGAAGTTCTCCTCCTTCACCCAACGCTAAAGCTAGCGGCAACATGCCAAAAACCATGGCGGCTGTGGTCATGATGATAGGCCGCATCCGCACCATTCCCGCCTGCATGAGTGCTTCTTTGATACTTGCTCCTGCTTTACGGGCATGGTTAGCAAAATCCACCAGCAAAATCGCATTTTTTGTAACCAGCCCCATCAGCATAATGAGACCAATAATGGAAAAAAGATTCAGGGTCGAACGGGTGATGAGTAGAGCTAGCATCACCCCAATGAGCGAAAGCGGCAAGGAAGCCATAATGGCGACGGGCTGCAAGAAGCTGCCAAATTGTGAGGCCAAAACAATGTAGATAAAAATAATAGACATGCCCAGCGCAGTCAGCATTCCCCCAAAAGCTTCTTGTTGTTCCTGCGTTTGGCCTGCAACATCAAAAAAATATCCGCTGGGCAGTTCTGTGCTCTTCACTATTTTCTGTACCTCATCTCCTACATCTCCAGCGGGACGGCCTTCTACGCCGGCATAAATTCCTTGGCGACGTTGAAGATTTTGCCGTTTAATGACTTCTGGATTATCAACTGCTGTGATGTCTGCCACACTGGATAAAAGAATGGGCACTCCCTCTTTGCTAAATGTCACAGGTAAATCCTTCAGTTGCCCCACGTTTTGGCGCTCTGCCTGCGGTAAGCGAAGCAAGACTTCTACCTGTTGGCCGTCCGAGGTGGTCCAGTAAGTAGCGGTATCTCCATTCACATAAGCCCGCAAGCTTGTGGCCAGTTGTGAGGCAGTAATTCCTAAATCACGAGCAGCCTCCGGCTTTAATTTCACAGCAAAAGCGGGAATTCCAGGTTTAACGGAGGTTTCCAGATCAACAATTCCTTTCACTTGTTTAATACGATCTGCCAGTTTTCCCGTCAGCTCATCCAATACAACGGGATCAGGCCCTAATACATTAATCCAGATAGGACGATAATTACCGACCTGCGTTTCAACACCTGGGATAGCAACAAGTTTTGTGCGAATGTATTCCTCAATCTGAGTCTGGCTGCGGGCACGCTCCCGCCGATCTGTTAAGGAAATATTAAAACCAATGGTATTGCGGCCTCCTCCATTGCCCCCACCCACGTTCGTCCCCAGAGATTTGATTTCAGGAATACTCGCTAAAATCTCTTCGATTTGCCGCGCTTTTTCATTGGTTCGGGCAAGGCTGCTGCCTACGGGCATGCGCACGTTTACGTTAGAAAAGCCCTGATCAGTTTGTGGAATAAATTCTGTTCCTACCAAGGGCACCAGCATTAAAGCGCTAATAAAGGACAGGGTACCGATTGCGAGTACGACTCCACGTGGGGTGAGGGTAGCTGAACGCAGATGCCGTTTTTTTGAAACTTCTGGTTCAAGCGGTTTGGCATAAAGAGGGATCCAGATACGCCATCTGCGGTCTGAAAAAATCCACCCGATCAATTGTTCATAAATCTTGTGCAAAAGATCCATGATCCGATCTGTTCCTCTTAGCAAACTCCCTACTACTGGCAAGGTTTGCATTCGGTTATTGGGAGGGTCCTTCCAAATACTGGAAAGCATAGGATCCAGGGTAAAGCTTACAAAAAGACTCACCATTACTGCGACGGTTACCGTGATACCGAAGGGGTAAAAAAACTTCCCGATAATGCCTTTCATAAAGGCAATAGGTACAAACACAGCACAGATGGCAAAGGTGGTGGCCATGACGGCAAGCCCTATTTCTTCAGTACCTTCCCGTGCGGCAGTTAGATGATCTTTTCCCATGGCGACATGCCGCACAATGTTTTCACGAACCACAATGGCATCGTCAATCAATAAACCGATGCATAAAGACAGTGCCATCATGGTCATATAGTTCAGCGTAAATCCAAACGCATAAATGGCAATAAAGGTGGCGACTACCGCAATAGGTAAAGTTAAACCCGTAATAACGGTGCTGCGCCAGGAATGCAAAAATAAAAATACGATTGCGATCGTAAGCAAAGCTCCTTCAATGATGGTGCGTTTCACGCTATCCAAGGAGCTTTTAGTGAAATCACTGCTGGCGTAGAGGGTTTGCAGCTCAATACCTGGAGGCAATTGCTTGCGAAGAGTTTCTGCCGCGGCTTTAAGTGCCTCACCCGTATTGACCAAATTAGCATCTTGCACCTTGTAGACGTTAATGGATACGGCTGTTTTTCCATCTACCCGTGAAATGGAATTAGGTTCTTGTTCCGTCTCAATGACCTTGCCTAAATCTCCAACAGTGAGCATTAGCGTGCCCCGCTGGACAACCGGAGTAGCAGAAAACTTCAGGGGGTCACGAATTTTTCCCTCGATACGGATCAGTGCCTCCTGCTTCTGATCAGATACCAAGCCAACAGGCACATCGCTATTAGCAATCCGTAGGGCATTGGAAATCTCTGCAGGAGTAATGCCATAAGCACGAAGACGAGCGGGGTCTAGTTCTATCAACACCTGACGGGTTGTTAAGCCATTGACCTCAACCCGTGCTACCCCCGAAACCCGTTCCATTTGCTTAACTACTGTTTGGTCCGCAATTAGTGATAATTCCCGCAAACTGCGATCTGTACCTTTCAGGCTAAACACAATTACCGGTTGCGCATTTTCGCCATCAAAGCGGCCTATTGTGGGTGCTTTTGCATCACGGGGAAAGGCAGTGGCCAGTACAGCAATCTTGTCGCGTACCTCTTGTACAGCCCGGTTCATGTCGGTCTCTAGTGAGAATTCAGCATAACTATCGCTGCGACCTTCAAAACTGTTGGAGCGAATTGTCTTAATACCCGCTACAGCGTTAAGCGCCTGTTCCACCGGTTTGGTAATCTCGGTTTCAACAGCGGCAGGCGATGCGCCGGGGTATTGAATGTTGACATATACTCCAGGAGGGGATACATCGGGCAACTGTTCAACGCCCAAACGCCCATAGGATACGAGCCCTAATACCATCAACCCTACCATCACCATGGTGGCAAAAACGGGGTTATTAATGGAAACGCGTGTAATCCACATCATCGTCTCCTTAAGGTTTAATTGGCGCAGGGGTTAAGGGAGTGGCTGCAGATGATTTTGCCGGAACGATTTTGGCGGCAGCCCCTTCTTTCAAATTATCAAAACGTGCTCCCAAAACCTGTACCCCAGGCGTTAAACCGGTCAGAACTTCAACCCTGCCCGTTGCAGCATCTCGACGACCTATTGTCACAATCCGTCGCACGAGTTTTTGATTTTCTAATGTCCATACATAATCTTGACCCGAAAGGCTGACCAGTGCAGAGCTCGGAATGGTTAGCCTTGGAGTTGCATCACCGACTTGAACCTTGGCATTGGCATATTGACCTGCCCGCAGTTTTTCCTTGGCATTATCAATAAGAACATAAACATTAATAGATCGCGTTCCCGCCTCGGCTGCTGGAGCAATGCGGGCAATCTTTCCCTCGATTGTTTCTAGCAGACCTTCTACTTGAACTTTAACCACTTGACCTGGACTGAGTTTTGATACTTCATGTAGCGCTACGCTGCCAGCCAGTTCCAATTTTTCAAGATCTACAATCGTCACAATCGCTTGCTCAGGTGTTAGCTTTTCTCCGGGTAAGGCGTGGCGTTTACTGACTATCCCCTTGATAGGAGCAATTAACTGAGCATCTCGCACAGAAACCTCCGCCTGCTGTAATTGAGCTTGGGCTGATTTAAGCGCACTCGTTGCGGATTCAAGGTTCGTACGCTGGGCCTGTAGCGCGGTGGGAGAGATAAAATTTTGATCCGCCAGTTTTTGATTAGATTCAAGATTTTTTTGTGCCAAGGCAACTTGGGCACGGGCTGCATCTACATTGGCTTGTCTGTCGTTGCGCAGGGCTAAAATGCTGCTTAAATCCAGCTGGCCGAGGCTTTGTCCAGCCTGAACGCGGCTGCCTTCTGCAACATCTAAACGAAGCAGGCTTGCTTGTGCCTTAGCCCGGACAATCGCTGTTTTTGGAGCTTGCAAAGTCCCAGCAAACTCAATGCTCAATGGCATAGGCTCATACCGCGGCAACTGCAATTCCTGGGCAGTAAATTCTAATGCAGGCCGAGCTATATTTTTAGAAGGCGGTGTTGCCTTCGATTGAGCGGCAATATACCAGCTCCCACCTATGAGTACTATGATGGCTACACCGATGACTCCCCAGATGCGTTTGCGCATTTGATTTCCCTTGTCTAGCGTTTTGACTCTATTAACAGTGTATTGAATTGCCCGGGCCTTTGAAGCTTAGCCGGATGACTGGTTATTTTGAAGGGCTAAACTGCAGCCGGAGAGGATGAAATGTTTTACCGCTGAAAATACAAAACAAAATTTTAAAGAAAAAAAGATCCTAGCCACCAAAATAGCGCTGCAATTAATCCAGCAGCAGGAATAGTCAGTATCCAAGCCCAGACAATGCTTCCTGCCAAACCCCAGCGTACTGCAGATAGTTTTTTGGATGAACCTACTCCAACAATAGCCCCTGTAATGGTGTGCGTGGTGGAAACAGGAATTCCAAGCCCAGAGGCTAGAAATAATGTCATCGCCCCACCTGTTTCCGCACAAAATCCCCCTACTGGCCTTAATTTTGTTAGTTTTTGCCCCATCGTTTTGACAATACGCCAGCCACCGAAAAGTGTTCCAATACCGATTGCTAAATAGCATGAGGTAATTACCCACAGTGGTGGGTGGCGCTCGCTGGCCAGGACATGTCCCGAAGCAATTAACAATACCCAGATGATGCCCATGGTTTTCTGTGCGTCATTAGCGCCATGCCCCAAACTATATAAGCCTGCAGAGATAAGTTGCAGCCTGCGAAACCATTTATCAATTTTTCTGGGTTGCTGATGTCGGGCCATCCAGGACACTAAAAGCATCATGATTGATCCCAGCAACATGCCCAGCATGGGCGATACAAAAATAAACGCTACTATCTTGAAAACTCCCGATGCTACCAAAGAGCCAATACCCGCTTTAGCAATCCCTGCACCGACCAGACCTCCAATAAGAGCGTGAGAAGAGCTGGATGGAATACCGTAATACCAGGTAATGATGTTCCAGGATAAGGCCCCTACTAAGGCTCCAAAAATTACATAGTGGTCAATAACATTTAGATTCACTGTACCTTTGCCAACGGTGGCTGCTACCTGCAGATCAAACACAAAAATAGCAGCAACATTAAAAAAAGATGCCCATAGAACAGCCTGGTAAGGTTTTAATACTCCTGTAGAGACAATGGTTGCAATAGCGTTGGCCGCGTCATGAAAACCATTCATGAAGTCAAACGCTAAAGCTAATATCACAAGAAAAACTAATACCCACAAACTAATAGTGAGTGTTGGCGTCACAAGGTATCCCTTACAAAATGGTTTAGCAGCCTTTATCTGTTGGTGAACATATAGAGGCTATGGGGTTAACTATGGAGTAATAATAATTTTACCTGTGACCTTACGTTCACTCATATCTATCAAAGCTTGGGCCGTTTGATCTAAGGTATAAGTTTTTGAAACAAAGGGCTTGATCTTGCCTTGTTTCATCCATTGCAGCATTTCAGTGAGGCCAGCAGCATTATTTTTAGGCTCTCTCTTTGCAAATTCCCCCCAAAATACTCCCATAATGTTGGCGCCTTTCAGTAGAGCAAGATTCAGCGGCAGACTCGGAATTTCTCCACTAGCAAAGCCTACCACCAAATAACGACCCCGCCAGGCAATTGCCCGAAAACAGGGCTCAGCGAACTTGCCACCTACTGCGTCATAAATCACATCAGGACCTTTGCCTTGGGTTAGTTCTTTAATGCGAAGCCGTAAATCTTCAGTCTCATAATTAATACCGTGATCGGCTCCATGGGCCTGACAAACCTGAAGTTTCTCTGCTGTAGAGGCACAGGCAATTACGGTAGCACCAATAGCTTTGCCTATTTCAACAGCAGCTAGCCCAACACCTCCAGCGGCCCCCAGCACCAGCAGGGTTTCGCCAGCCTGTAGTGCGGCACGATCTCGCACCGCATGCCAGCTTGTACCGTAGGCCAGGGTGAAAGCGGCAGCCGTATGAAAATCCATCCCAACTGGTAGGGGCAGGACCTGTTCTGCCTTGCTTACACATTGTTGTGCAAACGCGCCCAGACCCGTAAACGCCACCACAGCGTCTCCTACGTGCAAATGCCTTACTTCAGCCCCGACGGCCCTTACCACCCCTGCCAGCTCAGCCCCAGGGGTAAAGGGCAGGGCAGGTTTCATTTGATATTTGTTTTGAATAATTAAAACATCAGGAAAATTCACTCCCGCGGCTTTAACCTCAATCATTACCTCATCAGGCCCCGGCATTAAGTCAGGGACAGTTTCGATAATCAGTTTTTCCGGTCCACCCCATTCTTTACAAACGACTGCACGCATTTTTGTTGGATCTCATAAATTTTGAAGGCTTACAAGTTAACACGAACGCCCGTGCTTTTTTGAGGTACTCTCTCTTAAAAGAGGAGTAAGCGTATGAATTTTGACTATTCCCCAAAAGTAAAAGCCTTGCAGAGCCGTTTGCTCGCCTTTATGCAGGAGCATATTTACCCTAATGAATTGGCTTTTTACAAGGAAGTAGAAACTAATCGGGCTCAAGGCAATGCCTGGCTGCCTACAAAAATTGTAGAAAGGCTAAAGACGCAAGCACAGGCAGCAGGGCTATGGAATCTGTTTTTGCCTTTTTCTGAGCGCGTTCCCCAGGGCTTAAGTAATCTGGAGTATGCACCACTTTGCGAAATCATGGGGCGTGTGGCCTGGGCCCCAGAAGTATTTAATTGTTCTGCGCCTGATACGGGCAATATGGAAACCTTGGAACGCTATGCCGCTGAGGATCTGAAACAGCAATGGTTAGACCCGCTGTTACGGGGTGAAATACGCTCTGCTTTTGCAATGACCGAACCGGCCGTAGCCTCTTCAGACGCTACCAATATACAGAGCCGGATTGAGTGCGACGGAAACCATTATGTCATCAATGGGCACAAATGGTGGATTTCCGGGGCAGGCGATCCCCGCTGCCAGGTTTATATTTTTATGGGAAAGACCAATCCTGAGGCAGCACCTCATGAGCAACAAAGCATGATCGTGATCCCTGCCAACACTCCTGGCATTACGGTGATACGACCTTTGCCTGTGTTTGGTTTTGATGATGCTCCCCACGGGCATTGCGAAATTCTATTTAAAAACGTTCGGGTACCAGTAGAGAATATTTTGCTGGGCGAAGGCAGGGGGTTTGAAATTGCCCAGGGCCGCCTGGGGCCGGGGCGTATCCATCACTGTATGCGTTTAATCGGTGTAGCCGAGCGGGCGCTGGAGCTAATGTGTCTGCGCTTAAACGAAAGGGTCGCTTTTGGTAAACCTCTTTCCTCCCAAAGTGTCTGGCATGAAAGAATTGCTCAAGCACGCTGCCGGATTGACCAGGCACGCTTACTGACTTTAAAGGCGGCTTATATGATGGACACTGTAGGTAACAAAAGTGCCAAAACGGAAATAGCCATGATTAAAGTCATTGCACCGCAACTGGCCTGTGATGTACTAGATCTTGCCATCCAAGCCCATGGGGGAGGGGGTGTATCTAACGATTTTCCGCTAGCGCTGTTATATGCCCATTCCCGTACTTTGCGCCTGGCTGATGGTCCGGACGAAGTACACCGTCAAGCTATTGCAAAACTAGAACTAGCGCGCCATATGAAACTGCCTACTGATGCGATTCAAATGCCCATTACCCGTGGCAGCTAGAGCCTGTTTACCCTAGTTTGTCATAGTCTTTTCACCAAAGGACAACAACCATGAAATCACACCCTATTCAATGTTTTTCCTGGGCTACTCCCAATGGTCACAAAATCCACATCATGCTTGAGGAATGTGGCTTAGATTATGAAGTCATTCCCGTTAATATCGCTGCGGGTGAACAGTTCAAACCTGACTTTCTAAAAATCAGCCCCAATAACCGAATTCCCGCTATTGTGGACCCCGCGGGTCCCGACGGACAGCCCATCAGCATTTTTGAATCAGGAGCCATCCTAATTTACCTAGCAGGCAAAACCGGAAAGTTTTTACCTCAAGATGTCCATGGAAAATTCAAAGCCCTAGAATGGCTCATGTGGCAAATGGGGGGCTTAGGTCCTATGCTGGGGCAGGCCCATCATTTCCGCCTGTATGCTCCCGAAAAAATTCCCTATGCCATTAACCGCTATACCAATGAGGCAAAACGCCTCTATGGCGTCCTGGATAAGCGCCTTTCCAACCATCCCT
>JAIBAO010000014.1 GCA_019695155.1 Burkholderiaceae bacterium | reverse complement strand
TGCGCTCGTAGCTCAATGGATAGAGTACTGCCCTCCGAAGGCAGGGGTTGCTGGTTCGATCCCAGCCGAGCGCGCCAGTTTTTACTCGCTGTTCTGATTGATGGGTACAGCTCATAAATTAAAGCAGGCACTTTCTTACTAACTCCGCTTTTGCTTGCGGTTAAGGAGGCAGCATTTATGGATAAATTTTGGCTTAAATCCTATCCAAAAGGTGTTCCTGAAAACGTTGATATAACTCAGTACAGTTCGGTGGGCGCTTTAATGGAGGAAGCCTTTACAAAATTTGCTTCCCGGCCAGCTTATGAATGTATGGGTAAAACCTTAAGCTTTTCCCAGGTAGATAAGATGAGCCAACAGCTCGGGGCCTATTTCCAGAGCCTGGGTTTTGTGCGAGGAGATCGCATCGCCATCATGATGCCCAATGTGTTGCAGTACCCCATTGCATTGGCAGCGGTTATGCGTGCTGGCTTTATTGTGGTGAATGTCAACCCACTTTACACCCCACGTGAACTGGAGCATCAACTTAACGATAGTGGTGCCAAAGCCATCGTTATTTTAGAAAACTTTGCAGCAACGCTAGCAGCGGTTATTGATAAGACCCCCTGCAAAACTGTTGTTATGGCAAAGATGGGTGATTTGCTGGGCGCTTTGAAAGGTTCTTTAGTTAATCTGGTGGTGAAACATTTAAAGAAAATGGTGCCTGCCTATAGCTTGCCCACACGGGTGAGTGTTATTGAATTTAATGAGGCTTTGAACAAGGGCAGTTCGCATCAACTCATTAGGGCACACCTGTCTCATAATGATGTGGCTATCTTGCAATATACGGGTGGCACGACCGGGATTAGCAAAGGTGCAATGCTGCTTCATAAAACCTTGATAGCTAATCTGTTGTCTTCTGAAGCATGGATGCAACCCGGTTTGCACAAAAAAGGCAAAATCGAACAACCGACTTTTGTGTGTGCCCTACCGATGTACCATGTGTTCGCCTTAGTCAGCTGTGTATTATTGGCAATGCGTACCGGGGGGTTCAATATCCTTATTCCTAACCCTAGAGATATTCCTGGGGTCGTCAAAACCTTGCAGGGGAAAAGCTTTAATATATTCCCCGCCGTTAATACCTTATTTAATGCTCTAGCCAATAATGAAGAGTTTAAAAAGCTGGATTTTTCCGGCTTGCGTATCAGTAATGGAGGGGGTATGCAGGTACAGGAAGCGGTGGCCAAGGCATGGTTAAAAGTAACCGGATGCCCCATTGTTGAGGGCTACGGCCTGACTGAATCCTGCTCTGGGGTTACCTGTAACCCTACAGATAGTGATACTTACACGGGTACCATAGGTTTGCCGATGCCCGGGGTGGAGATTTTAATTTTGGACGATGCCGAAAAACCCGTCCCACTGGGTGAACGGGGGGAAATTGCTATTCGCGGTGACAGCATTATGGCGGGTTATTGGAATCGTCCAGATGAAACGGTTAAAGCGATGACTGCGGATGGATTTTTTAAATCCGGGGATATTGGCATTATGGATGAACGCGGCTACATCACTATTGTGGATCGTAAAAAAGATATGGTGCTGGTAAGCGGATTTAATGTTTATCCCAATGAAGTAGAAGGGGTAATTGTTATGCATCCAGGCGTACTTGAATGTGCCGTCATTGGTGTGCCAGATGCCCATACGGGTGAAGCTGTCAAAGCCTTTGTGGTTAAAAAAGACCCGATGCTAACGGTAGAAGAGCTCAAAAAATTCTGTGATGAGCAACTTACTGGCTACAAAAAACCAAAATATATCGAGTTTCGCGATGAGTTACCCAAAACCAATGTAGGTAAAATTTTGCGGCGAGAACTGCGAGAGGCTGAGTTAAAAAAATCTAACAATAGTCAGCAAGTCTGAATAAAGGTAAAGCTCGACAGAGGTGGGGCTTTGTCTGGCTTGTCAGAGATAAAAAATCCTTGGGTTTCCTCCCCAAGAGATAAATGAACGTTTATCATTGGAATATGCCCAGTTCGCACACTCCAAAATCCCTCGATATTGCTCAAGTACGCGTGGACAATGCATTAGCCTTGTTTGATGAATATGTACGAAGCACGGTCTCCCATGCAGATGCTGCCACTTTGCGGGGGCTGGAGCGGCGTTTTGCAGAGCGCCTGCAAATTCAGCCCAGTTACTGGAGTCAGATTAAAAGTCGCAGTCGTCAGATTGGCGAGTGCTTGGCGCGCCAGTTTGAAGTTTTGTCAAAAAAACCTTACGGCTGGATGGACGTTCCACATTCACCGCACGCTCCAGATCAACGTTCATTTCCAGAAAATAATACTTTGGACAAACTTAGTACGGGACAAGTCAAAAGATTATCTAGTGATTCCAGTTTTGAACAGTTATTAAACGGTCCTGTTTTAGTGCCGCTCCGCCCAGACGCTTCACTGCCTCACGACGATGATGAACGTTTTATAGTAGGTCTTGTTCTTGCGTATTATCGCCGTAACCCGGGGCGAGCAAAAACCCGGTTGATGGAATTACTCAGTGAGGTGCTTTTTGATCCAGCAGTCATTAGAAGCGGTGCTGCAGCAAAAACACAACAAGCAGCCCTTCCTTTAAAGCGCAAAAAATAAACAATCATTGTCAAATGATAAATATTTATTTATCATTTGATTGTTGAAAGTGATAAAACAGAACGGCAAATAGTTTGCAGTAAAAATTAAATGCCCAATCCGTTTAATAAATTTTTTCCCCTTAACCCTGTTTTTTTAAAGAGTAACTTAATGCTTCAGCACCCAAAAGATTTTACCGCTGCTAGGCTTTTGCCCTCCGGAACCGTTATAGGTAATGGAGAAGAGGGATTATTAATGAGTGGTGCAATAACTTATTTTTTAGTAATCAATCGAAACAAGATATTGTCCGGAAAGGGGAGAGTACAGCCCAATAGCTGAATACCTCCTAACCTTTAAAAAGGTTGCCTGATCAAGAAGGCCCGGATGCTTAGCAGCTCCGGGCTTTTTTGTTTTTAACCATTTTAGATTTACTTGAATGTCGCCTTAAAAAAGGCGCAAATGGCTAATCGTTTTATATCCAGACGCTTATTCATTTGTGATGGATATGTCTGTATTTTTACAGGCGTATGGATCCGTGTTCCTTAACAATTCAAACAACAGGTGTTATGTACAGGCTAAGGTTTGCGTTAGCCTGTAGTGACACCTCTTATTTCATAGCAGCTAGGGTTTAAGCGCCTTAGCTGCTTCATCAGGAATGCTTTTTTGAAGGTATTCCTGATGAAGTAATTGACAGCTAACTCAGTTTTATTGATCTGTATTTTTTGATAGAGGAGGCTAATCATGATCGCCAAAAATGTGCTTAAAGTACCCGTGTTAAAACCTCGAAATCCCCATGTGGTCGCCAGTTTATTTCGAAAGGCCGGGGCACACGAAAAGATGTCCGGGACTACCCGTCAGAAAGCACGTATTGCCCTGGCACAAGGTTTGCAGGGCAAGTACTGGAAAGAATGGGATTATCTAGAGAGATGAGCGGCTTGCGTTTTATAAGTGTAGTGAATAAAGAATCCAGAGATTTTGCAAGCAGCCTATAAATGCTGCCTGCATTAAAGAATCTGTCACCAATCTGACTGCTAACGGTTCAGGTTTTAGGCCTGACTGGTGCGCTGCTCCAATGAGAATTGTCGGGTGGGCGTATGCCGCAGTTTGAAAGGGATAGATGAGGATGAAATAGCTCAGTGGCAGAGCGCAGCCTTAAAAGCTGAGGTCGCAGGTTCGATTCCTGTTTTCATCACCTTGTTCCATAGCTCATTGGGTAGAGCAATCGACTCATAATCGATGTGTAGCAGGTTCGAATCCTGCTGGAAAACTTTGACCCTGTAAAGGGCTTACTCCTTCCAAAGGAAAACAAACAGGGCTAAGGTGCCAGGTTCGCTTGGTGCTAAAGCCCACCACTGGGCCAGTTGTGGGCGTTTATTGGCATTGCAGTTTGGATGTAATAAACCCAACTCGTATTTCGCTTGATTGATGGGTAAGGCATTCATACGGCACAGACCCAGCCAAAAGTTTATGTGGTGTTTTTGCGTGTGAACGCACACAAAGCACTACATAACTGAAGGCGCGGCTGTGGCCTTGTGCTTGCACCCCGTATTTCCGCGAGATACCTGTGCAACTGGCCCTCCTAATTTCTCATCCTGGACAAGACGTGTTGTCGGTAACGCGACAGCCTCACGGAGGTTTTGCACCAGGTTTCTCAACGCGCTCCGTGTAAATAATTCAAACAAAAAAAGGAAAAGCCCTATGTTTCGCACATTTCTAGTGAAAAAAGACGAGCGCGCTTTGTTATTTAACAGAGGCGATTTTGTTCAGGTTTTAGGTCCGGGAGAACACCTTAAGTTTGATCCCATGCAACGTTTATCTATTGAAAAATTTTCCTTGACTCAAACTGCTTTTATGCACCGTTTAGCGGAATACTTTATTAATAGTGAAACGCAGTTAGTAGAGCGCGAGTTTTATCTCATCAAGCTGGCTAATGATCAGGTGGGTTTGCGTTATGAAAATGGACTGCTTGTCGAAGTATTGGCTCCTAATACCCGGCGACTTTACTGGAAAGGTTTTGTAGAACTCACCCATAAAGTGGTGAATATTGCTACTGATTTTCGGGTAGAGGAGAACTTGGCAAAACAATTGCTTGAGTCTAGTGAGACTGGTTTTAAAGCACGGGTTACAGGCGCAGCCCAGGTATTTGGAGTGAAAGTTCCAGAATATAACCTCGGTATTTTATTTGTTGACGGTAAACGTACCGTTTCGCTTGAACCTGGAGTGCATGCTTTCTGGCGTTTTGGCCGCGATTTACAGGTGCAGTTTGTCGATTTGCGCTTACAAGTCTTAGAGGTGGCGGGTCAGGAAATTCTAACTCGTGACAAGGTAGCCCTGCGGGTGAATCTGACCGCAGGCTATCGTTTCACGGATGTGCAAGCCGCATTTGCTCAACAGGCTAAACCAGCTGAATTTCTTTATAAGGAACTGCAGTTTGGTTTGCGGGCCGCGGTCGGGACACGCACTCTTGATGAGATTTTAGAAAATAAAACTCTCATCGATGATGTAGTGAAGACCTATATCGCTAAACGCTTGGAAGGTTTTGGTCTAGAGCTTGAATCTGTAGGTGTGAAGGACATCATTTTGCCCGGCGATATGAAAACCTTGCTGGCCAAAGTGGTAGAAGCCGAGAAGATTGCCCAAGCCAATGTTATCCGTCGGCGTGAAGAAACTGCTGCAACACGCTCTTTGTTAAACACCGCCATGGTGATGGAAAAAAATCCAACAGCGTTGCGGTTAAAAGAGTTAGAAGCGCTGGAGAAAGTGTCCGAGAAAATCGACAAGATTTCTGTGTTTGGCGGACTAGATGCTGTGCTTAAGGATCTGGTGAAGATTCGGCCACAGTAAAGCAGTACCCCTGCCTGCAGGTAAAGCACCTTCGAGCAGGGGGTTAGTAAGTACCTATCTTAATTAAGGAGAATAATCATGTTTTTACGAGTTATTGCAGGTGTTGGATTAGCGCCTACTGCGCCTATAGGTGCAGTACTGGCTACGCGACTGGCCCGCTTGCTGCGCACTTATGCCAGCAAACATGCAGCCGCACGCCGTGCTGCTGCCAGACGCGCGGCAGCTATCAAACCCCCGCGGCGTGAATTTGGCACGGTACAAATTGAAGGCATTTCTTTTGGTGCCATCTATGAAGGCGATGAATTAATTGCCGTGATTCCCGATGTCAGCCGGCTTTAAGCGCTGGGGGAAGTGTATGAAGCTAGAAACCGTTTTGTTGCTCCAAAGAAGCGGGCAGTATGTTTTAAAGATATGCTGCTCGCTTGCTTTTCCTAGCAGGCAGCTGTACGTCAGGTTTTGGAAAATAAAAAATCTTACCGTAATATTCATGCGTTTTCTGAGTTATTTTTGCCTTAAAAAGCGCATGAATATTACGGTAAGAAAAAAAACTCATCAGCTTAAAAGGAAATCCCTCTAAATTGATGTCTTGGGAAACTGCTGCATTGCGTGGCACTTGCTGCGCTTGGTGCTGCATTTCAAGAAAAACTATTTTAGAAATCCCTACAAGCTTTTGTTAAAACAGTTGTTCCTTGGCTTCTTCTTTTTTATTGTCTTCTGCCTGTGTTCCTTCTCCCAAGCCCAGTGAAGAAACGCCTTGGCCGGGGATATTTTCTACATAAAAAATTTCACCCCCTATTTTGGCTAAACCTTCAGGAAAGGGCCTTTCAACTTCGGGCATTTTTGGCAATACCTTAGCCATATAGCTGATCCACATGGGGAGAGCTACTCCTCCGCCGGTTTCCCGTTCACCCAAGCTTCGAGGTTGGTCGTATCCCACCCAACTAATCCCTACAATTTGATTGTTGTAGCCTGCAAACCAGGCATCAAAAGCATCATTAGTTGTACCGGTTTTGCCGGCTAAATCGG
This sequence comes from Burkholderiaceae bacterium, assembly GCA_019695155.1. Lineage (GTDB taxonomy): Bacteria > Pseudomonadota > Gammaproteobacteria > Burkholderiales > Burkholderiaceae_C > Piscinibacterium. The sequence goes on along the minus strand of JAIBAO010000014.1, from coordinate 3,552 downwards.
GCCTTTTAAGGACGAGTGCTTTAGTGGCCGTGCCGGCACGGATCACGTCTTGCATCATGCTCCAGATACTATAAGCATTACGGGCATCAATGGCCCGGTTTGTTTCATCACCGGCTTGTTTAGGCTTAGCCTGCATCACTACATTGCCCTGCTGATCCGTAACCTTAAAAATAATAAACGGATTAATTTTGAAACCTCCGTTAGCAAAAACACTGTAAGCATCCGCCATCTGCCAAGGTGTGACGCTGCCGGCTCCAAGGGCGATGGTGAGATAAGGAGGATGTTTTTCGGCTTCAAACCCAAAGCGGGTGATCCATTCTTGCGTATATTTTGGCCCTACGGCTTGCATTAAACGGATGGAGACCATATTTTTGGATCGCGCCAGTGCTTGACGCATGCGCATAGGCCCATCAAATTTTCCATCGTAGTTTTTCGGTGCCCAGGCTTGTCCGCCTGTCGTTGAAGAATCGATAAAGATGGGGGCATCATTAATCAGCGTAGAGGGAGTAAAACCTTTTTCTAAGCTGCTGGAATAAATAAAAGGTTTAAAACTGGAACCCGGTTGCCGCTGGGCTTGGGTGACATGATTAAATTTGTTGCGGTTAAAGTCAAACCCACCCACTAAAGCCCGTACTGCGCCATTGTTGGGATTTACTGCTACAAAAGCGGCTTCCACTTCAGGCATTTGCACAATTTCCCAGTTGCCCTTTGAGTCTTTGAGGATGCGAATCACAGCGCCTCTGCGAATGGCTCGGGTAGAAGGTGCACTGGCAGCCAGTGAAGGAGCTGCAAAGCGTAAGCCTTCTCCTAAAATCGTAACGACATCCGAGTTACGCAATTGCACCTTGACCTGTTTGGGTGAGGCTTCTAGTACGACAGCGCTAATAAGCTGGTCGCTGGAAGGGTTTTCTAGTAAGGCATTACCTATCGCTTCGTCACGCTCCTCCGGATTATCAGGCAGCTCGATATAAGCCTCTGGGCCACGGTAGCCATGTCTGCGCTCGTAGTCCAAAACACTCTTGCGTAAAGACTCATAGGCTGTTTGCTGATCTTCTTTAAGAAGTGTGGTAGTAACAGATAAGCCCAGGGTATATGCATCTTCCTTATACTGGTCAAACACTAGCTGACGAGCCATTTCAGCTACATATTCGGCGTGAATATCCGAATTTAAGCGACTATTGCGGATTTTGATTTCTTCTTTTTTCGCAGCATCGTAAGCCCCCTCATTGATATAGCCAAGAATACGCATCCGCTCCAGAATATAAAGCTGGCGCGATCTAGCGCGTTTTGGGTTCACGATAGGATTATTCGCGGCCGGTGCCTTGGGTAGGCCCGCCAGCATAGCGGCTTCTGCTACAGTTAAATCATTCAACGTTTTTCCAAAATAAGTGTTAGCGGCAGCCGCAAAGCCATAGGCCCTTTCCCCAAGATAAATATGGTTCATATAAACCTCGAGAATCTGATCTTTGCTTAAGCTAGCCTCTATCTTTAGCGAAAGTAGAATCTCATAAAATTTGCGTCTTAATTTTTGAGTAAAGCTGGGTTCGTTACTGGTCAGAAAAAAGTTGCGTGCTACTTGTTGTGTGATGGTACTTGCACCTCCCCCTCCGCCCGAAACATGAGAAAGGGTGGCTCGGATAATTCCGACCAGATCAATGCCACTATGCGCGTAAAAACGATCATCTTCAATCGATAACAACGCTTTTTTCATACGATCGGGGATATCATTAATTTTGACAAAAGTGCGTCGCTCCTCCCCAAATTCACCGATCAGTGCACCATCAGCTGTATAAATGCGCAAAGGAATTTTTGGGCGATAATCTGTTACAGCTTCTATCGAAGGAAGTGTAGGCAGTACAGCGGCTATGGCGATAGCCAGGCACAGGATGAGCGCTAGCGCAATACCTAGCAAACCCAGTAGTGTTTTACCCAATAAAGAGGAAACACTTAATAAAGAAAAGTGGCTTTCGGTGCTTTTATTTGTAGAAGCATCCTGAGGTTTTATGGACATGAGTGAAGATAAAAATGTTGAAGGTGAATACAGTGCCAGTATAAAAAGTGTAACGGCCTGCACAAGTGATAGGGGTTTATCCGACCCCTTAGACCCATAAATGGGGGATCTAATTCACAAGTCGTGACGCATAAGCAACGGTTAAGCAACTTTATTGCTTAGTTTTGCTTTACATACTAAAAAGCTTGTTGCTACAGTCTCATGTAAATTCTGGAAAAGCACGCTAAGTATCGGTTTTGTCAACAGTATTTTCAGAATTAAGAGCTCAGGGAGAAACCCGGTTGGCCTTTGATCTTTCAGCCCTGTTTGGGAGTCGTAATGCACCACTGGTAGGAGTGGATGTCAGCGCTACTAGCGTTAAGCTAGTTGAGCTGTCTTCTGGCGCCAATGGACGTTTCCGACTCGAGCGTTACGCCATCGAGCAGCTGCCCAGGGGCGCAGTGGTGGATGGCAACATAGAAAAAATTGATGTGGTAGCCGATGCTACACGTCGCGCCTGGCGAAAAGCAGGGTGTCGCACTAAAAATGCGGCACTTGGGCTGCCACTACAGGCGGTCATCACTAAGCGGATTTTTCTTCCGGCCAATTTATCGGATGAAGAACTTGAGCTTCAAATTGAAAGCGAAGCTAATCAGTACATTCCTTTCGCACTGGATGAGGTCAGTATTGATTTCTGTGTGATTGGACCCGCACCGCAATCTAAAGATGATATTGAAGTATTGCTTGCAGCTGCTCGCAAGGAGCGGGTGGAAGATCGTGTTGCTGTGGCGGAAGCAGCAGGCCTTAAAGCCGTGGTCATGGATGTCGAATCATATGCATCTCATGCAGCGCTTGCACTAGCCAGTGCGCAGCTTCCCAATCGCGGTGAAGGTTTATTATTGGCGCTGTTTTATATAGGTGCCAATACCTTGAATGTTTCAGTGATTCTTAACGGACAGGTTGTGTATGAACGCGACCAGGCCTTTGGAGGTAATCAGCTGACTCAAGATATTGCTCGTGCTTATGGTCTGTCTTTTGAAGAGGCAGAAGCTAAAAAGCGAGCAGGCGATCTTCCAGAAGGCTGGGAAAAAGATTTTTTACAACCTTTTACCGATGCCTGTGCCCTTGAGATAGCGCGTGCGCTGCAATTCTTTTTTACTTCCACACCCTATAGCCGTGTAGATCAAATTATGCTCGCAGGGGGATGTGCGGTATTACCAGACCTTGTAGATGCAGTAGTGAATCGTACCCAAGTACCGACTTCCGTCGTGTCTCCCTTTAAGGCCATGGAAATATCCCCCAATGTACGTGAGCGGCAATTACAGTCAGACGCACCTTTACTGATGGTAGCGTGTGGCTTAGCTATGCGGAGGTTTGACCAATGACCATCCGTATTAACTTACTTCCTCACCGCGAAGAGAAGAAAAAACAGCGACGTAGAGACTTTTTTGTTCAAGCGGCCCTAACTGCCTTTGCTGGTGCTTTAGCCGTAGTATTGGTGGGCCAATTCTATGAGGGCTTGATCAGTAAACAAAACGCTCGTAATAGTTTTATTGAAAAAG
>JAIBAO010000013.1 GCA_019695155.1 Burkholderiaceae bacterium | reverse complement strand
CGTAGAGACTTTTTTGTTCAAGCGGCCCTAACTGCCTTTGCTGGTGCTTTAGCCGTAGTATTGGTGGGCCAATTCTATGAGGGCTTGATCAGTAAACAAAACGCTCGTAATAGTTTTATTGAAAAAGAAAACAAGCGTCTTGATGAGCAAATTAAAGAGGTTAATTCCTTAAAACAGGATATTGAGGCGCTTAAAGCCCGTCAGACTGCAGTAGAGGATTTGCAGAGCGATAGGAATCTGCCTACGATTTTGCTGGATGAATTAGTCCGCTTAACGCCGGAAGGTATCTATCTTAAGTCTATCAAGCAAGAGGGTTTGAAAGTTAATCTTACCGGTTGGGCACAATCAAACGAACGTGTTTCTGAGTATTTGCGTAATTTATCAAGTACTTCTTCTCAATGGATTGCGAGTTCCGAATTAGGTGAGATCAAAGCGATGGACGCTCGTACAGGATCGGGAGCCGCCTCTCAGCGTGGTAATAAATTATTCGATTTTAGTTTAAGCTTTAGGCTGAAGCGCTCCGGCAGTGGGGATAAAGCCAGCGAAAAAGCTACTCCTGGTGCAGGTAAACCTGCCGTTAAAACTTCTACTTGAGGGGGCGAAATGAACCTGAGTTCAATTAATGCCCAGTTTCAAAATATTGGTAAAGATCCCGGGGCTTGGCCTTTGGTGCCAAAAATTACAGCCTTGATAGGTATTCTGGTTTTTATATCAATCCTGGGCTGGCTACTCTATTGGTCTGATCAGATGGAAACCTTAAAGGCTGCTGAAGACAAGGAGCCTAAACTCAAGCAAGACTACCAGACGAAAATGTATCAGGCGATTAACTTAGAGGAACTCCGTAAGCAAAAGCTACAAGTGACTCAGTATGTAGCGGCGCTTGAAAAGCAACTGCCTAGCAAGGCAGAGATGGATGCATTACTGTCTGATATTAATCAGGCAGGTATTGGTCGGGGTCTGGCCTTTGAACTGTTTAAACCCGGTACAGCAGTGCTGAAGTCTTATTATGCAGAATTACCTATCGCTATCAAGGTGACAGGCCCCTACCATGATATTGGCGCTTTTGCAGCCGATCTTGCGGCTTTATCCCGAATTGTGACGCTCAATAATATGAATCTGAGCATTCCACAAGGCTCTAATCAGCTGACCCTGGATGCTACGGCTAAAACCTTTCGGTATCTGGATGCTGAAGAGATTGCGGCTCAACAAGCAGCTGCAGCCGCTGCAGCGAAAAAAGGGCAGCCTGCTAAGCGTGCTGAGTCTGGAGCAAGCAAATGAATCGCAAGGTAATGCTTACAGCTTGTGCGGCTTTGGTTTTGTCCGCGTGTGACAATCAGCAGCAAGAGCTTTCTCAATGGATGGCTCAGGTACGGGCCACAACTAAAGCTTCGGTAACGCCTATACCAGAGCCTAAAAAATATGAACCTTACGGGTATCGTCTTAAAGACAGCGTTGATCCTTTTAATCCAGAAAAAGTGACGGTTGCTCAGGCAAAGATACAGGCCCGTAATGCAAGCAGCTTAATGCCTGATCCCAATCGTCGCCGCGAGCCATTGGAATCTTTTCCGCTGGATGCCTTAAGTATGGTAGGGACTTTAATGCAGAACAAGCAGGTCTATGGACTTGTAAAAGCAGATAAAACGTTGAACCGTGTGACTTTAGGCCACTACCTAGGGCAAAACTACGGCAAGATTATTGGAATTACTGAAACCGAAATTACCCTTAAAGAAATTGTGCAGGACGCAGCCGGGGAATGGGTTGAGCGAATCAGCAAGCTGCAACTGCAGGAGACCAAGAAATGAAGAATCAAAACGCCCTTAGTTTTAAAACATTTGGTTTTTTCAAGTGTTTGGGATTTAAGCTAGGCATGCTAGCCGCTTTGGGCGGTCTGTTCGTATTCCCAGCCGCGTATGCACAAGAAAACGCTATCCAAAATATTACTGCTAGCCAGGCTGGTGCAGCTGTTACTCTGCGTATCGAGTTAAAAACTGCACTAACGGATGTTCCTGCCAGTTTTGCAGTCACTAATCCAGCGAGGATTGCCCTGGATTTTCCGGCTACCGCCAATGCAATGGGTCGTTCTGCAATAGATTTTTCGCAGGGGGATTTGCGTTCTGTCAATGTGGTGCAAGCCTCAGGGCGCTCCCGTGTTGTTCTGAATTTAAATAAAACCCAACCCTATTCTGTCAGTAAAGAAGGTAATGCCATTTTGGTTACCTTGAGTGAAACTGCAGCAAGCACTGGAGCTCAAGCCTCAGCCAATCAACAGACATCATCTTCTACTGCGGGTAGCAAAACGTCGGCAGCAGCTCGAGCATTACGTGACATAGATTTTCGCAGAGGTGCAGAAGGGGAAGGGCGCGTCATTATTGATTTAAATGATCCACAGACTCCGATCGATATTCGGCAGCAAGGTCAAACCGTTGTTGTTGATTTTGGAAAAACCCGCTTGCCTGAAAATTTACGGCGCAAATTGGATGTGGCTGATTTTGGCACCCCAGTTAACAAGATCAGTGCTTTCACGAGTGGGGAAAATGCTCGTATTGTGATAGAGCCGCGGGGACTGTGGGAGCATAGTGCTTACCAAACTGATCACCAGTTAGTGGTAGACGTTCGTCCCATTAAAGAAGACCCTAATAAGCTTACGCAAGGCTCCCGGCCTGGTTATAAGGGCGAGCGTTTATCTCTAAACTTTCAAAATGTGGATGTTCGTTCCTTATTGCAAGTCATTGCAGACTTTACGAATCTGAACATTATTACTAGTGATACTGTGGCTGGCAATATTACCCTCCGTTTAAAGGACGTGCCTTGGGATCAAGCCCTGGACATTATTCTTCAGAGCAAGGGTCTGGATATGCGCAAAAATGGCAATGTGATTTTGGTGGCACCTAGAGAAGAGCTTGTCACTAAAGAAAAACTTGAATTAGAACAAAAAGCGCAGATCGCTGATTTGGAACCCATTAAAAGCGAGGTTTTTCAAATCAATTACCAACGGGCAGAAGAGTTGCGCAAATTGTTAACTCAGGACTCTGGCGGCGGGGGTGGTGGTGCGACGGGCTCTGCTTCAAGTGCAGGTCGCCTGCTTTCCAAACGTGGTTCAGTAGCTGCCGATGCAAGAACGAATCAGCTATTTATTTCCGATACTCCTTCTAAATTAGAAGAAATTCGCAAATTTATTGCCCGAGTGGATATCTCCGTCAGGCAAGTCATGATAGAGGCCCGTATCGTTGAGGCTGATGATAAATTTGGTCGCAATCTTGGAGTAAAACTTGGTTTTAACGATCAAAGGTCGACAATATATCGGGATATTCCGGACCCAAGCGATCCAACCAAAACCTTACGGGTGCCTGTGTATGGAGCGGGTAACCAAATCGGCTCTACCAATACCTATGGCACAGTCTCAGGTAATTTGCAGGGGATTCAGGATCTTTCTTCTCAGAATGGGGCTGCTGCTGGCGGTACAGGTTCTTCGGTAATCGGTCTAGGACGCCCTTCCGTATCCAATACCAACTTCATCAACTTACCCGCTGCCGCCTTAGCAGGGGTTGCCGGTTCTCCTGCTTCCTTAGCCGTAAGTTTGTTTGGCGCCAGTTTGACTCGCTTTGTAAACCTGGAGCTGTCTGCTTTAGAAGCAGACCGTAAGGGTAAAATTGTTTCTAGCCCCCGTGTCGTGACTGCTGATCAGGTTAAAGCTGTGATCGAGCAAGGAACGGAATATCCTTATCAGCAAGCTACTTCTAGCGGAGCGACCTCTGTTTCTTTCCGCAAGGCAGTGTTAAAGCTGGAGGTCATTCCGCAAATTACTCCTGATGGAAATATCATTCTTGATGTTGAGGTTAATAAGGACAGTCGGGGAGAAAATACCGGTAATGGCCCTGCAATCGATACCAAACGGGTTAAGAATGTGGTGTTGATAGAAAATGGGGGTACCGTAGTCATCGGCGGTATTTACACCCAGGAAGAGCGTAATCAGGTTGCTAAAGTTCCTCTTTTAGGAGATATTCCTTATCTGGGAGCTCTCTTTCGCAATACCGAGCGTGTCAATGACAAGACCGAGCTGCTTATTTTTATCACCCCCAAAATACTTAACGACCGTCTGAGCGCGCGGTAATTCCATTTAGGAGCAAGTTTAGATGTCTATTAAATTTCTCACAATTTTTCGCCTTGCCTTGTTGGCAGTGTTTAGCAGTATTCTGGCGGCCTGTGGTGGTGGAGCCGGCGGCACAGGTGATATTCCGGTAGGGGGTGGTATCCCGACACTTTCTCTGTCTGTCGTTTCCTCCTCTGGCCAGCAAGTCACAAGCCTGGGAGTAGGGCAGACTGCTACCGCCAAAGCAACCGTCTTGGATGCAGAGGGTAAGCCCTTAAGTGGAGTGATTGTTACCTTTGCGGCTACTGACTCTTCTTTGTTAGAAATTACGCCTGCAAGCGGCTCAGCATTAACCGACGCTTCAGGAACCGCCACTGTTAGTGTTTCTCCTAAAGGAGGCAATGGGGGTGGGGCTACAGCATTGACCGCAAGCGCTACTATTAATACGCGTGTACTAGAGCAAAAAGTAAACCTGGCGGTATCGGCCAGTCCACCTACTGATAATGGCTTGAAGGTTACCTTATCTTTAAGAGATTTAAATGATGCCCCTGTAAGTTCTATTGCAGCAGGTCAGCAGGCCACATTAAAGGCAACCGTAACCGCTGTGGGTGGAGCCGCTGTAGAAGGCGCTGTTGTGAAGTTTGCAGTTGAAGACGCTAGCCTCGTGGATATTATTCCTGCAGCTACTGCCTTAACAGACAGTGCAGGAGTTGCGAAAGTATCTATCAAGTCAAAAACCATAAATTCTTCCGGCGCATCCAAAATTACCGCTGCTGCGAGTACTGCTAAGCAAGAGACAGGAGAGGCAACCATTAATTTCTCAATTGGTGCTGCTTCATTCCAACTGGGAGCCATGACCTTTTCTGCGCAAACAGTACAAGCGTTTAACACCATCACTGTGAGTATCCCGGTCTCTAATAATGGTCAGCCAGCCACTGGCAATGTGCCGCTTGTGCTTACTTCTTCTTGCGTGACGGCTGGAAAATCAGTGATCTCCGAGGGCAGCTTAAATGCAGGGGTTTATACAGCGTCTTATACCAATAATGGCTGTCTGCTGGGTACCGATACTGTGACTGCTCAGCTCGGAGCGGCTTCTGTTTCAGGAAACATTTCAGTCTTAGGAGCCAATATCGGTTCGATTCGATTTATCAGTGCAGATCCTGTAGATAAATCCATTGTGTTGCGAGGCTCTGGTGGTTTAGGCCGTAAAGAGTCGGCATTACTCGTGTTTCAGGTAGTAGACCAAAATAACACAGGCCTTTCCGGTGTAGTAGTGAACTTTGCAACGACCACCAATACAGGTGGCCTGACGCTTGAACCAAAAACTGCGGTCTCGGATGCTTTGGGTAATGTTTCTACGACTATTTCTTCTGGAACGATTCCAACGCCAGTAAAGGTAATAGCAAGCGCTACGCGCAACGGGCAAACGCTTTCAGGCCTTTCTGACGCGCTAGCAATTTCTACGGGCTTACCTATTCAACGTAATATGTCCTTAAGTGTTTCCACAGCTAACATTGAAGGCTTGAAATACGATAATGAAACGCTAGATGTTAATTTGCTCATGGCAGATCAATATGGAAACCCTGTGTCGGATGGAACGACTGCAAACTTTATTGTTTCAGGTGGGGCTATCGGCAGTTCTTCACAAGGTGCCTGCCAGATGGTAAATGGTGGCTGTACGGTCAAGTTGCGTAGTCAGGACTTCCGTCCTTCTAATGGTCGGGTCACCATTTTGGCTTATGCTCAGGGGATCAAGAACTTCCTAGATCTGGATGGTAATGGTTTATTTACCTGCCCTCCAGGTGGCTTTACAGACTCTAATAGCAATGGTCGCTTTGATATTGACGAAGGAAAATGCCAATGTTCTGGGGATAAATGTGAGTTTAACCCTGCAATCCATGATATGGCCGATGCCTTCCTTTCCGTCGACGGTTCAGGCATTAATCCGGATTTAACCACTAACTCAAATTACAAACCTCAAAATGGTGATAAACCTATTCCCTTTAACTCCAATACCTGGAGTGGTTCAGGCTCGGGTTCTTGGGGAGTAACCTATATCAGAAGGTCTGCAGTTATTGTGTTTAGCGATTCTTTTGCGGGGATAGATTGGGTAAATCCGGCTTCACCGGAGATTGTATTTACCATAGGAAACTGTGCTTCTAAAACTATGGAGTTCCGTGTTCATGACAGGAATGTAGATCCCAAAACCAATTTGGCTAATCCAATGCCCTCGGGTACTGCAATCAGCGCTACCGATGCGGTTAAAGTAACTGTAGGAGCCTTTTTCCCTGCCACAGTCCCTAGTTCCAGTGCAGCAGGAGGTACCACTCATAAAGTTACTATTAAACCCAATGAGGAAAGTTGTAAGGGTGGGGGTGATACTGGCTCTTTTACGATTGTAGTAACGTCGCCGAAAGGCAATGCAGTCCCATTTCCAGTATCAGTAATCTATAAAAAATAAGCTATCTTTACATTAGTGATTTCTTGCCCGCTTGCTACACAAGCGGGCAAATTTTTTTTGCTTATTCCAAAAATCTCAAGATATTTCTGAAGAATCTTTTCTTGATCTGAACTGATCTTGCTCCCTGAGCATTTCAGTTTAAACCAGTTTTCCTCTTAGAAAACAATCTGGTCGCAAGGTTATTTTCGAGTCAGTTTTGTTCGGATTTTGAAGGTATGCTACGGTCACCAACACGCTAGCAAAAATGGGAAAAATCTTTGGAAACACCCGTGTATGCGCAAAGCGCTGCCTAATGGAAAATTCTCAATTTAAGTCAACCGCTCTATTTTGAGATGGGATAAACTCCGCTGACTAAAAGATTCTCACTATTTTTTAGTTAAAATGAGTGTGAGACTCTCATTGATTCTTTATCTGGACGGTATTCTGTAAGTTTATAAAAAACCGCTTTCTTATGAGAGCTTAAACGGCGAATCCCAGATAGACTTTCCCATTGTTATGACAGAGTTAAAACCTATGAAAATTCTTGTGCCAGTCAAACGGGTAGTAGATTACAACGTTAAAGTCAGAGTTAAAGCAGATAAGTTAGGGGTAGATATTGCTAACGTCAAAATGAGCATGAATCCTTTTGATGAAATTGCAGTTGAAGAAGCTGTTCGTCTAAAAGAAGCAGGTAAAGCTGCAGAAGTAATAGTGGTGTCCTGTGGAGTACCTCAATGTCAGGAAACTTTACGCACCGCCATGGCGATTGGTGCAGATCGCGGGATCTTGGTTGAGACCGATGTAGATTTGCAGCCCTTGGGTGTGGCCAAACTGCTTAAGGCCTTGTTTAAGAAAGAAAAACCCGACTTAGTCATTATGGGCAAGCAAGCCATTGATGATGATGCTAATCAAACGGGCCAAATGCTGGCAGCTTTGTTGGATCGCCCGCAAGCTACCTTTGCATCCAAAATCCTCATTGAAGAAGGTAGTGCTGTTGTTACGCGAGAGGTAGACGGTGGTTTGGAAACGCTAAAACTTATCTTGCCTGCAATCATTACGACCGATCTGCGTTTAAATGAACCTCGCTATGTTACTTTGCCCAATATTATGAAAGCCAAGAAAAAGCAGTTGGATATTATTAAGCCTGCTGATTTAGCTGTAGATGTCACTCCAAGGTTGAGCGTAGTGCAGGTGAGCGATCCGCCGGCACGTAAGGCTGGGATCAAGGTTCCAGATGTGGCAACCCTCGTCAGTAAACTTAAAACTGAAGCTAAGGTGATTTAAATGACATCTTTAGTGCTTGCAGAACACGATAACACCAGCATTAAACCGGCTACCCTGCATACTATTGCTGCGGCCACTAAGTTTGCAGAGGATATTCATGTATTAGTGGCGGGTCATCAGTGCGATGCAGCCGCCCAGGCAGCCGCAACTATTGCAGGGGTGACTAAAGTGTTAGTAGCGGATGCCCCTGCTTTTGAAGATATGCTGGCTGAAAATGTAGCAGCCCAAATTCTTGCATTGGCAGAAGGTTATACGCAGTTTTTGTTTCCTTCTACAGCAAATGGTAAAAATATTGCCCCCCGGGTCGCTGCAAAGCTAGATGTAGCGCAGATTTCTGATGTGCTATCGGTAGAATCTGCAGATACTTTCATGCGTCCTATGTATGCAGGTAACGTAATTGCTACCGTTAAAACGGCTGATACTAAAAAAGTGATGACTATACGAACCACTGCTTTTGATGGGGTTGCTGCTACAGGAGGCAGTGCCACTGTTGAAGTAGTAGCTCCTACGCCTGACACAGGTTTAAGCAAGTTTGTGAGTCGTGAAGTCGTTAAAAACGATCGTCCCGAATTGACAGCCGCCAAAATTATTGTTTCGGGAGGTCGGGCTTTAGGATCTGCAGAAAAATTTACTGAAGTGATTACTCCTTTGGCAGATAAACTCGGTGCTGCGCTGGGTGCTTCGCGGGCTGCCGTAGATGCGGGTTACGCGCCTAATGATCTGCAGGTAGGTCAAACTGGAAAAATTGTGGCACCTCAGTTGTATATCGCGGTAGGAATTTCCGGGGCTATTCAACACCTGGCGGGGATGAAGGATAGTAAGGTGATTGTTGCTATTAATAAAGACCCAGAAGCGCCAATTTTCTCAGTTGCTGACTATGGTTTAGTTGCTGATTTATTTGAAGCGGTACCTGAACTTGTCAAGGCGCTCGCTTAAATAACTTTGTTTAAAAATCTAAACACCCTGAGGACGCATAAGACGCTGGGAGTCTATCGCGTCCTTTTTTGTATATATGCTGGTACAAATTTAAACTGTAAAGCCTAAAGCTTTAGGAGAATGCGAATGACTTATTCGGCCCCTGTTAAGGACATGCTTTTCTGCATGAAAGAGTTAGCGGGTATTGATGAGCTGGCTAAAATCCCTGCTTTTGAAGAGGCAGGCTACGATACCGCGCAGGCCGTACTGGAGGAATCTGCAAAATTCACTCAAGATGTAATAGCACCCCTTAATTGGCTAGGCGATCAAACTCCTAGCTTTTTTAAAGAGGGCAAGGTCACGACAACTCCGGGTTTTAAAGAAGCATTCCAACAATATTGTGAGGCCGGCTGGCAGGGTTTGCAGCATCCAGAGGTTTTCGGAGGGCAGGCTTTGCCAAAGTTGATCGGCGCTGCTGCTATCGAGATGCTCAACTCTGCCAACACCAGTTTTGCACTGTGCTCCTTGCTAACAGATGGTGCTATTGAAGCTTTACTAGTGGCAGGAACTCCTGAGCAGCAGCAAACCTACATTCCCAAAATGATTTCGGGTCAGTGGACGGGAACCATGAATCTTACTGAACCGCAAGCGGGTTCGGATCTGTCTCTCATCCGCACGCGTGCGCAAGCCCAGTCAGATGGCAGCTACAAGATTTTTGGTACCAAAATATTTATTACCTATGGTGAACATGACATGGCCGAGAACATTGTGCATCTAGTGCTTGCACGTGTTGAAGGTGCACCAGAAGGCGTGAAGGGTATCTCCCTTTTTATTGTGCCCAAGTTTATGATCCAGCCCGATAAAAGCCTAGGAGCGCGCAATGATGTGCACTGTGTCAGCATTGAGCACAAAATGGGTATCAAAGCTAGCCCTACAGCCGTATTGCAGTATGGCGATCATGGGGGAGCTATCGGTTATCTGATAGGGCAGGAGAACCGTGGGCTGGAATACATGTTTATCATGATGAATGCTGCAAGGTACGCGGTGGGAGTGCAAGGCATTGCAATTGCCGAACGAGCCTATCAGCATGCTGTGAATTATGCACGCGATCGAATTCAAAGCCGCCCCGTAGACGGCAGCTCCCCAGGCAGCGTTGCAATTATTAATCACCCTGATATCAAGCGTATGCTAATGACCATGCGGGCCTATACTGAAGCTTGTCGTGCCCTGGCTTTAGTCGCTGCTAGCGCTTTTGATATAGCCCACCATCATCCCGACCCTCAGACAAGAAAAGAGAATCAAGCCTTCTATGAATTTATGGTGCCTTTAATTAAAGGTTACTCCACTGAAATGAGTCTGGAAGTTACCAGTTTGGGAATACAGGTTCACGGCGGGATGGGTTTTATCGAAGAAACAGGAGCAGCCCAGTATTATCGAGACGCCAAGATTTTGAC
>JAIBAO010000066.1 GCA_019695155.1 Burkholderiaceae bacterium | reverse complement strand
ATCGGGATGCTCAACGACTAGCCGCTTCTTTATCGGCGGCGCAATCGCAAGCCAGTGCGAGCGGTCAGCTCATCCGTCTACGGCCCACCGAACACGGTTGGCAATATGAGATTCGCCAACGCCCTGCATTAGACGCAGACCCTGCACAACTAGCTAACCCCGCAAAATGGCAGGTCATTCAAAATGATGAAGTACTAGGCCCTCGTCAATTTTTATTAGTCACTACACAATTGCATTTACCAAGCAATGGTGTAATTCTAGGCTCCGAACCCTTCGGTATAAATGGCCAAGCTCTTAGGCTTGAGCTGCGAGCCCCCTCGATGAGCCAACAGATTGTGCTGGAGCAAGGTTTGGCGCGCGTGCTCAACTCTTCATAAAATTCACCACCTATGCGATTGACCCACTCTACTAAGGGCTTTACCTTAATCGAGGTACTCGTAGCCCTGGGTATTGTTGCCGTTACCTTAATGGCAGCTGTCCGCGCCAGCACTCAGCTTGCCCTGCATACTCAGCAATTGGAAGTCTATAATTTCGCGTTATTTTCTGCAGAAAACCGGCTGACGGAGTTACGTCTTCAAGGCACAGCTCCTAGCCTTGGCGTACAGGTGTATGCTTGCCCTCAAGCCGGACACCTTTTCGAATGCGAACAGCGGGTAACTAAAACACCCAACAGCTTTTTTTTACGAGTTGAGGTGAGTGTATTTGACGATAATAAACGCGGGCAAGAACTCGTCATGTTAGCTACGGTCATGCCTGTTAGATCTAACTAATTCATGCCTTACTGTCCGCTTCCTCTCCCCGCGAATCGAAAAGGCTTTACTTTGGTCGAGCTTCTGATTGCACTCGCCCTACTGGCATTGATGTCTTTACTTTCTTGGCGTGGTTTAGAGAGCGTACTGCGCAGCCGCGATGCAGCTACGCAGATTCAGGATCGGAATCTAGGCATCACATCAGCCATAAACCAGTTAGCGGCAGATCTGCGCAACAGTAACCCTCAAAAAATCAGCCTCCCCCAGGCCGGAAACACCCATTTAATGTTTATTCGTTTCGTATCCGATGCTAACGGTGCACAGCGAGAGGCACGGGTAAACTGGATGCTACTGAACAATCAACTGATTCGTAACACCCAAGAACTGGAAAACCCAGCTTCTTCCTTTACGCAAATTGCTCTGGATCATGTTGAAAATATGTCACTGCGCCTATTCAGCGGGGGCCGCTGGTTAAAGCCTGAGGAAATCGCCGCTACCCGCAACACAAACGTAAGTGAGGTTCAAGGCATTGCAATACAACTATCTTTAAAAGAAGGGGATATTAATCGCAGCTTTTTAGTGGGTGGTTTATGAGAAAAAATAGTTTTCTGAAAAAAAACCTGGCCTTATGCCTCTTGCTAGGAGCAGGGCTAATGGCTGTCTTTAGCTTGTATTTGCAGCCACACATCATGCTTGCACTAGACGGATTTTGGACAATGTGTTCTGCTGCTTTGCGATAAGCTCAGATCATGTTATAGTTTCGGACTAGCTTGACGAGGGGGTATAGCTCAGCTGGGAGAGCGCTTGCATGGCATGCAAGAGGTCATCGGTTCGATCCCGTTTACCTCCACCAAGATTTTGCTGTGCTCGCAAGAGCTTTGATAAAATTTTTGTTAGTTTCTTAGGTCCCCATCGTCTAGAGGCCTAGGACATCGCCCTTTCACGGCGGTAACGGGGGTTCGAATCCCCCTGGGGATGCCAAGAGTATAAAATGTTGCATTAAAAGACAACAAGTTTGTATACCGTATGGAGCGGTAGTTCAGTTGGTTAGAATACCGGCCTGTCACGCCGGGGGTCGCGGGTTCGAGTCCCGTCCGCTCCGCCAAAACTCTCAAGCACAAAGCATAGCGTATGTCTTTAAGCAGGCCGCTTTGCCATGTTTAGATAGTTTTCACTTTAAAAAGCATTGCTCCAGCGCTTCGTCCGTATCCAACCTAAGGCAGCAGAGGGCTGTCTTAACACAACAGTATCCATACTTTCGAAACGAAATTACAAGGATTTAGCTAAGCGCAAACCTGTAAATTGCCAGCGGGCATCCGTTGGAAAAAAATTGCGATAGGTGGGACGAGCATGACCTGTTGGAGTAGCTACACTGGAGCCGCGTAAAACATATTGGTTTACCATGAATTTGCCGTTGTATTCTCCTACAGCCCCGGCAGAAGGCGAAAACCCCGGATATGCCGCATAGGCGGAGCAAGTCCATTGCCATACCTGAGCATATAACTGTAGCGGTTGATGAGAGACAACCTCTCCTGCCCCTTGCGGATGTAATCGATGTGTATCTGCTGCCACAACAGGCAGGCCTGAGGCCACATGCTCCCATTCAAATTCAGTAGGTAAGCGTGCTCCTGAAAATCGAGCAAATGCATCGGCCTCAAAATAATTAATATGGCAGATAGGGCTGTCTAATTGAAGCTCCACCAAGCCGTGCAGAGTAAATTCAAACCACTTTCCATCTTGATAGTGCCAATACAAAGGATGGTGCACGGCTTCGCGGTTGATCCAGTCAACTGCTTGAGCTAACCACCAGCGGGGCTGGGTATAAGCGCCAGCCTCTATAAAAGCTAAATATTCTCTGTTAGTAACCAGGCGGTTAGCTATAGCAAAAGAAGGGATATGCGTTAAATGGCGAGGAGTTTCATTATCAAAATGAAAACTCTCTCCTGTATGTCCTACAGGACGAGTAGTCGCTTCATACAGAATCCAGTCTAAGGGAGAAGCAGGCTCTGAACTTGGCAAACCAGTACGCGAATAGGCAGGGAAAAGCGGATTATGAAAGAATAAATGCTTGATATCCGTCAGCATTAACTCCTGATGTTGCTGCTCATGTTGTAAGCCTAGTTCCAAGAGTATCTTCACTTCTGGAGAGGTAACCTGTTCAAGCAATTGATGAACTGCAAGGTCAACATGCTTTCTATAATTCAGGATATCGCTTAGCGAAGGTCTTGTCAGCAGGCCCCGCTGTGGTCTCGGATGACGATCACCTAAAGAAACATAATAAGAATTAAATAAGGTTTTAAAGTATGGATTAAATACCTCATAAGCTGGCAGATTTTCCATAAGAATAAATGTTTCAAAGAACCATGAAGTATGGGCTAGATGCCATTTGATAGGACTAGCGTCCTGCATGGATTGCACCACCATATCTTCCGGAGAAAGCGGGGCAGCAATTGCAAGCGTAGCAGCGCGAATGGTCTCAAAACGAGCTATTAACGCCTCTTGAAACACTTGATTGTTTGCGTTCAATTGTAGATCTGATACCTTTTGCACTTTTCCCCTGCAAGTTTTCCGCTAGTATTTTTCGCCATAGACCAACATGATAGAAAATCCCACCTCATGCTCCCTTTGTTTAACTTAATTTTCTCGAGCCTTAGCCAAAAACACGCAAAATAATTTATGCGGATCAAACCAATAACGGGATACACAAAACCCGTTGTTATTTAATAATTCTTCGGCGCCCTTAAACGAATATTTGTAAGAATTCTCGGTATGAATGCACTCCCCCTGCCTAAAACACCGGGCACCTCCACCCAAGGCACCCCATCGAACCCTTGTCTCTTGCAAGGCTTGCAAATACATTTCCACTCTAGAAAATTGTCGATTAAACACGGCCAGATGTTTGAAATGACTCAGGACAAAATCGGCACCTAGCAATCGATTCACATTCAATAATATGTTGCGATTAAAGGCCGCAGTCACCTGCAGTGGATCATCGTAAGCAGCCTGTAAAGCAGCTCTGCTTTTCAGCAAATCCATACCTATTAAAAGCCAGCCATCTTTTCCAGCTTGTGCTGCTAGCTGCTGCAACATTAAACCGGCCTGCTCTACAGAAAAATTACCAATACTAGAGCCGGGATAGAAAAAAACCCGTTTGGAAGAAAATACAGTGGAGGCAAGCTCAAGTTTAGAAGAAAAATCTGCCCCAAACCCCAGCATTGGAATCGTAGGCCACTGATGATGCAAGCGTGCAAGGGTTGTGCGTAAATATTCCACAGAAATATCTATAGCTACATATTGTTTAGGCCTTAAACACTCAAATAAGTGCGCAGCTTTTTCGCAATTGCCTGCCCCCAAATCAATTAATGTACAGCCACTCCCAATATGTTTTGCAATATCTTGCAAATAAGTGCGGAAAATCCAGTTTTCTGTGCGGGTAAGATAGTATTCAGGTAACTCTGTAATGGCTTCAAATAGTTTAGAACCCAGTCTGTCGTATAAAAACTTGGGAGACAGTAGAGCTTCAGGAGCTTGTAATCCCTTAATCAGCTCAGCACAAATTAGCTCTGAGCTTCCCTGATATTGCTGCACAAACAAGGGAAGCGGAGATGCCGCCCGCGGCAAGGGCTGAAATGTAGGGGTAGCAGCATTCAACACATTCTCCTGCGATGCATCGTTTAAAGCGAATAAAACTGTCTTTAAACTTGATGATTAAAACTCTCTACTGTAGTCAGTTCGTCAAACACTTTAGGAAACTTTTCAATAGTAAGCGGGTTCCTGGTAGAGATCAAAACTCTGCTTATTTTTGCCATGGTAGCTTGGGAAAAAATAGGTTTTAATTTTTTTGAATTTTCTACTTTGACTCCAGGCTGTGGTCATTTGTCCTACCTTACTAAACGCTCTCCTCCTATCCTCACTGATCAAAGTAGGTCGCACTATTGTTAAGACGACGAGAAATGACAAAAGTCTATTTTCTTTTTTCTAAAGAAAAGCTTGCCTGTCAAACAGTCGCCATATTCTGATTTGAAACTTTCGAAAGGATAGTTATGAACACCAACCAAAAAAGTGATCGCTCAAGCAGCTCTTCTTCCCAACAAGGATCAGGCAGCTCGTCTTCAGGATCCCGCAGCGGCACCCAAGGGGGCTCTCATGAGCAACACGTTGAAGCTGGCAAACAAAGTCATAAAAATGACAATACCAAAAGCGATAATGAGAGTAGTAGCCGCCAAAGCACTAAAAGCACTAATCGATAATTTATTAAAAGTAGTTTTACCGGTAAAAACCTGTGTTAGTTTAAATTAGCACAGGTTTTCTATATCCAAAATCCTCAAAATTTTGCAGCAAAACTCAATAAAAAAAGCCATAGAATTTATTTTTAAATTTTTCTTTAGGGCCGCTTTATTGAAGTAGCTATTAATCAGACGCCCAATCCCGAGAACGATCTACCGCCCGGCGCCACCGTATCATTAACTTTTGGCGTATTTCGGGAGAAATTTTCGGCTCAAATACATGGTGCAGAGAACCTGCTCTTTGGGTAATTTTTGATACTTCCTCCAAAGTTTTCCATACTCCTACTGCAAGCCCTGCCAGGAAGGCTGCTCCAAGCGCGGTAGTCTCTGTAATTGCTGGCCGGACAACTGGAATGCCTAAAAGGTCTGATTGGAATTGCATTAAAGCATCATTACGGGAGGCTCCACCATCCACCCTTAGCTGCTTAACGACTTGATCCGTGTCCTTCATCATTGCTTCAAGCAATTCGGTGCTCTGGTAAGCAATAGATTCCACCGCAGCCCGGGCAATATGTGCTCTACTCGTACCGCGTGAAATGCCAACAATAGCACCCCTTGCATACGGATCCCAATGGGGTGCCCCTAATCCAGCAAAGGCCGGAACAAGTACTACCCCTCCTGAATCTGCCACACTGCCTGCTAACTTTTGTACATCTTCAGATTTTTCAATCACCCCCAAACCGTCACGTAACCATTGGACAACTGCACCCCCAATAAATACGCTGCCTTCCAGGCAATAGGCGGTAAGATTCACAGGATTCATGAGTTGCCAACCCACTGTGCTGAGTAAACGGTTATGGGATACGACGGGCTGTGATCCTGTATTCAATAACATGAAGCAGCCAGTGCCATAGGTATTTTTTGCCATGCCGGGGGAAAAACAGGCTTGGCCAAAAGTAGCAGCCTGCTGATCCCCGGCAATACCGGCAATCGGAATTGCACCCCCAAACAAAGAGGCATCTGTTTGGGCTACTACTGCTGAAGAACTGAGCACCTGGGGTAACGCACATGCCGGTACCCGGAACAAGCTCAGTAGTTCGGGGTCCCATGACAAAGTATGAATATTTAACAACATAGTGCGAGAGGCGTTGGACACATCGGTCACATGCAAGCGGCCAGCAGTGAGATTAAAAATCAACCAACTGTCTATGGTCCCTATCGCCAACTCCCCCGCCTCGGCCCGTAACCGCGCTTCAGGAATATTATCCAGCAGCCAGGCTGCTTTCGTAGCAGAAAAATAAGAATCAATGACAAGACCGGTTTTACGTGCCACTGTTTCGCTATGGCCCTTCTCCCGCAATTCATCACACACTCTTGCGGTACGCCTATCCTGCCAGACAATTGCGTTTGCTAGCGGTTGACCGGTTTTACGATCCCATACAACTGTAGTCTCTCTTTGATTAGCAATGCCAATTGCCGCAATATCAGAGGCATGCAGGCCTGCCTTGCTTATTGCTGTGCGGGCCGTATTTAATTGAGAATGCCAAATTTCTAGCGCGTCATGCTCTACCCAGCCTGACTCTGGAAAATATTGTTTAAATTCTTGCTGAGCCAGAGCAACAATATCCCCAGCTTCATCAAAAATAACTGATCTAGAACTCGTCGTTCCCTGGTCAAGTGCGAGCACATAACGCTTGCCGCTGCTCATTTAGACCCTCCTGTAGCTTTAGTTTTTTTAGAGCGATGATTTTTTCCAATAATATTTCCCGACAATAGTGGCGTAAACCTCGTATTGTTACTTTTTACAGGCGAAATTTTCTGAGGAAAACGTTTGGATTAACGCTTTTTGACGATTTTTACCTCAGCCCCGCGACGGCTTACTTCATAGCCACCCGCTGCTAGTATTTTGGTGCCTTCAAGGCCTTTAATATAAGCATTACCTTGCATCTGCATAACTTTGACTTTGACGGCGGTCACACAGGGATCAACGGCTGGCAAGCCAAATAACCACGCCTCAGTAATCGGACGAATGGTATTAATTTCAAAGGTAGATTGTGCTTCGGGGCCTAAGCAGAGAATGTAACCCTCTCGTCCAAAAACAGGTGCACCATCCAGCGGTTTTTCAAATTCATAAAGCGTACCCCCTTCGTATTTAACCCCGGTTGCCAAGTCATACCAGCGTTCTCCTTTGGGAAAATACACTTGCCGTTTTCCCCCAGGCTCTACAATCGGTGCAACAAGCAAGGCCGGGCCAAACAAATATTGCAACTCTTGTGTATGGGCAAATTTATCCTCCGGAAAAGCCAAGGCCATTGAGCGGACTACCGGTAAACCGTTACGAGAAGATTCTTCCAAAGCCCCTAAAATATAGGGAATGAGGCGATAACGAAATTTCAGCCACTTTTTGATTGTCGTTTGAATTTCTGGCTCATAGGCTAAAAATCCATGTTCTCCTACATTCGCAAAACCCAAATGGCTAAAAAACACACTGGCTGCTACTGCACGCACATAAAATTCAGTATCTTCTATTTGCTGATGAGCGTTATCTCCAACAAAAGCAGAATAGCAAGGTTGCGCTATTGCACCTAAAGACTGCGCGGTGTAAACAGCCGATGTCAACTGCTCCCATTTAGAAACGGTTTGACCGCTATATTGCAAGGGATAACACTGACTCCCCCAGAATTGCCCTTTACCTACCACTAGGGCTCGCTTATCTATTCCCTCTCCATGAAATTTCTGAGTTGCCTCAAATACTGCACGGTTAAACAGTAAAGACCATAAACAATCTAATCTTGCCCCTCTGGATCCATCATAAGCATACAGATCCAAAGCTTCTGGTAAAGTCATGGCGGTATTAAAAGCATCTACCCCCTCTTTAAAAAAGGGCTCATGCCGATCCCTCCAGAAATTAAAAGCTTCAGGATGGGTAAAATCTACAACTCCAAACAAATCTCCTTCGCACGCAACGCTAGCCGCCTTACCTTGAGCATTTTTGAGCAACCAGCCTTTAGCAGCCATTTCCTCAAATGCAGGAGAGTTTTCCCGTATAAAAACATGTTCAGTTGCCGAAAAATGCCAATGCATTTCTTGCAGCTTGGTGAGCATTTTTTTAGACTCAGCAAAATCATCTGCCTGTGATTCAAAACTCATCCTGCTTTTCATACTCAAAGGCCTGCTACTATAGGCTGCAATCACATCAGCAGAAATACCCTGAGCACGAAGATTATGAGCACTAATCAATATTTGATGGCTATCAGCCTCTGGTGCTTGCCCTATCCAGGTGCCTAAGCTCCACATTGGAGGAACATTAGGCTTACCCGTTAGATTAGTGAAGGCGTTAATCATCTCAGCAGGAGTCCCTGCAAACAAAAATAAGTCTAAGCCCTTGGTTTGGGCATGTAATAAATAATGATCAGACGAAATAATGTCTCTCATCACATGATGTCTTACATTACCCGGCGCAGACAAAATCATCACACCCCAGCCTTGAGGGCTCCAGCAAAAAGGCAGATCGCTATCGACTTGCTGACCTTTACGATTTAAGCCTTTACCTGCTTGGCCTAAACCATAAACAGGCTCATCTCCTAAGGCAAAGGAAACAGCCCAGCTCTTAGTCGGAGGATGAAAACCCACCGTAGGTAAACTACAAGAAGCTGCAGTCCCTCCTACCGAAGAAAGCCGTAAACGCATCCGATGCGTCAAGGCCATTTGTAAAGGTTTTGTGCTTAAGCGTAATTCTGTAAAAAACGTCTTTAGCAAAAAACCTCCGCTGAAAGACTCCACGGTAATTGGCTCAGCTTCCTGCTGAACAATCAAATCATCTAAAGATTCTTCTGTGTGCGCAAACTGCAGTCTAAATACTCCTGGCGTTGGAGAAGTAATAACCAAAGGCAAACCAGAATCAGTTTCAAAATGAACTGACTCTGCCAGGGCGCGTTTAAGCGAAAGTTTTTTAAGAGAAGCAAAACAAGCAAAATCTGCAGCACAATTAAAACGTTTCATATCGAAAGCATCTATGCGCGAGGTATTAAACCTTCCCAGTCTTTTAAAAGCACCGTCAAAGCAGGGTTAATACAACGTCTTATTGAGTAAGGTTTACGCTTAAATTTGCGTGCTAAAGCCTGTAACTTGGCATGTAAGTCCGTAATAATGACAGAAAGTCGCTTGTAAAGAAACTCCTGATTAGTCGAAATACGCCCTTCAAGAAAAATTTATTGTGGTTTTAAGCATCTGTCGGAAAAATAGCCAAATAAAAATTAAGCCGTACTTAAACGCTTCTTTTTTATAAAAACTCCTACTTTAGGAGTACTCCCTAGAAGAAACTCTTATAAGTTTTTGATTTATATGGATTTTTTGAAAAGAAAACGTATTTTTTCTAACAGACTTTCTTTTTTTAGGAAAGCACTTACAACTTAAAGGCGATAGGTATTACACCTAATGCTCCATTGTCAGTCCACACAAAATCCTGAAGCTTCTTTATGCTTCAATTGTTCGATATGTATTCAAGTTAGCTGGATTTTAAAGATGGCGGTTTTTAGCGTACTTATCGCAGCAATATTTCGCACAACGGGTATTTATAATTCACCAAAGAAGGAGAAATAATGAAATTTTTTACGGTAGCCAGCATCCAGGCTTTAGTGGATAAATATGCGCAAGAAGGTTCAAAGGTGTTTGATGCTGAGGCTTACAAAGCCAAATATCTGACTGATCCGAACGATCCTTTGTTTTCCAAACCCCTGGAGCATTTTCTCACCAAAGGGGCTGCCCTGGGCTATAACCCACTGGGTAACTTTCCTTTGAAGTTTTTTGATGCAGATTTTTATGCCAAAAAGTATGAAGAACTGGGAAAAGTAGAGGTGACTGATCCGGGGGATTTATTTGGTCATTATTTGCTGTATGGAGTAGGTGAAGGTCGCCAGGCTAGCCAGGATACAAACAATTTTAATTCAGACGTTTATCTGAAAATGTATCCAGGTGTAGAAGCTTATGTGAAAGATCATTTAAGTGATTTTAATAATAGCTTAAGCAATGGAGCATTGGCACATTTTGTCAAATATGGAGCCTTTCAAGGTTTTGTGGGCCCTATTGATGATCTGGCCACCGATGATACTTACTCCTTCGATTATTTGCTCAGTGTGAAAAACAAGCTTATGTTTCTGGATAATCCCAATGATCGAGATACGTTGCAGGCCACCGACGCTGCGGTGAATTTCAACAATATTGGTGCAGACACTATTAGTTTAGAAAATTTGAATAACAGCTTTGAGTTCGATTTTGATGTACTAGATATCACAAAAGTCAGCAAAAACGGTCTGACCGTATTGGGAGATAGCTCCGCAACACGGGATACCCAAAACGATGATTTGTTACTAGGCAAATTAAGTTCCCTTTCTGCCATAGGTGGCTTTAAAAAACTCTGGCTGACCGACGCTTCTATTGCGGACAGTGGAAATTCCTATACTCTGGATACTGCCAATGGGGATTTGCTAAAAAATAATAATGTTTTGTTTTCTACAGATACCAAAGGGATGAGCGCTGCTACGGGAATAGATGCCAGTTTAGTGAAGCAAGCGGTCGCTCTGAAAATTACAGGCAATGTAGGTTCCACTTTAGTGGGTAGCGCACAAAACGACACCTTAACTGGGGGAACAGGGGCAGATACTCTGGAAAGCGGGTCAGGTAGGGATGTATTAAATGGCGGCCCCTCGACTTCAGAAACCTATACCTATAAACTTTCCGGCAATTTAGGCCCTAAAGCCGATGCGGTATACAGCATTACGATTGACGGAAATACGAAAACCCTTACTGAAGTGGAAAATGCAGATCCCAACAAATCTACTCAAGTAGAAGCAGGGGCCTCAGCTGATGTGGTAGGTGCCGCACTGGCTAAATTAATTAGTGCTCACCTGACCAATCTGCCGGGAGAATTTAACGAAAACAAAGAAAATGGCATAGTACAAGGTGCAACGTATAACGCTACGACAAATGAACTAGTCATTACTTATGCACCAGGACAAGATGTACCTATTAATAACCTCAAAATAGAACAATCTGCTCCTGATGACATTAATAAACTTCAGCTCTCTTTACCTGTAACCGTTAATGGAAATAAAGGGGGAGGAAATGATACCTTTATTTTCCATACGAAAGACTCCACTTTGGTAGAAGCAACAGCTGATGTAATCGAGAATTTTGTCAGTGGCAGCGATACTATTCAGCTCTTTAATGCAGATAACCTTAGCAAGTTTGTAGGTAAAGATGCAGGCAGTGGGATGAACTATGTGGAATCTGCCTTTAAAACTGCCAGTTTCGCGACTGGTTTAATCGCAGCTAACCTCGCACTCACCACACTAAATAATAACGCTAATGCTTCAACAGGCTCCCTGGTCAGTTTCCAGTTTGATGACACAAATGGCTATTTATTCCAGGATGTTGATGGAGATGGCAAAGCGGACCAAGTCATCATTTTGACAGGAATCGACAACACAGAAATCAGCCATACCGATCTAGGCTAATTTGAGATACGGCTTAGTGTTTACCAAAGTGTATAAAAATCCACCCCTTAATCAAAGCTTAAGGGGTGGTTTTCTTCTAGCTCTTCAAATCCTGCAAAAAACACCTATTCCTGCTCGAATACATTTTTCAGCTTTTTTTACTTCTTGTCCTCCGGCTCAGGCCAGTCTCGAATATACGCTTTAAGCATTTTGTTTTCGAAGTTCTGGGCATCCAAAACAGCTTTAGCCACATCATAAAAAGAAATCACACCCATCAGGGTTTTAGCATCAATGACCGGCAAGTAGCGCGCATGCCGCTCCAGCATCATACGCCGTACCTCATTTAATTCAGTATCGGGCGTACAAGAAATTGGCGCATCGTCCATCACACTCCGAATGGTAGTGCTACCTACCGCTCCGTCATTATTATGGATATGCAAAATCATCTCTCTAAATGTCAGCATACCGACTAAATCCCCATGATCCATGACGACTAAAGAACCAATATCATGCTCGGCCATGGTTGCAACCGCTTGAATAAGCGGAGTATCAGGACTAACGGTATAGAGCACATCACCTTTAACACGCAATATTTCATGAACTTTCATAGAGATCTCCGCAATGGCTTTTAGCAAAAGAATGATGATTGCTTCTTAACTTGCAATGGTATCGCTTTCAAATTCTCGTGCAAGATCCAAGATTAAAAACTTTTAAACCCAGAGGTCTTCTTAGGGCTGGGAATGGTAGAGAGAGGTTTGCGCGGCAGTTGTGGCTCGACTGCGGAGCCTGCGACCATTGCTAGAAGTGACAAAGCGGGGTAAAAATGAGCGCAAATACACCACTGACACCCAAGCAGCACTGAAAGTGTGCCTAAGGGGAAATTTGGTTTAAATAAAAGGATGTTGTCTCATGCCCTCATCGGATTCCAATTGGCCTTATCCCGGCTTTAACACTTTGGCGCTTCACGCCGGAGCCGCTCCCGATCCTGCAACCGGCGCGCGCGCAACCCCTATCTATGCAAGCACTTCATTTGTCTTTGAAGATAGCGAACATGCCGCTTCACTGTTTAATATGGAGCAGGCTGGGCATGTTTATTCTCGCATTTCCAACCCGACCGTAGCGGTTTTTGAAGAGCGAATGGCAGCGTTAGAAACAGGGATAGGAGCCATTGCAACCGCATCGGGGCAAGCCGCCTTGCATTTAAGTATTGCCACCCTGTGCGGTGCGGGTAGCCATATTGTGGCAAGTCGGGCTCTGTATGGTGGCAGCCACAATCTATTGCATTACACCCTAAGACGCTTTGGTATTGAAACCACTTTTGTAGATCCACATGATCCTGATGCCTGGTGCGCCGCATTGCGCCCTCAAACACGCTTATTATTTGGAGAAACCCTGGGAAATCCGGGCTTGGACGTACTCAATATTCCAGTTATTTCACAAATTGCACATGACCATGCCATACCCCTACTTGTAGATTCTACTTTTACCACCCCTTACCTGCTTAAACCTTTCGATTACGGGGCTGATCTCATCTATCACTCTGCCACTAAATTTTTAGGAGGTCACGGTGTAGCCATTGGTGGAGTAGTAGTAGACAGCGGTCAATTTGATTGGGATGCTTCCAAAAAATTTACCGAACTAACACAACCATACAAGGGTTTTCACAATATGGTGTTCAGTGAAGAAAGCACAGTAGGCGCATTTTTATTACGGGCCCGACGGGAGGGTTTACGGGATTTTGGAGCTTGCATGAGTCCTCACACCGCATTTTTATTACTTCAAGGCTTAGAAACTTTACCGCTACGTATGGAACGGCATGTGACTAATACCCGCAAAGTAGTGGAATTTTTGGTGCGTCAACCCATGGTATTAAAGGTAAGCTATCCAGAACTTGAATCCCACCCGGACTATGCACTGGCCAAAACTTTATTGCCGCATGGATGTGGTGCGGTCATAAGCTTTGATTTAAAAGGCCCACGCAGCGCGGGTAAAACTTTTGTTCAGGCACTAAGATTATTTTCGCACCTGGCTAATGTAGGAGACGCCCGCTCTCTTGTAATCCACCCCGCTTCTACTACACATTTTCGCGTTGCAGATGAGGACCTGGTTAAGTTAGGTATTACGCAAGGCACTATTCGCTTATCCATAGGATTAGAAGATAGTGATGATTTGTTGGCCGATCTTAAACAAGCATTAAAGATTGCAGAACGAGAGATTCGTTAATCCACTACCTTTAAAGGCCACATCATGAATAACTCTCCTCTTTACGCCTATAGTGCCGGAAAAGGCTTTAATGCCCTGCAAGCGACCGTGGTGTTTATTCATGGTGCACAGCATGATCATTCTGTTTGGGCTCTCCAGAGTCGATGGTTTGCACATCATGGTTACAACGTCCTAGCCTTTGATCGTTCTGGGCATGGACGCAGTCCAGGTAAAGCTGCAGCTTCAGTAGAAATAATGGCCGAGCAGTTGTGGACTGCCCTGAACAGCAGAAATATTGCTAAAACCCATTTAGTCGGACATAGCTTAGGTTCTTTAGTTGCGTTGGAAATGGCAGGTAGCGCACCAGAACGAGTGCTCTCCCTGTCCCTGCTGGGAACGGCTTATCCTATGAAGGTTTCAGATAGCTTACTGGAGGCTACGAAAAGCGATCCCCCGGCCGCTTTGCATATAATTAATGCGTGGAGTCATAGCAAAACCTGGGGAGGGTTTTCACAAAAACCTCAAATAATGGGCCCTGGTTCTGTAAGCATATGGAGTAATTTAAGACTCATGCAGCGAATCGCTGCCAAAAATGGGCCAGAAGTATTGCACGCTGACTTTTTTGCTTGTAATGCTTATGCAGATGCCGATAAAGTCATAAAAGCCATAAGCTGCCCCACTTTAATAATGAATGGGGATCAAGACATTATGACCCCTCCAAAAGCTGCGAAAAGTTTGGCAGAAAAAATCCCTGGTGCAAAGCTTGTTATTCTCCCTAACTGTGGGCATGCCTTGATGGCAGAACAACCGGATAGTGCGCTCAAAACCTTGATTAACCATATAAAGCCGCTCTGAAACCGCAGATTTCCCTCTAGCAAGCTACTTACTTTTCTTTTTAGCAACTGAACTTTTGTATACAAATTTTTTACAAAATTCTTATATTTTTCTCACCCTTCAAAGAAGCAATAAAGCCAAACTGGTCTTACCCATACACAAATTCAGCTATTTTTGGAGCCAGTATGAAATTCTTTATTCATTATTTGAAACATTTATTGTTATTAAGCTTTGCTGCAGTTATGAGCAGCACAGGATATGCCGATACGGTCAATATAAGTGCCAGCCTTGCAACGCCGGTCATACAGGCAGGCAAAACACAAACCGCGTTTTTAAAAGTAGGGCTCACTGGCTTTTCAATGCCTACGCAACGCGAACGTTCTGCTTCTAACCTGGCTATTGTGATTGATAAGTCTGGCTCTATGTCCGGAGACCGCATCGAGCGTGCTAAAGAAGCCGCCATCATGGCTATAGAAAGTTTAGGGGTCAATGACATCGTCTCAGTGATTGCTTTTGATCACCGGGTAGAAGTAGTGGCTCCTGCTAGCAAGGTGTTAGATAAGATGCTGATCACTCAAGCGATTAAAAATATTCAGGTAGGAGGATCAACTGGTTTATTTGCGGGAGTAAGCAAAGGGGCTTTTGAAGTACGAAAATTTCTCGATAAGACCCGCGTCAACCGAGTGATTTTGTTATCGGATGGTCAAGCCAATGCAGGCCCCAGTTCTCCAGCAGAATTAGGGCAGCTTGGCAATATGTTGGCTCGTGAAGGGATTAGTGTAAGCACTATTGGTTTAGGTACAGGCTATAACGAGGACTTAATGACTCAATTAGCCACTTATAGCGATGGTAATCATTTTTTTGTTGCGAACTCTCGTGATTTAGCGCAGGTTTTTCAAAAAGAGTTTGGGGATGTGGGAGCTGTTGTAGCACAAGATGTTGAACTGTCTGTTCGTCTAAAGCGCGGTGTAAAACCCTTACGCGTATTAGGCCGAGAAGGGGAAATTACAAACGGGGTGGTGCATTTACGAATGAACCAGCTTAGCAGTCAGCAAGAGAAATATGCCCTGCTGGAAGTGGAAGTGCCTCCTGGAAAAGCTGGTGAAAATGTTGATATAGCCACCGTTGAAGTCGCCTATTTAAATATGCAAAGCAAAAATAAAGATAAGCTCACCCGCTCTGTCGCACTGGGCTTTGCAGACTCCCCTGAGCTTGTAGCTAAATCAGTGGATAAAAAAGTAATGGTTTCTGCAGTACAGCAAATTGCAAACGAGAATAGTAAACAAGCGCTGCAATTGCGGGATCAGGGTAAAGTCACTGAAGCAAAAAAACTGATGGAAATAAACGCTGCTTACTTAAGTTCAAATGCTAGAAGCCTGGGTAGCGACGATGCGCCTACTCCTGAACTTGAGGCACAAGCTGTAGAAACCAAAAATCAGGCTATACAAATTGAATCGAAAGACAGCCGCCAGTGGAATATATTGCGCAAAGGAATGCGGGCTGAGCAGTACAAAATAGAAAAACAGCAAAAATGATTTTGCAGAGCATTAAAGTTTCAGACGGCTATTCCTGTAGGATCTGATCAGCTGTACCTTCTTAATAAAAAGAAGGTACAGTCTTTGTAGTTCTGATTCCTAAAAATCAAACTTTTTGACAGGTTTTTAGATACACAGTACTTTATTTTTTTGAGTAAATAAGAGATCAAAGCTTGCAAAAAAAAGTAATAATCTGCTTGATATTACTAGTGCTTTTACCCACTAGTTTTTTGGCCTGGTTAGGCCAGCGCATCGTTCATAACGAAAAACAGATGGTAGAAGTACAAGTAAAAGCGCTTATCAATACCCAGCTTACGGCAGTGGACGACTTACTGAAAGCTTATTTTCAAACACTACAGAACAATTTGCTTAAAAATTTAAATCAACTTGATTTAGGAAATGAAAGCCTTAAAAAATTTAGTCTTCAATCAGCGCAAGTCACTCACATCCTGGTTATTGACGCTGATGGGAAACGTGTTTTTCCCTTGCCAGGAGCAGAGCTGAGCGAGGCCGAGAAAAAATTTTTGCAGCGTACCTCTGCAATTTTTGAAAACCCTGCTCTTATGACACAAGGTGCTGCACTTACAAATGCGGCTGTACTCTCCAGCTCAAATAGCGGGAAAAAAGGAATACAGAAGAATCTTTCTGCTGTTACTTCTTCCCTACATGAAAATCCCGATTCAGAAGAGGCAAGATTCGGCTGGTATACCTGGCACTGGGATGCAGAGCTACATCATATTTTCTGGTGGCGTGATCCACAGAATCGTTTAATCGGATTGGAATTATTACCGGCTGCTGTGCTTTCCGAAATTATTGGACGCTTACCCTCTAGCCAAAAGGATGCTTCTTTACCCAATGCAGCCACACGATTAATTAATAGCAGCGGAAAAATCGTTTACGAATGGGGGCAGTATCAACCCAAAGCTGACGAAAAAAGCTTAATGGTGCTGCCACTGAGCCATCCACTGGCTAGTTGGAAATTGGAATATTATGCCCCTTCGCTCGTGGGTGGAGCAGTGACCCGCAACTTTGGCATTTTGGCAGCAGGATTAGGTGTTGGCATTTCATTATTAGGCTTAGCCATTTATCTTTACAAAGAACATACTCGTGAAATGCAATTAGCACAGCAGCGCGTTAATTTTGTAAATCAGGTTTCTCACGAGCTAAAAACCCCTTTGACCAATATTCGTTTGTATGCCGAATTACTGGAAGCCCAGATTGAGGATGGCTTAGAACTAGAAACTTCTAGCAGCGAAACAAAAAAACTGCGCAGATACATTGGTATTATTACGGCTGAAAGCCAGCGTTTATCTCGACTGATTGCTAATGTATTAAGTTTCGGACAGTTTCAAAAAACCCATCTCCGGCTATCCTTTCAAATAGGAAAACTAGATGAAGTCATTATGCGTTGTGTCGCTGCCTTTAAACCTGCCTTGGAAGCAAAAGGCATCGCGATACAGCTTGAGTTGAACGCTCAGACTCTAGTGCTCTTGGATTTCCAAATCATTGAGCAAATTCTCAATAATTTAATCAGTAACGTTGAAAAATATGCCGCTTCGGGCAAGGCTGTCTCTATACAAAGTGCGCAAAAAGGGGGCTTAAGTACTATTGATGTACGTGATTTTGGCCCGGGTATTGCTCCTCGTGAACGTGAAAAAATTTTTCAAGCGTTTTACCGCAGCAGTTCTTTGTTAACCGATGGTGTTTCAGGAACAGGGATTGGCTTAGATATTGCCAGACGTTTAGCTCGCTTACATGGAGGAGACGTAACGTTACAAGAAGTTGATCAAGGCGCTTGTTTCAGAATCTCCCTGCGTACTGATCCGGCAAAGGATATTACATGAAAGTATTGATTGCCGAAGACGATAAACATATCGGGGAAGGTTTGTGCGCCATCTTAGAAGCGGAGGGATATTGGCCCTTACTGGCTTCGGATGGGGAACAAGCCCTGGTTCTATTTCATGCAGAAGATCCGCAGGTTATTTTGCTGGACATCATGATGCCCAAACGAGATGGCTATACCGTATGCCGTGAAATACGCAAAACAAATACGCATGTACCGGTTATTTTTATAAGTGCTAAATCAGAAGAGATTGATCGGGTAGTGGGTCTGGAACTGGGTGCGGATGATTATATTCAGAAACCCTTCGGTACCCGCGAAGTCATTGCCCGGATTCGAGCTGTAAGCCGACGTACTCTTGCACAAAGCGCTAGCCCTTCCTTAAGTAGCGAAATGCTCCGATTGGGAGATCTAGAGGTATTTCCTGCCCAGTTGCGGGCGAAACGGGCAGATGTGCAGATTGATTTAAGCCTACGGGATGTAAAAATTCTGCAACTGCTTTTTGAGCAACGCGGCAAAGTCGTAGACCGAGATGCTTTATTTAATATTTGCTGGGGTCGAAATTATTTTCCAAATAGTCGCACGCTGGATCAGCAAATTTCCAAACTGCGCAAGCTAATTGAGCTGGATCCGAAAGACCCCAAAATTATTTGCACCGTGCATGGAGTAGGCTATCGCTATGACTAGCACATTCTTTTACTCCTGCGAATAGAGGTCAAACACCCTTGCCAATCGAAGCGTTGGAGGACACTACAAGGCATCCCCGCTTTGTTAGGCACATCACACCCAGTGGCGCGGTTTGGACTGCTTTCCTTCGAGTAACAACCAAAAATCTGTACCACCTTGACAAACATTGGCAGGAGCCAAACTCAGCCGCGTTTTCCCCTTATGCATGTCTTTTTTGACTCGCAACGTATCGGGTAAAAAATAGGGTGAAAGGCCTTCACCTACAAAGATACAACGGTGCGCTGACGTACCGCTTCATACAAACATACTCCAGCCGCTACAGAAACATTTAAGCTCTCCACACTCCCATACATAGGAATATGGATAAGCTCATCACAGCGTTCTCGAGTTAAGCGACGCATCCCCTGCCCTTCTGCACCCAAAACTATCGCCAGAGGCCCCTGTAACTGCGCCTCATGCAAGCTTTGCTCAGCGTCATCCGAAGTGCCCACTACCCAGATATTACGTTCTTGCAGCTCACTAATCGTTCGAGCCAGATTGGTTACGGTGAAATACGGCGTGCTATCCACAGCACCGCTGGCTACTTTAGCCACCGTAGCATTAATTCCGCAGCTGCGATCCTTAGGTGCGATAACAGCCTGTGCTCCTGCTCCATCAGCCACTCGCAAACAGGCTCCTAAATTATGCGGATCTGTAATGCCATCCAAAATCAGTAATAAGGGAGGAACCTGAAGGGTGTCTAGATAATCATCCAAAGACCTGGGCTGTAAAACCACCGCCGCTTGTGCCACTACGCCCTGATGCCGAGTATGCCCACAGATGCGATCTAAACGTACAGAATCTACTTCATGTACGTTAATTTTAGCGTCCTTGGCCATTTTAAGTAGATCCAGCATTCGCTTATCTTTACGGAAGCTTTCTACATATAAAGTTTGGATAGTATCCGCAGCACCTCGCAAACGAGAGCGTACGGCATGAAAACCAAACAAAATGGTGGATTTACTCATGAGCAAAACTGATTGTTTTAATTAATTTATCGATTACGTTTATTTTTGGAAATACTACGTGAGGTTCTTTTTTGAACCCCTTTTTTTCTCTTGTGTGTAGAAGAGTCTTTCGTACTTGCTGTCTTTCGGGCAGCAATTGCTTCATCAATTTTTGCAGTACGCGGTTTAGCTGGTTTTTTTTGTACAGAGGAAACGTCAGCGGCTAGTGCACTGTCCAGTCGCAGCTGTGTTCCGCGGGTCATGCGAAATTCAATGCGACGTGCTTCCAGGTCCACTCGCGCCACCTGAACATGGATACGATCAGTCAGCCTAAATCGTATGCCGGAGCGTTCACCTCGCAGCTCATGGAGTTGCTCATTAAACTGAAAATACTCTACCCCTAGTTCTGAAACATGGACTAGCCCATCTACATACAAACTGTCCAAGGTAACAAATATGCCAAACGGCGTTACTCCTGAAATTGTTCCAGAAAAATCTTCCCCTATACGATCACGCATGTAATAGCATTTAAGCCAAGCTTGCACATCGCTGCTAGCATCATCAGCACGACGTTCATTGGCAGAGCACACCAAACCCAGTTTTTCCCAGCGTTGATGGACTAAAGCTAATGCCTCTTTTTTATTTTTTGGCAGATCGATCGCTCTTTCAGACAGGTCAGCTGAGGGTACATAAGTTTCGTTATGGATTATTGCTTTTATGACTCTATGCAAAGTAAGGTCAGGATAGCGACGGATAGGACTTGTGAAATGACTGTAGGCCTCATAAGCTAAACCAAAATGTCCAGCATTGTCAGGGCTGTAATGGGCTCTTTGCATGGAGCGCAGCAACATGCTCTGCAATAAATGATAATCTGGCCGATCGATGATTTTCTTCATCAAAGCAGCATAATCTTTGGCCTGAGGTTCGCTACCTCCCCCTAATAATAGACCCAGACTTTTCAAAAACTCTCGCAAATTGAGGAGTTTGTCGGGTGTTGGCCCTTCGTGCACCCTGAACAAGGCCAACTGACCATTTTTTGCAGTTTGGCGAGCGACAAAATCTGCCGCACACACATTGGCGGCCAACATACATTCCTCAATCAGTTTATGAGCGTCGTTTCTGGTACGAGGAAGAATACGCTCAATTTTTCCTGCCGCATTACATTCAATATAAGTTTCCACGGTTTCAAAATCGATTGCTCCCCGTAACTGCCGTGCCTTATCAAGTATGCGAAAAAGCTCATAGAGGTTTTCGAGCTGAGGAACAACAGTTTTATATTTAATGCGAGCCGGTGCAGTAGGTTGTGAGAGGATAGCCCATACTTCGTTATAAGTCAGACGCGCCTGCGAATGCATAACTGCTGGATAAAACTGGTAGGCGTGGATAATACCCTCATCAGTAATTACCATATCGCAAACCATACACAAACGATCTACAGCAGGGTTCAAAGAACACAAACCATTACTGATTTTTTCGGGCAGCATGGGAATTACCCGACGGGGGAAATACACACTGGTCGAACGCAAGCGCGCATCGTTGTCCAAGGCATCACCTTCTTTAACATAGTGACTCACATCGGCAATAGCGACCAGCAACCGAAACCCTTCTATTGCCGCTTTTCCCTTGCCTATTTTTATAGGTTCACAATACACAGCATCATCAAAATCCCGCGCATCCTCCCCATCAATGGTCACCAAAGGTATATCCCGTAAATCTATTCGTCCTTCTCTGTCCGCTGTGGTAACTTCCTCCGGCAAAGCTGAGGCTGCTTGTTTAGCCGCCTCGGAAAACTGATATGGCACATCAAATTTACGGACCGCAATTTCAATTTCCATGCCCGGATCATCTATTTCTCCCAGTACTTCCACTACACGGCCTAAAGGTTGCGAATAGCGGCTGGGTTGCTGCAAAATTTCTACCATGACCACTTGGCCTGGCTGCGCCTCCCCTGCCTCTGTACCAGGAACCAGCACATCATGCTTAATGCGCTGATCTTCAGGGACAACGATTGTCACACCACGCTCTGCCAGAAAGCGGCCTACCAACTTATTAGTGCGCCGCTCAATAACTTCAACAATGCTGCCTTCAGGCTTTCCTCTTCGGTCTGCCCCTACTATTTTGACTAATACCCGATCTCCATGCAGCACCTTGGTCATTTCTTTGGCAGGCAAAAACACATCGGGCTCGCCATCATCCCGAATCAAGAAACCAAAACCGTCTCGATGACCTTGTACCTTACCTGCCAATAAATCAATACGTGAAGGTAGTAACACTAAACCCTTACGGTTGATAAGCACCTTGCCTTCACGGTGAAGAACATCTAGTTGTTGTTTTAGTTCTTCCAGGCGATTGAGCGAAATATCCAGCACCCGCCCCAGGTGTTCCAGTTCAAGAGGAGCCTGCGCTGCAGAAATAGCCGCAATAATTCGCTCTGGAGTCAGGGTATTGTCAGTAAATTTTGTTTTTTTCAATTCAGTCTTTAAATAGGATGTATTTCAGAACCCCAAAATACGAGGTTGGTTTGACAATTTGTAGCATTTCTTTAGAATTTGCGCTTCACTTGCTTATCTTGCCTTGCCCAGGTGGCGGAATTGGTAGACGCACTAGTTTCAGGTACTAGCGAGTAACTTCGTGGGGGTTCGAGTCCCTTCTTGGGCACCAAAGTATAAAACAATTGCATATTTAACTTATGCAAGCGGCAATTGCAACGCAACCGTGATTCCCGCACCTGTTTCCGGATCTTGCAGAAATAGTTCTCCACCGTGAAGCTTTGCAACTCGCTGCGCTATGGCTAAACCCAAACCTACACTACCGGTTTGCGTACGCGCCTGATCTAAACGTGAAAACGGTTGTAATGCGGTTTCCCGCAAGTGTGGCGCAATACCGGCCCCATAATCCCGTACCTTAAGCAGCACAACCTTATCTTGCACGGTGAGACTGACTTCAATAGGCGGCTTGCCATGATTAAGCGCGTTATCAATTAAATTATCTAGCATACGGGTCAACATCAGGGTATCTGCCTGTACATAGCAGAAATCAGCTTTAAGCAAATGCACCGGCTGCCCCGATTGGCTATAGTGCGCAACTCTATGCTCTAGCCATTGCGATAGTACAACGGTCTGCATGCTGTAACTAGAGGCTTCCATTCCCCGCAGATAGGCTAAAAACTGGTCGATAATGGCTTGCATTTCCTGCGTATCCTGCAACAAACCCCGCGCTAACTCTGCATCATCAGCCATTTCGGCTCGCAATCGCAAGCGGGATAAGGGGCCTTTTAAATCATGTGGTAAACCTGCCAGCAAGGTGCGCTGGGTTTTTTGAGCCTCATCCAATGCCATAGTCATGGCATTAAACCGCTGGGCCAGTGTTCGAATTTCTAAGGGACCCGTCACATCTACATTAACCATTTTGCCTTGAGCCACAGATTCAGCTGCATCAGCCAATTTGCGCAAGGGTCTTGTTACTTGTACGGCATATAGTCCAGCTACCGCCAAAATACCTACAAATACCAATACCATGGCAACAATACTGCTTAAGGGTAAAGGAGGACGCAAGCGTTCAACCGGGACAATTAACCACCAGACTTTCTCTTTAGCCGTCAATCTCACCCAAAATGCAGGCTGAGGCTCAAAAGCAAAATGAACTTGTGCTTCCCCTGACAAGCGCCGATTTAAATGACGCAGTATCGCGGGTCTTTCGGAAGATAAGCGCGGAGTCCCGTCTCGACGTACCCCAAAAGGAGGTAGAACGATTTTCGATTCAGGCTCTAAACGCCAGTTCTCCATCGCATTTTCTTTAATAAAGTTTTCTAATTCCGCGGGAGGCAAACTCTGCACAGCATTATTCGCCATTCTTATAATCGGAATTAAAACATCCCCACTCCAGTTGTCCGCAACAGTGCGCCGATAAAGAGTAAATACCCCAAAAGTAGCCACCTGCGCAATCAAGACGGCCAGTAAAACCAGAACAATAGTCCGGGCACGTAATGATCCCAACATCAGTTTTTAATTTCCCTCTGGCACAAACATGTACCCAAGCCCCCAAACTGTGCGAATAAAACGAGGGTTTTTAGGATCTTTTTCAATAATGCGACGCAACCGAAAAATCGCTACATCGATTGCACGATCTGCGGTTTCTTCCGTCCCTGCTGTTGTAGAGCGGCTCAGCTGCAATAACTGTTCTCGTGACAGTTTTCGGTTAGGATGCGTCACTAAGGCTTCTACCAGAGCCAATTCGCTTGAGGTTAAGTCTTGTTCCACTCCCTCTCGGCTAAGGGTATGGGCTGCCGCATCATACACATAAGGCCCAAAACTGATTTTTTTACTGGTAGCACTAGGTCCTTTTTTGCGACGTAACACCGTTTGAATGCGGGCCACTAACTCCCGTGGGTCAAAGGGTTTGCTTAAATAATCATCACTGCCCAACTCCAGACCCAAAATCCTATCTGCTGTTTCATCTTTAGCTGTCAACAAAATAACGGGGATATCTTCACCTCGCTCTCGCAACTGACGCACCGTGCGAGCCCCATCTCCACTGGGAAGCATACGGTCTAGTATCAGCAAGGCCGGGTTATAGCGGGCAACCGCTGCCTCTAGCTCAGCCGTATCGGACAGCAGCAAGGCGTCATAACCTTGACGGCGCAAATATTCACTCAGCAACTTACGCAGTTCGGGGTCATCATCAATAATCAGTAACTTTTCCATGATGTTATTCAAACATAAGTAGAAGATTAAAGCTTATTTAACTGCTGTTCAGTAATGGTTAGTAATGAATAGAAGCACTCATGCGTTTAAACAAGGAACAAATAGATTTAATCTAGCCTCTAGAACCACACACACTCAACTTTTTAAAGGAGATAGAAATGAAACAATGGATTACACGTTCCTTATTAGCGACAGGAATAATCGCTACTGCAGTAAGCTCTGGGGCAGTTCTGGCCCAGGACATGCCCCATCATAGGCTTCACGCAGGGCCTGGCCGTATGCTAGAGAGAGCTGAGGCTTTGAAAAAAGACCTTAACCTTACCTCCTCACAACAGGCTCTTTGGGATATCGCGGCTGAAAAAACCAGAACAGTCATGCAAGGAGCGCGCCAATCCCATCAACAAACCGCTGAGAATATCAAAACTCAGCTAGCCTCCGGCAATGCTGATCTACGCGCTTTAGCTGCGCAGATGGACGCTCAGCGGGATGCGGCCAGGGCTAAACACAAAGAGGTACGCGATGCCTGGCTAAACCTGTATGACAAACTGGACACAAGCCAACGGGCTAAAGTCAACGCTATGTTGGCGCAAATGATGGAGCGTCGCCACAACATGCACCGACGCTAAGCAGCTCTTTATTTCTTTTCCGGAAGGTGTGTTGTTAAAGGATTTCGCGCAAGCACACCTTCTCAGGTTTAGCTAAGCTTCTGGCTTAGATACATGTTGCGCTGCATGTCCCAGGCAAAACAAGGCAACTGCCAAACAATAGTGTAAAAACTGAGTGTGATTAAAAACTCCCAGATAACCCTCCGCCGCTTTACCTGCAGCCGCTACCGCGAAACCTGCAAGTAATGCTGCAGCACCTGCAATACCTACACTCTTACGATGCTGGATCATTGTCCAAGTAATCAGTATTGCGGATGCACCTGGAAGGAGTAGACTCCACAAGCTCATTCCTGAAATGCTAAGTGCAATACCTAGGCCTCCCACAATAAGCGTAAAACGTACCGCTGCGCTTGTGCGAACAGCACAGGGAACTTCGGGCCACCGCAAAACCAAAGCCAGCAAAGGAAAGGCTGTACAAGCCGCAAGTAAGCTCGTAAAACGATGAGGACCCAAAAAGGTATCCCATCCAGAAAAACGCAAAATCCCAAAAGTAGCTGCTATCCCAATAAGACCTACCGCTATCGCTAAACCAGGCAGGGCACGGCCATAACGAATGACAACGAAAAAACAGACAGCAGCCAAAACCGCATCAGACCATGCATCGCCGTTCATGCGATCTTTTCTTGCACTGCAGGGGTTTTAATATTGCGACTTATGAAGAGGAACCATCCTCCACTTAGCAGACAAGTCAAAAGAAAAACGATTTTTAGGGGCAATGGCGCTACAAAACCAAACCAGTTTTCTAAAGCTACAAACACGATACCCAGCCCAAAAACCCGCACTATTTCTAGCCTCCTGGACCACGCCGTTCCTTCTAACACTCCTCCCAAACTAAAAGTGCCCACTGCAATTGCTAAGGCATAAAGACCAGACTGCACTACCGAAAGCTTATCTACACTCGCAAGAAAGTGCATAATAAACGGCACTAAAACAGCATATTGCAGCAGCACATATCCGCGTAGAGATAGGGAAATTTTGGCCGTAAATCGCTCAAATTTTTCTGGCTCAAAGTGTTCAATCGGCTCCAGGGTCCATCCTGCCGGGGGAGCTAGCCATATCCCCAGCTTTGCGCGCCAACCCTTGAGCTTAAGAGCTGCGTTCCATAAGTCTACGTAATAATGCAGATTACCCCAGACAGGATTAAAGCTACGTAAGGGTTTACGAATCCCGTAATAAATTTTTTCGCCTTCACGTTCCTCAGCAAAAGTTCCAAATAAGCGATCCCAAATAATAAAAATACCTCCATAATTTTTATCAATGCAATAGTCATTTTGCCCATGATGAACGCGATGGTTACTCGGGGTAACCAACAGACGATCCAGAAAGCCCAATCGACCTATTAATTCTGTGTGAACCCAATATTGATAAAGCAGATCTATAAGCGCTACCGTCGCCACCATCACAGGAGGTACACCCAATATTGCCAGCGGCAGATAAAAAATCCATGCAAACAAGAAACCGGTTGAGGTCTGCCGTAAAGCAGTAGAAAGGTTGTAGTACTCTGATGAGTGGTGGACTACATGAGATGCCCATATGAGATTAACCTCATGACCCATCCGATGAAACCAGTAATAAAGAAAATCGTACAAAATAAGCGCCAGCACCCACAGCCAAAGCTGATCGGTCGGCCATTGAGTGGCCCGATAATTTTCATATACCGCCACATAGATAGCAAAAGCAACTATTTTAGTAAAAGCACCGGTGATCTGGCTCAATACTCCATGATGCAGGCTGGTAATCGCATCGGGTATATCATATATTGCTTTGCCTTTGCGATGAGCCACCCAGGCTTCCAGCAGCACGGTCATCATAAAGACAGGAATAGCATAAACAATCGGGTTCATTACCTAACCTATATACCTAGCATAAACGCCCTATTCCAGATTTATCCTTCTTAGATGATCACCATACCCAAATTATGATCTCTATACAAGCCTAATGTTTGAGGACTTAAAACTTAGATTAAAAAGTAGTGTCCGGCGCTTTGCTTGAAACAATCCATCCTTCCACCGGATTGATTTTTTCAGGTAAGCCATAGTTATGTTGTGTACTAGCCCAGGCAGCTTGCACACAACATAAGACTGCATCCAGAACGTCTCCTCGAGCATCGTCTACACAAAGCTGTAAGTCTTGCCCAGTAAACTCTACCTTGATTTTCAGAAAATGAGTGCCTGCTGCAAGCGCAGTTAACACAGCTTTTCGACGTGCAGTACGTTCTGCAGTCTGCTTGCTTAGCTCATCGGCTTTATAACTCGCCTTGCCGATAATATCGCGTGCCAAAAGAGCCGGATAGCCTTCCAGAGCAATACGAGCATCACCCCGCTGCATACCGGGAATACTGACTCCTGCCTGCATCAGTAAAGGAGCACCTGCATGCAGCATATAGGCTACAGGCGGATTCACCCATTTCATGGAAGGTGAAGATCGAGCCCATAGGTCGCAGCGGCGATGCGCAAATTTATTGCCAGCAGGACGCGCTGCACAGAACGCTTGAAAGCTTGCGCGTATCTGAGCGCGAGACAATTCACTGTAATGTTGAATCAGTTTATTCCATTGATTTGGCCAGCCTAGATGGTCTACCACTTCTTGTGGTAACCCAAAGGGAAAATCCAAAGCACCTATCCAGGGGCCAGGTAAATTCAGTTGCTCACCAAATGCTGCAAAAGATTCGCACCATACTATTTGATCTATCAGTAATTTCTGTTCAGAGTTAAAGCTCCCCCACACACAAGTGATCGGTTTTTTCTTCCTGGGTCGAGAAGTAAAATCCACGCCCAGAAAATAACTACGGGGTATTTTTAACAACATTAATAATTTCCACGCACCCCTGTTAAAGCCAACCCCAAGCGCACACATCCATAGGCAAGCCAATTAAATACCCGGGTTAAGAAGCTACGATTGGCATAAGCGTTGGGATGAACTTGCTCAGAACCCTGGCTAATCTCAAGCTCCAGATCAGCCTTAAGCTGTGCAGCAAACGCTGCATCTTTAATCACTACATTGGCTTCTCGGGCCAAAAGTAAAGAGAAAGGATCAATATTAGAAGAACCCACTGTAGCCCAGTCATCATCAACCACAGCCACTTTTGCATGCAAAA
Source organism: Burkholderiaceae bacterium (assembly GCA_019695155.1). GTDB lineage: Bacteria > Pseudomonadota > Gammaproteobacteria > Burkholderiales > Burkholderiaceae_C > Piscinibacterium. The sequence goes on along the minus strand of JAIBAO010000066.1, from coordinate 18,905 downwards.
AGCTTTTGCGATATTCATAAATTTTTATTCCCGCATCCAGCAATTGTCCATATAAAGCCTGGGTGGCATGATGCTGTAGCCAGTACTCCATTCGACCTTGCAGTAGCAATCGGACCCGCACCCCTCGTAATGCAGCGTTAATGAGCGCCATCCGCAATCTACGGCCAGGCAAAAAATAAGCATTTGCCAGCACAATTTCCTTTTTTGCTTGGTTAATTGCTGCACGGTAGCTACGTTCAATCGTAGTGCGATAACGCAGGTTATCTCGAGGAAGAAAAGCCACCGAGGTACCCCCTGCTTTATTAATCAAAGTAGAAGAGAATACCTCGGGAAAAATTGGCGCTGAAAAGGCTTTTTCCCCCAGCAACTGTTTAACGTTTTGCTGCAAAGAAACCATTGCTGCCCACTGACGCCGCATGGACAAGGCAATCACTTTAATAATAGGACCTTGTAACTGCACGCAATAGTCCAGCCTAGGAAAAGCCAGCGGGCCATGTGTGGGGTCAATATAGTCGTCCAATAAGTTAATACCCCCCACAAAGGCTGTGCGGTCATCAATTAAAGCTAATTTACGGTGCATGCGCCGCAACAAACGTCGTGACATACGCCACCAACGCTCCGGCCTAAAAATACGCATCTGTATTCCCTGATTGGGCAACACACGCATCAAGCTACGCCCATAGCCCCCGGAGCCGAAACCGTCAATCGTTAAATACACTTGCACACCGCGCTTAGCTGCTTTCTCACAGGCTTTCAACACAGCTAATACACTCTCATCTTTACTGAGAATATAAGTTTCAATCCAGACAGACTCCTGAGCTGAATCAACCGCTTTAATTAAAGCCTCAAAGAATGCTGCACTACCTTTAAGCAGCTTAACCTGATTGGAAGGGAAAAATTTTTCCTGAAAAGGCTTCTTACTCATGGGCACTACTTCCAGTACGCACCAGCACTTTATAAGCCACGATCAGCTATGACCATAAGAGGTCTGCAACAATGGGTCTATGATCAGATTGGCCCGCCCACACTCTGCCTGTAGGCACCTGCGCATGAGCTACCATTAAATTGCGCACATAAATCCGGTCTAGCCGCAATACAGGAAATAAACTGGGAAAAGTACGTGCAGGCAAAGAATGTGCATGATCAAATACTTCTTGAATAGGATGCAAAGAGCGCCGTAAATGCTGATCCACACGCCTATGCCAGTCATTAAAGTCCCCCGCCAGGACCAGTGCAGCATCGGCAGGAATATGAGTTTCTACGTAGTCAGTCAAGGCTTTTGCCTGCTCAAGCCGGTCACGCGCCATTAGTGAAAAATGCGTAGATAGAACATGCAAGGGTCGATGATTGAGCATCAGTTCGGTATGCAGCAAACCGCGACGCTCGACTTTCCGTACAGATAAGTCTAGATTATGCTGCGCAGTAATAGGCTGTTTACTTAAAATTGCGTTCCCATGATGACCATGCGGGTAGTGCTTGTTGGCCCCATAAGCAGAATGTTCCAACCCAATCGTAGCTAAGGTGTCCAACTGGCTGCTGGTAGTAAACCGCCGCGTATTATGATTTTGAACCTCCTGCAGGCACACTACGTCTGCATTTAAGGTATGCAAAGCCAGGCGAACACCGTCCAGGCGCATTTTCGTTCCGAACAGGGAAGCACCTTTTGCAATGTTGTAAGACACTACCCGGATTCGACTTGTCATATCAACTTTGTAACGTTAATTAAATAAATTCCTTTACCCTATATTTTATGAACTTTTTCAAGGTATTTTCTTTCAAAAGCCGCATGAAATATACAGTCAATCTACTTTCAAGGGCTTGAGAGTGAGCATCATTTGTCCTGCGATAAGCCTATTTTTTTGCCGTTTCTACGATTGGCTTATAGTCAAAAGCCACGCTCGATATAGCATTTAGGTCGATTTTTTTATCTAAAGCAATAGAATAATATTTTCCTTCATCGGCCTGGCTGTCTACCTCAATGCTAGTTCTGCCAATTTCTTTTTCTTGAATGTCATAAACGATAACCTTAAGCTTTCCCTTGGCAGGGGCTTTGGAAAGAATGTAGGCATCTAGCCCGTGCATTTTTCCGTTTTCTCCGTGAAGAGATTCTTGTATTCGAGTAATTTGTAAACCTGCGGATTCAATGCTTGGATCACTCACTATTTTTTTCCCGGCTTTCACAAAACCCTTTTCAAGTCCCTTAAACACATTTCCTACACCACCTGCAACGGATTCTGCTGCTGCTCCTCCTTTTTCCTGTAGTGCTACGCCAATTCCTTTGGCCATGTCAATTTTCTCAGTAGCCAGTTCTTTACCTTTTTCTTCAGCCGTTTTTTGTGAGCAGGCTGAGGCGCATAAAACTAAAGTAGATCCTAAAAATAGGCTGATGCGTTTTCTGCTAGCTGGTTTCATATTCTGTATCATCGGATTAGAGAAAAAAGGAATAAATAAATTTTTTAAAAAGTAATTTAATAATCTAGCCCAGCAAGGATCAGCTATTTTTAGCTGAAGCTTTTACGGTTGAGGTTCTCAGCAAACTTTAGCATTCTATTCTGCTAAATAAAATTTCCCAGCAACCCCATAGATAGTAGATGTTAGGCAGCCATCCATAACACTGGAAGAGTGTAAAAGAACAGCGTCTGCGTCTATCGCAAATCCCTCGCAAATATATTTATTGAATCTTTACTATTTTTTCTCAGAAAATAGCTGATCCAGATGCTGTTCAAAGGCATGGTAGCCAATACAGTCATATAACTCAGCACGGGTTTGCATAGACTGCAGCACATTTTTCTGCGTCCCATCACGGCGAATGGCTTCATACACTTTTTCTGCCGCCTTATTCATGGCACGAAAGGCGCTTAAAGGATACAGCACCATGGCTACCCCAACACTCTGCAACTCCTCTACCGTGAAAAGCGGAGTTTGTCCAAACTCGGTAATATTGGCCAACACAGGAACGTTTACGGCTTGAACAAAGCGTTGATAAGTAGAGAGATCATAAGCAGCTTCGGCAAAAATACCATCGGCTCCGGCTTGCACACAGGCAATGGCCCGCTCTATAGCAGCCTCTATTCCCTCCGTAGCAATAGCGTCGGTGCGCGCTATTAAAAAAAAGTTGCTATCGGTTTTGGCATCGGCGGCAGCCTTGATCCGATCTACCATTTCCTGCTGACTCACAATTTCCTTGCCTGGACGATGGCCACAACGTTTGGCGCCTACCTGATCTTCAATATGGCAAGCAGCAGCCCCAAACTTGATAAGACTTTTCACCGTTCGCGCAATATTGAAAGCGCTAGGCCCAAAACCGGTGTCTATATCGACCAGCAAAGGCAAATCGCATACATCGGTAATACGGCGCACGTCGGTCAGCACATCATCCAGATTATTAATGCCCAGATCGGGCAGGCCTAAAGAACCCGCTGCCACCCCACCCCCCGATAAATACAGGGCTCTATAACCGGCACGCTTGGCCAGCAGAGCATGGTTAGCATTGATGGCGCCTACAATTTGCAGAGGATTTTCCTCCCGCAATGCTTGCCGGAAGCGGGCAGTAGCAGAGGACATCTGGACAGGATTCATTCACTTCTCCACAAAATTAAGCAAAACTCGAGCAGCCTCAGGCAAATCTGTACCGGTTTGTTGGGCCCGCTGCAAAATAGACCAAAAATAACGGTAGCTGGCCCGATCATGCAAACTATTATGGTATTGGATAGGGCCCCATTGTGCTGCTTGCGCGGCGATAAGGATTTCGCAGGCTTGATCCACTTCAGAGGCCAAGGGAGTAAAAGCTTGCACAATTGGCGTGATCTGCTCAGGATGAATGCTCCACATCCGGGTGTAGCCAAAGACTTCTCGAGCTTGCCTGGCGTCCTGCGCAAGCTGAGCCGGATCCTGCAGCGCAGTGCTTACATTATGAGAGGGAATTTTTCCATAGCTGTGGCAAGCACTAGCAATTTCGGTTTTCGCCCGAACAATTAGAGGATGTTGAAATTGCCCGGGGCTACGCATGGCCTCGAGCCCGATAGCGCCGTTATGTGCAGAGACAAAATCCATTAGCCCAAAACTCAAACTTTCTACGCGCGGATGCGCAGCAATCCGAAATACCTCACGCAGAGCCCCTAAGGTTTCAATCAAAATATGAATGGGAATAAGCTTGTTTAAGCCTAATGCTGCTGCCACCCTATCCACAGCCTCGACTGCGTTAGCCACATCATTGGCTGAGTTTACTTTTGGCACCATCAGATAAGCTAAACGCGGCCCGGCCAGTCTTAAAGCAATGTGTAAATCCTCAATAAAATGAGGGTGATGCGGTTCATGCACCCGAAGGCCTACTCGACTATAGCGGTTAAGCTCGCTTGCAATCAGTGCAGAAAATTGCTCGGCCAGTTCGGCTTCATTACCAATGGCGGCCCCGTCTTCAAGATCCAGCGTAATGTCAAACACCGGCCCAAGTTTTGCCTGTAGAGCCAGGGCTTTTTCCGCAAATCGCCTATTGCCGGCATAGTGATCGCACACCGGTAAATTTACCCGGAGCATCTGGCTTTTAAACAAAACTTGGCTAGGGTGCATGTAAGCTGGAATCTTAGAAACTTTTTAACAATAAAAGCCTTAGCGCTTGTTCTATGCGGACTTTCAAATAAAACCCTCTTGAAACCCGCATGAATTCTAGGGTAAAACTTTTTGGAACTTCTAATAACTGTAGCGAGCGGCCCGCAGCGGATTTGAGGAGCGGATGCGTACGCAGGGTACGCTGAGCACCGCAAGAGCCGATCCGGGTTGCGCAGTAGGTTATTAGAAGTTCCCTTTTTAAACTTTCTCAAACCCTACAGCAAGTGTTTCACCCCTTCTTTTTCCTCATTAAGCTCAGCCAGGGTTTTAGTAATACAGGCTTGGCTAAATTCATCGATAGGAAGATCTTTTACAATTTGATATTCCCCCTGCTTACAGGTGACGGGAAAGCCAAATATGGTTTCTTTAGGAATGCCGTAGGAGCCATCGGAGGCAATCCCCATGGTGACCCATTTATCAGCAGTACCCAGCACCCAGTCCCGGATATGATCAATAGCCGCGTTAGCAGCAGAGGCAGCAGAAGACAGACCGCGCGCTTCAATAATAGCCGCTCCACGCTTACCTACTGTGGGTAAAAAAGTGTTTCGGTTCCACTCTTCATCATTAATGAGGTCTTTAATGGATTTTCCGCGAACAGTAGCAAAGCGGTAATCCGCATACATGGTGGGAGAGTGGTTACCCCACACAGCAAATTTTTCAATGTCTGCTACTGCTACCTTCGCTTTAGCCGCCAGCTGAGAAAGCCCGCGGTTATGATCGAGCCGTAGCATAGCGGTAAAATTTTTAGCGGGCAGATCTGGGGCGGATTTCATGGCGATATACGCATTTGTGTTTGCCGGGTTACCGACCACCAGAGTTTTAACGTTACGGTTTGCAACGGCATTAAGCGCTTTGCCTTGCGCTGTAAAAATTTGGGCATTGGCAGCCAGCAAGTCCTTGCGCTCCATGCCGGGCCCGCGTGGGCGTGCCCCTACGAGCAAGGCTATATCCGTATCTTTAAAAGCGGTCATGGGATCAGCATGCGCACTCATGCCTTGCAACAGGGGAAAAGCGCAGTCTTCCAGCTCCATCATGACCCCCGACAGTGCTTTTTGGGCTTTTTCATCGGGAATTTCTAATAACTGCAAGATCACAGGCTGATCTTTACCCAGCATTTCGCCTGAAGCAATGCGAAATAAGAGGGCGTAACCAATCTGACCGGCCGCACCGGTGACCGTAACGCGCATGGCGGGTTTGGACATGAAAATTTTCCTTTCAAAGGGGAAAAAGATAAAAACGATACTGAAGCTAAAACAGAATGTTACCGGATCAAAGAGTAGGTTCAGACCTCTATCTTTTTCTTGACCCCAATAGGGGCTAAAAACACCCGATTTTTCTTGTTAAGAGAAAATGGACTTGACGCTCTGAAAACTTGTTAATTGACTTTATGTCACAATTACAATAATTAAGGAAACTTCTGGACAGTGCAGCGGACTTTTTTTAACCACTGGCCTTTCAATTTGAGGCTAAACAGAAAATCCCGCAAAATACCTTACCCAACAATAAAATTAATTTTTTTCCTTACGGGACTATCTCCTATGTTAGGCACGCCTAAATCTCGCCCGGTTTACCGTAACCTTAATCTTTTCCGAGACTTGCCCACTTACCGGCTCCCGCCCGCAGGTATGGTTTCTATTCTGCACCGGGTTAGCGGGGCTGCTCTATTTTTAATGATGCCATTTTTACTGTATTTGTTTGACCGCAGCCTGGTGTCAGAAATTAGCTATACAAGATTTCAAAACTTATTTGGTCTTTGGTATGTAAAGCTGCTTTTATCGGGTCTGATCTGGGCGTATTTGCACCATTTTGCTGCAGGTGTCCGCCATTTGCTGATGGATATGCACTACGGGGTTGGAAAAAAAGAAGGTCGACGCAGCGCCTTAATGGTTTTTGCTATCAGTCTGCCATTGTCTGCCTTAGTCATTTTAAAGATCTGGGGAGTGTTTTAATGTCTAGTCAACAGGAAAATATCGGCCCAAAACGCTTGGTTGTAGGGGCACATTACGGTTTTAAGGATTGGCTTAGTCAGCGGTTCACTGCCGTGGTGATGGCCATTTTTACCATTGTGCTGCTTGTAGCATTTTTGTTTGGTCCAAAAACAGGCTATGAAGCCTGGGCGGGATTATTTGCCCAAACCTGGATGAAAATTCTTACGCTGGTCACCTTTGCATGCCTGATGTATCACGCCTGGGTAGGGATGCGAGATATCTGGATGGATTATGTAAAGTCTACTGCCTTACGACTCTCTTTGCAGATGCTGACAATTGTATGGCTGATTGCGTGCCTGGCTTATGCAGGCCAAACCCTTTTAAAGGTATAAGGTATGACTGCTGTTAAAACTTCTCTTCCCAGGCGCAAGTTTGATGCCGTTATTATTGGTGCGGGTGGCGCTGGTATGCGGGCCTCGCTGCAGCTAGCTAATGCAGGGCTAAATGTAGCCGTGCTCTCTAAAGTATTTCCCACCCGCTCCCACACCGTTGCTGCACAAGGCGGCATTGGAGCTTCCCTGGGCAATATGTCTGAGGACAATTGGTATTGGCATATGTTTGATACTGTAAAAGGCTCAGACTATTTGGGAGACCAGGATGCTATTGAATTTATGTGCCGGGAAGCCCCAAAAGTGGTGTATGAGCTTGAGCATTTCGGCATGCCTTTTGACCGTAACCCCGATGGAACAATTTATCAACGGCCTTTTGGGGGACATTCCTCCAATTTTGGCGAAAAACCTGTGGCACGGGCTTGTGCAGCTGCAGATCGTACAGGTCATGCACTTTTACACACTTTATATCAGCGCAATGTAGCAGCGCGTACGCAGTTTTTTGTGGAATGGATGGCGCTGGACATTATTCGCGATAAAGACGGTGATTGTGTAGGTGTGGTGGCCTACGAAATGGAAACCGGTGAAGTCATGATCTTGCAGGCGAAAATTACTGTATTTGCTACCGGAGGAGCCGGACGCATCTGGGCCGCCTCCACCAATGCTTTTATTAATACAGGCGACGGAATGGGCATGGCCGCCCGGGCAGGGATACCCCTTGAAGATATGGAGTTTTGGCAGTTTCATCCTACCGGCGTGGCCGGAGCAGGCGTACTCATTACGGAAGGAGTGCGAGGTGAAGGGGGAGTATTGCGTAATAAAGATGGTGAGCGCTTTATGGAGCGTTACGCTCCCACGTTAAAGGATTTAGCTCCCCGGGATTTTGTTTCTCGCTCCATGGATCAAGAGATCAAGGAAGGCCGCGGCTGTGGCCCTAATGGGGATTATGTGCTGCTGGATCTGAGTCATATTGGCGCAGAAACTATCACCAAGCGCTTACCTTCCATCAGAGAAATCGCCATTAAATTTGCGAATGTGGATCCTATCAAAGAACCTATTCCTGTAGTGCCCACTATTCATTATCAGATGGGGGGTATCCCCACTAATTTTTACGGCCAGGTCGTCGTTCCCAAAGATGGAAATCCCAATACCATTGTGAATGGGCTTTACGCAGTAGGCGAATGCGCCTGTGTGAGCGTGCATGGGGCAAACCGGCTGGGTACTAATTCTTTACTAGATCTTGTAGTGTTCGGTCGCGCGGCGGGGAACCATATCGTTGAACAGTTCAGCTCCGGAAAAATCGCAAAAGAACATAAAGAGTTACCTGCAGATGCTGCAGATCGCCCTCTGGCACGCATGGCAAAATATGATAACTCTACTTCAGGAGAAAATACCCAGGTCGTGGCGCAAGCCATTCGCGATACCATGCAAAAACATTGTGGAGTTTTCCGTACCTCTGCACTTTTGTCTGAGGGAGTCGAAAAAGTGTTGGCCTTGGCCGAGCGCTGCAAAGATATTCACGTAAAAGACAAGTCCAAAGTGTTTAACACCGCCCGTGTAGAAGCTATGGAGCTGGACAATCTCATTGAAACTGCCAGGGCAACAATCACCTCGGCACAAGCTCGTCAGGAATCACGTGGGGCTCACGCCCATAGTGATTTTCCGGAACGTAATGATGCAGACTGGATGAAGCACACCCTTTGGTATAGCGAAGGTAATCGTCTGGAATATAAGCCAGTCAATCTTAAACCCTTGACGGTGGAAAGCTTTCAACCGAAGAAACGTACGTTTTAAGGAACCTGAAAATGAGCGCGAACGATTCAAAGGAATTAAACGCTGTCGCAGCCAGCGCCCATACTGCAACTGTGGGCAAAAGGGTCGTCAAATTCAAAATCTATCGCTATGACCCTGATACGGAAGCTCCTCCTCGTATGCAGGAGATTGAAGTGACGCTGGAGCCCAACGATAAAATGCTGCTGGATGCCCTTATACGGATCAAACAGACCGTTGATGACAGTCTTTCTCTACGCCGCTCCTGCCGCGAAGGAGTGTGTGGCTCCGACGCCATGAATATCAATGGCAAAAACGGGCTTGCTTGTACAACCAATTTGCGGGACTTAAAAGAACCGATTGTCTTAAAACCCCTACCGGGCTTACCCGTTATTCGCGATCTGATCGTCGACATGACCCAATTCTTCAAGCAGTATCATTCCATCAAGCCCTTTTTAATTAACAATAGTCTTCCGCCAGAAAAAGAACGTCTGCAATCCCCCGCAGAACGAGAAGAGCTCGACGGCCTGTACGAATGCATTTTATGTGCCTGCTGCTCCACAAGTTGTCCCAGCTTTTGGTGGAATCCGGACAAGTTTGTAGGACCTGCCGGCTTGCTGCAAGCCTACCGCTTTATTGCAGATAGTCGAGATGAAGCCACCGGAGAACGTCTTGATAATCTGGAAGATCCCTATCGACTCTTCCGCTGCCACACCATCATGAACTGTGTAGATGTTTGCCCTAAAGAATTAAATCCTGCTCGTGCGATTGGCAAAATTAAAGAATTGATGGTGCGCCGCGCTATATAAACACGTTTTCGTGAATTATTGTGCTCATAACTCATAGCCCCCTTATCTCAGCAGAACGTCTGGCGCGGCTTAGCTGGCGTGCCAGGAGGGGACTCTTGGAAAATGACCTCATTCTTAAGAAATTTTTTAAGGTCCATACGCATTTGTCCGAAGACGATGCTCATGGCTTGGAAAGTTTGTTCGACCTGCCCGATAATGAACTGCTTGAACTTTTCTTAGGCCAAAAAGAGCCTGAAGGGGCTTTAGTTCAACCTCAGGTACTGCAAGTTTTAGAAAAAATCAGAAATGTTTAAGCATTAATAGTTAAAGACTGAATTCAAGCTCAGCATTTACTCTAACTAAAATAGATGTAATTTTTAATAGGACCCAAGCGATGAAGCCTTCCGATTCCAAAGCCACTCTGTCTTTTTCTGACGGCTCACCTTCCGTTGAGTTTCCAATTTACAAAGGTACGATTGGGCCGGATGTGGTGGATATTCGCAAACTCTATTCCGCTACTGGAAAGTTTACCTATGACCCCGGCTACCTATCGACCGCAGCCTGTGAATCAAAAATTACTTATATCGACGGAGATAAAGGTGAGTTGCTGTATCGCGGTTACCCTATTGAACAACTTGCGACAAATTGCGATTATCTGGAGACTTGTTACCTTTTACTCAATGGCGAGCTTCCCAATGTTCAGCAAAGGGCTGAATTTGTAAGTACCGTAACCAAGCACACCATGGTACATGAGCAAATGCATTTTTTCCTACGGGGTTTCCGGCGCGATGCCCACCCCATGGCCGTTATGGTGGGCTTAGTAGGCGCAATGAGCGCTTTTTATCACGACAGCATGGATATTAATGATCCCAAACAGCGTGAAATTTCTGCCATTCGTTTGATTGCAAAAATCCCTACCCTGGTAGCAATGGCTTATAAATACACTATTGGACAGCCTTTTATTTATCCGGATAATGAACTCTCTTACACCGCAAACTTTATGCGTATGATGTTTGCTGTACCGGCTGAAAAATACAAATCCAATGAAGTACTGGTGCGGGCGCTGGACCGCATTTTTATTTTGCATGCCGATCATGAGCAAAATGCCTCAACCTCCACGGTGCGTTTGTGCGGCTCTTCTGGAACTAATCCTTTCGCAGCTATTGCTGCAGGAGTAGCGTGCTTGTGGGGTCCGGCACACGGCGGCGCCAACGAAGCTTGCCTCACTATGCTGGAGCAACTTAATGCTAACGGTGGCGTTGCCAAGGTTGGCGAATTTATGGAGCAAGTTAAAGATAAAAACTCGGGTGTACGTTTGATGGGCTTTGGGCACCGGGTTTACAAAAATTTCGATCCACGGGCTAAGTTAATGCAAGAAACCTGCAAAGAAGTATTGGCCGAACTCGGTTTGGAAAAGGATCCCTTATTTAAACTAGCCGTTGCCATGGAAAAAATTGCACTGGAAGACGATTACTTTGTTTCACGCAAGCTTTACCCCAATGTGGATTACTACAGCGGTATTGTGCAGCGTGCACTGGGCATTCCCACCTCCCTGTTTACCGGTATATTTGCTTTAGCTAGAACAGTAGGCTGGATTGCGCAATGGAATGAAATGATTGCGGATCCTGAATACAAAATCGGGCGCCCCAGACAATTGTTTACAGGCGCTGCTCCACGCAATGTCAAACCTATCGCCCAACGCTAATTTTTCGTGGTTTTTACCCTCTAGTAAGCATCCTCTATATAAAACTCTCAGAATCAAGATTCAGCCAATCTTATTCAACCTTTTTTAGGAGTCAGGCAGTTATGATCAAAAAATTCAAAAAACTAAGCGAAGACCGGAGCCTGGCTGAGAGTCAACTGGCCACTGCAGTCAAAGAATCTGCTCAGCAAATTTGGCTAGCGGGCCTAGGCGCCTTTTCTAAAGCTCAGGAAGAGGGGCAGAAGGTTTTTGAAGCCTTGGTTAAGGAAGGCGTTTCTTTGCAAAAGAAAACCAAGGAAATCGCGGAAGATACAGTTTCGGAAGCCACCGGAAAAATGAATAAAGTGGCAAGCGGGCTGGCCAATCAGGCAAGCGAAACCTGGGACAAGCTGGAAACCGTGTTTGAAGACCGGGTGGCCCGTGCCTTAAATCGTTTAGGGGTACCTTCTAAACGTGAAATAGAAGCCTTGGCGGCTGAACTTGAAACTCTTAAACAAAAACTTGCTGCAAAGACCACTGCAGTTAAAACTGCGGTAAAAACCACCCCTTCTTCTTCCAAAAAAACGGCCAGTAAAACAGTGAAGAAAACCGTAAAAAAGTAGTTGTCTAAACAAATCTTTAGGAAGCCTTTTTCACTAAAACTAAGAAACTTTTAACCAAAAGGTAACCGGTCCATCATTAATCAAATGCACCTGCATATTTGCGCCAAAAATACCTGTTTGCACCACTGGGTGCCTGGATTTTGCTTGGGAAATGAAATGATCGTATAGGTGCTTACCAGTGATGGGATCTGCAGCTGCAGTAAAGGAAGGCCGGTTACCTGAACGGGTGTCAGCAGCAAGGGTAAATTGGCTCACGATAAGCAGCTCCCCTCTTATGTCGGTAAGGCTAAGGTTCATTTTTCCAGAGGGATCATTAAACACGCGACAGCTCAACAGTTTGCTCAATAAACGTGCCGACTGTTGCTCTGTATCTTCTTTTTCCGCACAGATAAAAGCCAATAGACCTGGGCCTATGCGGCCTACTACCCGATCGTCCACCGCTACAGAAGCATGACTCACACGTTGAATTAAGGCGATCATGGGGGAAACTGAACCCTACCTACTCAACCCAAGGTCACCCGGGCAAATTTATGTTTGCCTACCTGCACAATATAGCTGCCTTCTTTCAATTTCAGGCTTTTATCAGAAATTTTTGTTGCATCGATTCGTACGGCCCCTTGTTCAATAGCGCGGTTACCCTCTGAGCTGGAAGCCACCAGCCCTGCGGTTTTCAAGAGGCTGGCAATTCCTAGGCCTTCAGTAGCAATATTTTCTATCGTAATTTCCGGTATCTCTCGTGGCAGGGCACCTTGTTTGAAGCGGGCTTCAAATTCGAGCAGTGCTTCTTCTGCGGCTTTTTCAGAATGAAAGCGCGCAACAATTTCTTTCCCGAGCAATACTTTTATATCCCGCGGGTTACGTCCAGCCGTACATTCGGCTTTAAATTGTGCAATTTCTCTTAAAGAACGGAAGGAGAGCAGGTCAAAATAGCGCCACATCATCTCATCACTGATACTCATTAATTTGCCAAACATTTGGGCAGGTGCTTCGGTGATACCGATATAGTTATTTTTGGACTTAGACATTTTTTCTACACCATCCAAGCCTTCTAGAAGGGGCATGGTCAAAATGCATTGCGGTTCCTGACCATATTCCCGCTGCAGTTCTCGGCCTACCAACAGATTGAATTTCTGATCGGTTCCGCCCAACTCCAGATCGCTTTTTAAAGCCACCGAGTCATAGCCCTGCATTAAGGGATAAAGCAACTCATGCATACTGATGGGTATGCCCGCCTTATAGCGTTTGGTGAAATCTTCCCGTTCTAGAAGCCGAGCTAAGGTATATTTCGCAGCAAGTCTAATCATGCCGTCTGCCCCTAAAGTATTGGACCATTCGGAGTTATAACGAATCTCGGTACGGGCGGGGTCCAATACTAAAGAAGCTTGCCGATAGTAAGTCTCGGCATTTTCCTGGATTTGTTCACGGCTCAATGGCGGGCGTGTGGTATTGCGCCCCGAAGGGTCCCCAATCAAACTCGTGAAATCCCCGATAAGAAAAATCACCGTATGGCCTAGATTCTGTAGCTGTCTCATTTTATTGAGCACAACAGTGTGTCCTAAATGAATATCCGGTGCTGTAGGGTCCAGACCTAGCTTGACACGTAAGGGAGCACCCGTGACTTCAGAGCGGGCAAGCTTATTAATCCATTCCTTTTCTACCAGCAGCTCTTCACAGCCACGCCTGGAAATCTCCAAGGCTTCTTTAAGCTTGTCCGTCATAGGAAACGGCAAAGAAGGATCAAAACTAGATGAAATATTTGTTGACATATAAGTAACTCGTTGATTTATAAGTTATTTTTTACTCTAGTAGTTTGGTTTTACCAAAAACACTGTTAAACTGCCCTTTCGATTTTTACAATATACCTACCTAGAACTCTTTACTACAGAGTTCAGAGGCAGGGCCTGACACGGGAAGTACTGCTGTCAGGGAATATGGATCGCATCGCTTACCAGACCAAAAGCTGCGATTATTGCACTGAGCAATAAATAGTTTTTAGGGATTATCCCCCTAAAGTCTGATTTTTGTTTACGACGCGACTGAAATGGAGATGCCGCGCATGCTCAATTTAATGAAGCAACTGCTGTATAAAGTCTTAAAACTGCAGCAGCCCAAAATGTCTAGCTCTTTTTTATATCTTTCATTTTCTGATTCTTCCCGCCGTTTTACTCCTTTGCGTAGGGCTCGCATTGCCTTGGCTGCCGTTTTGCTTGGAGCAGGCGTTGCAGCCTTTGGAATTGCTCCTTTTGCACCAGATATTGAAGACCAGCCTAAAACACGAATTACTGAGTCTTTACAACTACCTTTACTCACCAATGCAGCAGATTTATCAGCTCAAGACCAGAATTTCATACACGAAGTGCGTATTGCTAAAGGAGATTCTTTATCTAGCTTGACCAAACGTTTGGGGGTAAATGATGCCGAAGCGCTAGGTTTTATCCGTAACGATAGTGCGGCTAAAAAATTGCTTGCCGTTAAAGCAGGTAAAAGCGTTACGGCTGCCATTGACGAAGAAGGCGAGTTGCAATGGTTAAGAGCCTTATTATCACCCGAAGAGTCTGCAGCCCGCATGCTGCATATTGATCGCTTGCCTGACGGGACACTGAAGGCTCAAGAAATGATTCAGCCTTATGAAAGGCGCGTTATTCTGAACTCTGGAGTGATTCAAAGCTCTCTGTTTGGTGCTACAGATGCCGCCGGTATCCCCGAAGGTATCACCACACAGATGATTGATGTATTGGCTAGCGATATTGATTTTTATAATGATTTGCGCAAAGGAGATCGTTTTCAGGTTATTTATGAACAACTGCTCTTACCTTCGGGTGAAATTGCACGTGCGGGTCGACTGTTAGCCTTGGAATTTGTAAATGGGGGTCACAAGTATCAGGCCGTATGGTATCCGGATCAATCTGATGCTACTGGCAAAAAAGGGGCATTCTACACTTTTGACGGTAAAAGCCTGAAAAAAGCCTTTTTGCGTACTCCTGTTGAGTTTACCCGCATTAGCTCTGGGTTTGGGACCCGTACACACCCCATCTTGGGTTATACCCGGCAACATGCGGGGGTTGATTTTGCCGCGCCCCATGGCACGGGAATTCGCGCAGCCTCCGATGGCGTAATCGAGTTTGCTGGAGTACAACGGGGCTATGGCAATGTCGTGATTATTAAACACCAAGGAGTTTATTCCACGCTCTACGCTCATATGTCTGCTTTTGGAAGTGGTGTGCGCAAAGGTGCCAAAGTAAACCAGGGAGACATCATCGGGTATGTGGGTTCTACCGGTTGGGCAACGGGTCCGCATTTGCATTATGAGATTCATGTCAACAACGAACCTGTCAACCCTCAAACGATTGCTTTACCGGATGCCCAACCTATAGCGCCTAGCCAGCTAGCCAGCTTCCGGCAATATGCTTCTGATATGCAGCGCCGCATTGGTTTAGCGGCTGAGGTCAGCATCGCAAGGGCTGAATAAAGGAAAAAGCGCGCATGCGCACCATTGGTTTGATGTCCGGTACCAGTCTGGATGGCGTAGACGGCATTTTATGTCAATGGCAGGATAATACAGATCAAGACACAGGGCTCAGCCAATTTGCAATGCCCTCTGTCTTGGCGTTTGTACATCAGGATTTTGATCCTCAGCTACGCAATGAATTGTTTGCATTGCAAACTTCAGGAATTAATGAACTAGAACGGGCAGCGCTGGCGGCTAATGGGGTAGCCATGGCTTACGCCCGAGTCAGTCAAGCTCTTCTGAAACAAGCCGGTCTGCAGCCTAGCGATATCAGAGCAACAGGTGCACATGGCCAAACCGTACGGCATAAGCCCCCTACTTCTCCCCAAGATCCGGTTGAAAACGCTTATACCATCCAACTACTAAACGCAGCCTTGCTCAGCGAACAGACGCAAATTGCCACGGTACATGATTTACGTAGCCGTGATATCGCTGCTGGAGGCCAAGGTGCGCCCTTGGTTCCTGCCTTACACGCCAGCCTGTTTGCCAAAAAGAACTGCACCCAGATTGTTTGCAATATTGGAGGCATTGCCAATATCAGCATACTGCACGCCGATGGTTCAGTCACAGGTTTTGACACCGGGCCGGGTAATTGCTTAATGGATTACTGGGCCACCCAACACCTAGGTAGCTCTTTTGATAAAGATGGGAAGTTTGCTGCAAGCGGCTTTATTTATGAGCCTCTTAAAGCAAAAATGCTTCAGGATCCTTATTTTACAAGGGGTATACCAAAAAGCACGGGGCGGGATTTATTTAACCCTGAATGGCTATCTGCGCTTATTGAAGAGTTTGAAGCGTTGGCTCCTGCAGATGTACAAGCCACCTTGTGTGAGCTAACTGCGCAATCTATCAGTAACGCTATTAAACAACATGCCCCCAAAGCGCAGCAAGTCTGGGTGTGCGGTGGGGGAGCGTTTAATCACACCTTGATGGACAGACTAGAAAAACTAACAGGTTTGCCCTGTGCAGCCACCTCTGTCTGTGGCGTACCCGAAATGCAAGTAGAAGCCTTAGCTTTTGCATGGCTTGCCAGAGCTTATGTGTTAGGTAAGACTGCTAATCTTCCCGCAGTAACCGGTGCTAAAGGACTGCGTATTTTAGGTAGCTATACGCCCGCTTAGAAACCTGGCGACCGCGATAGGTGTAAAAAAATTTCTGAGTTATATAGCAACGTCAAATTTATATAGCACCTTCAAATCCGCACTGTCTCCAAGCTTCAAATACACAAATAGCTACGCTGTTAGACAGATTCAAGCTACGTTGCCCGGGACGCATAGGAAGCCGCAATTGCTGAAAAGGATGAAATTGAGCCCTAAGCTCACTAGGTAAGCCGCAAGTTTCAGCCCCAAAAACTAACCAGTCTCCCGATTCAAATGAAACATCAGCAAATATCCGAGTTCCTTTTGTCGTTAGTGCAAACATTCGCTTCGGGTTAGGGCTAGCTGTAGTCAGAAACATAGCCCAACTAGCATGTTCTTGAACAGCAGCATATTCTTGATAATCCAAGCTTGCACGACGTAAAAGCTTGTCTTCCAATAAAAAACCTAAAGGTTTAATTAAATGAAGGATGCAGCCCGTATTGGCCGCCAAACGGATTATATTGCCGGTATTGGGTGGAATTTCCGGATGAACCAACACAATATTAAACACCTGAGAAAGCACCTCTAACATTGGATTCTTAAATCAATCAGATCAATAAGGTAAATATTTCACTGGGATTATTTACTCTAAAAACACGCCAATTTACATTCCTGCCATTACTCTAGCAAAACCGAATAAGCCGGTCTGCACAAAAGTAAGCAGCAGCCGAGCCTGCCATGGGTCGCTGTAATCGAGTCAAAACACCCTTCCTAACAGGAAAAAGAGCGTAGACGATACACGGAAAATATAGCGGCTAGCGGGTATTTTCCTGGCAGAATCAAGCCGTCCGACAAACTACCAAACAGCTTGCGCGGCTAGCGCCGGCGTTTTTAACCGTGCGTGCTAATTCATTCAAGGTGGCCGCCGTGGTCATCACATCATCCACTAACAGTACATGCTTATTTTTTATCATTTTGGGATCATGGACTAAAAATGCACCTCGCAGATTAGCTTGGCGTGCAGCTCGATCTAAGGAGTGTTGAACAGGGGTATCGATCACTCGACTCACCAAATCCCAACGTGCAGCGGGAAGTGGAATTAGCTCTTCAGTTTTTGAAAAAGATCTTTTTAAGCTCCACTGGCGCCTTAGCTCTTGGCTCAGTACCCAAGCTTGATTAAAACCCCGTTGCCTTATACGACTGCTTGCCAAAGGCACAGGAATAATAAAATCCACAGAAAACCCTTCAGGCAGGCAACCTAACATATGTCGGGCAAACCCTTTGGCTAATGCAGGCATTTGCCTGAACTTAAAAGACTTTACCAGTGTACTGGCTGGAGCAGAAAAATCCCAAGCCGCGTAGCTGTCATCAAAAAAAGGCGGATGTTTTAAACAGGCACCACAGCGCGTGCCAGAAGCTAAAGGAAGAGCACATTGCACACAACGCAGGGTGTTTTTACCAGGCATTAAAGCCATGCAAGAGCTACATATCAATGCAGTGCTTCGTTTTTCACAGCCGAGACAACAGTGACCACTCAGACTAGTAAAAAAACGGCTAAACAAAGCTTCTCGTTCAGGCATGGTTGGCATGCTTCTAGTGGAAACTTACTTTGGACACATCTTCATTTTTCTTAAGGGCTTCCGTTGTTGTATTTTCCCGAGAAGCCAGGGGTACCGTAAGCGTAATATAGGTGCCCCTGGAGCTACTGTTCACTTCTAATTGCCCTCCGATACGGTTGGCACGCTTATGTAAGTTGGTCAGGCCGCGACCCCGCGTTGGGGTTAAGCGTGTGTCAAAACCTTTGCCATTATCGTAAATCTCAATAAGCAATGCTAGCGGCGGTGTGCGGGTAGTTACATAAACCCGCGCTTCGGTAGCATGAGAATGCTTTAGGATATTGGTCAATGACTCTTGTAACACCCGCAGAATCGGCAACGTTGCAGTAGCTGGCAAAGAAAAAGTATCCGGAACATTGACCATGGTCCAGGTCAAGGGCACATGGGCCGCCTTAAAACGTCCCTGCATGCGGAAACGCAGATTTCCCAAGGCAGGGAGTAATTCTGCCCCCTCTGGGGAGAATGCATCAATCGCTAAGCGCAAATCATCCAAGGCGTCGCGCAAAATACCAATTACTTCTGTTTTACTAACCTCACTGCGCTCTACCATCACTAAAGAAGATAATAGCTGCGAGCCTAATCCGTCATGCATGTCCTGCATAATTCGAGCACGTTCTTCCAAAGTCACGCGACGCTGCTCTATTTGGTTTTGTTCTTTGTATTGCAAGTTTAACTCTGCTTCCCGCGCCGCTAAACGATCAATAAGCTCACGGTTCAAGGTCTCATTGGTATTTAACAGCTCGATAAAACGACTGATAATGACACCAAAAATGACAGTAAGCAGCATTGGAGCTACAAAATGTGAAACTGTAGGTATATCAAAAGGAAGCAATCCGGTTTGAATTAACCAATCGTTGATGGCCATTACCATGGCCATATTCACCACTAGCGCCACCCCCAATAACTCCCCCGTCC
>JAIBAO010000008.1 GCA_019695155.1 Burkholderiaceae bacterium | reverse complement strand
CGGCTATGGTGGAGAGGCGATGTGCAATGGCTACGACGGTTTTGCCTTCCATTAGGCGGTAAAGGCTGGCTTGGATGGCGGCTTCTACTTCGGAATCCAGCGCACTGGTGGCTTCGTCGAGCAATAAAATGGGAGCATCCTTGAGCATGACGCGCGCAATAGCGATGCGCTGACGCTGACCCCCTGAAAGTTTGACGCCGCGCTCCCCTACATGAGCATCATAGGCTTTGCGACCGTGCGGATCTGTCAGATTTTCAATAAACCCATCTGCTTCAGCACGCCGCGCAGCTTGGATCATTTGAGTATCATTAGCGTCGGGTCTTCCGTAAAGAATATTGTCGCGCACTGAGCGATGCAGCAAAGAAGTGTCTTGAGTGACCATGCCGATTTGAGCGCGCAAGCTGTCTTGGGTAACGAGTGCAATGTCTTGACCATCAATCAGAATGCGCCCGGACCCTACCTCATAAAATCGTAAGAGCAGATTAACTACAGTAGATTTACCTGCACCGGAGCGGCCGACCAGGCCAATTTTTTCTCCGGGACGAATATGTAAAGACAAGCCGTTAATGACGGGGTGTAGCCCGTCGTAAGCAAAACTCACATTTTCAAACTGTAGCTCTCCTTGGTGCACGACTAAGGCTTGTGCTTTAGGATGATCCACGACGGTGTGGGGTCTGGACAGTGTGTTCATGCCATCTCGCACGGTGCCAATATGTTCAAAAAGTGCAGCAAACTCCCACATAACCCAGTGGGAAATACCGTTTAGGCGCAGAGCCATGGCGGTTGCGGCAGCAACTGCGCCCACTCCTACCTGCCCTTGTGTCCATAGCCACAGCGTGCTGCCTGCGGTAGAGGCGATTAATAGCATGCTTAAGCAATGGTTAATAACTTCAAAACCCGTTACCATGCGCCATTGGCGATACACCGTTTGCATAAAGTCTTGCATGGCGCTGCGTGCGAAGCTGGCTTCTCGATGGGTATAAGAGAAGAGCTTGACGGTAGAAATATTGGTGTAGGCATCGGTGATGCGGCCTGTCATTAAGGCGCGTGCATCGGCTTGTTCTTGTGCAACTTTTCCTAAGCGGGGTACAAAATAAAACAGTGCTGCAATATAAAGCACAAGCCAGCCGACAAGGGGCAGTAGCAATAAGCTGTCAAAACTGCCTACTACAGCCATGATGGTGACAAAATAAATAATTACAAACACCATAATATCGGCCAAAATCATCCATACATCACGCACAGCCAAGGCGGTTTGCATGACTTTAGTGGCTACCCGGCCTGCAAATTCATCCTGATAAAACCCCATACTTTGGCTGAGCATGAGGCGATGAAAATTCCATCGCAGACGCATCGGGAAATTCCCTGCCAGAGCCTGATGTTTAAAAAGTGCCTGTAGTGCTACCAGTAAGGGGCTGGTAAGCAAGATTGCGGTCAGTAATAGCAAACTGTTACGCTCTTGTGTCCACAGCAGTGCGGGTTTTACCTGCGCAAGCCAGTCCACAACATGTCCCAGCATGCTAAAGAGCATGGCTTCAAATATGCCAATGGCTGCGGTGAGCAGTGTCATGGCTAAAATGTAAGGACGCATGCCTTGGGTATTGGCCCATAAAAAGCCAAAAAACTTTTTGGGCGGTGTTGGCGGTACAGCTTCTGGATAAGGGTGCACCAATTTTTCAAATAGTTTGAACATAAAAATAGTTGTCTTGTTTGCTGGCTGAGTCTAGCGTTTTCCAAATTTGGGTTTTATAAGTTGTCTAATTATTTTCAGATAATTTCTCTTCCTTTTAGATCAGAAGGAAAAGCTTTTTAAAAGAATTAGTGTGTTTGCTTATATCTTGAATTTGTATCTGTCTTCTTACTAAAAATCTCTTGAGATCAGGCACACTCCTGCAATGAACTTGTCTTCTGTTTCCAGGCTTACTTTCTCTACTACCCTATTACTCAGTTTGCCTCCTTTGTTATGGGCGGGCAATGCGATTGCCGGGAAGATGATGAATGGCCTGGTGCCACCGATGACTTTAAATTTTCTACGCTGGCTCATGGCCTTTGCAATGTTGTTGCCTTTAGCAGGCTGGGTGCTCACTAGCCCTGTATTTTGGAATAACTGGCGCCGTTATGCGCTGCTGGGTTTGTTGGGAATAGGTTGTTATAACGCCTTGCAATATTTGGCTCTTAAAACCTCTACCCCTTTGAACGTAACGCTAGTAGCAGCCAGTATGCCAGTTTTTATGCTGCTTACGGGCGGTCTGTTTTTTGGGCAGCGAATCAGTTTATTACAAATTTGTGGTGCTGGGCTTTCTGTTGCGGGAGTTTTGGTGGTGCTCGCCAGAGGAGAGTGGAGCACGCTTTTAGAGGTTCAGTTAGTACCCGGAGATTTATACATTATGCTGGCTGCACTGGCTTGGTCATTTTACAGCTGGCAGCTTTCTTTCTCGGCGAAGGATCCTGTTGAGATTCGAGGCGATTGGGCTGCGTTTTTAATGGCGCAAATTATCATGGGGTTGCTATGGTCTGGGAGCTTTGCAGCGGCAGAATGGGCTACCACGGCAGCAAAGATTGTGTGGAGCTGGCCAGTAGGAGCAACGCTGCTATATATCGCAATCGGGCCAGCTTTGATCGCGTATCGCTGCTGGGGTTTAGGCGTGCAGCGAGCAGGGCCAGCGCTGGCAGGGGTTTTTAGTAATCTTACCCCTTTATTTGCAGCTTTATTGTCGGCAGCTTTTTTAAAAGAGATGCCTCATCTGTACCATGGACTCGCTTTTGTTTTGCTGGTAGGTGGGATTTTTTTATCCTCAAAAAAATAAATTTTCCCTGGGAATTTAGAGCGAGTTATAAGTTATGGCAAATTACGCAACCTTCTTGATGCATAAAACAGCCGTGCTTTAGGCAACGCTCTGGGTTATTGGGAATAATGCTGTTTACCCAATGTTCGGATCGTGGAGGCTTAATTAAGCCCGGATCTAAAGCATTTAACATTTTTTCAAAGCCAGCGAGGTAAAACTCTACATGTTTCATAGAAGGGGTGTAGTCAAGTTTTACCCACCCTAACTGTTCCCTAGCTCCTGCGATTAAAGAGAGAAGAAAGCTGTGGTCTTGTCTAAAGGAGGAAACTTCCCAAGGGAAATCTTTAAGCAAATCAAATCCTACTGCTCCCCACCCTCCTATTTTTTGATCCAAAGCCGCAGCTAACCAAGTTGAAAGATAAATTTCGCGAGAAGACTTAGAAAGTTCTCCCCCTGCTAATGCGAGAAGGTCCGCCAAGAGCGCAGTGCCTCCATTGGTCATGCTAAGCCAAATCTCTACGTCATCTAAGTAAGTAATAGTATTTCCCATACAGCCTCATGCTTAGAAATTGCTTATTTTAAAAAGAGCATTGATTTTGAAGAGTGCCATAGTCTGACAAGCCGCAAAATCTGCAATTTTGATTTCTGGAATCTACAATAAGCTATTGTGCAAGTTAGGCCGAGCGGCTCTTGCGGTGCTGAGTGAATCCTCTCCTAACCCTGGTTTTATGGGGTTCTTAAGCCAGAAATACCTTAAAAGCACCATGGAATAAAGGGTAAAGAAGCTTCACTCTGAAAACCTTTTCCAGAACCGATGCAATACAGTAGCATCGGCAGAGAATTTGCCACTCCCAAATAAAAAAACGGTAAGCAGCATCATGCCCCAGTAAAAATGCTCTTGCCGGGCTGCTTCTGCCAGGCCAGGGTAGGAGATGACGGCTACTATGTTCATGAAAAATAATCCAAGGGCTCCCAGACGCCCTGCCAAACCGAGAGCCAATAAGATAGGTAAAAAAAGTTCACCTCCGGTTCCGAGGATTGCGGCTAGTTCTGGGGAGAGCAGCGGGACTTTGTATTCATCGGTGAACAAAAGCAAGGTGACTTCCCAATCTCTTATTTTTGTTAATCCCGCCAGAAAAAATGCTCTGGCTATGTATAGTCGACATCCTAGCAAAAGAGCCGATTGCAGCCAGGGCAGGCTGCGTCTAAACAGGTCGGAAAGACGCATAAAAGAAGAGGCAGAAGTGTTGCTGTCTACAGCCATGGTTTCTCCAAAATAAGAGGGTGGGCGATTGTTTGCTTATCTCACTAGGGTTTAGCTTTTGTTCCATTAGAGTTGGGTTGGACAAGTTTTAATGAACTTTCCGAGCTTAAATAAAAAAATAGCGACTTAAAAGCAAGCCGCTAATTTTGAACTATTCTCTTTTTAAGTCATTCGCCCATGGCAATGTTTGTATTTTTTACCCGAGCCACAGGGGCAGGGGTCGTTACGGCCTACTTTTTCTTCGCGGTGCCTGGAGGATGGCAGCTTGCCAGTTTGTACTGGCTCATCTATTCCGGCATCCCCAACCGCTACTTCTTGCAAATCATCATAGCGAGCATGTTGATACTGCAATTTGTTAATGGCAACACTGTCTTCAAGGGCTTCTTCGGCTTGTTCCAGTTCTTCACTGGTTTGCACCTTGACGGTCATGATGATTTTGATGACTTCGTTTTTGACAATCTCTAAAAGACTACCAAACATTTCAAAGGCTTCGCGTTTATATTCTTGCTTGGGATTTTTTTGTGCGTAGCCTCGCAAATGAATGCCCTGACGTAAATGATCCAAGGCGCTCAGATGTTCGCGCCAGTGTAAATCGACGCTTTGTAGCAGGAGGCTGCGCTCAAAATTTGCAAACGCTTCGCGCCCGACGATCGCGACTTTGGCTTCATAAGTTTGGTCGGCTGCAGCAATTAACCGCTCCAGTATTTGAGCATCGTCAAGATTTTCTTTATCACACCAGTCTTTTAAGGGAACATTTAATTGCCAGTCAGAGGCAAGAACTGTTTGAAGCGCATCGAGCTGCCATTGCTCTTCAACACTTTCCAGCGGCACATGCAGTCGAAACAAATCAGTAAAGACACCGTGCCTGAGGTTCTTGACCATGTCTACCGGGTCGGAGGATTCAAGAATTTCATTGCGTAATGAATAGATTTCTTTGCGTTGATCGTTGGCTACATCATCGTATTCAAGCAGTTGCTTGCGAATGTCAAAATTGCGAGCTTCTACCTTACGTTGGGCGGATTCAATACTACGCGTTACCATTCCCGCCTCAATGGGTTCGCCTTCGGGTAATTTCAGGCGTTCCATGATGGCTTTGAGTCGCTCACCAGCAAAAATGCGCAGTAATTGATCATCCATGCTCATGTAAAAGCGCGAGCATCCCGGATCGCCCTGCCGACCCGCACGGCCGCGTAACTGATTGTCAATACGCCGGGATTCGTGCCGCTCAGAGCCTACTATTTTTAAGCCTCCTGCTGCAATCACTTGATCATGCAGACTTTGCCATTCTTGCCGCAATTTTTGGGATTTTTGTTCTTTTTCAATATCGCTGAGTTGACTATCTGCTTCAATAAATTGCACTTGTTTTTCAACATTACCCCCCAGCACAATATCGGTACCGCGACCAGCCATGTTAGTAGCGATAGTGATGGCTTTTGGTTTTCCTGCTTGAGCCACAATTTCTGCTTCTCTGGCATGCTGTTTGGCATTGAGCACTTCATGGGGTAGCTTGGCCTTGTTAAGCAAACGACTGACTAACTCTGAAGTTTCAATGGAAGTGGTACCCACTAGCACTGGTTGACCGCGTTCGTAGCAGTCTTTGATATCGGCCACAATAGCGTTGTATTTTTCTGTATCTGTGCGAAACACCTGATCGTTTAAATCGCGGCGAATCATGGGTTTATTGGTGGGAATCACCACCGTTTCCAGGTTATAGATTTGCTGAAATTCATAGGCTTCTGTATCTGCGGTGCCGGTCATCCCAGCTAACTTGGAATACATGCGAAAGTAATTCTGGAAAGTGATACTGGCCAGCGTTTGGTTTTCTTGCTGGATCTGTACCCCTTCTTTAGCTTCCACCGCTTGATGCAAACCATCAGACCAACGGCGGCCCGTCATCAGGCGACCGGTAAATTCGTCCACGATAATGACTTCACCGTTTTGTACGACGTATTGCTGATCTTTGTGGAATAAAGTGTGAGCCCGCAAGGCAACATTTACATGATGCATGAGAGTGACATGCTGTGGTGCGTAAAGAGATTCTCCCTCCGGTAGCATATTCATGCGAGCTAAAATCTGCTCAGCTTTAATATGACCTGCTTCAGAAATATAGACCTGGTGACCTTTTTCATCTACCCAATAATCGCCAGGTGGCTCCGGTTCTGTAGGTTTGGGCTCTACTGCCATACGCTCTAGCAGGGGAGGGACTTCATTGATGCGGCGATAGATTTCAGTATGGTCTTCTGCTTGTCCACTAATAATAAGAGGAGTTCTCGCTTCATCAATAAGAATGGAGTCCACTTCATCCACGATGGCATAACTTAAAGGTCGCTGGACGCGATCCGCAACGTCTGTAACAAGATTGTCTCGCAGATAATCAAAGCCGAATTCATTATTGGTGCCGTAAGTAATATCAGCTTGGTAAGCAGCTTGCTTTGCTTGCCGGTCTAACTGGGAGAGGTTGACTCCCACGCTTAAACCTAACCATCGGTAGAGTTTGCCCATCCATTCAGCATCGCGACTGGCCAGATAATCGTTGACAGTGACTACATGCACACCCTTGCCAGCTAATGCGTTTAGATAAACGGCTAGCGTAGCGGTTAGGGTTTTTCCCTCACCAGTGCGCATTTCTGCAATTTTGCCGTAGTGTAAAACCATGCCACCAATCAGTTGGGCATCGAAATGACGCATATTCATAACGCGCTTGCTGGCTTCGCGCACGACTGCGAAAGCTTCCGGGAGCAAAATGTCTAAAGTTTCGCCACTGGCAACCCGGGTTTTGAACGCATCCGTCTTGGCTTTAAGGGCTTCATCAGACAAGGCTTGCATCTGCGCTTCAAGCGCATTGATTCGGGCAACCGTTTTACGATATTGTTTAAGTAACCGTTCATTACGGCTACCAAATATTTTAGTGAGAATATTGGGGATCATGGACAGTCAACAAAAAAGGTTTCGGCGAGCTGTTTTTCAGCCGAAACCTTTGATTTTTAGGCTTGGATGGAGTTTACACTCCCTTGTACGATTATTTTCTTCACAATTTTTATTGTAACTGCAGGCATTGCATTGGTTTTCAAGAGATTTTGCAAGAGTTTATTGTGCTGATTTTATTTCTCAATGGTTCTACTGGGCTGGTTTCTCAAAACATTCCCTTAGGTTTTACTATTGGATAAATGATTTAGAACAGTGAATTCAGTTTATGGCTTGGAATCAGGGGATTAGAGGAAATATTGTTGGATTTTTCAAGAGGTCGGGATGGCAACATATCTTTTTAAAACTGCCAGCGATTGGGTACTGCAAGCGACTGCTGGGGGCGCACCGGCCTGGGCTGCCGAACTGAAGCGCTTGCTGGTTTTTCAGTCTGACTGGGAATCGGCTCTGGCAGACGTTGGG
The DNA here is from genome assembly GCA_019695155.1 of Burkholderiaceae bacterium. Lineage (GTDB taxonomy): Bacteria > Pseudomonadota > Gammaproteobacteria > Burkholderiales > Burkholderiaceae_C > Piscinibacterium. The sequence goes on along the minus strand of JAIBAO010000008.1, from coordinate 2,895 downwards.
GTAAATACTCGAGTATCTGCTCGTGCCATAAAAATTCATGGTGATACTGCCCTTATTGAAGTAAATTCAGCAGCAACTCGCAGCCGCTTGCAGTTTTTAGGGCCGGAATTGTTAAGTTATCTTCAAACGTGTGGCTGGCAGCTCAAGGCTATCGAATACCATATCCAAGCCAGCCTTTCTTTTACGGAAGAAAAGAGTGTTAAGCATAAAACTTCAGATTCTCTGCAAGCAAGCACTCACATAGTTCCTGAGGATTTTAAAAAAGCTTTGAGTCAGTTGCGCAGCCAAGCCTCTATCGCCCAGGCTCTTTCCAAAAATAAGCAAAAATAACAAACTTTCTTAAAAAAGGGAGATTTATGCTGCAAAGGGGCTGGGTTGATAGGTACTCGCAAACTGGGGTGCGCTTTTTGTTGAATCAAAAGTAACAATTTCCCAGGCGGTTTGATCTGCCAGTAAGGCACGCACTAATTTGTTATTGAGGGCATGTCCTGACTTAAATGCGCTGTACTCGGCTAGAAGTGGGTAGCCTGCCAGGGCCATATCGCCTATAGCATCCAGTAATTTATGTTTAGCAAATTCATCATCAAAGCGCAGGCCACCGTTGTTAAGGATTCGGTATTCATCTAAAACAATCGCATTATCCAAGCTGCCACCTCGCCCCAAGCCGCGCGATAATAGGGTTTCAACTTCTTGTACAAAACCGAAGGTTCTGGCCCGTGCAATTTCTTTTACAAAAGAGTTTTGCGCAAAATCAAAACTGACTTCCTGGCCTGTAGCATTGACTGCAGGGTGATTGAAAGCAATGGAAAAGTTAAGCCGGTAACCAAAAAAGGGAGATAAGCGGGCCCATTTGTCGCTTTCTTTCACTTCAATCGGCTTTAGAAGACGCAAATAACGTTTAGCAGCGGCTTGCACACTAATACCAGCAGATTGCAAGAGATAAACAAAAGTAGTGGCACTGCCATCCATGATGGGGACTTCTTCAGCATCTAGATCAACATATAGATTATCAATACCCAGGCCCACACAGGCAGCCATTAAATGTTCAACCGTGGAGACCCGTGCGTTGCCGTTGGTGAGCACGGAAGCAAGTTGTGTATTGCCAACAGCAGTAGCCAAGGCAGGAAAGTCCAGAGGTTTTGCTAAGTCAGTTCGGCGAAAAACAATACCGGTATCGGTTGCGGCAGGGCGCAGCCTAAGATTGACTTTTTTCCCGGAATGTAGACCGACTCCGGTAGTTTGTACTTGTTCTTTGATGGTTCGTTGCAAATGCATATCGTTAATTTACTTCACGAAGTACTCAACGAGCAATATTGGAGGCACCTCAGGCTAATCTGGGTTTGAAACCAGAAAGATTAGTTGATCACTGGCTGACTCGTCAAAAACTACTAACACTAGTTTTATTCCTAATGAGAATCATTCTGTGGCAAAGAGCGCTACAGTTCCCCGAGGCTCGCCGCAGAGAACTTGCTCACTTTACTTTTTATACAGGTGCACGTTTTCTCGGGTTTTTCCGACCCCACCTGACCGTATTCTTAAGGCTGCTCGCTATTGTTTTTAGGTAAAGGAAGTTGATGCCCCTTCTTAAAAAGAGCCCGCTTTGCCATGGCGGGCTAGGAAATAAAACTACTTTGTTAAGGAGTTCGCTTTAGTCGGCTTGCTTTCTGAGAAAAGCCGGAATATCTAAGCGTTCCATACCGCTTTCTTCAAGAGCAGTGACCCGTGCTTGGGCATCATTGCGCCCATTGCGCCACACCGCTGGGGTGTCGTAGTCTGCAAAGCTTGGAGGTGTGAGCAAGCCCGCTCCTTGCGAAGCTACGAATTGTTGTGCTTGTCCCGCTTCATTCGAGGGATTAAAAGCAGGGGCATCATAAGTGCCGGTGCGTAGATGTTGTTGTGGTTGAGGGGTGACCAGGGTCATTTTTTTACTGCGGCCTAGTCCTGTTACAACCACTGTTACGCGCAACTCCTCGGTCATGTGAGGATCATAAGCTACGCCATGTACTACAAGAGCGTCTGGTGCGCAGAAATTGCGCACGGTGTTCAGAATTTCTTTGACCTCTGAACCCTTAAGTGTGTCTTCATGTGCAGTAATGTTAACCAGTACTCCTTTGGCACCCGACAGATCGATTCCCTCAAGTAAAGGGCTTGCCACAGCTTGCTCGGCAGCCTGTTTTGCCCGGGAAGAGCCGCTGGCGGTGGCCGTGCCCATCATGGCTTTTCCACGATTGTCTGACATAATCGTGCGGACATCGTTAAAGTCTACATTTTGATGGCCCGGAACATTAATGATTTCCGCAATACCCGCTACGGCTTTGTTTAGCACTTCATCTGCATGTCCATACCACTGCTTCATTGTTGCATCCGGATAGACCTCTTCAAGCTTTTCGTTGAGAATCACGATGAGTGAATCTACATGTTGTGCCAGATCGTCAGAGCCCGCCACAGCCAAATCCATTTTGCTGGGGCCTTCATAACTGAAAGGTTTGGTGACAACCCCCACCGTTAATGCCCCTAGCTCTCGGGCTACCTGTGCAATGACAGGTGCAGCACCAGTACCTGTACCTTTTCCCATACCTGCTGTTACAAATACCATATGAGCGCCCGTCAACGCATCACGGATACGATCGCGCGCCTGTTCTGCAAATTCCTTAGCGATATCGGGCTTGTTTCCTGCCCCAAGCCCGGAATTTCCCAGCTGGATTTTGGAATCAGCCAGGCTTGCACTTAAAGCTTGTGCATCCGTATTGGCAACCACAAACTCCACGCCTCTTACGCCGGTACGAATCATGTGATTGATGGCATTACCGCCAGCACCACCGACGCCCACCACCTTGATGACAGTGCCTCGATGTTCTACCTCGATCACTTCAATTGCCATAGTCCTACTCCTTT
>JAIBAO010000001.1 GCA_019695155.1 Burkholderiaceae bacterium | reverse complement strand
AAATGAATAGGGGGTTCAACGTGAATAAAACCGAATTGATCGACCACATCGCTAAACAATCAGATATTTCTAAAGCTGCAGCGGGACGTGCTTTAGATGCGATGATAGGTGCGGTCAAAACCACGCTTAAACGGGGCGGCACAGTGACATTGGTAGGTTTTGGTACCTTCGCAGTTGGTCGCAGGGCAGCGCGTACTGGCCGTAATCCCAGGACTGGGGCACCTATTAAAATAAAGGCAGCTAAAGTACCTAAATTCCGTCCAGGCAAAGGTTTGAAAGATTCGCTAAACTAGAAAAATAATTGTTTGTGCGGGTGCTTAGCTCAGTTGGTAGAGCGGCGCCCTTACAAGGCGTAGGTCGGGAGTTCGAGCCTCTCAGCACCCACCAGTACAAACAGTTTTAAAGTAGTGAAAAAAGCGGACTTCGGTTCGCTTTTTTTCTGCATGCTTTTATAGCTTTGCTATAGCGGATGTTTAAAAATATTTTTCTAATACATGAGTCACTATGTTTGAGTTTATTCGTACCCATCGCCGCTTTCTTCAAGTCATTCTCTTACTTGCTATTCTGCCTTCCTTTGCGTTTTTTGGAGTCCAAGGCTATAGCAGTTTTATGGGTAATGACAATGCTATTGCCAAGGTGGGTCGCCAGAAGATTTCCGAGCAGGATCTCGAAGCTGCAATGCGTAACCGTATTGATCAGTTACGTCAGCAGTATGGTCCTACCTTAGATCCAAAACTAGTGGATACACCTGAGGCCCGTAAATTGTTATTGGAACAGTTAATAGACCAGAGAGTACTGACTACAGAAAAAAACAAAAGTCATATTCTGGCCTCTGACCAGCTTTTGCGTAGCACCCTGCAGAGTTATCCTGAATTACAAAACAACGGAAAATTTGATTACGATAAATATCGCTCCTTGTTAATTGCCCAAGGAACTAACGAACAGATTTTTGAAGCAAAAATGCGCAACGATCTGGCCCAAGCAAGAATTCTGGATTCTTTAACAAACTCAGTTTTATTGCCCAAACAGGTGGTTGATAGATTGATTGTGGCTAATGAGCAGGCTGTAGAAATTCAGGAGCGATTTTTTAAACCTGAGGAATATATTACGCAGATCAAAGTAGACGATATTACACTAAGAAAATTCTATGAAGAAAATAAAAAGAGTTTTGAAATTGCTGAAAAACTCTCCGCAGAATATGTAGTACTTAATAATGAGACATTGACTAAAAACGTTTCGGTGACTCCAGAAGAAATAAAAGCGTTTTATGATCAAAACCAGTCACGCTTTGGCACTCAAGAGCAACGTCGGGCTAGCCATATTTTGATTAATGCTCCAAAAGAGGCCAAGGAAGCAGATAAAGCAAAAGCCAAGCAAGAAGCAGAGAAAATTCTTGCGCTAGTAGAAAAAGACTCATCCACATTTTCGGCAATAGCCAAAGAGAAATCACAAGATCCTGGTTCAGCCAGTCAAGGTGGAGACCTTGGTTTTTTTGCTAGAGGAGCAATGGTTAAACCCTTTGAGGACGCAGTGTTTTCAATGAATGTGGGACAGATCAGCAAGTTGGTTCAATCTGATTTTGGTTTTCACATCATTATGCTGACCGAGATTAAGCCTGCGCTTGTAAAGCCTTTAGAAGAAGTCCAGGCTGAAATTCAGTTAGAAATTCAAAAAAGTAAAGCAAGCAAAATGTTTGCAGAGGCGGCGGAACAATTTAGCAATCTTGTGTATGAGCAAGCCGATAGTTTTAACCCTGTTGTTGATAAATTTAAGGTCAAAATACAAAAGGCTGAAGGTATAAACAGGGCCCAGTCAAAACTTCCCGCTCAACCTGGGAATGTGCTAGCACCTCGTTTGATTGAAGCCTTATTCAAAGAAGAATCTCTCAAATCGCGCAAAAATACGCAAGCTATAGAAGTAGCTCCCAGCACTTTAGTGTCGGCGCGTGTGATCGACTATCAGCCCGCAAAAGTTCCTCCCTTTGATGAGGTCCGGGTGAAAGTTCAAGAACAGTTTTTACAAAAAGAAGCCAGCAAAAAAGCCATTGAAGCCGGTAAAGCGGCCTTGGAAAAATTATCAAAAGAGCTTACTGATACTACCGGCTTCTCTGCTAAAAAGTCCATCTCAAGGTCCAATCCAAATGGTGTGCCCCCTCTAGCATTGCCTCTTGTGTTGCAGGCCTCTGTTTCAGGAAAGTTTCCGTCTCTAGTGGGTACAGCTTTGGCGGATGGAAGTTATGGTTTGTATAGAGTAGTGGCTTTGTCAGCTAAGCCAGGAGTGGATGATGCAAAAAGATCACAATTTACGCCGGTTATTGCTCGTCTTATTGCAGAGCAGGAAGTACAAGGGGTAGTGAGTGATTTACGTGTGCAACATAAAGCGGTTATTACTAAAACTTCTTTTGCTAATTCAGATACACAGCCTAACGCTGCTACTAAAAAATAATTTAAACGGCTTAGTTCCTATTCTGATAGTCGTTCAGGCTAATGCCACTTATCTCGCTTTAGCCGATTAAGTTATCTGTACAAGCCTTTTATTTAAAAAAAACACGATAAAGTCCCGTTTTTCTAACAGGAGAAGTGCTTTTTCTCTTGCATTATTTTGCAATGCTTCACTTCTCTCTTTTATTGCCCGATCTAATCACCATAGCGTTGGGATTCATATTGTTTCGCAGTGGCTTTTTAGGCAGAGAGGTATGGGATGCAATAGAAAAGCTGGTGTATTTTGTACTGTTTCCCTCTTTACTTTTTGTGGCAGTAGCCCGTAGTCCGTTAAATCCGGCCACTGCTTCTACCTTGATTATGGGCAGTTATCTTATAACGATGGCTGGAATCCTTTGGGCTTGGCTGGCCCGCTGGATATTGACTCGATCGGCCACAGATCGTTTGATATGGTCAGGGTGTGCTCAGACAGCATTTCGCTTTAATTCATATGTCGCACTTTCATTAGCCTCCAGGCTGGATGACACCGGCCAAGCGACAGCTCTTTATGCACTTGTGATTGGATTTAACGTTCCTATCTGTAATGCCTTTGCAGTGATCGCTTTAGCAGGGCAGCGTGCCTATGCAGATCGTCGCCCTTTATATAAAGACCTCGCCAGCAATCCATTAATTATTGCAACAACGGGAGGGCTTCTATTTAAACTTTTTAATTTATCTTTGCCCGAGTTAGCATGGATAAGTCTGTCTAGATTAGGCCAGGCTGCGCTGATCTTAGGGCTTCTGGCAGTAGGGGCCGGATTAAATTGGGCTGGAACTTTTAGTGCCAAGGCGATAGTGGCCTGGATGTTACTGGCCCGAACATTGATACTACCTTTGCTGGCCTTAAGTATCCTGATGGTTCTGCCGCTCGATACTGTGTCTCGTATAGTTATCTTAAGCTATGCAGCCTTACCTACGGCTTCTAGTGCGTATATCTTGGCTGCCCGGATGGGTGCTCCGGCAGCGCCTGTAGCAGCCATTATCTCTATAGGGACCTTACTTTCTACTGTGACCCTACCGGGATGGATAGGGTTTATTCGTTAAAATACATCACTCCTATTTTGAGTATTTACCATGTCTACATTTCCTAAAGATGCTCATCCTGAAAGCTGGCATCGGTTTTTTGCGATTGAAAGTAATAATAAAGCTTGGACATTGGCAGAAGAGCGTACAAATAATGAAAACGATATTGAGCTTTTAGAGACTGCCAATGCCTCTGCTTGGCATTGGCAAGCAGTAGGCACGCCTCTTCAAAAAATGCGTGCCAAAATGCTTTTGGCTAACGTATATGCATTGCTTGGTAATGGGGAAATTGCATTTAAGTATGCTTCTGAAATGCAGAATTATTTTCTTAATAAGTCTGATACTCCAGATTGGGAAAAAGCTTTTGTTCATAGCATTTATGCTCATGCTGCTTATGTGGCAGGAGAGAAAAAATTGTATGCTCAAGCTTATAAAGCGGCTACGGAAAGCCTTGCAGCCATCATTGATCCAGAAGATCGAGCTATTGTTCTTAAAACCTACACACAAGTGCCAGTCGTATGAAAACTATAGGCAGCAGTAACTGTAACTGGGCTATAAAGTTTTAAATGCATACTGCTGCTAACTACCTATTATGAAAACACCACCGCTCTGCAGAATGACCCTGCAGATTAAAAGTAGGTCTTGTGCTTTTAAACCCATGCAGAGCTATTTGCTGGCTGACTATCTTCTCCGTATTTTCCTCATTTTCATGTAATTTATTTAGAGTAGGGGTCGCGATTCTCTTTTTGTCGCTGGTTTGTAGCAAGCAAACAACCTTGCTTGCATTTATAACTCTACATAAGCCTGGTAAATGAACGAGAATATAAAAGTTTATAGACTAGCTGGGCACCTGTGCTACATCGATTAAAGGCTGAGTCAACAAGGAATTAATTCAAGATGAAAAGGGGATGCTAATGATAAAAGAAACAACGTTGTCTTATTCCATACGCAAGATGTTTTCAGGCAGTTTGTTACTTACTTGGGCTTTTATGGCCCAGTCTGTCTGGGCGCAAGAAAATGCTCCTACTTCAGATAATTCCAAGCTAGAACGGGTGGAAATTACAGGTTCCGGTATTAAGCGCGTTGCTTCTGAAACTGCCTTACCCATTACCTCTATTACACGGGAAGATATTGATCGCAGTGGAGCGACCACTGCGCAAGATTTAGTTAGCATGATCCCTTCAAATTTTGGAGGTACAGTGATCTCCACGAATGTAGGATCCACTGGCAATGCTTCCACTGCTAACTTACGTCAGTTAGGCTCTAAATACACACTGGTATTACTTAACGGGCGTCGAGTGGCTAATTATGCATTTGGTAATTCGCCGGTAGATTTGAACTCCATTCCCGTTTCTGCGATTGAACGTATTGATGTTCTTAGAGATGGAGCCTCTGCTATTTATGGTGCAGATGCTATTGCAGGCGTGATTAACTTTATTTTACGTAAAGATTTTCAGGGTCTTGAAGTCTCTGCCTATGCCACTAAAGTCGATCAGCCTGGAGGAGGCAATACGCGAAGTGTGAATGTAAGTGGAGGTTTTGGAGATCTGAGCACTCAACGTTTTAATGTGTTGTTTAGCGCTAATCGTGAAGAAAACCAGCGCTTGCAGGCCAAAGACCGGAGTTTTGCTAATAGTGCAAAACGGGATGATTTGGGAATAGATAACTCTTCACCTCGTAACGGTATCCCTAATCTTACTTTTACGGATACTTTAGGGAATGCCTATACCGCATTAAACCCTTTGCGATATAAAGGATGTGATAGTCCTGAGTTTGCACTCAATATTCGTAGTGCAACCGAATGCGGCACAGACTATGTTAAATACATAGACCTTATTCCAAAAGCGGATCATGATAATTTTGTAGCACGGGGTGTGTTTCAGTTGAATGATGATAACCAGCTTTATGCAGAAGCAGCCTATACAAAAGATAAGCTGCTTGCAGCCTACTCGCCTGCACCGTTTACCAATCCCTTTAATGGTTATCCCGTAGGTGGTCGCTTCTATCCTTCGACGATCACTCTGCCTAAAGGCATGACGCTTCCTGCCGGTTACAAAATGCCCAATGGAACAGTTTTACAAGCTGATACGGTTTTGGGGGCGGATATGGCAGTAACTCCTACAGGACCTATTAGAGGGCGTTGGCGTACAGTAGCCGGAGGAGGGCGCAATGATGAGACTGAAACCACCAATTACCGTGTATTGTTGGGTGCCAAGGGAATCATTGCTGGTTGGGATTATGACACTGGTTTTGCTTATTCTAGAAACGAAGGCACGATCTCTTTTGGTCCTGGCCAGTACAGCTATGCCAAGCTCACTCCACTGTTAGAGTCGGGGCAAATCAATATCTTTGGTCCGCAAGATGAAGTGAGTAAGGCTGCCTTACAAAATGCTCAACTCAGTGGGATTCAAAGAAGTGCTATTTCTGAATCTAAAGAAGTGGATTTAAAAGTTTCTAAAGAATTAAGCAAATGGACCTATGGTCCGCTTGCCTTAGCTTTAGGAGCTTCCGCTAGGCAGGAAGATTTAGATCAAATTTCTTATCCGGTGTTAGCCAGTGGAGATGCAGTGGGTAGTGATGGTCCAGTTCCTGGTGTGACAGGAAGTCGTAAGGTCTACGGATTGTTTGGAGAACTTTCGGTTCCTTTGTATAAAGATTTAGAAATGCAGTTAGCTGCACGCTATGACAAATTAAAAAACAGTTTTGGCAGTTCGTTTAGCAAACTTAGCCCTAAGGTGGCCTTACGCTATCAGCCGGTGAAAGAGGTGCTATTGCGCAGCTCTTATGGTCAAGGCTATCGAGCTCCCACCTTATATGAAAATCTGCGTCCCTTTACATCTGGAGGGGCAACTTCGGGAGTGTTTAACGATCCTATTCGTTGTCCTAATGGCGTTCCGATTAATAATATTAATCCTGTGGGTGATTTAGTCGATGAGTGTGGTGTTCAACTCACTACAGCGACGGAGGGTGATAAAACACTGAAACCTGAGAAATCCAAACAATTCTCTTTGGGAGTGGTCTTCCAGCCTACCAATAATTTCAGTGGTTCTGTGGATTATTGGGATGTGAAGATCTCTGATGCGATTGTGCAAAAGTCTGAAATCCAGGTTATGAGCGATCCGGCTAAATACTCTAGCTATTTTTACCGGTTTGATCCTCTACAGTATCCGGGTGGATGGGTTGATGATGGAAAGCGTACCGGCGCGATTCAGGGCAGTACCAATCCAAATTTTCCCTTAGCCTATCTTTATTTACCCTTTGAGAATACAGCTTCTATTTTTGCGGCAGGTGTAGATATCAATTTGAATTACAGACAAAAAATTGAAGGTGTTGGCAAAATTGCTATCAACTTTGATGGTACCGTCTATACAAAGCATGGATATCAATATCCTGGCTTACCCTCAGTAAGTGACAATGGAAGCTACAAAGATTTTGGATCTACTCCAAAATGGCGCCATGCATTAACTTTTACCTACACAACCGGTCCTTGGAATGCTTCACTGACTCATAATTACACAGCTTCTTATAAAGACTTTACGGATCCTGCTTCAGTAGGGCCTAATTACCCAGAAAACCGTACGGTTGGGGCTTACCAGACTATTGATACCCAGTTTAGTTGGACAGGTATCAAAAATTTGGATCTTACTTTTGGCATTAAAAATCTATTGGATAAAGATCCTCCTTCTTCCCGCAAATCTTCTGGTTTTCAAGTAGGGTATGACGAGAAAAATACTAATCCCTTAGGGCGTGTGTATTATTTGCGTGCAAAGTATAAATTTTGGTAATAAACCAATCGCTCCACTATAGAAAGCGCCTTAAAGTTAAGCGCTCCTAAGACTCCCCTGATTTTATGCGGTTATTCAAGTATTTATGCTTGAAAGGCCGCATAGATATTAGGGTAATCCTTTTGGGAACTTCTAATAACCTACTGCGCAAGCCGGATCGGCTCTTGCGGTGCTCAGCGTACCTTGCGTACGCATCCGCTCCTCAAATCCGCTACGGGCCGCTCGCTACGGTTATTAGAAGTTCCCTTTTTTTATTAATCCCTCTTCTTGTCGCTGTATTGCCCACAGCACATGTTCAACCACTATTCCATCTGGATGAAGAAGCCTGGCTTTCAGGGCATTAAAAATTGTTCTGCTAGGTGGAGCATTACCTAAAGCTATTGCAATATTGCGCAACCATTGTGCATGACCGATGCGCTTGATGGCGCTACCCTGTAAACGTTGCTGAAATTCCTCCTCCGTCCAGTCAAACAGCTCCAGTAAGCTGGCTTGGTCTAGATGATTCCGAGGCTCAAAATCCGGCACTTGTGCAATTTTGGCAAATTTGTTCCAGGGGCAAATCAGCTGACAGTCATCGCAGCCATAAATGCGATTACCTATTAAAGGGCGCAGTTCCGCATCGATACTGCCTTTGTGTTCGATTGTTAAGTAACTAATACAGCGACGGGCATCTAGTTTGTAAGGCCCAACAATAGCGCGGGTCGGGCAAACATCGATACAGGCTCTGCAACTCCCGCAATGCTCGTTAATAGGTTCGTCTATCGGTAAGGGACAATCGGTCAGTATTTCTCCTAGAAAAAATAAACTTCCTCCTTCGCGATTAAGCAGCAAGGTATGCTTACCGCGCCAACCTAGCCCAGCCTTGGTAGCTAAGGCTACTTCCATTACAGGTGCAGAATCGCTAAATACCCGGTAACGATGTGGCAGATGGGCACTGATAACGTCAGCTAATTTTTGAAGGCGTTGTCGGACGACTTTATGATAATCCCGGCCTTGTGCATATAAAGACACATTGGCTGCTTTGGGATCTGCCAGGCGCTGCCAATAGCGATGCTGCCAGTTGGGATGGGGGGTAGGAGAGGTATCTTTTTGTCGCCCTGCAAAAGTCGCCGGTAAATAGTCTAGGCGTACGCAAATTGCACGCACACATCCGGGCTGTAAGAGTGCAGGTGCGCTGCGTAGATCAGCGTGCTCTTCCATGTAGTGCATACTGCCATGCATCCCCGCGGCAAGCCAGGTGTGTAGATGTTCTGGCGCCTGCCCCAGATCTACATCACTAATGCGGCATTCTGAAAATCCCAAAGCATATGCCCTATTTTTTAGGTATATGCTGAGGTCGTGTAGATCAGTTTTCATGTTTTTGAATAAAACTTCTTACGTAAAATACTTTTTACTAATTATTTGCCGAAAAAGACATTTCAAATTTTCCTTTGTTGATCCATTTTGGGGGGCAGATCATGAGCTTTAAATTTTTTCCTATAGTGGGTTTGCTAATGACTGCAATTCCCCTGGCTTATGGGGTAGAAGATTGCGACCGCAATGTTAATTTAAATAATGGTTTTTCTTATAAGGAAATTTCCGGCTTGGTGACCTGCAAGGATAGGGATACACAAACGATTATTCGTAAAGTGAATTTTAAAAATGGAAAACGCCACGGTTGGGAAGAACGTTTTGACGTGCGTACCGGAAAAGTGTTTGCTCGTGAACCGTATGTAGAAAATAAACTTGATGGAGTCGCCCAATACTTTAATCGCGAAAAATTTTATTTAGAGAGGGAAACCTCTTTTCGTAATGGGCAGATAGAGGGTCTAGCCAAATCTTATTATGAAGATGGATCTATTAAAAGTATCCGTTATGAACTGACGGGTGCCCAATATAATACAGATATAGAGTTTTGGCCGAACGGCAAGTTAAAGCGCTTGTCTTGCGGACCGCAATCAGTCGATAAACGCGATGAACAGTGGTGCGGGCGTAACGGGACTGTTGGTGAAGTGATTCTCTACGATCAACAAGGTCGTCCTGAGGAAAAACGGTCTTTTCTAAATAATAAATGGCAGGGTACCCATGAACGTTATTTTGAAAATGGCCAGATCGCTGAACAACGTGAGTATGAGGCGGGCGAGGCTACGGGTAGACGTTCTACTTTTAATGCCGCCGGACAAATGCTCACAAAGAGTGAATATGATAGAAAGAGTGGTACCGGTACGATTACGGAAAATTTTAAAGAGGGTCAACTTAAAAGTACCTATGTGTTGCGTAACCATAAGGTTCAAAGCGAAACTCATTATTACCAAAATGGCAAGCTGCGCGAAGAAGCTACTTATCAACGACAAGGTAAAGATCAAGCTGTACGCAAAGCCGTTGTGCAGTATTCAGACCGTGGTGTAAAAATGCTAGAACAAGGATATTTAGAAGTTGAGTCTCCTTATGGGGGCAACTCTACCTGGAGACCTGATGGGCCCGGGATGATTTACCGTGAAAACGGTTCTTTGCAAAAGAAAGTGCAATATAAAAATGGCACTTTGGAATTTGCAGAGCTTTTTGATGAAAATGGTAATTTTCAGAAAAAAGAGGAGTATTTTAAAGATGGTTCACGCAAATGATCAATACAACGATTTAAGCCGCTACGGATAGCTTAGAAAGAGTGTTGTATCCCAAAACGCACTCCTTTACGAGTATAAAAGCTTCCCTGTTGAGTGGAGCCTACTGAATAATTGACAGCCCATTCAGGGGCAATCCAGTAACGCCCACTCAGGGTAAGCGAGCGTACATCGGCCAGGGTAATGAGCGCATCATTAATTTGGGTGGCTTCCTGACCGCGGGAGTAAATCAGCCCAAGCATATTATCTTGTCCATAATAATAATAGGCTTTGAGTACTTGGTTCGATGTACTTTTCCCTAAGGCTTGGACGGGATGCCAAGACAGAGCGAAGCTGAAGGGGCCTATATAGCGTTCCACCATGAGCAGGCCCTGTCTAACGGATAAAGTTTTGTATTGGCTGTTTTTTAGGCCAGCGTAGGCTACCCATGCGGGTGCAAACTCATATTGCAGCCTAAGGTCCAGACTATGATGAGGTAAAAAGTTCTGGCTTGGGCTAAAACCCGCATCTATTGCAATCCCAAGCTTATCATTCACAGGATGGACATAGCTTGCCAGTAACTGCTTATCACGTAGTCCGAAGCGCTGGGAATTCACTAGTGAAAAATCAATCACATGTCTTGGGCCTAGCCAGCGGTTTAAGCGTAAAGCAGTTTCTTGAAAACTTGGGCTTTGATTGCTCAGGGTTTGATGATCAAAACTTAGTTCCACAGTAAAAGGCTGCTTTGTTTTATCAGTCTGAGCGGTAGCTGAAAGGCTGCTTCCTAATAAAACTCCACTGAATATCAAAATAAGAGGAAGAGGCATGGTTCTAGCTTTTACCTGTTAGCAGGTATTTGAAGTGTTATCGACAATGAGCGTATCATTTTATTTTTTCTGATTGTCCGGATTGCACATTCAGAAATATTGCGGATAGTTTTTATCCTCACATAGCCGATAACTGAGCTAAGCCCTTTAAAGAAGTATCAGTCCATGCACGCACAATTTTAGAATCTAAGGCTAATGTCCTTACATGGGTGATGGGCCACTCCGAGGAGCGCTCTCCTTTTTCTGTCTGTGCAAGTAAGGTTTCATGCATTTTTTCACCTGGCCGCAAGCCCGTGTAAATAATTTCAATAGGTTTTTGGGAACGCGCTACTAGAAATCGAGCAATCTCATCAATTTTAAGGGGGCTACCCATATCCCAAATCAATGTTTCACCAGCTTTCCCTATGCTGGCCGCCTGCAAGACTAGCTGTACTGCTTCGGGGATAGTCATAAAATATCGCGTAGCTTGCGGATGTGTTACGGTTAGTGGTCCACCCAAGGCAATTTGAGTTTGAAAAGTAGGTAACACAGACCCGCGAGAGCCTAATACATTTCCAAACCTGACGGATAGAAAACGCCCTTGAGTAACAGCTGCAGTCAGCCTTTCTGCAATCAGCTTGGAATATCCTAGCGCGCTGCTTGGATCGGCTGCTTTGTCTGTCGAAATATTGATAAATACCTTGACGCCTACTTGTTGAGCAGCCTCTAAAACGTTTAATGTTCCCATTACATTTGTTTTAAAGGCTTCCGAAGGTGTACGTTGCAAAAAGGTTATATGTTTTAAAGCGGCTGCATGGATGACTAATTCAGGCATAACTTCTTTAAAAGCTTGCATGAGTCGCTCAGGCTCTCGAATATCTGCCAGAATTAGCGAATTTTCATCTAGGAATGCTTTGTTTCGAATCCCCAATTGTACTGAATGCAGGGCAGATTCATCTCGATCTAGAAGAGCTAAGTAGGAAGGGTGATAGCTAGCAATCTGGCGAGACAATTCTGAACCAATCGAACCTCCCGCACCGGTGATCAATATGCGCTTATTTAAAAATAAGTTTTTAATGACAGGTTTGTCAGTGAGAATTCGCTTTGGTTTTAATAGATCAAGTTCTGTGACTTCAGCATGCAGATCAACTGCGCCGGGTTCACCCTCACTAATGAATTCCCTGATATTCACCATAGCATAAAACCTAGTTTATAAAGATGTTAGTCTTATCTGGGTTATTAATGAATTCTTCTTGAACATATACTGGATCCAATGTTTTTAAAACAGACTTTTCGTTTATGCTTCTTTGGCGATTTAAATCAATTTGCCCCCAATTTGAATGCTGGATAGACATATGAAAATAGGCAAAAAAACCAAGAGGGGTCATGATTAAGGAGTTAAAAAACGAGTAAAGGGGATAAATCACTACAAACCAAGAAAAATTCTTTCGGCATAAGATGCCCACGATAGCTATGTATATCAGATAAACGTAAGGCAATATCCAGGGTGAGTACCAGACACTAATCCACCGTATCGGAAACATGCCCAGCATAATGGCTGATAAGTAAAAGAAAAACATCGGAAACTGAAGTGCAAGCTTTATATTGGCCATACCTAAGCGCCATTCCCCTCCTGACCAGGCATAGCGCTGACGGTACCAAGATTTCAAAGTATCAGGAACGGAGGTATTCACTTTGAAGGGAATGTATCCCACATTAAATCCCATGCGGGTCGCTAGCACACCTACTTCTACATCATTTCCCTGGAAAAACATGCTGTGTTTTGTCATGATGGCTTTATAGGCCTCGGTACTGGCTGCATGGCAGCCACCTGAAACAAGCCAGGGAATAATCCGTCTCAGTTTCATAGATAATAAATACTCAATGACTTGAAGCTTCCCTAAAAAAGTTTTTTTATTAATAGGGACCAGACAAGAAGAGGTAACTTCTATGTTATGTTTGTGCATTGCGCCTACATAATAGCGAAAATCTCTTTCTGGCCAGGAATCCGCATCTAAGCACACTACATAGCGCGATGAGATATGTTGTATTGCCTCGCGCATAATGGCATCTCTTATAGGAGCGGTGGTGGCGCGTTTTGAAGCCTGAGTGCCTCTATCAATAGATGCTTTTAAAATTTTGAAACCATGTTCTTTACTTAAAGCATTTAATTCTTGGTAAAACTGGGCAGATTCACTGGCTGTTGTGCACAAAAAAACCTGTCTTGCGCAGGTTTTTAAAAATTCTAGATTTTCTAGATATTTAATATTTCCATAGATGGGAACCAGGACGGAAAAATCCTCACAACTGCTGGGCTGATTCTCTAAGGCTATGACTTTTTTATTTGAAGCCTTGAATCCTGGGAGAAAGTCTGCCATGGAAATCAAGACAGGAAGAGCCAGAAAAGAAAAAGCAGAAAGAACGGGCCAGTAAGCAGAAAGAACCAACCAGAAAGACAGCAAGAAGTTTGGATTTACTTCTGTCATATATAAGAGAAAATTTCAGCTAGCATGCGCTTTTTTTGCGATTGGCTAGCAGCGTTTTGATTCTGATTGGCTGAATGATAGCTGCTTTTTTTAGAAGTGCAAGATCAATGTGGCAAAGGTGTGGCTACCGAAAACTATTACATACAAAGCAATGGTTAAGACGTTACTTCCCCTAGATACGCTGCGCGAACCTTAGGATCATCCAACATAAGCTGAGCCTGCCCTTGCATACTGATAAGACCAGAATCCATTACATATGCCCGATCTGCAGCTTGCAGAGCAAGTTTTGCGTTTTGTTCGACCAGCAGCATGGGAATACCTTCTGCTTTGATGCTGTAAATGACTTCAAAGACCTTTTGCACCATAATGGGAGAAAGGCCCATGGAAGGTTCATCTAACAGCAATAATTTTGGGCGACTCATCAAGGCGCGTGCCATGGATAGCATTTGTTGTTCACCCCCTGATAAAGTACCGGCTAGTTGATGCGCGCGTTCTTTAAGTCTAGGGAAAATCTCAAACCATTTTTCAATGTCTTGCTTGATGCCCTCCATATCTTTGCGGGTAAAAGCCCCCATTTTGAGGTTTTCAAGAATAGTCATGCGGGTAAAGCAGCCTCGACCTTCGGGAATCATGGCCAGGCCTTTTTCAACTAATTTGAAAGAAGGCAATCCTTTAATATTATTCCCTAAATAGAAAATCTCTCCCTGTGCGGGTTTAAGCAGGCCAGTAATCGCTTTCAGCGTGGTAGTTTTACCCGCACCATTGGCTCCAATGAGTGTGACTAACTCGCCGTTATTAATATACAAGTCAATTCCTTTAACGGCTTTAATGCCTCCATAATTAACCTGGAGCTGTGAAATTTTCAGGATAGTGTCGCTCATATTAGCCTGCTTTTTAATGCCCTGTACCCAGATAGGCTTCAATCACTTTAGGGTCTTTTTGAACATCCTCGGGTTTGCCTTCAGCAATCAGTTTGCCGTACTCCAACACGGAAATGCGGTCACATAAACCCATGACTAACTTAACATCATGTTCAATTAATAAAATTGTTTTTCCATCTTGGCTAATACGCTTCAGTAAGCTGCGCAGGGTGAGTTTTTCTGTTGCATTCATTCCCGCCGCGGGTTCATCCAAGGCTAACAGTTGCGGGTCGGTTGCCAATGCGCGGGCAATTTCCAACCGTCGTTGATCACCATACGAAAGTGTTTTTGCTTGATATTCAGCAAATTTTTTAATCCCTACATATTCCAGTAACTCTTCAGAACGTTTAAGTATTCCTACTTCTTCTGCACGATGTTTTTTGGTGTTAAAAATGGCTCCCCAAGCTCCACTATGAGTGCGGACGTGGCGGCCAACCATGACGTTTTCAAGCGCTGTCATGTCTGGAAACAAACGAATATTTTGAAAGGTACGGGCAATGCCTGCTTTGGCCACCTCGTGAACGGCAGTAGGCGTATAGGTTTTGCCGTTGAGCATAAAACTACCGGAGTCGGGGGTGTATAAGCCTGTAATGACGTTAAAAAAAGTAGTCTTACCTGCACCGTTAGGGCCGATTAAGCCATAAATCTGACCGTGCTTGATCTGCAAACCTACCTCCGTTAAGGCTTGCAAGCCACCGAAGCGTTTGTTAACTCCTTTAATAGACAGCAAAAACGACTCGCTCATACTGACCCCTTTTAACTCTTGCCGGTATTGGTATCTGGCAAGGGGGATTTAACCCCATGTTCTGGTGCAGGCCAGAGCCCTTTAGGGCGATACAACATAATGAGCACCATGGCTAAGCCGTAGATAAGCAGGCGCAATACTTCTGGTGAAACTATTTCTTGCCCGAAAAGTAGCTGCTGAGCTGGTCCTGCTGTGTGGCGCAAAACCTCGGGTAAAGCATACAAAACTACAGCACCCAGAATTACTCCAGGAATATGACCCATACCGCCCAGTACTACCATGGCCAGTACGACGATGGATTCGTTCAGTGTAAAAGATTCTGGAGAAACAAACCCTTGTAATGAAGCAAACATTGCTCCGGAAACCCCTCCAAAAGAAGCGCCAATCGCAAAAGCTGCCAGCTTGACATTACGGGTGTTAATCCCCATGGCTTTGGCTGCGATTTCATCTTCTCGTATAGCCATCCAGGCACGACCTAACCGGGAATGCTGAAGGCGATAATTCACCACAATAATGATTCCTACCAATAGCAAAAATAGATAGTAATACTGCGCTAAAGAGGGGATCTCCCCATGTGCTATTTGCAAGGGTTTAGAGAGACTGTGACCAAAAATTGATGGAGGATCAATCAGGTTGATTCCTTGAGGGCCATTGGTTAAGTTGATGGGTGAATTCAGGTTAACCATAAAAATGCGGATAATTTCTCCAAACCCTAAAGTTACGATGGCTAGATAGTCGCCACGCAATTTAAGAGTAGGGGCTCCAAGCATGACTCCAAAAAAGGCTGCTAAGGCTGCTGCCAGTAACACTACCAGTACGATAGGAGTATGCATCCCATTGGGGAATGCTGCTGCCACATTTTGAAAGTTTTCCATCAGATGCGGGCTTGCTAACAAGGCGTACATATACGCACCTACTGCATAAAAGGCGATATAACCTAAATCGAGTAGCCCTGCCATGCCAACTACAATGTTTAAGCCCAGGGCCAGCATGACATACAGTAAGGCAAGTACCACAATTCTTACCCAGCTATTACCAAACTGTGCCAGGAAAAAAGGCATGAGCAGTAAGGCTAACGCAGCAACAGCAAGCATGAAAAATTTGGAAGTAGTGCTATTTTTTATATTCGCCATGGGGCATTTCCTTACTTATTCCTTTTCTAAAGTATTGATATCTTGAAGCCAAACCCAGGACTGTCTTTCAGCAGGAAAGTCTAAGGAACGATGATCTGAATGATTCAGAAATGGAATTAAGCACGATCAGCAACACGTTCGCCTAACAGACCCGAGGGACGCAAGGTCAGCACGATAATCAGCACAGCAAATGCAAAAATATCTTGGTAATGGCTACCTAAAAACCCACCGGTTAAATCCCCAATATAGCCTGCTCCTAAAGCTTCGATTATTCCTAACAGTAAACCTCCTACCATTGCTCCGTAAAGATTGCCAATTCCCCCTAAAACGGCTGCAGTAAACGCTTTTAGTCCAGGCAGAAAGCCCATCGCGAATTGAGCTTGTCCATAATTAGCGGCAACTAAAACACCGGCAAAGGCTGCAAGAGCTGCCCCGATGGCGAAGGTAAAAACAATGACATTATTGGAATTAACTCCCATCAGTCCTGCAACTCGAGGGTTTTCTGCGGTTGCCCGCATGGCTCGCCCCAATTTTGTTTTTTCTACAAGTAGAACTAAAGTTGCCATCAGTAAGGCAGCCACTATGACTATAGTCAGCTGTGTGGGTGAGATTAAAGCTCCCCATCCGGAATGTACCCAACCAATTTCAATGGGAGTAGCGGGTAGCAGTTGTGGAACAGCACGAGGGTTTGGTGACCAGATAATCATTGCAGCTGCTTGAATAATAATAGACAGACCGATACCTGTAATAAGAGGAGCCAGGCGAGGGGAGTTGCGCAGCGGTCGATAAGCCACTCGTTCAATCACTACATTCAGTAAAATGCACGTCGGTACTGCTGCGCTGATCCCCAGTACTAACAAAAGCCATCCTGGTGTGGTAGGCGCAGCGGTTTGCACGAGTTGAATGATGGTGACGGCTGTCATGGCTCCTATCATTAGCACATCGCCATGAGCAAAATTGATCAACTGCAAAATACCGTAGACCATTGTGTAACCCAATGCAATCAACGCATAAACACTGCCTAGTACAAGGCCATTGACCAGTTGCTGCAAAAATACTTCCATGATTGGGTTTCCTTTATTGCCTATTTTGTGCAATAGCCATTACTAAAATAAGTCTTTGTAGATTAAGCGCTAAATAGAGAGGAAAATTAGCATTGAAAATAGGGTGTTATTGAAGGCTAGGAATTGATTATTGTTTTATAAAAATTTTTCGTATTTTATGAAAAATAAGGCAAATTTCTAAAAAAGCTTTTGAGAAGAAGAAAAATAAAGTACTTGATTTTTTATATTTTGCCTTCTCACCCTACAATTTCTGCCACAGCATTACGGAGTTTATGCATGCGCATTATTATTTTGGGTTCAGGCATTATTGGCTTGGCGACCGCGTGGTTTGCTGCAAAAGAAGGTCATGAAGTGATCGTTATTGACCGTCAACCTGGTCCTGCCCAAGAGACGAGTTTTGCAAACGGCTGTCAGATCTCTGTGAGTTATGCCGAACCGTGGGCGAGCCCATCTGCATTAATCAAAATGGCTAAATGGTTGGGTAAAGAAGACGCTCCTTTACTCTTTAGACCACAGTTAAGGCTAAATCAGTGGATTTGGGGAATGTATTTTCTAAGGGAATGTTTACCGGGCAGGGTAGAGTACAACGTACGGCATTTAGTGGGTTTGTGCGCTTATAGTCGGGATGTGTTGCGAACGCTTCGTCATGAAACGGGTATTCAATATGATGAGTTAGAGAAGGGTATTTTAAATTTTTACACTTCAGAGCAGGATCTTGCAGGCGCAGAAAAAATTGCTTCCGTGATGCGTGAATTAGGCTGCGATCGGCAGGTGATCAGCAAAGAGCGTGTGCTAGAGTTAGAGCCTGCCATGCAACCTAGCGCTGAGCACATTGTAGGGGGAGATTTTACTTCTGATGATGAGACAGGCGATATTTATTTGTTTAGCCTACGCTTGGCTGAAAAAGCCTCTTCTTTAGGGGTACAGTTTAAGTTTAATCACCAGGTTACTCGATTGCTACCGGGGGCAAGCAAGTATGATGCGATTGCAGGTGTTGAGGTGATTGATGATAAAGGGGTGCATGCTACTCTAACAGCGCAAGCCTATGTGGTGGCAATGGGAAGCTATACCCCTTTAATCGTAAAGCCGTTAGGCATCTATTTACCCATTTATCCTGTCAAAGGCTACTCGGCTACCTTGCAGGTCACTAATCCTGCGCTTACTCCAACAGTTTCTATTTCTGATTCTGCCTACAAAATGGTGTTTACCCGCATTGGGAACCGCTTACGAATTGCAGGAACAGCTGAGTTAAGTGGGTATAACCGGATCCTGAACCCCGTGCGCTGCCAAGCCTTAACCCAACGGGCTAAAAGCTTATTTCCGGGGGCCTGTGATTTCGACCATCCTCAATATTGGACTGGGTTGCGTCCTACCACACCCTCCAATATTCCGTTTATCGGTCAAACCCGTATCCCTAACCTCTATTTAAATAGTGGGCATGGCACATTAGGATGGACAATGGGCCCCGGTAGTGGTAAGGCCTTGGCTGATATTTTGTCGGGTCGAGCCCCTGATATTGATTTTCAGTTTATAGGCCAAAGTGCAAAACAGAGCTGATAGTGCCGTGTTTCTAAAATTGATTGTTCATTAATATTTTTTAAGATTTAACTTTAAGCTTAATAAGCTTTTCCAGGCAGAATTCTTTTAAAAATCTCAATAATATTAGGGTATTGCAGCGTACAGATCATGAATCGAATCGGTCCGATCCTTGAGACTTTAACGCGTCGCCTGGCGGAAACACCCGCCGATTTTCTGCAGGAACCCCGCATTATTGGATATCCGGGGAAAGTATCTGTTGCTGCCTTAGTCAATGATGTTTTGCGCATGCTAGGTAATGTTTTGCCTGTGGAGAATCTGGAACGGTTTGAAGAACCGCACGCAAAAATGCACCGCAATTGGCTCGCGCTCACCATGGTAGTACTGTGGTTGCTAACCGATGAATGGTTTTTAAAGCAAAATCTTTCAGCACATTCCGTAACACAGCTTCTGGACCAAGCAATATTTGATTTAGCACAAGGTGCTCCACCCGCACATAAATTTGTTAGCGATCCGGATCGGCGGGAAGAACTAGCAAGAGTTGTATTAGCGAGCTTGGATTATCGACCGCAGGGTGAAACACTCACTCAAGCTGCCGATCGTTTAATGAGCATTAGCGGTGTGGAGCGGAGCAGGCTAGAGCAAGCAAGCCGAGCGAGCCAGGAGCGGGCTCGTGCGATTCGAGAAGCTCTAGAGAAAAAGCTTGCAGAGGAATCAGCCGATAAATGGACGCGGGAATGAAAGTTCAAAGCAGTGTGGATCCTCTTCGATATCCCACTTTGACTGAGCACGGTCAAAGGATACTAAGATTTATGCGTGAACACCCTGCTGCACCTATTTACCGCAATAAAAGTGGTAATCGTCTAATGGCAGCTGAGGTTACTGAACTGCAACTATTTGAGAAAAAAAACATAAACGCAGCAATTAACTGCTTTCCCGATAAAAAACCTTCTTGGCTTGATAATTTCCTGGCCCATGTTTTTACGCAAGTACCTTATTACAGAGGTCTAGGAAGATCATCTTCCTTAAGGTTTGAAGATTTACCTACCGTAAGCCGTGCAGACTTTGCATCAGACATAACTCGTTTTGTACCTGATTCAGTCACTCTTGACCGGTTAATTCAATTTAGTACGACGGGCACTACGGGTCATCCTTTACGAGTTCCTTCCCATCCTGTTGTAGCGGGCCGATATCTAACTTTTCATAAGCGTGCTTTAAAACGCTTTGGGATCGAATTGCAATACGGACGCGGTCAAGTGGGAGTCGTCCTCGTCGGCTATCAGCGCCGATGTTTTACCTATGTTTCAGTCACGCCGACGATGGATGAGTCCGGCCTAGCTAAAATTAACTTGCATCCCGATGATTGGAGAGATCCCGCGGATAGAGTCTGCTACCTTGAGGCATTGGCGCCGGAAATCATAACGGGTGATCCTCTCTCACTTACTGAGCTGGCTCGCCTGTCCTTAAAAACCAGACCTCGTGCCTTGCTTTCTGTTTCCATGGCTTTATCTGAAGGGCTAAGGCAAATGTTGGAGAAACGTTTTGAATGTCCGGTATTAGATATCTATTCTCTGAATGAAGTAGGGCCTGTAGCGGTATTGGATCCGAAGCTTCAGGGGCATGTTTTGTTACAACCGCAGTTATATGTAGAAATTCTTGATCCGCAAGGCAAACCCCTGCAAAGTGGGGAACGGGGTGAAATTACGGTTACAGGGGGATTTAATTTTTGTCTGCCTTTGCTTCGCTATCGCACAGGGGATTATGCCTCTTTATCGACTGATGGCGAGGAACCGATATTAATCGGTTTAGCGGGGCGGCCTCCCGTACGTTTTCGTACTAAAACAGGTGAATGGATTAATAATATTGAGATTACTCACGCATTAAAACTGCTCCCCTTAGCCCAATACGGATTTCATCAGCTCGCTGATGGCAGTTGTGTGCTCCGGTTACATGCAATGTCCATGCATCTTGCCTCTTGTGCTCGCCAGGCGCTTATTCCTTTATTTGGTAATGATGCTATTAGTCTTGAATTACTAATAGCACAAGACAAAATTATTCAGTACTCCTCAGATTTAGAACAGGCTAGTGTATGACTTCTAGCCTGGAGATTTTTGCAAACGCAATAGCAACGCTATCCATATTTCTAGCCGGTCGTAACAGTATCCATACCTGGTGGTGTGGCATCATAGGCTGCATGTTATTTGCTATCTTGTTTTGGCAGACACAGCTTTATGCAGATGTAGTACTTCAATTGTTTTTTATTGCCACAAGTTTTATAGGATGGTGGAAGTGGCTAAAAGGGCAGGGAGGACAGACCTTGCCCGTTTCTAATGTAAAACTATCTACTTTGGCTTGGTTGCTGCTGGTAGGAATTGTTGCCACAATAGGGTACGGTGCGCTGTTGCATTACTGGACAAATGCTTATGCGCCTTTTGTTGATTCAGCGGTTCTAGTGTTTAGTGTGATTGCACAATTGCTGTTAATGCAGCGACGCTTACAAACCTGGGCGTTCTGGCTACTTGTTAATACCATTGCCGTGCCTCTTTATGCTAGCCGTGGCTTACACATTACTGCTTTGTTGTATACCACCTATTGGATCAATGCAATTGTAGGCTGGTACTTCTGGCATCGTCAGTTGCAGGGCGCTCACTGAATCTGACGACTGTTTTCAAGAATGGCTAAACAATATCAACGAGGCTTAGTCGTCGGAAAGTTTTGTCCCCTACATTACGGACATGAGCTGTTAATCAAACGTGCTCTGGATTCATGCCATGAGCTAATTGTAATCAGTTATACAAAACCAGAGTTTGAAGGCTGTGAGAGGGAAACCCGAAGTGCTTGGTTAAGCAGTTTATTTCCGCAAGTTACCCAGTTAGTGATTGATGACACTACTCTTAATCATTTTTTACAAATTCAAGGTATTTCTGAGAAAAAAAACATCCCCCCTAATGATGCATCCGATCAAGAACATCGTGATTTTGTAGCCTGGCTGTGCCTGAAGATTTTGTGTAAAACTGTGGATGCCGTGTTTACCAGTGAAGTTTATGGAGAGGGTTTTGCGAAGATATTAACTCATCATTTCAGAGCTAATAAAGCGGATCCCAATTTTTCGGTGACTCATATTAATGTCGATCAACAGCGTTTAATTGTGCCTATTTCGGGTAGTCAGATTCGGGCTAATCCGCACAATCATCGGGCTTTTCTTTCCCCCATTGTTTATGCCAGTTTTATCAAAAAAATTTGTATTCTAGGTGGGGAATCCAGCGGAAAAACCACCTTGGCTCAGCACCTTGCACAGCGTCTTCAAACGGTATGGGTAGCAGAGTATGGCCGACAATTATGGATAGAAAAGAATGGCAGACTCGAATTTGAAGATATGCTAAAGATAGCTTTAGAGCAGCGCCTGCACGAATATGAGCTTTGTAAGTCAGCCAACATCTGGCTTGTTTGTGATACCTGTGCGCTAACGACACTGTTTTACAGCAAGGAAATGTTTAACGCGGCAGACCCTTTACTCGAGCAAATGGCTCAAGAAAACTATGATTATGTTTTTTTGTGTGAGCCCGATTTTCCTTTTGTGCAAGATGGCACCCGCCGTGATGAGATTTTTCGTAAACGTCAACACGATTGGTATGTACAACAGTTAAGCCAGCGAAAAATTAAGTTTTTTCGGGTATCGGCAAGCATAGATGAACGTGTGGAGCAGGTCTTAAGCTGTTTAAAAAATTAAATTTCAGCAGCTTAAAATGTCAGACAATCTTGTATAGCAATTGTTTCCGGTGCATAGATAAAGTACTTCTATGTTCTTGTTTGTCAGCAATAAGAAGCTGTTGAAATCTATCTGCATGCCCCCATTTCGGTCTTAATCCTCAAGGGAATCTATCATGCGACAAGACAAATTAACTACTCGTTTTCAACAGGCGCTAGGTGAGGCGCAAAGCATTGCTGCAGGTCAAGATAACCCGGCTATTGAGCCAGTACATCTCCTAATGGCCTTATTAGCCGAAGAAGACGGGGGTACTCGTGCACTTATTTCACGCGCGGGCGGAAATCTGCCACGATTAAGTCAGGCCCTTAAAGATGCCTTGGCTCGCTTACCGCAGGTACAGGGGGCAGGTGGACAAATACAGGTAGGTCGGGACTTGTCTGGTTTGCTCAATCTAACTGATAAAGAAGCCCAAAAGCGCGGCGATCAATTTATTGCCAGCGAACTTTTTCTTTTGGCTGCGCTTGAAGATAAGTCAGATGCAGGCCGTGCATTACGCGATTGCGGTGTGACTAAAAAAGCTTTGGAAGCGGCTATTAATGCCGTACGAGGTGGCGAAGCGGTAAAAGATGCCGAAAGTGAAGGTCAGAGAGAGGCTCTGGCTAAATATACCCTGGATTTAACAGAGCGGGCCCGTCAGGGCAAATTAGATCCCGTGATTGGACGAGATGATGAAATACGGCGTGCTATTCAGATTCTGCAGCGTCGCACTAAAAACAATCCCGTTTTGATTGGTGAGCCAGGAGTCGGTAAAACTGCCATTGTTGAAGGACTTGCTCAGCGCATTGTGAATGATGAAGTACCCGAAAGTCTGAAAGGTAAACGCGTTCTGGCACTGGATATGGCACTGTTACTGGCAGGTGCAAAATATCGCGGTGAGTTCGAAGAGCGTCTTAAAGCGGTACTTAAAGATCTCAGTAAAGACGGAGGTCGCACTATTGTATTTATCGATGAACTGCATACCATGGTGGGAGCCGGCAAGGCAGAAGGTGCCATTGATGCGGGCAATATGCTTAAGCCTGCCCTGGCGCGGGGTGAGCTGCATTGTATCGGCGCCACTACTTTGGATGAGTACCGCAAATATATTGAAAAAGATGCGGCACTGGAACGGCGTTTTCAGCGGGTAATGGTGGATGAGCCCACTGTGGAAGCCACCATTGCCATTTTGCGGGGTTTGCAAGAAAAATATGAACTGCATCATGGGGTTGAAATTACTGATCCAGCTATTGTTGCGGCTGCCGAGTTAAGTCATCGCTACATTACTGATCGCTTCTTGCCCGATAAGGCAATTGATTTAATTGACGAAGCAGCCGCCCGGATCAAGATGGAAATTGACTCCAAGCCTGAAGTGATGGACAAGCTTGATCGACGTCTGATTCAGCTAAAAATTGAGCGCGAGGCCATGAAAAAAGAACGCGACGATGCCTCTCGCGCTCGCTTGGCGCTCATTGACGATGAGATTGAAAAACTTAGTCGTGAATACGCTGATTTGGAAGAGATCTGGAGGTCAGAAAAAGCCGCAGTTCAAGGCTCTGCTCACATTAAAGAAGAAATTGAAAAGCTACGCGCTCAAATGGCTGATATGCAGCGCAAGGGGCAATTTGAACAAGTTGCAGAAATTCAATATGGGAAGCTACCTGCACTAGAAGCCCAGTTAAAAGCTGCAGAAGCTTCTGATGCCAAAAGCGAGAAACCGCGCCTGCTCCGCACCCAGGTCGGCGCGGAGGAAATAGCTGAGGTAGTTGCTCGTGCTACCGGTATTCCCGTTAGCAAAATGATGCAGGGAGAAAAAGAAAAACTTTTGCATATTGAAGATGCACTTCACAAACGTGTAGTGGGCCAGGATGAAGCGGTGACGCTTGTTTCAGACGCGATTCGCCGTTCCCGCGCAGGTCTGTCTGATCCAAACAAACCCTACGGTAGTTTCTTATTCCTGGGGCCTACCGGCGTAGGAAAAACAGAGCTGACTAAAGCGCTTGCCAACTTTATGTTTGATAGTGAAGACCACTTGATTCGGATTGACATGTCTGAATATATGGAAAAACATGCGGTGTCTCGACTGATTGGTGCACCGCCCGGTTATGTGGGCTATGACGAAGGCGGCATGTTAACCGAGGCAGTGCGTCGCAAACCCTATAGTGTTATTTTGTTTGATGAAATAGAAAAAGCTCATGCAGACGTCTTCAATGTCCTCTTGCAAGTATTAGATGATGGGCGGTTAACCGATAGCCAAGGTCGCACAGTAGATTTTAAAAATACGGTCATTATTATGACCAGCAATTTAGGCTCCCATCTCATCCAAAGCATGGCTGATGAACCAGCCGAGCGCATTAAAGGCGTAGTCTGGCAAGAGGTTAAAAATCACTTCCGTCCAGAGTTTTTAAATCGTATTGACGAAGTGGTCATCTTTCATGCTTTATCTAAGGAACATATTGCCGGTATTGTTCGCATTCAACTGCAGCGCTTGCAGGAACGCTTATCCAAGCTGGATCTTGGATTTTCCATTACTGATGCTGCGATAGATCGCATTGCAAATGCAGGCTACGATGTGGCCTTTGGTGCAAGACCTTTAAAACGCTATATCCAGCAGGAGATTGAAAATCCACTTTCTAAAGAATTACTGAAGGGGGGATACATGCCTAAACAAACCGTGCATGTGGATGTGGGGGACGGTAGGTTTAGATTTACAGCGGGTTAATCCTTGCTAGTATTAATGGATTTACCCTGCTGCGGTGAATAACGTTCTTTTAAGCGGTCCAGTTCCTTTCGGATACCGAGCTGGTCCGCATATTCATCATAAGTTTTCATTGTAGTCGGCAAACGCAGACGGGTATCTGCTCCATATTCAAGCAGTAAGGGAAGCAGTTTTCGACCAAAAGCAACTTGCTTGGGAGTTGCAAGATTTCCTGTAGAAAGTTCCATCGCTCTGGCCAGAGGGGTACGACCCGATTCATCCTTGACGTTTACATTGGCCCCGTCTTTAAGCAGACGTTTTACTTCGTCTAAGTTTTCTGACCATACTGCTACATGCAGAGGATGTTTTTGAAAACGACCTCGTGCAATATCGCCTTCATTTCCACCTACTAATACTGCCAATAGTTTTCTTTGCTCCTCTGAGGCATAGGTAAAAGTATGGCTTTCGATCACAATATCCAAAGGCCGGCGTCCCCAACGGTCTTTTGCCTGTAAATCAGCACCGCGCTCTATCAACCATTTAAGTGCTGCATAATTTCCTGTATAGGCACTCAGATGAATAGCTTGTTGTTGATCATTATCCGTGGCATCAATTTTCAAACCCCGCTCATAAAGATAAGCCATGCCCGGTATATTACTAGCTGAGGCAGCGATCGCCAATGCAGAGCTTCCACTTTGATCACGCGCTTGCAAGTCCACTCCACGCTCAGTTAGCCACCGCAGTAAAAATAAAAGCTTTTCCGTTTTCGCTGCTTGATGCAATACCGTTTGCCCAGAGCTATTGCGCAAATTTAAATCCAGATCGGTAGCGTGCTTTCTTAACAAATCAATGAGCGGTAAGTTCGTGCCCAGTGCAAGGGTTTTTAAGAGGGTATCTGCAGGTAATTTGGCTCCTTTTTTCAGTAAAGCCTCAATGATAGGCAGATGACCTAGTTCAATGGCTACAGAAAGAGGTGTGCGTTGATTTTTATCAGCAATATCCACACGTGCTCCTTTAGATAAAAGCAGTCTGACAACGCTTTCCAGCTGAGCACGATCACTGCTGTAATGAGCATATTTTAACGCTTGCAATAAGACTGTAGCTCCCTCACTATTTGTAGCGTTAATGTCTGCCCCTTTTGCAAGAAGTTTTTCAATAACAGTTCCATCTCCCCAAAAAGTAACTACTTGATGTAAAGCAGTCTGGCCGATGATATCCTTCTCCTGCGGATTGGCCCCTGCCTGAAGTGCAGAATCAAAACTTTGCAGGTTTTTTGTTTGAATCGAGCGCCAGAGTTGCTCATTGACTTCAAGTGCATTGTTTGCGGATAAAGGAAGCATGAAAAACGCTCCTACAAATAAAATCATAAAAACTGTAGTTCTTTTAAAAAACGAGAAGTCTTCCATCGCATTTCTTTTCCATAAATATAGGTTTACAGCAACTCCCAACAGGCATTCAACGTTGCTAAAGCAGCGAGCCCAGCCGTTTCTGTGCGCAGGATGCGGGGTCCCATTGAAACCCGAGTAAAATCTGCTTTGTCTAGTAAATCCAACTCCTCCGGACTGAAATCTCCTTCTGGTCCGATCACAATTAAGGCCGATTCGTTAGGTTTTGGTTTGGGCTGCGAATAAAGAGGGGTTTTGGCGCCGATAGCCAAGGTGAAACGATGCATATGACTCAGTTGGGTATTTGCAATCAGTGTGGGTAAAGAAAAAGTTTCAGTAATAATAGGAATTTTGTTCATCCCGCATTGCTCACAAGCGGCCTGTGCAACTGCTTTCCAGTGCGCTAATTTTTTTACGCTACGCATTGCATCAAGCTTTACGTTACTGCGGGCCGCAGAAAAAGGCATAATCTGACTGACTCCCAGCTCCGTTGCTTTTTGAACGACCCAGTCCATTTTTTCAGAACTGAGCATTGCCTGTGCCAAACTAATATGCAAAAGAGACTTACGCTCTTGCTGCAAATAACTTCCTAAAAGTACTCGGATTTTTCGGCCTTGGAAAATTATTTTTCCCGGATATTCCCCACCTTGGCCATTAAATATGACAATTTGATCACCTTCGCGCAGCCGCAATGCCTGTGCATGTTGAGTAGCTTTCAAGTCAAGCTCTATCTGAGCGTTATCGCATAAAGCGGTATCAACAAAAAATCGATGCATCATTTACCCATAATTAATGGCAGTGAACCTTTACGAAACAGGTAAAATTAATTATCTACCCTATCCGATTTACTCAAAAGCTATTTTTCAAAACTTTATCCCGAAAGTCCTTTTAAAATGTCTGTTGAATCCCACTCTTTCTCCCCTAATTTTTCCGATTTGGCTAACGCTATTCGAGCTTTGGCCATGGATGCTGTCCAAAAAGCAAACTCCGGTCATCCCGGCATGCCGATGGGGATGGCAGAGATTGCAGTGGCCTTGTGGGCTCCTCAGTTTGAACATCTTAAGGTAAATCCAGCCGATCCCCATTGGCCTAATCGGGATCGATTTATATTGTCTAACGGTCACGGCTCTATGCTGCAATATGCTTTGCTTCATTTAACGGGTTTTGACCTACCTATGAGCGAATTAGAAAATTTCCGGCAAATGCATAGTAAAACACCTGGGCATCCTGAGGTAGAGGTTACCCCCGGCGTTGAAACCACAACCGGCCCTCTAGGGCAGGGGATAGCCAACGCAGTCGGTATGGCTCTGGCAGAAAAACTGCTAGCTGCACAATTCAATACCAAAGAATTCCCTATTGTTGACCATAACACTTATGTTTTTCTCGGTGATGGCTGTTTGATGGAAGGCATCAGTCATGAGGCGTGCTCACTGGCAGGCACCTGGCGTTTATCTAAGCTAATTGCAATTTATGATGATAATGGTATTAGCATTGATGGCCGGGTAGAGCACTGGTTTAGAGACGATACTCCCAAGCGTTTCCAGGCTTATGGTTGGAATGTAATCCCTAACGTGGATGGTCATGATATTGAAGCGGTAGATGCAGCCATTAAACAAGCGCGTCTGAACGCCTTGACAGATCAGGGGCCTACTTTAATCTGCGCCAAGACGGCCATAGGAAAAGGTTCACCCAATATGGCTGGTACCGACAAGGTCCATGGAGCTGCACTAGGGGAAGAAGAAATCGCCGCTACCCGAGTTGCACTTAACTGGCCTCATGCTGCTTTTACAGTTCCACAAGCTATTTATGATCTGTTTGATCTCAAGGCACGGGGGGCTTTTCTTCAAGAGCAATGGCAGACTCTCTTTGAAAATTATGAAGCGCAGTATCCGGAAAAAGCCGCAGAGTTTAAACGCCGCATGCGGGGGGACTTAGCTGTTGACTGGAAAGCCTCGTCTCTGGCGCTTGTACAGGCAATGATGGACAAAAAAGAAACACTGGCTACCCGCAAGGCCTCTCAACAAGCCATTACTGCATTGGTACAAACCTTACCGGAACTGCTGGGCGGCTCCGCCGATCTGACGGGTTCTAATTTTACAGATTGGATCGGTGCAGTTCCTCTACGATCTAGTAAAGAAGAAGGCTTTCAAGCTGGAAGGCACATCAATTATGGGGTGCGGGAATTTGGGATGAGTGCCATCATGAACGGAATAGCTTTACATGGTGGGCTTATTCCGTTTGGAGGCACTTTTTTAACCTTTGCAGATTACTCTCGAAATGCCTTGCGTATGGCTGCGTTGATGCGGCTGCGCAGTATTTTTGTTTTTACGCATGATTCTATTGGCTTAGGTGAAGACGGGCCTACCCATCAGTCTGTGGAGCACACGGCCAGTTTGCGCCTCATTCCCAATATGGAGGTTTGGCGGCCTTGCGACACGGTGGAAACCTCTGTAGCTTGGATCGCAGCGCTTGAACACAAAACAGGCCCTACAAGCTTGATCTTTAGTCGCCAAAATTTGCCCTACATTCAAAGGCAGGAGAGTGCGGAACAAACCATGAATCAGGTTAAAAGAGGCGCCTATATTCTGCGAGGAGCACCCGGTAAAAAAGAACACGCGGTCATTATTGCTACGGGTTCAGAAATAGCATTGGCACTAGGGGCACGGGACCTACTTAGCCGCGATGGGATAAACGTGCGGGTGGTTTCTATGCCAAGCACCACGGTATTTGATAAGCAGGAAGTCTCTTATAAGGAGACGGTGCTTCCTAGAGGCTTACCACGAGTTGCGGTTGAAATGGGAGTGACAGATTTCTGGTGGAAATATGGCTGTGCTGCCGTTATAGGGATTGATAGATTTGGCGAGTCTGCACCTGCCGGAGTTTTGTTCAAGCATTTTGGCTTTACAGAGCAAAATGTAGCAGATACGGTAAAAGCAGTACTGGCCAAATGTTGAAATATCTTAGCTCTTTTAGAAAAAATGTAATAAGGAGAAAATATGACTATTAAAGTAGCGATTAATGGGTATGGGCGTATCGGGCGTAATATTTTGCGGGCTCATTATGAAGGCGGCAAAAAGCATGATCTCCAGATTGTGGCGATTAATGATCTGGGAGATGCAAAAATTAATGCTCATCTCACTCAATATGACACTGCTCACGGGAAATTTCCCGGTACCGTAATCGCTCAGGATGATCACATTATTGTGAACGGCGAGAAGATTAAGGTTATTGCACAGCGCGACCCTGGCCAGATTAAATGGGCAGAGCTAGAGGTGGATGTAGTGCTGGAATGCACAGGTTTCTTCACTACTAAAGCCGATGCCAGCAAGCATCTGACAGGAGGGGCTAAAAAAGTAATCATCTCTGCACCAGGTGGTAAAGATGTAGATGCCACCATCGTCTATGGCGTTAACCATCATGTTTTAAGATCCGCCATGACCGTTATTTCCAATGCCTCTTGCACCACCAATTGTTTAGCGCCCCTCGTAAAACCCTTGCATGACAAAATCGGCGTCGTGAATGGATTAATGACCACCATTCATGCCTACACTAACGATCAACGCTTAACAGACGTTTATCATGAAGATATCCGCCGTGCCCGCAGCGCCACCATGAGCATGATTCCTACCAAGACCGGCGCAGCCGCAGCGGTAGGACTCGTATTGCCTGAGTTAAATGGCAAGCTTGACGGTTATGCGATGCGCGTTCCTACAATCAATGTTTCTATTGTGGATTTATCTTTTATTGCTGCCCGTGATACTAGTGTGCAAGAAATTAATTCTATTCTTCAAGAAGCCGCTAGTGGAAATTTAAAAGGCATTCTGGAATATTCAGAGGCCCCGCTAGTTAGCGTAGACTTTAACCATAACCCTGCTTCTTCTATTTATGATGCCACCTTAACCAAGGTGTCGGGTCGTTTGGTTAAGGTCTCTAGTTGGTATGACAATGA
Organism: Burkholderiaceae bacterium; assembly: GCA_019695155.1. Lineage (GTDB taxonomy): Bacteria > Pseudomonadota > Gammaproteobacteria > Burkholderiales > Burkholderiaceae_C > Piscinibacterium. Next base: position 18,173 of record JAIBAO010000001.1, on the reverse strand, counting down.
ATGGGGTTTTTCTAACCGTATGTTGGATACGACCGTAGCTCTGATGACAGCTAAATAAAAATAGGGGGCAGGAGCAAGCAAAATTTTTATTTCTTAAAATTAGTTGCTCCTTCAAATTTTCTCTGCTAAATGGAGTCCGGACTTTCAGATCTAATGAGAGGGCTATATCAAAAAGTCTAATGATGAAGCTAATTCACATTCTTAACTATTTTTAAAAAATTTAAATAATTTTTAAAATAGAATTATTTTTAATTCAAAATTAAAACCTTGAACAAGGAAAATAAAAATGGATATAAATAAAAACAAAAGTTTTAATTTGATTATCCCTAATATGGATAAAACCCTGGATTTAGCTATTGCCCGATCTATTGAGCACTCTTTTTCTTTTGTAAATATAGAAAATCAAGTTAATTTACCGCCAATCAGGCAGGTTTTTGAAAATAATTTAAGAGATGGTTTTGGCTCATGGATTCGTAATTTAAGCAGATCAAATGAAGGTTTAATTAGCCCATCACTAGGCATAGGTAATACTTATCCTCCGATATCAAGAAGTGGATTTGGATTTACTGTTGGAATTAAGATTAAACTTGATTATAAAATCCGTTTTAATTTTGATATGGGTATGGGATATAGTGTGGGTGGAGAAAATTTTGGTGGAGCCAGCACTCTGCATTTTAGTATGTATAACCATGGCTTAGGAACACGAGCCAGGGAAAAGAGAATGGTTTACGATGTTACTGCCTCTGCTTATATAATTGGTGGGGGTGGCGATGGTATCCCAATGCCAAATTACCTGTTAAATTACAATACCCTCTCACCCTTTCCTGATAGACACAAATGGTCTGCTATGTGGGGACAGATGTTGACATGGAATTCAGAGTTGAATCATCGTTCTTTTTCTATTAAGGATATTCAAAGACAAGGACTTTTTGGTTTCAGATTAGGAAATATAATAAAGTTTTCTACAAATAACGATGCAACTATACTTCCATATTTAGGAGGACGATTTTTAAGAGAAAAAACTGATAATGGTTGGACTGGTGGTTTGATTCTTTATACGCCTCTTTTTGAAATTGGGTATCAAAGTTTTACTGGAACAGGTATAGCTTTTGATGGAAAAATTGCACCTGTTGGAGGTACAGACTATAAAGGAACTTATTATCATCAAGATTCCTATAACGAAAGTTTAAATAAAGCTTCAAGCTATCTGCGCTTTAATAATGGATTTAATTCTTTAACCTTAGATTTTTTTGGAGATGGATGGTTTCAGAATTGGATTCATAAGATTTACAAAAATCCAAAATTTATTTACCCTCATTTTTAGCAAACTTGATCTTATAAAAATAAAACCCGTGTCATTAAGCAGCAAGCTTCCCGCTATCTCTTCCCCACAGGCAATAGAGATTCTGAAAAAACTGGCAGCAAAGCGTAATATCAGCTTGGGCCGCATGAGCCGAATCGAATTGATGGTGACATTGGCTGCTGTATCGGTATGTCTTCCTAGCTCTGTAAAAATGTCTGAAGTGCAGGTTAACAAGCTGCTTCGGGCATGGCTTGCCAACACGGACTCTATGCTGCGTATTGATCATGTTGAGCTGCGGCGCAGCTTAATTGACTACGGTTTTTGGCAGCGCGACTCTTTCGGAAGAGGATATTGGAGGAGTGAAGAAGTTGCAGATAGCCCCTTAAAAGCTTATATGCAAGTGTTTGATGAAATTGATCCTTTACCACTGATGGCTGCGCATCGTGCAGTATTGAACACTGAGCGAGAGAAGCGCAAACTCTTGGCAATAGGCATTTCAACATTTGCTTCTAAAAAAATTTGAACCCATCAGGGGGCCGGTACCGCTTTGGCTCAAAGAATTTTATTTTTTGATCCACACGTCCGAAAAGGGTATGAGTTGACCGCGCCTGCAGTACGAAGCAGGGTTGAGCTGACTGGGCAGCTAATGGTCCAGTTAGTGGAAAAAAAGCGAAACAATGGGCTTAAAACCCTACACAGCCATCCTAGCAGCCACACCTTTAGAGCGGTAAAAGGAAGCTGCTTAAAACACTAGTCAAACCCGGCAAGTCCGCCAAGTTTACGGTAAGCTTTTACTCTTCCCGTTTATTCATAAGCTTTTCCAGAGATAATTGGCTCAAGAGCTGCATAAATATTAGGGTGAAGCATTCTTTATTTCTACTCAAAGCTCAGAATGGCCAGTAAGGTTGAGTAGCGGAGGCAGGCGAAAGCCCTTGCAGATGCTGAGAGTTTGAGTAAAAAGGCGCTGATTAAAAGCGTCTGTCTTGTTTTTCTCAAGTTTTATTTATTCTTGATTCTTTTTAAGGGTTTCTCAGCCAGCTCTTTGTAACTTTCTTTAAGCTTTTTTTGTTCCTGGGGTATTACAAATCCGATAGGTCGTTTGGGGGGAAGATCAGGAGGGCTCATCAACGCCCGCAATGCATCAAATACTTGCTTGAATTGGCCACGCGTATCTCTGCTGAGGGTGTCGTGCTTCATGGACACTAGTTCAGTTTTCTCCTCTAGCCTTCTCTCCAGGACATCTAGCCGTTTGGCCAGGTTTTGATGCGTAGCGACCAGCTCTCTAAGTTGTACAAAGGCCCGTACTACATACACGGAAACCTCTACAGCACGAGGGCTGCTTAATATGCTGGCTGCCATAATGGCACCATGTTCAGTAAACGCTAGTGGTAGCTTGCGGCGTCCACCCCAACTTGAAGTCGCATTTTGCGATTTCAAGTTGGAAAACTCATCTTGAGTCAGTTCAAAAATAAAGTCATGAGGAAACCGCTCCCAATTGCGGCGTACCTGTTCATTCAATCGCCGAGTTTCTACCCCATACAGAGTGGCCAGGTCTGTATCGAGCAACACTTTTTGTCCCCTTAGCATAAAGATACATTGGGTAATAGTCTCCAGCGCAAATTGTGGATCTGGGCTATTCATTCAACGAATCTCTCCCGTATAGCAGCGATTAAAACCCTTGTTAAATTATTCTTCTTTTGCACATTAATAGAGTTTAAATTGAGCTAAAAGGCAGATGAGCTGCAAAAAGTCGAAAATTTTTAAGCGAATTAGCCGCCACCCTTAGCTTAAGATTCCCCTAAATAATAGTTAAGAAAGTTTAGTATGGGTTCAAGAAAAGTTAGAGATTTTTTATATCATTCCTGGCGTTACTACATTAAAGCCCGCATCTACATAGGTAATCTCACCGGTAATACCGCTTGCTAAGTCAGAAAGCAAAAACATTGCGGCATTGCCAACCTCTTCAATCGTGACATTGCGGCGCAAGGGGGCGCTGGCCTGAACAGCTTGCAACATTTTTGAAAAATCTTTGATACCGCTAGCTGCCAGGGTTTTAATAGGCCCCGCTGAAATGGCGTTGACTCTTATCCCTTTTGGGCCTAATGATTCTGCTAGATACCGCACACTGGCTTCCAAAGAGGCTTTGGCTAGGCCCATGGTGTTATAGTTTGGCACGACGGTTTTTGCACCCAGATAACTGAGGGTTAGGAGTGCAGCGTTGGGTGATAACATAGGCAGAGCAGCCTTTGCTAAAGCGGGAAAGCTATAGGCGCTAATATCATGGGCGATTCGGAAGGATTCTCGGGATAAGCCGTCTAAAAAATCACCTGCAATCGCTTCTCGGGGGGCAAAACCGATAGAATGTACTAAACCATCCAGTTGAGACCAGCTTTTCCTCAAATGAGTGAACACCGCGATGATTTGCTCATCATCACTGACGTCACAGTCAAAAACAAGGTCGGAGGAAAATTCTGCCGCAAACTCTGTAATACGGTCTCTAAATCGTTCGCCTTGATAGGTAAAGGCTAGCGCAGCGCCTTCGCGGTGGCAGGCCCTGGCAATACCATAAGCAATAGAACGATTTGATAATAAGCCCGTAATGAGGATGTGTTTTCCAGTAAGTATGCCCATGATGACTTTCTGTAGCTAAGGTTGAAATAAACTTAAGGGTCGCTTTAATTGTTAAATTTTTATGTATTTATCAAAACTAGTGGGTGCAAATGGTAGTGCAGGCAGATTTTTCTGCGCCAAAACCTTCAAGAAGGGGCAATTGCAGTTAATATCTCGCGCTTGTCCTGTAGTGCCATCCGGTTCAAAAGATCGGTGTAGTGGAGTGTGATCATGAAATTTTGTTCTATTTTCCCCAAAAGCCTGTTCTTGGCAAGTACTGCTGTAATGGTTGCAGCCTGTGGTATTGCCAATAGTCCTTATCCTAAAGATGCAGAAAAAGAAAATGCGATTTTTACCTCATTTTCAGAACGCTCTCCAAAATATCTGGATCTTACCGCATCGTATTCAAATAATGAAACTCCGATCACTTATCAAGTATATGAGCCTCTATTTGGCTACCATTATCTGAAACGGCCTTTTGAGTTAATCCCAAAATTAGCCGAAGAAGTCACGCAACCCTATTATCTGGACAAAGAGGGAAATCGTTTGCCTGCTGATGCGCCTGCAGACCAGATAGCACAGAGCGTTTACGATATAAAAATTAAAAAAGGGGTTATGTACGCACCCCATCCCGCCTTTGCTAAGGATGAGGCGGGCCAATATCTTTACCACACACTCTCGCCTGCACAAACCGCTAAAAAAAGAACACCTTTTGATTTTGAAAAAATGGGTACTCGCGAGTTAACAGCAGAAGATTTTGTTTATGCCACCAAGCGCCATGCCACAACGCGCATTATTGCCCCCATCTCTTCTGTGTTTGCTGAATATATTGTTGGCTTAAAAGAGTATATGAATTTTATTAAGGCCGAAGATAAAAAGCTGCGGGCCAATGACGACCCTTCCAGCATGGACAGACCTTTTTTAGATTTCCGCAAATATCCCTTGGAAGGAGCCAGCGCCCCGGATCCGTACACTTTTCGTCTGCGGATCAAAGGGAAATATCCACAGATGAAGTACTGGATGGCCATGCCTTTTTTTGCACCCGTGCCCTGGGAAGCAGACAAGTTTTATGCTAACCCCAATTTCGCATTTAACGGCTTATCCCTTAACACTTGGCCTGTAGGTACTGGGCCTTTTATGTTGACAGAGTATGTGCGGGACCGACGTCATGTGATGAGCCGTAATCCTAACTATCATGGAGAAAAATATCCTTGTGAGGGAGAGCCCAAAGATGAAGCCGCGGGTCTGCTAAAAGACTGTGGAAAACCCATGCCGTTTGTGGACAAGATCTATCATTTAAGTGAAAAAGAAAAAGTACCGATGAAAGCCAAATTCATAAGCGGCTTTTTGGATATTCCGGAAATTGAACGTCCTGAATGGGGTGTTGAGCTTAATATTGACAAATCCGATTCTGCTGAGGTTGAAAAACGCTATAACGAACGGGGATACAAGTTCCCCCAATTTCTGGATACTTCTATCTGGTACTTTGGCTTTAATATGCTGGACCCTGTGGTAGGAAAGGGCACTACTCCCGAGCAACAAATTAAAAACCGCAAATTACGCCAGGCTATTTCTATTGCCTTAGACTGGGAAGAATATGGACGAGTTTTTCCCACAAAAGGGGGGGAAGCTGCACACGGTCCTATTCCAGCAGGTATTTTTGGTTCACGCCATGGAACCTCCGAGGGCATCAATCCAGTAACACACATCTGGAAAGACGGCAAAGCAGTACGCAGACCCATTGAAGATGCTAAAAAACTCCTGGCTGAGGCAGGCTACCCGAATGGTCGGGATGCCAACACGGGTCGTCCTTTAGTGCTGAACTATGATTTCCAGCGTGTCCTGACTCCGGAGTTCAAAGCCGAAATGGACTGGATTGTTAAACAGTTCAATAAACTTAACATCCAAGTGGAAATCCGGGCCACTGATTTCAACCAGTATCAGGACAAAAAGCGCAAAGGTGCTTTACAGATGGCTTTAGGAGGATGGTTTGCCGATTATCCGGATTCTGAAAACTTTTTATTTTTACTGTATGGACCCAATGCTTCCGCAAAAGCGGATGGAGATAATCTCATCAATTACGAAAACCCCGAATATGACAAGTTATTTCAGCAGCTTAAATTTTTAGAAGATGGCCCAGAGAAGCAAAAACTAATCGATAAAATGGTTCGTATAGTTCAGGAAGACGCCCCCTGGAGTTTCGGCTATTACCCTTATGCTGCAGGATCTTTCTCTCCCTGGGTGTTTAATGGAAAGGCTTCCATCATGATCCGTGATATGGCTAAGTATTACCGGATTGATGCCAATATGCGTGCTCAAAAGCAGCATGAATGGAATCTGCCCATCTATTGGCCACTTTTTGTCATCTTTGGTCTGCTTGCACTGGCGATTATCCCAGTGCTTAGACTGTGGCGCAGACGTGAAAAAAGTACGGGTTTAGCGCGTTCGGTTTCCATGGTAGGGGAGAAATAAATGGGCGCGTATTTAGTTAGACGGGTACTGTATGGTTTTTTGGTATTGCTAGGGGTTAACTTATTTACTTTCTTTTTATTTTTTACGGTCAACACGCCTGATGATATGGCACGCCTGAATATCGGTGGCAAGCGGGTCTCGCAAGACCAGATCCAAAAATGGAAGGCCGAACGAGGCTATGACAAACCCCTTTATTTCAATGAAAAAGAACAGGGTAGTGCAAAGCTTACTGAAACCATTTTTTGGGAACGCTCTGTTTCACTTTTTGCACTAAAGTTTGGTCGTGCAGATGGAGAAGCGGGTGGAGATATCAGCCATGAGATTAAAACTCGCATGGTTGCTAGCTTCCTGCTGGCTTTACCAACTTTAATTCTCACAGTACTGGTAACAGTCAGTTTTGCATTGCTGCTGACTTTTTTCAGAAATACTGTCGTGGATTTTTGGGGTGTTGTACTGTGTGTAGCGATGCTCTCAATTTCAGCGCTTTTTTACATTATTGTGGGGCAGTTTTTCTTTTCAAAATTAATGAAGCTATTTCCTATCTCTGGATTTTCCACCGGCATTGATTTAGTCAAATTTCTGGTATTACCTGTCGTACTGTCCATGCTGGCCCGTCTTGGGGGGGATGCGCGCTTAAATCGCGCCATGTTTTTAGAAGAGATTAGCCGCGACTATGTGCGCACCGCGCGCGCCAAAGGCTTATCAGAAATAGCGGTGTTATTTAAACATGTGCTGAAGAATGCCTTAATCCCGATCATCACCAATATTGGAGCCTATTTACCCTATGTATTTATGGGTAGCCTGGTCTTTGAAAGCTTTTTTGGTATTCCTGGCTTGGGTAGCTATGTGATTGATGCCATTGGCGGTCAGGATTTTGCGATTGTGCGCACCATGGTATTCATAGGTAGTGTGCTTTACATCACGAGTTACATCCTCATCGATATTCTTTATACCGTGGTGGATCCACGGGTACGTTTAGCTTAAACCTGAGGGATAGCACATGCCTAAGATAGTTTTGCTGTGGACAGATATTGTTGTTTGGCTAATGGTTGTGGCTGGCATTGTGGTTATTTGGCATGCTAGACGTAGTCCCAACTTGCGAAAGAACTGGGCTTATGTAGGCCAGGAACCTTCGGCAATGGCCGCTTTGATAGTAATGGCGTGTTTTGTGGCTATTGGGTTACTGGATTCCGTACATTTTCGCCGTCTCTTGCCCGACACCCAGGCAAGTACTACGCAAATCAGTGCTCGGCCTGCTTCTTATGCGACCAAAACGGAATCCCTGTTAGATGTAATAATGAGCAGGCAAATCCAGATGCGGGAAAAAAGTTATTCCTTACCGCTTGCCTATCAAGGTTTTCTAAAAGAGTCACAAGAGGTAAACGGTAAAACTGAGCGGATTTTCCCCCGGCTTGAACATGGTGGACGCCATTTAACAGACCCTCAAGTTCAATGGCAACAAGATGTGATTTCCCGAGCAGCAAAAGGGGTGGTAGCTGGGACATTATTCGCTTTTTTAGTCGCCTTATTAGTAGCAGCAGCTTTAGCCCAGAAACAAGGACGAAATATTGCTAAAACCTGGGAAGCGATTGCCACGAATCAAACTACTATTCCCTGGCGAGCCATGTTGCTAACGGTTTTCGTATTATGTTTGATTGCCGGACCCATCATTAGCTTAGCTGGCTATTATCATGTATTAGGTACAGACCGCACTGGCAACGATATTTTGTATCAGGCTCTTAAGAGTGTTCGCACTGCCTTTGTAATTGGCTCTTTAACCACAATTGCTACCTTGCCTTTTGCCATTGTGCTGGGCGTTGCAGCGGGATATTTCAAAGGCTGGGTAGATGATGTAATCCAATATTTCTATACAACACTGTCCTCTATTCCCAGTATTTTGCTTATTGCGGCTTGCGTACTCATGATTCAGGTATTTATTGATAAAAATCCTCAATTATTTGAAACAGGAATAGAACGGGCTGATCTCAAACTATTTTTTCTCTGCATTATTTTGGGTGTTACCGGTTGGGCGGGGCTTTGCCGTTTACTTCGCGCTGAAACCATGAAATTGCGAGAACTAGATTACGTACAAGCGGCAAGAGCTTTTGGAGCTAGCCCCTTTCGCATTATGGCCAAACATATTGTTCCCAATGTGATGCATTTGGTATTGATTACGACTGTTCTAAGTTTTTCGGAGTTGGTGCTTTATGAAGCCGTACTCTCGTATGTGGGGGTGGGAGTAGATCCCAGCATGAATAGTTTTGGAGGCATGATTAACCTGGCGCGTAGTGAAATGGGCCGGGAGCCGACGGTCTGGTGGAGTTTTGCCTCAGCCTTTGTATTCATGGTCACTTTAGTGCTGTCAGCTAATTTGCTGGCTGATGCGGTACGCGATGCTTTTGATCCACGGGCACGTAAGTTTCGCAAAACTTTTCTTAAACCTCAACCAGTAGCCGCTTAAGGGAGATGAGTATGCTTCTAGAGGCCAGAAATTTACAAGTTGAACTCGATAGTGAAGCGGGCTTGGTTCATGCTGTTGACGGAGTGCGATTTGCCATTCCAAAAGGAGAAACCTTTGCATTGGTAGGCGAATCCGGATGTGGCAAGAGTATGACCGCACTAGCCTTGATGCGTCTGTTACCAGACAATGGCCGAATTACGGGCGGACAAATATTGTTAGGGGGGCATGACTTAAATGCCTTGCCAGAATCCGGTATGCGTGCAGAGCGGGGTGGGCGCATCGGAATGATTTTCCAGGAACCCGCCACCAGTTTAAATCCGGTGATGCGTATTGGAGATCAGATTGTTGAAACGATTGAAACGCACACTTTATTAAAAGGGGCAGCAGCACGTGCAAAAGCCCTGGAATGGCTTAATAAAGTGGGGATTCCCAACGCGCAACGCAGGATAGACGAATATCCTTTTCAATTGTCTGGCGGGCAAAAACAGAGGGTCATGATTGCAATCGCATTAGCGGCTGAACCTGATCTTTTGATTGCAGATGAGCCAACGACTGCTCTCGATGTAACCATTCAAGCTCAAATTTTAGATCTGCTTACATCGCTTCAAAAAGAGCAGGGGATGGCGATTTTATTGATCACCCATGATTTAGCGGTAGTTAAACAAATGGCGCATCATGTGGCATTGATGTATGCCGGCCAAATAGTTGAGTTGGCCTCTGCGGACGAATTTTTTGCTAAACCTGCCCACCCTTATGCTCAAAAACTTTTTAATGCCCTGCCCGATGTGAGCAAACGGGGCAGTCAGCTTAGTGCTATTGCGGGTACTGTACCTGCACTGACCAGAGAATTTAGGGAATGCCGCTTTGCTGACCGTTGTGATTTTGTGATGCCTGAATGTCGTAGCGCCTCACCCGATTTACTTGAGCCTACCCTAGGGCACTGGGTACGGTGCGTATTGTATAAACCAGGAAGAGAAGGTACTCCTCCAAAGCATGAGCCTTCTTTTTCAGCCTCACAGGATTTGTCTACTACCACTGTAGTTTCGAAGTTATTAGAGGTCCAGGATTTAAAGGTGCATTATCCCATTCGTGCAGGAATATTGCGCCGAGTAGTCGATCATGTCAAAGCAGTCGATGGGGTGTCATTTCATGTATCTGCTGGAAAAACCCTGGCTTTAGTAGGGGAATCGGGCTGTGGAAAAACAACTATTGGAAAAGCACTTTTACAGTTGTTGCGAGATAATGCGCATATCAGCGGCAGTGTAAAACTGGAAGGCCAGGAGTTAGGAAGTCTTTCAGGTAGGGCCTTACATGCGATGCGGCAAAAGGTTCAAATCATTTTTCAGGATCCTTTTGCGAGTTTAAATCCTAGGATGCGGGTAAAAGATATTCTAGAAGAAGGTTTAATTACCCTGCATCCCACGATGTCTAGTGAGCAGCGCTTTCATATGCTTGAGCAGATTGTAGGGAAAGTTGGACTGCGTCCTGAAGCGATCGATCGCTACCCGCATGAGTTTTCAGGCGGCCAGCGTCAACGCATTGCCATTGCCCGAGCCTTGGCAGTTCAGCCGCAATTAATTGTCTGTGATGAACCTACCTCAGCGCTAGATGTTTCGGTACAGGCACAGATTTTGAACTTGCTCAAAGAACTACAACAAGAATTAGGCATTGCTTATCTTTTTATTACACACAACATTGGCGTGGTGGAGTTTTTTGCTCATGAGGTCGCAGTCATGCAGAAAGGACTGATCGTGGAGCAGGGCAGTGCTGCCGAAGTTCTTACTAACCCTCAGAACCCTTACACAAAAGCCCTGTTGGCAGCGGTACCGCGCCTATAGTTAGCCTTGTGTAATAAAAAGAGAGTTCAAAAACTAGTTTTACTCCTACATAAATTTCAGCTAGATTTTCTGACTCCACAATAATTTCCAAATAAAGTTTGCCTCTAATAAAACAAACTTATTAGAGGCAAACTTTATGCATTACAAAAAAATTAGTTTGGCGATTTTCGCATTGATGGGTTCTGGAGTGGTTAACGCGCAGTCAGAATCAGAACCTCAAAAAATAGAACGCGTCGAAATTACCGGGAGTAATATCAAACGGATTGACGCTGAAACTTCCATGCCTGTACAAATCATTAGACGCGAAGAGATTCAACGTACGGGCGCTACTTCAGTAAAAGAATTAGTGGATACCTTGACCGCAGCTACTGGCAGCCTCTCGGATATTGGTGGTAGCAATTCTTTTGCATCTGGGGCTTCATCTGCCAGCTTGCGTAATCTTGGCAAGCAATCGACTCTGATTTTATTGAACTCCCGCCGTGTTGCGCCTTATGCTTTGGCAGATTACTCAGAAATTTTTACTAACTTAGATGCACTGCCTCTGGATGCAATAGAGCGCATTGAAGTATTGCGCAGTGGCGCCTCTGCTATTTATGGCTCTGATGCGGTAGCGGGGGTGATTAATATTATTACCCGTCGCGATTACCAAGGTGTCCAAGGACGGGCTAGTCATGAGCAATCTTTAGTCAATGAAGAATTTAAGGTTTCTACTGCTAGTCTGACCGCAGGCTTTGGAAATCTGGATAATGATCGTTTTAATATTTTGGCCAATGTGGAATTATTTAAACGCAGCAGTGTGATGTGGGGCAGGGTACTCCAAGACGTTAACCCCCAAATGACGAAATTCTTTTCTGGTTTTGGCACCCTTTCGACTTACAGTTATCCTGGGAACGTGATTGGTGTTGGGCCCGTTCCCGGCTGTGATCCTGCATTTATTATCAGCAAACTGTGTCGTTACGATCGCTACGAAAGATTCCAGGCACAGCCTTCTGCAGATCGCGTCAATTTCTTGCTTTCAGGCAAAATGCAACTCAATACAGAGACTCAAGCATTTGCAGAGTTGCTTTATTCCAGAACCAAGACCGAATATTTAAGCCCCTTTCCTGCGTATGGTCTTGACCTTGGCACAACGGTTTGGGGAGACCCTATGACGGGGAAGGCTAAAACTTTTTACTACCGAGGTCTTCCTGCAACGCATCCTTTAAATCCGACGGGGGAGGATGATGTGGAGTTTCGCTATCGTTTTGTAGATGCAGGATCTAGTAGCATCGTTAAAAGTACAAATTTCCGCGCCTTAACGGGTTTAAAAGGAACGGTTGGGAATTATGACTGGGAAACCGTTATTGGTTATATGGGAAGCACGACCGACGACAAACAGCGCGGTACGTACAGTGACAGTGGATTTAAAAAAGTTATTGGTGAATATGATCCAAACCAGGTTGATCCCACTTTTTTTAATCGCGGCTATAAGATTGGACAGGAAAATTCTCCAGAAGTATTGAATACCTTGTTTCCAAGTTTTGGTTTCAAAGGTAGAACTTCACAAATATTTTTCGATGGAAAAATATCCGGTGAATTAATGAGAGTTAATGATCTGCCTCTTACGGCGGCTATTGGGTTTGATCTGCGTCATGAGAAGTTTAAAGTGGACCCTTCAGCAGAATTGCGAGCTGGCGATATTGTTGGCTATGGTCTTAGCAGCGTTGATGCAAAACGTAATTATGGCTCAGTGTTTGGTGAGTTTAATATCCCGGTCAGCAAAAAACTGGAGTTTCAGGCGGCAGCACGTGTAGACAAGTTTCCTGGTATTTCTGCCCATGTTTCTCCAAAAATTGGAGTTCGGTTTGAACCCATGAAATCTTTGTTACTGCGGGGTACTGTGGAAGCTGGCTTTCGTGCTCCCAATTTAACTGAAAGCGCTCCTTCTACGAAATTTGCATTTAATAATGGTACCAATGATCCTAAACGCTGCCCTCAAGCACAGACCTTATCCGAGGATTTGTTGGCCGCAGCCAACGCACTGCCGGAAAATGATCCCAATAAATCTCTCTTACAGGCCAGGGCCGATGCAGTACTTACTGCAGAGTGCGCCGGAGGCGTAGCGGTCGTGATGAAAAATAATCCTCTGCTCAAACCAGAGGATTCTCGCAGTTTCACGGTGGGCTTTGTGCTTGAACCCGTGACGGGTATTAATGTTTCTATGGACTACTGGAACATCAAGCGTCGTAATGAAATTAGCTACAAAGGTGTTTCTGAGCTGCTCAATGCTGAAGAGGACCAAATAGCAGGCACTATCAACCGCGCAGACTTTAATGCTGATAGTACTTTTACGCAAGCAGAGCGGGCTAAATATGGCATAGCTGTAGGCCCGCTCCAATCCATCGTCGGCCAATTTGAAAATATTAATAAAACAAAAACCAGTGGTATTGACGTGGGAGCCAATGCGCGGTTCAACACCGGAGTTGGTCCCCTGGATCTGGGGCTTAACAGCACTTATCTAATTAACTATAAAACCTTTAGCCTGGTAAAGGGTGGTTTTGGTGACAACCTTGCAGGTCGATACGGCTATCCTCGAATGCAGGCAAGCCTTTCAGCCGCATTGAAAACCGGCAATTTTGTTAACGCCCTCAAAGCTAACTACACCAGTGGTATGGCGTTGCAGGGGGATTTTTATGACACTTTGTACACAGTATCAGGCTGTGCCGAAAGAGACTGGACCGAGGCAGAGTGCAAGGTGAAGGCTTATACCACTTTAGATTACTACTTTAGCTATACCGGTATAAAAAATCTTACATTTGGAGTCAATATTCGTAATCTTCTGAACAAACGTCCTCCAGTTGATCTGCGTGCCATGCAGGAAGGAGGAGGTGGCATTATTCCTCAAGATTTGATGGATGTGAAACGACGTACTATTCGATTAACTTTGGACTACAAATTTTTATGAGTCCCTCGCATTAGCAGCTCATCGTTAAACGAGGCCAGGCTCTTCTTTAATAGCGCGTGCCATTGAACCCACAAGTAGAGGTGTCTGTCTGCCTGCTAACCACTGGCTTATAGGTTGCCGCTTTTTACCGGGCTGTTGGACTTGCAGAATCTCTAGCATTCCACAGCCGGTAGCAATCACAAGATTAGTTTTGCTGACGGCAGTGACCGTACCGGGTGAGGCAGCGTGAGCGGAAGCAGAGAGGGCTTGTGCCTGCCAAATCTTTAAATCCTCGCCCGCTATCTGGGTTGAGGCTCCCGGAAAAGGGTCAAACGCTCGAATGCGACGGGCCAATACCTCTGCAGGCTGCTGCCAATCGATAAAGGCTTCTTCTTTTTTTATTTTTTCGGCATAGCTTATTCCTTCGCGCGGTTGCGGGAGGGGTTTGATCTGTCCATTCAATATTGCCTCTAGATCGCGTACTAATATTCGAGCTCCTAACACCGCCAGCCTATCATGCAATGTCGCAGCGGTGTCCTCAGCGTTGATAGGAATTTTCTCCCAAGACAGCATGGCCCCTGTATCCAAACCACTATCCATTTGCATGAGTGTAATACCCGTCTGTACATCGCCTGCCTCAATCGCTCGCTGGATAGGGGCTGCTCCCCGCCAACGGGGTAATAAACTCGCATGAATATTTAGGCAGCCGTGTATAGGAATTTCTAGTACGCTTTGAGGCAAAATTAAACCGTAAGCAGCTACTACCATAACATCTGCCTTGCTTGCGCCAATTTGTCTGTGTGCGTGAGCGGCGTCTTCGGGGTATTTTCCCTGTAGGCGCAAACTGCGGGGTTGGATAAGGCTAAGTCCTGCTTTCTGGGCAAGTTGCTTAACTGGACTAGCTGTTAGCTTCATGCCACGGCCTGCGGGCTTATCTGGTTGAGTTAATACAAGCGGTACATTCATACCAGCGCTTATTAAAGCTTCCAAGGCAGTTGCCGCAAACTCAGGTGTTCCTGCAAATACTACAGATAGCTTATCGTTTGTAAAAACACTGGAATTCATAATTTAACAAAAAATACCACTACTAAAAGTATTAGTATGGGAAAAATAGAAAAGAGCAGGGTAAGTTTGGACCATGTGCCCTGGCTTATAAGATGATAAGAGATCCAGAAATAGATAAGATATAAAATTACTTCTCCGGCTAGTACTCCCATCAATAATAAATAAGCTAATCCCGCGGCTCCTTGGGCATCTCGGCCTGAAAAAGCATTTGGAGCATTGAAGGCATTCCATAAAAGCCCTAAAAAAAATGCCCCTCCTGATAAAATAAGAAGAATGATATATGCAAAAATTTTCATTTTTAACCTTTGTCTCTATTAGATTCAAAATTTTGAAGCATCAATCTCTTAAAAATACTTAAGAAAAAATAAAAGATTTTTTAAATGTTTTTAATTTTAATGAGTCAGAATTTAAATGGTTTTAAAGTTTTTCCAAATGATTTCCCCCCCAACCGCTTTAGCTAACTTCGACACGATAAATTCCCTAGCTTAAGCTTTTTTAAAGCAAGGGAGAATAACCTTGCTTTTTAAACTAAGACGTTATTTCTCGCTATGCCGTAAAATTTGAGCTAAATCATAAGGTTAGATCTCAATGAACCCAGCTTTCTCAGTTGCGCAAATTCGCGAAAAGTTTCTCAATTTTTTTGAATCTAAGGGCCATACGATTGTGCCTTCATCCAGCTTACTCGTGAGTGCAGATGATCCTACGCTGTACTTCACCAATAGTGGAATGGTGCAGTTCAAAGACGTTTTTTTAGGTAAGGAGCAGAGGCCTTACAAACGTGCCACTACAGCCCAGTGTTGCTTACGGGCAGGAGGCAAACATAACGATTTGGAAAACGTAGGGTTTACTGCTCGGCATCATACGTTTTTTGAGATGTTGGGAAACTTCAGTTTTGGAGACTATTTTAAGCGTGATGCCCTCAAATATGCCTGGGAGCTACTAACCGAAGTGTACCTCTTGCCTAAAGAAAAACTATGGGCAACGGTATACAAAGAAGATGATGAAGCATTTGATATTTGGACTAAAGAAATCGGGTTGCCTGCTGAGCGTGTAGTACGCATAGGCGACAATAAAGGTGCCCGTTATGCTTCGGATAATTTTTGGCAAATGGCGGATATTGGTCCTTGCGGACCCTGTTCCGAAATTTTCTATGACCACGGTCCAGAAGTAGCTGGAGGTCCTCCGGGTAGTGCTAACGAAGACGGTGATCGTTATATTGAAATCTGGAACAATGTGTTTATGCAGTTTGATCGCAGCCCAGATGGCACCCTGACCCCACTACCTAAACCTTGTGTAGATACCGGAATGGGTTTAGAGCGTCTAGCTGCAGTTCTGCAGCATGTGCACAGTAATTATGAGATAGATTTATTTGTAACACTACTGGCTGCCGCCGCGCGGGAGACTCATACCACCGACCTCTCGAATAATTCGCTTAAAGTTATTGCTGACCATATTCGCGCCAGTGCTTTTTTGATTGCGGACGGCACCATTCCTGGGGGCGCTGGTCCAGCCTATGTTTTGCGCCGTATTATTCGACGTGCTATTCGCCATGGCTATAAATTGGGTCAGAAGTCTCCTTTTTTCAATAAGCTGCTGCCGGATTTGGTCAATTTGATGGGCAGTGCCTACCCTGTTCTAGCTCAAAATGCAAAACGAGTGCAAAGTGTGCTGGCAGCAGAAGAAGAACGCTTTTATGAAACCCTGGCCCATGGCATGGAAATTCTTGAGGCAGAACTTGCCAAAAATCCCACTGTTTTTAACGGCGATATAGCTTTTAAATTGCATGATACCTATGGGTTTCCTCTGGATTTAACGGCAGATGTTTGCCGGGAGCGCCATCTTACCGTTGATGAAGCCGCCTTTAATCGGGCAATGGAAAAGCAAAGAGAAACCGCAAGGGCTTCTGGTAAGTTCAAGATGGACCGTGTGTTGGAGTACAGTGGAGTGCCAACTGTATTTGAAGGTTACGAACATTTAACTATTCAAAATGCCAAAATTACGGCTCTGTATGTGGAAGGCAATGCCGTAGCCTGCATCAGCACTGGGCAAGAAGCCGTAGTAGTTCTGGATAAAACTCCCTTTTATGCTGAATCAGGAGGGCAGGTGGGAGATCAAGGTTTACTTACCAGTAGTAATGCTTCTTTTGCAGTGATAGATACACAGAAAATTCAGTCTACAGTTTTTGGTCACCAAGGAAAACTGGCTAACGGCACGCTGAAATTGGGTGATACTCTCACTGCACAAGTGAATGCAGAACTACGCGCGGCTACTGTTCGTAATCACAGTGTCACCCATTTAATGCACAAGGCTTTGCGTCAAGTACTAGGTGAGCATGTGCAGCAAAAAGGCTCCTTGGTGGATGCTGAAAAAACCCGTTTTGACTTTGCGCATAATGCCGCAATGACTCCTGAAGAAATTAGACAGGTAGAAGAAATCGTTAACCGGGAAATTATGGACAATGTTGAAACAAAAGCCAGAGTAGTTCCTATGGAAAAAGCCCAGATGCTTGGCGCAACCATGCTGTTTGGCGAAAAATACGGAGATGAAGTGCGGGTCCTGGATATTGGTACGAGCCGTGAATTATGCGGCGGCACTCACGTTACCCGCACCGGGGACATTGGTTATTTCAAAATTGTTATGGAAAGCGCTGTTGCCGCGGGTATTCGTCGTGTAGAAGCTGTTACGGGTCTAAATGCGCTAAAAGTAATAGAGAAAATGCAGGTGCAATTAAGTGAAGCTGCACAAACGCTAAAGGTCCAACCCAGTGAAATGGTAAAACGTATTGTTCAAATGCAAGAGCATGTGCGCTCTCTGGAAAAAGAACTTGCTACGCTTAAAAGCAAGCTGGCTACTTCTGCAGTTGAAGATCTGGCTTTAGGAGCACTTCAGATAGGTGGCACGAAAGTGTTATCCATGAAGCTTGATGGGGCAGATACCAATACGCTACGGCAGCTTATGGATCAGCTTAAGTCCAAACTAAAAACTGCTGTCATCGTGCTGGCCACGAGTGAAGACTCCAAAGTACAGCTTGCTGCAGGGGTAACTCCGGATCTCGTGAATAAGATAAGAGCAGGAGATCTGGTTAATTTTGTAGCTCAACAAGTAGGAGGTAAAGGCGGCGGTAAGCCTGATATCGCTATGGCAGGAGGTAATGAGGCTGCCAAACTACCTCAAGCATTAGCGAGTGTCGCCGAGTGGGTAAAAGCCAAAATTTAGTGAAGATTATTTTTCTTAAGGGTGCGCGTTCTCGATGCAGATACCAGGTATTTTTGGTCATTTTGAGCCTAGATACTGTAGTCACGAGATGGTGTAATATGGAGGCATTCATAACAACTCATTGAAATTGAATGCAAAGTATTCACAGACATGATCTGGATGATAGGGCTTGGGGGTTGATAGAGCCCCATCTTCCGGGGCGTGCTGGCGCATGGGGTGGCATTGCTCAGGACAATCGACAGTTTGTCAATGCCGTGTTCTGGATTTTGCGAACCGGCGCACCTT
>JAIBAO010000021.1 GCA_019695155.1 Burkholderiaceae bacterium | reverse complement strand
CTGGATCTTCGGAGAGTAACTCCAGGCTGTATTTGGGTACTTGCGAGAGATGCTCCTGGGCTAGCATATGATGAAACTGAAGTGTCTTATCTAAAGGACTATGAACAATGGCTAGTTTTTGCATGGGTGTTAAGTAAAGTAAAAAAATACAGAAATAATTTAAAAAATATCCTGGCAAAAACCAGTGAAAAAACAATTACGCATCAGGTGGTGTTTTGAATGTAGACAATAGTGCAATTACCGCAGAGCTTAAAGGAAATCGCGGCCTACTGGCTTATAGCCGTAGAGCACATTCGGAGTAATCCTTTGCATCTTTTGATGTAACAGATGAAAGAAGATAACGGTAGGAGAGAAAAATTTGGGAGGAAAAAACTAACTTTAGATAAGTAAAATCAATTATTTAAAATTTCTTTAATCTGCTGAAAGGAGAGGTATCCGTAAGGAGTAACCAGAAAACTCTTCCCTTAGATGAGGTATGAATAAACTAGCGCTCTGAAGGGCAAAATAGGCTTTAAATTTCCTTAGTGTGCAAAGATTTGCGTTTATTTTGGGATAAAAAAGCAGAGGAGGTTAAACAGGAGGCGTAGCTTAATAGGGAAGGGTGTGACCGCCGTCGCAATGTTGAATATGCTCAGCTATTGATTATGATACGAGCTCTATTAATTGCAAAAATGTTGATACCTCATAAACCGCACAGGCTTAAAGTATCAGTTGAATATTCACGCAACCCTAGCTGCAAACTCAAGGATACCTGCCTGTACGCGTCCCATGCTCTCTTTTATAAGGGTATGGCTCAGCAAGAGGCATTGGCGTTTTTTGCCTTTGTGACACAGGTGTCTGCTGCGACCCATCAAAATTAGGCATCACTACTTTTGATGTTTTATTGGGTGCAAAATTATTTTGTCTATCCGTCTGAGTTCTAGGATACTGAACATTTTCAGCCCCTTCTTTGATACGCTGCTCTTCTCTGGTTCGTACAGGCATTCTTGTTGATGGGGCATTCTTACGTCCATCCTCTGCTGGATGTGTAAAACGCTCGCGGTGAGTGTTTTGAGCGGGATAAACATATTCATTGCTGTTTCTCCGAGTGGTTTGTTCAGTTAGTCCAGTCGAAGCATCTCTATTGGGTCTGGGAGGATTCTCCACAGCGACGCCTGCTTCAATGCGAGGTGGTCCCATCATTGCTGCAGGAGAACCACTCGTGCGAGGCGCTGAAATCACGCGATTACCTTGAAAAGCTTCACGGGCTAACACGGGGTTACTGATTTCTCTGTAAACAGGCCGGGATCCATGATCAATAAGCTTTGCAGAAGGTCCGGCAGTTATGGCTCCAGAAACACTAGTGTTGATATACCGTTGTAAATGAGGGTTAGCCTGAACATATTCGATGATGCGCGTTTCCCGTACATAAGGATAATTAACGCGTTTCCAGTAAGTAGGAGGGCATTGATAGTAAGGTATAAATACTTCTTTGGGTCCTAGCGGTACCCAGCCTACTGAAGCACTCCCTACATTTACCGAAGCACTCCAGTGTGGACCTTGAGCCCAGGCAACAAGGGCGGGAGCCCAGACGGGGCGAGGGGTGTAATCCCCGGGTATCCAACCCCATCGATTGCCAATATAAGCCCAGCGGCCGTAATGGCTCACGGCAAAGCCCCAAACAGCGGCATCTACCCAAGTGCGTCCCCAAGGATGCAGGGAGATCCAACGGCCATAGCGATAGGGAGCCCATCCTGTTTGAACGTATCGGGGATACCAGACTGGTCCATAGCTTGTGGATACTTCCCATATTCCGTGTTCAGCCAGTACTTCATAACCAGTCATTTCCGGGCTGACATAGGAGGATGTTACCAAGCGATCATCCGCTTTATCGCGAGCGGTGACCCAGTCAGAAAAGGAGTCAGCAAAATTTTCAGTAAAACGGCTACTACCGTCGCTGCTTAGTTCAAAGCGCCTTCCAGAGGGAATTTGAAAAGAAGAGTATTTTCCGTCAAAACGCACATTGCCTGAAAAACTGGTTAGTTGAGTATTAGCCCAAGCATCGATATCTATCCGATAACGACCGCTATCCATAAAAACAATATTGCCGGAGGGCACAAGTACTAAAGTTTCGCGGGCTTTCTCGGGATTTTTGAAGCGTAACGCCAGGCTTCCGTTCTCTAATCTTATGCGGATAGATTGATCATCCAGCTGATCAAAATACACCCGAGTGTCTGCTGCAAGCCTTAATGTAGACGAGCCTATTCGAATTTCTGCTCGAGCTTCATAGCCGGTTTCTAAAGCAGTGTTTTCGGTGATGGGCCAGTTTAGGGAGGCCATAAACCTTTCGTTATTGCTGGAATCCTTGAGCCATACTTCCCCTTCGATAAGACTTAATTGCCCTACCCGCCCAGGAGGATCGGCCCAGGCAGGAAGAATGAGAAAAAGAGCGGCAAGCAATAAAAAATTGCGTAAACCAGATGAGCTGCGAAAAGTAGGCATGCCATACTCCTGTCAATACTAGTACGCTTTTTAATAAAGCAAAAAATATAGCTCTGGGTGAGGATCTGATTATGTAAAGGAAAAACAGATCAGTGATAATAAAAAGCTATCCGATAAGAACGTTATGGGTTTGACTCTCGTTTACAAAAAAATTCACTTCCTTGGTTCCCTAGAAATCTCCGGGGGTTTAAAACTTTAAAACAAACGCAGGGTTTGCTGAGCAGCCGTAAAGGTAAGTTGACTTTCATGAGAGAGATTACTGACCTTCACTCCAAGCAAACGAATGGGTTTTTGCATTGAGAGGCGCTGCAGGCACGTAAATACGGTTTTGCGAATAATTTCAAAATGATTAGTGTGGATGGCTAAGGTGCTATTTCGCGTCATACTTTGAAAATTATTAAAACGGATTTTGATCCCTATGGTCTTTCCTACATAACCGCGGGCTTTTAAATCATCACTTATTTGCTTACAGAGCTCAACAGTTTCTTGATAAAGTCTGGCCGCGTCTTTGGTTGGATGCAAATCCCGTTCAAAAGTTGTTTCGCGACTGCGACTTTTAGGCTCTGTGTGGGGGATAACAGGTCGATCATCAATACCATTTCCTGCCTGATGTAGCCACTGACCATAAACTGCTCCAAAATAATGGCTGAGCAATTCCGGTTTAGCAGCGGCTAATTGTCCAATAGTTTCAATACCCAATGCTAACAATTTATCATTTGCTTTAGGGCCAATTCCATTAATCTTTTTAACAGGCAAAGGCCAGATGCGGGTAGGAATATCTTGTTGCCGAATAATAGTAAGGCCATCTGGTTTTTTTAGTTCAGAAGCGATTTTTGCAATCAGTTTGTTAGGTGCTACCCCTATAGAGCATGTTAATCCGGTAGCACGTTTTATTGCCTCTTTGATAGATTGGGATAAGTAACGCGTAGGTTCTTCATGTTCAGTCAGGTCAAGATACACTTCGTCGATACCTCGATCTTCCATAACAGGGGTTAGAGTGATTACTGCTGCTTTGAATAATTTGGACAAGCGTCGATATTCTTCGAAATCTGCAGGCAAATACACTGCGTCTTTACACAAGCGCGCTGCTGTTCTTAAAGGCATACCCGAATGCACTCCAAAAGCCCTTGCCTCATAGCTACAGGTAGTCACTACGCCGCGTTGTAAGCCACCTTCTCGGCCACCGACAATTACGGGTTTACCTCTTAGCTGTGGACGCCGCAATAGCTCCACGCTGGCGTAAAAGGCATCCATATCTAAATGGGCAATACGCCGTGGTTCCACATATTTGTTGAGCTGCAGCATAAATGCTCTTGTTAAAGGCTTCGAAAACTATAATTTTGGTTTTGTATAGGGTTCGTTCAAATCAATCTGTAATAGGACGCTGAGTAGATTTAATTCACAAAGCCATCTTTCCATTTTCTGAGCACTGCAAAGCATTGAACGCCATCAGCTACGGGTTGTTGTAAAAATTTTGTTGCACTGGCTATTAAGGCAGGTTCAGAGGTGCGCAGAAAAGGGTTGGTCTCTTTTTCTATTTCAAGGCTAGAAGGAAGAGTAGGTTTTCCCTCCATCCTTTTGGAGTAAGCGCCCGCCAGACGCTGCCTTAATACATCATTATCAGGATCGACAGCACAAGCAAATGTTAAGTTTGCTACGGTATATTCATGAGCGCAATAGATTAGAGTTTCTGCGGGTAAGGCAGCTAATCGTTGCAAAGAGGCCCACATTTGTTGAGCTGTGCCTTCAAACACACGTCCACAGCCTCCTGCAAAAAGAGTATCCCCGCAAAACAAGCGGGGTGTATTTGAAATATTTCCGAAAAAAGCTATATGTTCTAGAGTATGCCCGGGGACCTCTAACACTTTCATATAGAGACCAAAAGGAGCAAGGTCAATGAGATCATTCTGCTTAACTGGATGAGTGATAAGTGGAATACTTTCTGCACGAGGACCTACTACCGGTACAGAACAGGCGGATAAGAACGCAGGTACTGCACCTTGATGATCATAATGATGATGCGTTATTAAAATCCCTCTTAAACGCAGATTCTTTTCCCTTAAATAATTTGCAGCAGGTGCGTATTGCCCGGGATCTACTAACCAGACATCAGTATCATTAGCGATTGCCCAAATATAGTTGTCGCTAAAAGCAGAAATGGGAGTGATGTTCATGATGAATATATACAAAAAGAGTATAAGTTGAACGAGGATACTGCCAATATTAAGACTAGGATGTCAGCGCCTGGCTCGATTGGCGCTCTTAGCCTATGGCTCCAAACTCCACCCGGAAAGTACTTGCTGGCGTGGGAGCAGGCTTTTATGGATGTGCATGTTGCCGATTTGTTTGGTTATCATGCCTTGCAAATCGGTCCAGTTCAATTAGACGCTTTGCAGACTAATCGGATGCCCCACCGCTGGAGAGCATGCTTAAACATAGAAGAAAATAGGGGTCAGCTGATGCTAGATCCCGAAGATCTGCCGTTTCCTGCCGAATCTCTAGATCTTGTAGTATTGTCCCATGTATTAGAGTTTTCTGTTGATCCTCATCAGGTGATTCGTGAGGTAGAGCGCGTACTGATTCCTGAAGGCCATATTTTAGTTACGGGTTTTAACCCTTATTCTTTGTGGGGTCTTCGCCAACGGACATTACGTGGCATACGTAAACCCTATTTGCCAGAAGAAGGAGAGTTTCTGACTCTATTCCGCTTACGAGACTGGATGAAATTGTTATCTTTTGAGATTCAGCATAGTAAAGCTGGCTGCTATATTCCTGCACTTTCGCAACAAAAATGGATTGAGCGTTGGAGCTGGATGGACCGTCTTGGTAGTCGTTGGTGGCCGTTTGCGGGAGGAGCTTATGCAGTGGATGCCGTTAAGCGGGTACGCGGTATGCGTTTAATAGGGCCAAGCTGGAAAACTGCTAAACCCAAGCCAGGCACTGCAGTACCTGCGGCAAATACCAACGCGCAATGTATTAATACTCAAGAGGATATGGATGAAGGTTGAAGCCTATACCGATGGCGCTTGTAAAGGCAACCCTGGTACTGGAGGATGGGGAGTATTGCTCAAGTACGGGAATATAGAAAAAGAACTTTTTGGTGGTGCCGCACAGACTACTAATAACCAGATGGAATTAATTGCAGTTATTGAAGCCCTTAAAGCCTTAAAGCGACCTTGCGAAGTTACGGTTTGGGTAGACTCTACTTATGTGCTTAAAGGCATGACTGAATGGTTGCCGGCCTGGAAAGCGAGAGGTTGGAGAACAGTAGATAAAAAACCTGTAAAAAACGTTGAGCTTTGGCAGGCGCTTGAGAAGGAAGTAGCACGCCATCAAGTGAAATGGCAATGGGTAAGAGGTCATGCAGGGCATAGTGGAAATGAACGAGCGGATGCCTTGGCAAATCGAGGCGCAACCCAGAGAGAACCGATTGTTATTCCTAACTCCTAGGCCCTATTATAAATAGCTAACGCCCTCTTAAAAATAACTGGTCTAGCTCACGCATTGAGAACTGCAGCCAGGTCGGGCGACCATGGTTGCACTGGTCAGCCCGCTCTGTCTGTTCCATTTGGCGCAATAAAGCATTCATTTCGGGCAGAGTTAATGCTCGGTTGGCCCGCACAGCAGCATGACAGGCCATACTCGCCAATAATTGATTACGACTATTTTCCAGTACATAGGCTGAACCTGAGCTGGCTATTTCCCGCAATACTTCAGAAAATAATTGTGTTGGGTCGATATCTGAAAGAAGCCTGGGTACGGCTCGCAATGCGAGCTGGGTAGAGGAAGTCAGGGAAAACTCAAAGCCCAAGGCTGTAAGGGTGTCCTGATTAAGCTGAGCTGCTTCGACATATTCTCCATCAAGCGTTACTGTCAGAGGAACCAGTAAAGACTGCGACTCTATTTTTTTTGTATTTAACGCGGCTTTTAGCTCTTCGTACAAAATACGTTCATGTGCAGCATGCATGTCTACTATAACAAGACCCAAGCTATTTTGCGCCAGAATATACACCCCATGAATTTGGGCCACAGCAAAACCTAAGAGAAATTCGTTTGATACAGAGCTTGCAGTGGGTTCCCTAAAGTTTGGAGTTAAGCCTGCATCATTTAGAGTATTGGTGCTGCCTGCAGGTGCTGGGGAAACTGAAAGTGCGTTTTTTACGAATTGCAAGTACGGCATAGAAGCTTCTTGCGCAAACAAGGGGCTTTGCTCTGCGATGGGATAAAAAGCTGAATTATTTTTCTTGGTAGCGAAGGATGTTTTTGGAAAATTGGTGTTTGAGTCTTCTTTGCTTGAATTCAGTCCGTTAAGCGGTGTGGATAAAGCAGCACGTATAGCTTGCACAATAAAGCCATGTACTAGACGAGTATCTCGAAAACGAACTTCACTTTTGCTGGGATGAACATTGACATCGACCAAGTGAGGATCAATCGCTAGAAATAAACAATAGTTAGGTTGAAGTCTTCCATGCAATACATCCTCATATGCTACCCGGATAGCATGGCTTAGCAGTTTGTCGCGTACTGCACGACCATTTACGAAAAAATCTTGTTTATCCGCCCGGGCTTTGGCGAAAGTAGGCAGACTGATGCGACCTTGAAGGGAGAGTGTTCCTTGCTGATCAATCGGAAGACTGTTTGCAAAGAACTCCTCACCAAGGATTTGTTTGATTCGATCATTTGGATTGCTGCTACTGTAATGGCGAATTAGTTTTCCATTATGAAAAACAGAAAATTCAATGTGCGGGCTTGCTAGTGCTTGCCGATCAATTGCGGCAATACAATGGGAGAGCTCCGTAGTCTCTAACTTTAAAAATTTGCGCCGGGCTGGGGTAGAAAAAAACAAATTGCGCACATCTATTAAGGTACCGATACTGCCTGCAGAAGGCGTCTGTACCCAACGGTTTTGTAAATTATCTATAGCTGTGGCATGAGCTGCTCCAAATGTTCTGGAGATAATGGACACCTGTGCTACAGACGCTATGGCTGCTAGGGCTTCTCCTCTAAAACCAAAAGTGCCCACCGCCTGTAAATCTTCAAGGGAAGTAATCTTGCTGGTAGCATGCCGTGTAACAGCTAGAGATAGCTGTTCTGGCGCTATGCCTATCCCATCATCTTCAACGCAAATGCGTGCTATTCCCCCTTGGTCTAGACGAATGATGATGTGAGTGCTACCCGCATCCATCGCGTTTTCAAGCAATTCTTTTACTACGGAAGCAGGCCGCTCTACCACCTCTCCGGCAGCAATTTGTGAGATTAAATGATCTGGAAGCAGTGCTATTGCGGTAGTGGGGGAAGTCATAAGCTTCCTATTGTAGGTAAGTGGCAAAGTAATATAGCTATTGTGAGCTGTTTTTTTAAAATTAATGAGCTTTTATGGATCTTATTTTTGCAGTAATCGACTTTATTTTGCATTTGGACAAGCACATCGATACTTTTTGGATGCAATATGGGCTTTGGCTTTATGTGTTGGTGTTTATTATTGTGTTTTGTGAAACTGGCTTAGTGGTAACTCCCTGGTTACCGGGGGACTCTTTGCTATTTGTTTTGGGAGCCTTGGCGGCCGCAGGCGGCCCCCATGTCGGGCTTACCTGGTTCTTACTTGTAGTGGCTGCCGTTTTAGGTAATACCTCTAATTATTGGATTGGGTATTGGATAGGTCCTAAAGTGTTTTCACGCCCCGACAGCAAATTTTTATCGCAGGACATGCTACGTAAGACCGAAGCTTTTTATGTTCAGCATGGAGGGATGACTTTGGTTGTTTCTCGCTTTTTGCCTTTTTTTCGTACGCTGGCCCCTTTTGTTGCTGGGGTGGGACGCATGTCGCATGGGCGGTTTCAGCTATTTTCCATCGGAGGGGGTCTGCTGTGGGTGACGGTATTAATTTTTGCAGGTTATTTTCTGGGTAGCATTTCCTGGGTGAAGGAAAATCTTTCCTTATTGATTATCGCAGCTGTAGTGGTGCCGGGTTTACCCGCTGTATTGAGCCTCATTAAAAATATGCGAACTCGGAATCGCACTTAGCGCTGCGTATCAGGAAAAAATATCCAGGCTACGTTTACGAGATTGCTGATCGCTAGTATGTCTCCCAAGAGAGGCAAAGTTTTTTAAAGAAGAGGTTCATATGAAGACCGATTTTGGTTTTAAAGAGGTTGAAGAGTCAGAAAAGGTGGGCAAAGTTGCAGAGGTATTTCATTCTGTAGCTAGTCGTTATGACCTCATGAATGATTTAATGTCTGTAGGCTTACATCGGGCTTGGAAAATGTTTGCAATACTTTCTGCAAACCTGCGGCCTGGCATGAGAGTGTTGGACATTGCAGGCGGCACAGGCGATATGGCCCGAGCATTTGCCAAGAAGGTTGGGGTGGCTGGCAGTGTCGTGCTTACCGATATCAATGCCTCTATGTTAAATATCGGTCGGGACCGCTTGCTAAATCAAGGTTTAATGCTGCCTTGCGTACAGTGTGATGCAGAAGCTTTACCTTTTGATAACAATAGTTTCGATTTAGTTTGTGTGGCGTTTGGTCTACGGAATATGACGCATAAAGAAGCGGCATTAGCTCAGATGAACAGGGTGCTCAAACCTGGGGGCAAACTACTTGTTTTAGAGTTTTCGCAAATTGCGGGGGCTCTAAAGCCTTTCTATGACGCGTATAGTTTTAAAGTACTGCCATGGTTAGGGAAAAAAGTAGCTAACGATTCCGCTAGTTATCAATATTTAGCGGAATCCATTCGTATGCACCCTGATCAGGAAACGCTCAAGCAAATGATACAGGAAGCAGGATTTAGTAGAGTAAGCTATCATAATTTAACAGCTGGTGTTGCTGCCCTGCATATAGGTTACAAGCTCTAATAACTTGCTATAGCCTGTCTATAGGATATTCAGAGATAAAAAAGAAAAGGTCATGAGGCCCGTTTGCATACCGTGAATAGTGGATTGTGCGAACTAATCAACTTTTGTATTGTTCGATTATGGCCTTTGAGACTACATCCCCTAGTATGTTCCTAGCTATTTTTGTAGCGGTCTCATTCTGCGCGGTCGCCACAGCAGGTTTTTTTGGATGGCGTTGGTACTCTAACCGTCAGCTGGGGCAAAGTGCTACGCAGTCTGAAAATTATGAACGCAGCTATGTGGGCCTACAAGGGTGGGTAGCAATACCCCCATTGAATACGACCGAGTCTTTTATTACGGAATCTACTACGATAACCCCTCCTGCTGATTATTCTCCTAACGAAACTCAACCTATTCAAGATAAGCTTGTAATGTTGCAAAATGCTAAGCAAATCTTCATGCGTCTAATAGCAGCTTGGGATACCGCTAATGTGGGAGAGCTTCAATTGCTGCTAACAAAGCAGGCTTATCATGAGCTAGTGGATGAGTCTACGCTAGCTCCTCGGCCAGATGCGCCAACGGATATATTGACACT
The DNA here is from genome assembly GCA_019695155.1 of Burkholderiaceae bacterium. Taxonomy (GTDB): domain Bacteria; phylum Pseudomonadota; class Gammaproteobacteria; order Burkholderiales; family Burkholderiaceae_C; genus Piscinibacterium. The sequence continues at coordinate 39,327 of JAIBAO010000021.1, read as the reverse complement.
TAATGCTGAATTCATCATGAGTGAAGCAGCTAAGGTAGATTCTATAGATATTCGTTTTTCAGGCATGTATAGAACGGCACTTTCTTCCGCCGCACGGCGTTTCGATGCTATATGGGTTTTTCAAGACAGTGCAGCTCATTGGCAAGTTTCGCATATTTGAGCCTATCTGAATTTTGTGATCTTTGATGTCTGCTTAACTAAAGTGTTAGCCGTGGCTCTTTGAAAGCGAAAAATCCCTTGCTTTTTCCGCCTACCCTTATTTTCTGTTTTGTTTCTTTTTTTTAAAATCCCCTTTTGTAAACCATAGCCTTTGCCTACAGCCTTTAAAGGGCATGGGGCTAAGTTTTGTAACGTATACTGTTACTTTTAGCCGCTTCCTTGCTGTTTATTCAGCAAATTTCATTTGTAGCCGATTTGCTTGCCCGATGTCCCTGGATAAATATCTTGCTCAAGTTATTGCTGGTGTTGCAAACAAAGTTTTGCATGCGGAGCCTTGGGCGACTGAACAACTAAGACCTCATGCAGGCGAACGGTTCAACGTTGACTGTGTGCCTGTTTTTCTGGAGTTTTGGATTGATCCACAAGGATTATTTTCTGCCGAACAAACAGATGAGGCAGAAAGCAAGAAGGCATCCGTAACTGTCAAGCTTACTGCTGCGGCTTTGTTTTCTACAGGGACCCAGCGGCTTAAACATATAAAGATTGAGGGAGACGCTGCACTTGCTCATGCTTTGGGGGAAATGGCCCAAAAGGTTCGCCCAGATTTCGAGCAAGCATTGGCTGGCCTGGTAGGAAACATAGCGGCAAAGCGTATCAATCAGATGCTTCGATTAAGCTTAGAAAGTTTGCGAGATCAAGCAAACCGTATTACTGCAAATCTTGTAGAGTTCGCTGTGTATGAAAATCCTGTAATTGTAGGTACTTCTTTATTTGAAGAGTTTGGTAAGCAAAACCGTCTTTTGCGCGATCAAATAGAGAGGCTTTCTAAGAGAATTGAGTTACTTGAACGTATATGAGGCTAGCTCGTACATTCAAAATTGCACAAGTTTTCTTCCGTTATCGATTGGATACCCTTTTACCTGCTGAATCGATTCCTTGGCTAGTCCGTATTGTCTTAAGCGTTTTGACGCTTGGGGCGAAACCTCAGATGTCCAGGGGGCAGCGTTTACGCAAAGCCCTTGAAGAACTTGGCCCCATTTTTGTAAAGTTTGGTCAGCTCTTGTCTACCAGGCGCGATATGTTGCCTGTTGATGTAGCCGATGAGTTGAGTGCACTACAAGACCGGGTGCCTGCAGAAGCGCCCGGTGTGGCTGAACGCATCATTAAGCAGGAGCTTGGCAAGACTCCCGTTGAACTGTTTGATGATTTTGAGTCGCTACCCGTAGCGAGTGCATCTATTGCCCAAGTCCATTTTGCCGTACTCAAAGATCCTAAAAACAAAGGCCGGGCGGTGGCTATTAAGGTTTTGCGACCGGGCATGCATGCAGCTATCAAAAAGGACTTAGCTTTACTCAAATTAATAGCTAATTGGATAGAGCGGTTTTCCTCCGATGGCCGTAGGCTTAAGCCTAATGAGGTCGTGGCAGAATTTGACCGAATTTTGCATGATGAGTTGGACCTGTTAAGAGAAGCTTCTAATTGCGCACTACTGCGGCGCAATTTTCCTCCTGGTTCTGCGCGGGGTAATTTGTTGCATGTTCCTGAAGTCTTCTGGGATTATTGCCGGGAATCCGTATTTGTCATGGAACGGATGAAAGGCATTCCTATCAGCGATATAGCCCGTTTAGCAGAACATAATATTGATTTAAAAAAGCTTTCACGAGATGGGGTAGAGATCTTTTTCACGCAGGTATTTACAGACGGTTTTTTTCATGCCGATATGCACCCGGGCAATGTACAGGTGGGTTATGAAGGAGAAGACCACAACCGCTATATCGCTTTAGATTTTGGTATTATGGGCACCTTATCGGATGTAGATAAGCATTATTTGGCGCAGAATTTTTTGGCATTTTTTAGGCGAGACTATAAACGAGTAGCGACGCTGCATATTGAATCGGGATGGGTGCCAAAAAACACACGGGTGGATGAGCTGGAATCCGCAGTGCGGGCGTGTTGTGAACCTTTTTTTGACCGGCCTTTGCGCGAGATTTCTTTAGGTATCGTTTTATTGCGATTATTCGATGCCAGTCGCCGATTTAACGTAGATATTCAACCTCAACTGGTTTTGCTGCAGAAAACCTTGCTTAATACAGAGGGTTTGGGACGGCAGCTGGACCCGGATCTAGATTTGTGGACTACTGCAAAACCCATTTTGGAGCGGTGGTTAAAAGAGCAAGTAGGATGGGAAGGGTTGCAGAAAAAACTTTTACTGGAGGCTCCACAATGGGCACAGCTTCTGCCGGAATTGCCCCGTCTTATTCATCAAAAATTGTCAGCATCCCCTCTTTTTCCCCCTGACCATTCCCTTTTTTTAACGCAGTTAGAGCTGCTGCAAGCCCGTCAGCGCCGTTTAGAGAGGCTGATGGTTTTAGTAACGTTGGTGATAATAGTGCTTGGCTTGCTGATGGGGTGGACGCTTTATCTGCTTTATTTGTTTTTTTAACTTGTAGGCTGGAAAGCTTTTAGGATTTAAAAACCTAACTCTTAGCACTATTTACTGCATAAAAAAATAATCTTTCTCTTACCTTAAGATGCTTGAACCTCTGAAAAATGATACTTTTCTGCGTGCTTTGCAAGGCCAGCCTACTGATTACACACCGGTCTGGCTAATGCGACAAGCGGGGCGTTATCTGCCTGAATATCGTGCTACGCGTGCCAAGGCAGGCAGCTTTATGAATTTGGCTACTAATCCGGAATTGGCCTGCGAAGTGACCTTGCAACCTTTGAATCGTTTTGCTTTGGATGCAGCGATTTTATTTAGTGATATTCTCACTGTGCCGGATGCGATGGGTTTAGGTCTGAGTTTTGTAGAAGGGGAGGGAGTGCGGTTTGCCCGGGTCTTAAGGGATGAATCCTCCATTAAGAATTTAGCTGTTCCCGACATGGCTAAGCTGCAATATGTATTTGATGCGGTTCGCTTAATTCGGAAAGAACTGGCAGGCAAAGTGCCGCTTATCGGATTTGCCGGAAGTCCCTGGACGCTAGCTTGCTATATGGTCGAAGGCGCTGGATCTGCCGATTACCGTACCGTTAAAACCATGCTTTATCAACGCCCGGATTTGCTGCACCGGTTATTGGAGATCAATGCTGATGCGGTGGCCCTTTATCTGCAGGCTCAAATTGCAGCGGGTGCGCAGGTTCTCATGATATTTGATAGTTGGGGGGGTATACTCGCCGATGGGGTTTTTCAGAAATTCTCATTGGCTTATATTCAGCGAGTACTTGCACAACTGCCTCATTCTTATGATGGCATCACTATCCCCCGTATTGTATTTACCAAAGGCGGGGGAAATTGGTTAGAACAAATCGCTGCACTGGAAGTAGACTGTGTAGGTCTGGACTGGACTATTGATTTAGAAAGCGCACGCATCAGAGTTGGCCACAAAGTAGCCTTACAAGGTAATCTTGACCCTATGGCCTTATTTGGGAATGCCACTCAAATTCAAGCCGAGGTTAGCCAAGTGCTTGCGGCATTTCATCCATCTTCCAGCAAGACTAGAATTACAAGTAAAGGACATATATTTAACTTAGGGCATGGAATAAACCAGTTTACGCCTCCAGAAAATGTTGCAACATTAGTCAATGCAGTGCATCATCAATCTCGTCTTTTACGAGGGTGTACATAAGCAAAAGATCTTAAATTCAGGCAATGTGATTTTATTAAACAGGGGAAAAAATGGCGTTGACCGCATGTATCGCTGGGGCTACTGGGCTTACAGGTCAAGCGCTTACGGCGCTACTTCTTAAGGATCCGCGATATGGGGCGGTCAAGGTGCTGGTCCGTAAAGCTGGGGATATGTCTGCTCAATTTCAGGGTCCAAAGCTCATCGAGGTAGTGACTGATTACGAAGCTTTGACGATACAGGGAAAATGGACAGCAGGCGATGTGGATCACATCTTTATCTGTTTAGGCACGACGATGAAAAAGGCTCGGAATAAGGCCAATTTTAAACAAGTAGATTATGAATATGTGGTGGCTGTAGCCAACGGTGCCCGTGATCATGGGGCTGACCATTGTGCGGTGGTTAGTTCAATGGGTGTGGGCACTGATTCCAAGGCCTATTACATTAAAATCAAAACCATGATGGAGGCGGCCCTGCAAATTATTGGTTATCCTACCTTGCATATTCTAAGGCCCTCTCTTTTGCTGGGTCAGCGAGCCCAACCCAGGCTACTTGAGTCCATAGCCATTTTTTTCACTCAATTAGTTCGGCCTATTTTAATTGGCCCTTGGGCCAAATATCGCGCTATTCCAGCGCAGGCCGTTGCCGCTGCCATGCAAGTCGGTTCTTATGAAGATATGCGGATCTCCTTACGCATTACGGAATCGGATCAAATAGAATCATTACAGTCTTGACAGGGCTGTTTTTTTCTTAGCAGATTTTGGCAAAAATAATCCATGTAGGATTTGACTTATACACAAAATTCAGCTCTTTGAGTTTTGGTGCGCATTTAGGGAGTAATAAGCCGTCTAGGCTAGTGAATGTGATTTAAGTTATTGATTTAAAACACTTATTTTTTTTCTTCGTAAAGTTAGATTTTGAATTTATGCTGATCTGATCAATAGTTAAGCGTTTTGCTAAAAACTTACTCACAAACTTATCCACAGGTTATACCTTATTTAAAAACTGCTTTTTTTATAAGCGCTTAGGCTAAAAACTTAAAGTAAAGTCTCATATCACGGTGCACTCTTGTTATCTGCAAATTCTTGTGAATGTGCATTTATTCTCTAAAGAGGGAGGATTTGATTTTGTTTTACCTGAAAACATGGCCTGCCCCCCACCCGGAAAGTTTGTTATTGTTCCCTGGGCGCGCAGCTGGAAATTGGGGGTAGTTTTAAAAGCACAGCCTGAATCGCAGCTTCAGGCCGACCGTATTCGCTCTGTGAGCGGGGTAGTGGAAGACTGGCCAGCTCTACCGCAAGCAGTGCTTAAACTCGCTAGCTTTGCTGCTGATTATTACCACGCTAACGTAGGTGAAGTGCTACTTTCTTCTGTACCGGAATTCCTAAGTCGAAGTAGTAATTTTTCCGTAAAACACAATATTGCTTCTTATCTGAAGGGTAAACGCAAGAACACCTTCCTGGCACAACAGCAGCTGCCCTCCAGTTCTCCGGCCGTCCTAACCCCCTCTCAAACACAAGTCTTGAGCTGGCTGCGTCAGCAACAAAGTTTTGCCGTGGGCTTACTGTGGGGCGTAACGGGCAGCGGTAAAACAGAGGTGTATTTGCAAGCGGTAGCCGCTGCATTGACCCAAGGAAAAACTGCTTTGCTTTTGGTACCGGAAATTGCATTGACTGAGGGTTTAGCTGCCCAGGTCAGGGCTCGGTTTCCTCAAGAGCAGGTTGCTACGATGAGCAGTAATATTGCCCCCGGTGCCCGTGCCGCTGCCTGGTTAGCTACCCTAAAAGGGCAGGCGCGAATTGTTGTGGGTACCCGCAGTGCTGTTTTTGCTCCCTTGGATAATCTAGGGCTTGTCATTGTTGATGAAGAGCATGATGCCAGTTACAAACAACAAGAAGGCGCTCGTATTCATGCCCGTGATCTGGCCGTAATGCGCGGCAGGATTTCCAATTGTCAGGTTTTGTTGGGTAGCGCCACCCCTTCCCTGGAAAGCTGGGCTAATGCCCAAGCGGGCAGATACACCTTATTGCGTATGCCTACGCGTGCTCACGTTAACGCTGTATTGCCCCACATTGAATTAATTAACACTAAAGTAGCCGCTTCAGTGCAGGGCTTATCCGAACCCTTAGCCCATGCGCTGAAAATCCGGTTAGAGCGCAAAGAGCAGAGCCTAGTGTTTATCAATCGGCGTGGCTTTGCCCCCGTGCTCTGCTGTGAAGCGTGTGGCTGGATTGCGGATTGCAATAACTGCAGTGCACATTTTGCACTCCACCGTGCCTCTACGCGTAAGGGCTATAAGTTAATTTGCCATCATTGCAGTGCTCAGCAAGCTGTAGCCCAGGCCTGTCCTGTTTGCGGCAACAAAGATTTATTACCCAAAGGTCAGGGCACTCAAAAACTGGAAGAAAAACTCGCCCAGTTGCTACCGAACGCAAAAATTGCGCGTATGGACCGTGACAGCACACGTCGTCGGGGAGCGAGTAAAGCCATTCTGGCGGCAATGGAGAGTGGACTGATCGATATATTGACGGGTACTCAAATGATCGCCAAAGGCCACGACTTTGAGAATTTGACCTTAGTAGGAGTATTAGGCAGTGACAGTTTGTTGATGAGCCCTGATTTTCGGGCTGAAGAGCGCCTGTTTGCCTTGTTAATGCAGGTGGCAGGGCGTGCTGGACGTGCTGAGCGTCCGGGTCAAGTCTTGATTGAAACCCGTCTACCTCGTCATCCTCTGTTTCGTGAACTACTGGCTCAAGATTATGAAGCCTCTGCCAAGCGGCTGTTGGTGGAGCGAGAAAATCTGGGTCTTCCTCCTTACACGAGCCTGGCTGTTATACGGGCCCAAGCCTCTTCTGATAGTGCTGCACAGGGATTTTTGACTCAAGCGCAGCTCTTGGCCAGTGAAGAGCTACAAAACCCTCACTGCTCCACAAGCCCTGGTATCAGGCTGTACCATCCTCGTCCTATGGCTGTGCCTCGGGTAGCTAATCAGGCGCGGTGGCAGTTATTAATCGAGGGGCGGTCGCGACTCGTATTGCAAAACTTTCTACAAGCCTGGCTATTAAAACTGCGGGAGCTGAAAACAGCTAAAGTTCGATGGCATATGGATGTAGATCCATTGGAAATTTAAAAGCGGACTGATAACTCCACATGTTTATCCTGCTGAACGGCTCCCGCTCTTTTTGTTTATGCACTGGCTTGCTAAAAGGTTTAGGAGGAAAAACTTTCTTTCTAAAGACTAGTTTAGCGCAAGCCGTTCTTAAAGAGAGATATTAAAAGTCTTTAATCCCTAGTATTTATGAGCTTCTTTAGTCAAAAACCATTGAACAGTACCGGAAACACTAGGGTTAAAGATTTGGGAACTTCTAATAATCTATTGCGCAAGCCGGATCGGCTCTTGCGGTGCTCAGCGTACCCTGCCTACGCATCCGCTCCTCAAATCCGCTGCGGGCCGCTCGCTACGATTATTAGAAGTTCCCATTTTTAATAAATATTAATGAACTTCAAGCCTAAAGAAAAAAGCAAGGGTCAGAATAAAAAGATCTAGGGATCTGGGCTTTCAAATCGCCGGATTCGCTCTTCTGTAGCAGGATGAGTGCGCAATAGTTCTGGAATTGCATTTTCCCCCGAAGATTTTTGCAAAGCCCGGAACATATGGGCCATCGCAGCGGGAGGAATCTGAGCCCGTCTTAAGAAATCCAAAGCAAAGGTGTCGGCTTCGGTTTCAAACTCTCTTGAGTAGCGGGTTTGCAAAAGCACGGTGGGAATGCTGGCTACAAAGCTACTGGCATCTCCCCAAATCATGAAAGCTACTACCCCTACTACTGAAGCGGAAACTAAATTGCGCAGGCTATGTTGATGTTGTACATGCCCTAATTCGTGGGCCAGAACCCCCAAGATGGCATTGTCTTCTTTTGCTAGTTTCACCAGTTCATCAGTCATTACAATAAACCCGCCTGGTAAAGCAAAGGCATTTGGCCCGATCTTACTTTTTTTAAAGATTAGCGTGTAAGCCGGTGCTTGGTCTCCTAAGCTGCGCTGCACTGCTGCATTAAAACGGTTGCGTAAGTCTTCCTGTCTTGTGTGGGGAAGTTTTGATTCCTCAAAAAAATCGCCTTCCAAGGACTGCAGAGCTGTGTGGCCAATACTATGCTGCGTTGTATCGGGCAAGACCACAACGACCCCCTTTGCAAACCAGGGTAAGCCCCAGATATAGCCCACCGTTAAAGTGAAGATGGTCAAGACCAACGCGGCTAGAGTCAGTGACCAGCTTTGTTGCCAGCGCACTACCTGTGATTCCCCTATAGCAGCCGCAGCCAGTAATTGATCAAAAGCGGTTCTGTCAAAAGCCTCCACATAAGCACCTTCGGCAAAGCTGATACGACGACTACCGTAGCGTGTTCTTTCAGAAATCTCCAGTGCGGTTAAAGCTTCATCCCGCAAAATGCCGTCCCCTCGCAATTTGACGCATCCATTTTCAATGGACAGGCTAACCGCATATTCTTGAGTGCTGCGGCCATCAAAATAGCGTGCAGAAATAGAAAGGGGGGAGTTACTCATCTTTAAAGCGAAACATCAATACCCACCAGATCAGCCATTCCTTCACCTGTTGCGCCCACCTGCTGCTGCGCACCAGCCATGAAATGCTCCAGTGGCCCGCCGGGTACGAGGCTTAGCGCACTGAGCTTTAATTTGGCTAAGCGTACCTTAGCAAAGGGAATAAACAAACCGAATGTCAATACAATGAGTAAAAAGTTGCTAAGAGTAAGCCACACAAATTTACCTACCGGCAAATTACTCACAAAAGTATGTTCCCCTAAAGAAGTGTGGTTCCACACAGTGTTTTGTAACTTGGCGAGGATGACAGGAGCTATCAGAAACATGCTTAGATAAACCCCTCCTAATCCAATCAATAAAGGAATGCCCAGGATTTGCAGAACTTCTTCCATGCTACCCATTGTTTTATAGGCGAAAAATACGACTATTGCTCCTAGTAGAAAAAATGCCAGTACTAGCCCCATCATTAGAATCATGCCAAAGAGATAAGCTAGGTAAAAATCCCCTGGGCAAGATTTAAACGAAAAACTATGGCGTCCAAAACGTGCTTCGGTGTGCATAAAACGTTTGATTTCATGATGAGCAAAAGGCCAAGCCAAATAGAATGTAAAAACGGTTAACACTGGGAAAAGCAAAAATACTTTGTAGGTTTTTCCTGTAGACCCTGCAAAACTAAAGCGCACACTGCGATAACTAGAGTTGTAAAAAGAAAATTGCAGACCCTTCCAGATAAACCAGGGCATCAGTAGAGCCAGTACTACAACTGCAATTACTGCTAATACTTCAGATACATAAGCAGCACCGTAATACAGTGCCAAGCCGACTAGAGCAATCAAACGCCCCTTCAATATACTGATGGGGTTACCATGGTAGTCAAAATTTGCTCCCGCTACAGTGGTATTGTTATAAAAATATTTAGCGGTACGTACTTTTGCCCAGGCAGAATAAATTCCCAAGGTAAGAATAGAAAGCAATAAATTAACGATCCAGATTCTAAAAAACTCGCTTCCACTTCCTGTAAATGCAAAAGCTTGTGGTTGAGGTAAAGAAGTTTCTTCTGGGGAGGGTGAGGCTGGAGAAGGAGAGGAAATTGTAGTGAAGGAGGAAGGTGTAAAGACGACATCTGACATTTTTTATTTTCCTGTGATTTTTATATGAAGGTAAGACGTAAAACAGATTCATTAAAGCTAATTGAAACGAGCCCGAATCATTCCCATATGGGGCTCATCAAAACGCGTCTCTTTATCTACTTCAATGCGGCTTAGGTCTACCCCGAATAAGTTTGCCCCATACAAATTAGCCCCTTGTAGTTCTGATTGCTGCATTACCGCTTGCATCAGGTTGGCAAACGTAAACATTGCGTTTCTAAGCTTGGCTTTGGTAAACACGACTTCTTTGAGGCTAGCGTATGAAAAGTTGGTTCCCGTGCATTGGGTTTCAGTAAAATCTGCACCGTCTAGCAGGGTTTTTCTAAAATCTGCTCGATCCAAAAGCATGCCGCGGAAACTGGCCCGAATCATGCTCGCAGCTTTAAAAGAAGTACCGCGCAGTGTCGTTCCATGCATAAACCGAACATAGTCAGCCTTGGTTTGATCAAAATTTGCATTATCTAAGCGGCAGCTTAAGAAACCTGCTCCTACTACATTTGCGCTAGCAAAGCGTACCTGTTCCAAAGCACATTCAATAAATGAAGTGTTGGAAAAGTCCACATTGGAGAAATCACTTGCTATTAATTTGCAGCGCAATAAGGCGGCGTTGCTTAGTTTGGCACCTGAGCAACGAGCACTACGAATGCGGGTTTCCAAAAAGGTGGCTCCTGCGAATTGACTACGGCTTAAATCGGCTTCATCAAAACGGGTTTCTGTAAGACTAGCATTAGAGAAATCACACTGACTGGTATACGCTTTATTAAAATTGGATTTTTCAAGATTAGCGCCTACTAACGAGGCACCACCCAGTTTGGCACCGGTAAACAAGGCATGAGCTAAAATAGCACGGTCAAATTTAGCGCCCTGTAGCTGACAGTTAGTAAAATCTGCCCCTTCCAGCTCTGCATTGGTAAAATCTGCCCCTCTTAAATCTCTGTCTGCAAACTTCGCGCCAGGAAGCTTCTGGCCTACGTAGTTTTGCACAGTGGGCTGTTCACCTGCGGCATCCACGCGCCAGCGTATCGCCGTTTCTAGTTCGGGGGTGTTTGTTTTTTTTTGCACTACAGCCTCTTGAAGCAAAATTATCCCTGTCCGTTTATAGCTTTTTTTGTCTTACTGCAGGGCATATTTAACCTTAAGATGGGAAAATTGCACAGTCTATAACTAATAAGGGGCTGAATTTTTTTAAGGAATTAGGGTGCCAATAACAGCACCACTGTTTGAGAGGGAATGGTACGTACTCCGGGGCAATTAGTACTGTTTTGTAGGGAAACGCTAGTCAGCCGTGTAGCAGGTAATCCATTGAGCAAAACCGAGAAGGCACCTGTCAAATGCCGGGAAGGGCCCATTACTGTACCAGAGGCGACTCCTAAAGCTACGCCGGCATTATCGCCATTGGTCATAGGAATGGTGGTGGCCATATTATGGGCAGGCATGCCCATAAACAAAATCGTCGGGTTGTTGGGAATGGCCATATTACTCATCGCCATGTTTGGATAAGGTATGGGCACGGGCCCAGCAGGGGTTGGGGTCAGACATACATCCGGAAACCCCATATCCATGCCCATCATTTGAGTATTAGCAAACATTTTAATGCTCCTGTCGAGTTAAGCTTTTTTAGCCCATATGAATCTGGCCACCACGGACTTTTACAAGCTTTTGCCCTTCCACGATGACTTGTTCGCTATGCATATTGGCCAAAGATTTGCCCCGAATGTCTACTACACCAGCTTGTGTAGCATCAAGTTGTTCACTGTTGCGGCGATGTTCACGTGCATGACTTTGATGTTGATCAAACAGTGAGAACCATTGTTTGCCTACTAAACGTGTTTGTTGCCAGATAGCTTCCAGCGACTGGACTACACTTAAACAGGTTTCTAGCACGACCTCTGCAGCTGAACCATGCAGGCGAGAGTGCTTAGCTTTCACATCAATATAATCTGCATTAACTTTTAGGGTAGCAGCCTGTAAATGCATTTCCGAGTGGTTGGCGGTTTGCAAAGTTGCATCAGCAGGTAATTCTACTAAGGCAGGCTTATGCGCTGCACGCTGTAGTACATGCAATACCCAAACATTTGCGCCTGCTTGTGCAAACGCTACCAGATCTCCGGCAGTAGGCTGTAACAGACAACTGGCGGCAATCTGTGTATTTTGTAAAAGGCCTTGGATCTGTACTGCCAGAGAGCCATCTTCTCGCTGATGGATCAAACCGTATCCCATTTCTAATGTGCTTGATGAATCCAGCTCAGCGGCAGCTGGTATTAAAGAATTCTGTAAAGGACTACCCTTTAATGAAACATCAGGTTTATTTTTCCAGCTAGAAGCGACTAAATGATTCATTGTATTACTCCAAAAACTCAAACAGGCTTAACGGTTGCTTGTCCCCAACGTTCGGCTTTAAGGCGAACTTTGTCCGTGCCTAGGGTTTGATTGCGTTGTGGCATTGAAATATTTTCTTCCTGAGTTGCGTGCAGGACGGCGCGTTGCATCTTTGCTCCATCAAAACTGCAGTGGGCTAGCTGCGCGTGACTAAAATCTGCGTAAGTTAAATCGGTATCTCGAAACGAACAGTCCAGTGCTTTGGCTTTTTCAAAATAAGACTGGTATAAGTTAGCGCCGTCAAACTGACACTGTGCTAATTGAGCACCTTGCCAGATACTTTGTCGCAGGTTTGCAGCTGCAAAATTACTCCCCACAGCCCGCACGTTCGGGAAAAGGCAATTTGCAGCATTTGCGCGAATAAATTGGGCCTCTGAAAGATCCGCCCCCATAAAATTGCACTGATCGAGGCAAGCCTCTGAAAAATTAGTTTGCACTAATTTTGTTTCATGGAACTGGCAACCCACAAAAGTTAATTTAGAAAAATCTCTTTTCGAAAAATCTAATTTGCTAAACATGGTGAGTACACAATGGAGCTCAGCCATAACCGCATTATCTAAGAGGCATTCGGAAAAAATGGTTTGATGCATGACCGAACCAGTGAAATCTACCCCGACCATGCTGGATTGCAGTAAGCTTGCTTGCGGTAGCGAAGTGCTTTTCCAAATAGCGCCATCCAGCTTGCATTGACTGAAGGCTGCTAATTTAAAATCAGTCTGTCTTAAATCGGCTGCGGATAAGTCACTTTCTATGAGTTTTGCATTTAGCCACTGGCTGCCTGCGCATTGAGCCTGAGATAAGCAACATTGATGAAAGACGCTGGCCCGCAAAACTGCTCCACTGAAATTAGCACCAGAAAAATTACATTCAATAAAACTAGATTCTCTTAAATCTGCTAAAGATAAGTCAGCATTAGAGAAATCTACTCCCCGAAAAATCCCGCCCCGCAGCGGAGCACGTTCCAGCTTTATGCCTGCTAAAGAGCAGTCTTGTATGGTTTCTCCAAAATGCACCGCAGCGACTACTTGCTCAGGCTTCATCATGAAACCGCCATTTCCTTGCGCTCCGGTTTGGTTTTGGCGCGGTCCAGATTGGCATCATTCCAGATGGTTTTTTCATCTCTATAAATGCGGCTTAGATCGCAGCCATACAGATTCGCATTTTGTAAATTGCTGCCTCGCAAATCTGCATTTTTTAAAACAGCCTCTGCCAGATTTGCCTGGAAAAATTGCGCATTATTAAAAAGAGTCCGGACAGCCAGGGCATTGCGTAAGTCTGCATTATGCAAAATAGCATTAGACAAATCGGCCTCGCTGAGGTCGGCCTGAGCTAAAGTTGCCCCTTGCAGACGTGCCCCCGCCAGAGTACTTCCCCGCAAATTAGCCCGATCAAATTTTCCACCGGTAGCATCAAAGCCTTGCAACTGACAGCCCTGAGAAAAAGAAGTTTGAACAAAAGAAGCGCCAGGCGCTTTTGTATCAGTGAATGTACATGCTACAAAACTAGCCTCATCGATTCGGGCACCACTTAAATCGCATTCTGTAAAAGTACATTCTATGAAGGTGCAGCGCGACAAGTCAGCTTGGCATAGCTTTAATTTTTTAAACGCTGTTTTGTTAAAGGATAATCCTGTGGCGAGTACTCTGGACAAATCACTTTGTGCAAACACAGCTTCATCCACTCGTGCCTCAATTAGCCGGGCACCCGCTAAATTGGCCTCTACTAAACTGGTTTCGGATAAGATGGCTCCTTGAAGGTTTGCATCCGCAAGATTGGCTTTATTTAAGCAAGCTTTTCCAAAATTAGTAGCCATACAGATAGCACCTGCTGCTTGCAGGCCTTCAGCCTTGGAGTGTGCAAGTACTGCATAAGATAAATTTGCTTTTTCTAGCGAAGCGTTGCTTAAGCAGGTACTTTCCATTTGCGCACCCCGCAAATCGATCCCTCCTAACTTCATATCGCTTAGATCAGCACCGGTGAGATTGGCTCCGTGAGCATTACCCGCAGCTGCATGAACTTGCTCAAGCACAAATCTTATTTTTTTTGTAGTTTCCGAGCTAGCAGAGGGGGCAGCAGCCTGTAGGTGAGCTCCCATACAATAATTCATTTTCATCCCAGCTTCTGCTTGGGCTAACTGAGTGCTAAGCTTGTTCAGTATTTCTGGGCTAGCCGCAGCTCCCATCGCAGCTTTCACACGTTCCAGCTCCGCTGCAGCACTAAAAGTAGGTGGCCCGCGGTGCAAGCCTGCAGCCATATCTACGCCAGCTTCTTTCGCCAGTTTTTCAGCCTTAGCTAATTCTTTAGCAGATTCTGCCAAGGTTTTTAATTGCGATTGCTCGGCTTCTTTTAATACACGGCTTAGATAATTTGGAAACTGTTCCAGCGTGGGCATGACTTCCCGCTCCGGCATTTTGATATTAAGCGCATCTGGATCTAGTCCTTTGCTTTTAACCTCTTCACGGATACGCTGAATCCGCAGCTCCATTTGACGAAACAGATTGTCTCCCACAAAACCCTCTAGCTGATATTCTTTTTTCGCAGCTTCCATACTGGGATCGTCTGCAGCTAGTCCTTGAGGGAGCAGATCCGCGTCGTTGAGAGAATGAAGACCGCCTACTGTAGGATCTTCCCGTTTTTTCAGAACTTCCAGATAGTGCTCACGGGGCAAAGGATGGCCGATGCGCTCTACGGCAGCGAGTAATAAGCCAACGTCGGAAGCATCATCTTCCCTGACAGGACAAATGCCTTGTACGATCGCGACTGCACATTTGGCATGGGGGAAAAACCATACCGTATTTACTTTCATCGGGACATCACAAAAGGTGGCCGTGGGTGCTGAAGGGCCGAACCGGACAAAACAACGTGCAGTTAAACCGGGCAAGCAACCGCAGACAAGCGCTTCTTGTGGATGCATGTTATAAAAACTAAAGCTTTCCGTTCCTTTAAGCCCCTGGGTAAACCATTGATCGGGACTGGCTAGATTAAAGTGATCCCATTTCAAATCAGAGGGGTAAGCGGGAGCTTCTTCCCGCAACCAACGATCATCATAAGTGCCGCGAAAACGAGCCCGCTGTGGCCATAAGGGATCTAAACGTCCAAATCCGACTGGTTTTACCCGTTGCGAAGGATGTTGCAAGGGGTGATCAGGATCTTCGATATTAGGAAGCCAGTGCGCTTGCAAACCCTGCTGTAGACTTTTGCCTGAGCCTAAGCCCAAAGGGTTTTCAGGAACATCAGGCCCTCCATAAGCATGCTCCCAGTCAAGTGGCATCTCAGAAAAAGGGGTAGGAGTACTGGGCTTTCCATCTATCCAGTAGCGAGAGCCATAAACCAGAAGCGTTTTATTCAGGGAACCCACTTGGGCCCGCACTGCACATTCAGTTGCCGAACCTTCTGGAGGGTAAGCATAGCCATGCACTAAAAACTCAGGGGTGGTTTTAACGACCCCTTCATCTATGAGAGGCATACCCTTCATCTGCAGGGTTAAAAATGGCCATAAGGAAGGCTCTGCCCATAAGGTCTCTTTGCCTTCGGTAGAAAAGGGAAAATAAAGCAGGGCGCCAATGCATAGTCCCAAACGTCCCCGTGTTTCTATTACACGGTGGGTTAATCCTAAAGCGGTGGGTTTGATGATTTGCATGTGTTAGCCAAGATGAGCCAAATGGCCTAGCTGGGACTTCCAGCGGGTTCATCCTCAGGAGGTAGGGGTGGTTGTTTCCACTGATCTTGGAGACTTTCTCCTTGTGGTACTTTATTTTGTGTGTACACTCCGTCAGTAAGTTCTGAGGGGCCTGGAGTTGAAGATGCCCATCCCCCAAGGGGAGCGGGGGGAGGTTTTACCTTTGCAAGAGAATCCGTTAGTTGTTTTATTTGTTCTGAGTTGTCAGTTGTATAGGGCTGGGCAGGATTCCAAGTCTCTGAGTTTAGTCCGGAAAAAGCTTCTAAATACTCAATAAAACTTGGCCCTGACGGCCCCACATAATCATGGATATCTTTAATCGCGGTTTCTGTTTTGGCGACACCTACTGATGCAGTAATTGCAGGCGCAACGACCTGGAAAAACATGGCCATATTATTTTGTAATGCGCTGCCAGCAACTGCGGCTTTTGCAGCTACTCCTCCGGCAGCAGCTCCTCCCGGTGCTACTGCAGTAGCAGATCCCCCGCAAATTGTTTTAAGGACTGCAAATTCGGCATTTACAGGGCATTGGGTCAGTGTGGAGTAACCCAGTAAATTCACCGTAGTCCCTTGCTTGATATTCACAACTGCCCCCAAAACCTGATAAATTTCCAGTCCAACCCTGGCGACAATAGTTGAGCCCACATCATTCCGCATCTGACTACCCGCAGTCATCGTGCTCCGGACACCAAAAAGCGTTTCGTTCATCCCGCCTACTGCGGTAATAAAAGAAGAGCCTACTTTCATCCGATTACTGGTACCTAAAATAGTGTCTTTTATCTGATAGCAGATGCGATTAAAGGATTGGCTTTCACAATTGATTTCGCCATTGGCTGTAAAATTAAAAGATGGAGCGTAGAGTTTGTGCTCACCTCCTGCGTGATGTGTTACCTGACCGGTAACCACTGTGTCCGTATCTTTTTCAACAATGGTTGTGACTTGGCCGCCATAGTAATGAACAGCATCTTTATCTATTTGGATGTTTTCATACTTAGCCTGTAGAAAATCAGTTTCATCAATTTTTGTGCTGCGATTTTTTGTGACTTGGACAAACTCTTCACCAGTCAATAAAAAACTTCGATCGCCGGTGATATTTTCACTCTGACCGCCCGCTTCGATCAACAATTCTTGCCCTGCCTCTTTTACGATCACAGCGTCTCTATTTTTGACGATTGCTGTTCGATTATGACGCACATCTTCGGTACAGTCGTGCATAACCAGGCATACTTTATCATGCTCTACTTCAGTGGAAAAATCATGTTCGGCATGCAGATAAATGAGTTCCTTCCCCTTTTTATCTTCGAAGCGTAGCTCATTGGCTGTATTGATATTTCCACCTTTGGTGGAGCGGGTCACAATGCCGGTGCGTGTCATATGCTCGGGTAAATCCCAAGGGGGCATTTGATCATCGTTGTATACGCGACCTGTAATAATAGGTCGATCGGGATCTCCCTCTAAAAAGTCCACAACGACTTCCTGCCCGACCCGGGGAATAGCCATAAAGCCAAAATTTTTCCCTGCCCAGGGCTGAGAGACGCGGATCCAGCAAGAACTGTTTTCGGGAGCACCCAAGCGACGATGTTCACGATCCCAGTGGAACAGTACTTTTACACGACCGTATTTATCGGTATGAATCTCGTCATCTTCTTCGCTGCTACTTTGAGCTTGACTGCTGTTTTCTTGCGCCGCTCTTTTGCCTACTACGATGGCTGTCTGTGGCCCTTGTACTATGGGTTTAGGAGTTAAGCGTGCTGGACGCCAAGTGTTACGGGTATGTACGACTTCAAAGCTGCAATCAAACTGACTGCCTTCATTCACAGCTTGGGCATCACGGTAGGCTTGAACAATCGAGATATGTGTGTTGACAACTAGGTAGTCTCCGTTTTGTTCTTCGCGCGGAAAACCGCTTAAGGTAAAGCAGCGCCCTGTTGTAAGTCCACGCGCATCTGTTTTTCCACTGGCTTGTAAAAAGGTACTCTGCGTTTGCTCTATGCGAGCATTGACGTAATGTTTCCCCGCTTCCGTGGTGGTATAACCTCCGGGGTAGTCGTAGACCTCATAGTCATCTTGTTGTATATCATCGTATAGTTTAGCTTGCCGGGATTCCAGGCCGACTTTGGAGCGTTCAAAATCATAATCATTTAGTACATATTGGCCAGTTTGGATTTCAGCGCCTAAAAACCAGGACCGGATAGTTTCTTTATCCTTTCTCACATCTTCAGTTTGTGCGATATAAGGAATTTTCTCGTAACCTGGAACAGGGCTGTAGGAGTTGGAATCTACCAAAATCAACGTATGTTGGTTTTCTTCATGCTTGAAGTAATAGCTGATTCCTTCTTGTTCTAGTAAACGGCTTACAAAATTAAAATCTGTTTCACGGTACTGAACGCAGTAATTTCGACTAGGATAGCTAGCAATAAGATCGTCTGCAGAAGATTTAGAAACCGTATGGTCCTTAAACACTTCTTTAACAATATCAACAGCGGTTTTCTCCTGAAAGATTCGACAGTCTTGCGTGCGAGTTAAAAACCAGAGCCAAGGACGTAGGGTGGCATGATATTGGTAATAAGCGCCCCGGCGGCCGACAAATCCAAAGCGGGCTACATAACCATTAAAAAACCGTATTCCTCCATCCGACAAGTGCAGCTTAACGGTCATGGGCTTGCCTAATAGATCCGAAAAAGCGATAGATTTTTCGTTACTTAATAGATCCACCTCATAGGTGAACATTCGCGAGAGCCCTTCATGAGCGCTCATCTTGAAAAAAAGTAAGATGTCTTCTTCTAAAGGGGTGATGATTTCAGCCAAACGCTCCATTAACATTCTCCGATGCAGGCTATCGCTTTGCCAAGTCGCTTGTCGGCTTAGACTTGGCTAAAACTCTAGCTTGCCTGAGGTTGACAGAGAGAAACATCCCCTGTTTGTGGGGACGGCTACCATCTTTAAGTGATATGTTAACTATTCATTAAATGAATAGTTAAAGTCGCCTTCCGCAGCGGAAAGTTTGATGCCGTTAAAAGCTTTGCCTTCGGTGAGACGGGTGAGATATTCCAAACTAATTCTGGGCAAGATGGTATTTGTCAAAATAGAATCAATAATGCGTCCACCCGAATCTACTTCATTGCACCGGCTAACAATCAGCTTGACGCACTCTTCATCAAAAGTGAAGGGTACCTTGTGGTTTTCTTGAATACGTTTTTTGATCCTACCCAACTGCAGCCGAACAATACTGGCCAGCATTTCGTCAGAGAGTGGATAGTAGGGGATAACTACCAGCCGACCCAAAAAAGCAGGAGGAAATACTTTCAGCAGTGGTTCGCGTAAAGCTTTAGCGATAGATTCTGGATCTGGCATTAACTCCGGATCTTTGCACATATTCATAATCAGATCGGTACCCGCATTGCTGGTTAACAAAATGATGGTGTTTTTAAAGTCAATAAAACGACCCTCTCCATCTTCCATCCAGCCTTTGTCAAATACTTGAAAAAACATTTCATGCACATCAGAGTGTGCTTTTTCAATTTCATCAAGTAATACAACACTGTAAGGGCGCCGCCGCACGGCTTCTGTCAATACCCCACCTTCTCCATAGCCTACATAACCGGGAGGAGAGCCTTTTAAAGTAGAAACCGTGTGAGCTTCCTGAAACTCGCTCATATTGATACTGATAACATTTTGTTCGCCACCGTACAGCGTTTCTGCTAGCGCCAAGGCAGTTTCGGTTTTACCTACTCCTGAAGGGCCGCAAAGCATAAACACCCCAATGGGTTTATTAGGATTATCTAATTTGGCGCGGCTGGTTTGAATGCGCTTTGCAATCATTTCCAGCCCGTGTTTCTGGCCGATGACCCGCTCATTTAAGGTATCAGCAATACGCAAGACAGAAGCAACCTCATCTTTCACCATGCGACCGACAGGAATACCCGTCCAGTCTCCTACAACAGCAGCTACCGCTTGTTCATCTACCGTTGGCAGAATTAAGGGCGAGTCTCCTTGCAAAGCATGAAGTTTAAGTTGCAGTTCATGAAGTTGGGCAAGATGGTTGGCTCGCTCTTGCTCGGTAAGAGCAGTTGCTACAGCAGGGGTTTCTGACTTGAAAGCTTCAGCAGCTTGTTCCTGTGTAGAACCGGTACCTTCGACCGGATACATTCCGTCCCTTAATTGAGCACGAAGGGCTAATACTTGATCAACGAGAGTTTTTTCTTCTTTCCAGCGTTGCTCAAGATTGAGCAGCTCTTCTTCATTCTGTTTGAGCTTTTCTTCGGCCTCTATTTTTCGATTTTTTATATCAATCCCAATGGCTTGCTCTCGTCCAATAATTTCTAGTTCAGTTCGGAGTGCTTCGATACGGCGTTGGCAGTCTTCTACTGCGGGTGGCGTGGCGTGCTGGCTGATAGCCACTCTGGCACAAGAGGTATCTAGCAGGCTCACGGCTTTATCGGGCAACTGGCGCGATGGAATATAGCGATTCGATAAACGAACAGCGGCTTCTAACGCTTCATCCAGGAGTTGCACACGATGATGTTTTTCCAATGTGGAGGCAACGCCTCGCATCATCAGAATAGCTTTCTCTTCGGAGGGTTCAGCAATCTGTACCACCTGAAAACGTCGGGTAAGGGCAGGGTCTTTCTCAAAATGTTTTTTATACTCTGCCCAGGTGGTGGCTCCGATGGTACGCAGCTTGCCGCGCGCTAGTGCCGGTTTAAGTAAGTTGGCGGCATCGCCTGTTCCCGCGGCTCCTCCTGCTCCTACTAGGGTATGTACTTCATCAATAAACAGAATAATAGGCTTTGCGGAGGATTGAACTTCGTCAATCACTTGTCTTAAGCGTTGCTCGAACTCCCCTTTCATGGAGGCACCGGCTTGCAATAAACCAATGTCTAGGGACAGCAGTTTGACTTCTTTAAGCATGGGAGGCACATCTGCCTTGGCAATTCTTAGAGCAAACCCTTCTACTACTGCAGTCTTTCCAACCCCTGCTTCTCCTGTGAGAATGGGGTTGTTTTGCCTGCGGCGCATGAGGATATCGACTATTTGACGGATTTCCTCATCTCGTCCACTCACAGGGTCTATCTCACCCTTTAAGGCGCGTTCTGTTAAATCAACACAGAATTTTTTGAGGGCTTCGCCTTTTCCCATCTGTGCGGGAGCCATGGCGCCGCTGGCTTCACCCGGAGTACCCGAAAGTCCGCTTCCATCGGAAGCAATTTGTCCTTCTTCTGGAGAGCCTGCGACAATTTTTGCAAAATCTTCAATCAGAATATCAGGTTTGATATGCTCAAATTGTTTCGAGATACCGTATAAGGCATTACGCAGAGAGGTGGTTTTGAGCATGCCTACTATCAAGTGACCGCTACGCACCTGGGATTCGCCAAACATGAGTGTGGAATACACCCAGGCGCGCTCTACAGAGTTTTCGATATATTCGGAAAGGTCAGAGATGGAGCTGGCTCCGCGTGGAAGTCGATCCAGAGCAGCGGTCATGTCAGCAGCCAGCTTGCTGCTGTCCAGCCCAAAATGCCTGGCAATGTGATGCAGGTCGGAGTCTTGACTTTGCAGAATTTGATTAAGCCAATGTACGAGTTCAACATAGGGATTGCCGCGTAGTTTGCAAAATACAGTTGCCCCTTCAATTGCCTTATAAATCAACGGGTTTAGTTTGCCAAATAAGGCTGCGCGAGCAATTTCACTCATATTGTGTTCCCTTTATATATTAAGACTATGCATTACTTTATAAATTGTTTTCAACGAGTGCAAATCGCTCACTATCCATAATTAAATCTTGGGCGTCTGAAGGGTTGTTTCTAAAACCGCACCAACTTGACCAGCCCAATTTACCCGCTTGACTCAGCGTTGCACAAGGGACTTCTTCACGTTTAAGCACAAGTTGTACATCGCACTTCATTTCATATCCAAAATAGCTCAGTAACCAGGTCCTTAGGGTTTTTCCTGCACTACCGCAGGGCAGTAAATCTTCATATTTTTCTAAACACATCGGTCCTAGTACAAGGCGTATTTTATGCTGACGGTCCCAGACAGCAGCCCCTAAAGTGGCGCCACGCCCTA
Source organism: Burkholderiaceae bacterium (assembly GCA_019695155.1). Classification (GTDB taxonomy): domain Bacteria; phylum Pseudomonadota; class Gammaproteobacteria; order Burkholderiales; family Burkholderiaceae_C; genus Piscinibacterium. The sequence continues at coordinate 17,717 of JAIBAO010000021.1, read as the reverse complement.
AGCGGGAAGACATGATGTGCTCCCCTAGCTTAGTGCGATCGCAGCTTTGTAGTGGCATCCAGTGCCCTATAAACGATTCAATTCGCGCAGGAACCTGAAAAAAACTAGCCACAATAGCCGCAATACCTTCGGCATGCCTCACGTTTCGTGAAAGAAGTCCTGCAAAATATTGTCGGGCGGTGTCGGGTATTGCATCCCTGCTGCGCAGCTGTGGCATGCCATAACCTGCTAAGGCTCCTACATGTGTTCCAAAACGGTCTTGAGCAGGACGATCCAGCGATACCACGGGGTTAGCTTGTGCCCAACTCCGGTAAAAAAGCGATAGTAAGCGGTGGTGAAATAAATCCAGAAACCGGCCTAGGGTCTGATCATTGTGGTGCCGTATACGTTGCAGTGCAAATTCAGTCAGATGTAGGGGTAAAGGGCCATTTGGCCCTAAAAAACCAAAAAACCGCACCTCTAATCGCGGTTTGGATTTATCCGTGGCAGGTGCAAAATGCATAATGGCTGCCGGTGCAAAAGCCATGGAGGGCTCCTGCCCGAGGCGTATAGCGTCCTCTTGAGGGCGAACCGATTCGCCCAGACGCTTTTGTTTAGGCTGTAAGGCCTCTATTAAGCGAAGAGTTTGATAAAAATCATGTTTAAAAGGTGTTTTCTCAAGATCGAGAAATAGCTGTGCAAGTCTTTCTTGCCGAGCAGCATCATTAGAAGAACGAGGTATGGTTAGGCTCATATAATCGGGCGGCTACCGCATCTTGGTAACCAGCGCATAATTTCGCCTCGCTGCATACTGCGTAATATCGTTTCCGTAAAAGAATTTGCTGAAGCATGTCGAGCAAAAAAACGTTCCAGAACGCTTCCTAGTAGATAAGCGTTGCTGCCCTGAAAAGCCATGTCATCTACCTCTACCACGATTTCAGTTCCCCGTGCAAATGCCAGAGGCCCATTTAAAGGAATTCTACGGACGGTTGGTTTTGCACTGACTGAACGTAAGCCATCCAGTTGACGCTGAGCCCCTTCTTGGAGATTACTAAAATAAAGGCGGAGAATTTCCCGTAATGTCGCCGCACCTTCTTGCGGATTAGTATTTTGCAAAGACAAATAATTTAAAGATAAGTGGCTGATCAGCTTCCATGCCAAGGCTCCTTCTGCAAGAGGTGCAAAAGGACGTGAAGGCCCCCGAATACACCGGATAGACTTAACCGGGGCAGAAACCTCCAGACTCATATCAGACCCCCCTTGTCCGATAGGCATAAAAAGAGGCAAATCACGATTGGTGGTCGTAATGGACAGGGCCAGTTGTTTTAGATCTGCAGGAAAAGGAGCTTCACGCGGATCGACAATGGCAATAAAACATTCACTACCAATATAACTGGATCGTGGCCCGGTGCGTTTGCCTCCTTGAGGCAACATACGTTTTTCACGCCGGACTGTAAAATAAGCTTGCTGCTCTATTGCTTCATGATGGAACATGGAGTAAAGCGGTAGAAAATTAAGCTCTGCCTGTTCTGTAGTGCCATAACCGGTGACAGATTCAACCGAATACACTTCAAAATCTAAAGGCCGGGTGCGATCTGCCAAAATCTGAAACTCATGAGTCCCTGCCGCTATGTGAATTCTGTCTGCGCGCCGTTTGCGCAGATTGATGGCAGGGCTGGCAAACAGAGCAAACATGCCGGCATCTATCATGCTTTCCATGGATGCATCCGCTTTTCCAAACAACAGCACGACTTCAAATTCGTTGCTGTTGATTTGTGATAATCCACCCCTAAGCCCTGAGATTTTTAAAAACAAAAACCGTTGAGGGAAAGCGGAGTATTCTTGCAGTAATCGATAACCTTGGAAGACGGCGGCATTCACGGGGAGTAAAGCTTCATCGTCTTCGTAACCCTGCAAGTGCAGAGCATTCTCTGGTAGCGAAAATATTTTCTCGATAGGCCGTTGAGGCGGCACCACAAACCCACCTACAAAAGAAGAGCTTGCTTGCTCGAAAAGTTTATAGGCAGAGTCTTCTGCTCCTGCCAGATACAAACTGAGGGTGTCTAGTTTTAACTGATTAGCCATTAAGCCACCCCCGACTTTTAAGCGTATTCGTATTCCTCCTTTTGTTTGCTCAGCTACGCGATAACGGGTAAGGGGTAAATCTGGAGCATAAGAAAAATAGCTGGCTTCAGTAATTTGCAAAGGATATAAATTCACGTCCTGGGCTGTTGTAAATTCGCAGGGCGTAGATTCTCCTACCGGTAATTGGCCTCGCAATACAGTTCCACGTGGAATGACCACCCCTCGCGCCAGATTAGCATCGGTCAGCTCGGGGTCAAAACGTGCTATCAACATAGAAGGAACGGGAGCCAGGTAGTTTGGATAAACAATTTCCAACAGGCGCCGGGTAAAGCGTTCAAATTCACTATCCAGCTTGTACTGCAGTCTGGCAGTGAGAAAAGCGCTACCCTCTAGCAGACGCTCTACATAAGGATCACTTACTTCCAGGCCTTCCATTCCCAAGCGCCCGGCAATTTTTGGAAACAGCCTGGCAAACTCAGCGCCCATCTCCCGTAAATAGGAGAGTTCCTGGTTGTAATAATGCAGTAAGCGAGGATCCACTAGCTGGCCACTCCTCTGCCGTTACTATCGGTAATTGAAATCTGCCCGGTTTCAAGATCAAGAGAAGTGCGTAAGAGCAGCTCTAAAGGAGTGGGCTGTGCCCAAAGCTGCCCGCGAATTTGCAATTGCAATACATTGTGGGTATCGAGAATGGATCCGCCTCTGATGACACTCACATATAAGCTCTTAGCATCAATACGGGGTTCAAAGCGGATAATGGCTAAACGAACAGCCTCTTCAATTTCTCCGTGGGAAATCTGCGTAGCTGTTTCCCCCGAGAGGGCAGGTAGCCCATAATTCAGTACCGAATTTTTTACTTCTTCAGCCCCTATTAAACTTTTTGGAGAGAGCTGTACCGCATTGAGCAGCCACTGCAAGTCGCGCAGCACCGCTTGTCGCAACTGCGACCTGTTCATTACCCGCCGTTCCGCTGCCTCTTTTTGCTGGGTCGGCTCGTCATCAATCAGCCGATCTAAAAGAGCGGGCTGAAGTTTTTCCTGCGCAAGCAGTTCTGCCAATCTTGGAATCTTTCATTCAGACTTGTTTAACCAGAGGCTTGATTGTCTTTTTAGGATAGCGGAGATTCGCTATTAGCTACACTATCAAAAATGATTTCTCGCACATCCATTAAAGAATAATCCCCAACATCAGTAGTAAACAAACGTTGGCCTAGCCCTACAAAAACACCAGGAGAATTTTCCTCCCAGATGGTTTTGCGCGCAAGTCTTATTAAACCGTCTGTACTGGCTTCAGAGCCAGGATAACGCGTTGGAATCAAAGCAATCGACTCGCCCCCGTTAGTAAACTCCAGATGAGCGGGCATCCATACCGCATCTCTTAAATCTTGGGGTTTTTCAATATGGACCTTTGCCAGGTTTTGAAACGGCAGCCAGTAATAACGATTATTGATGATCGCTTCTAATACAGGGCCCAGCCTTGAGTCTGCATCGGCAATCCATTGAAAACCTGTGCCGTTAATGCTTCCGCTGCTGGCAGGGGCTTGCTCAAAAGCTTGCTCTCGCATTTTTCCCCCTGCTTCGCTTTCTCCTCGCCCTGTTAATAACATGGCTTCAATCAGCAAGGCGAGCCAGGGCTCGGGGTAACCAAATACCATAGGTGCTTTTTCGCCAGCAAGTACTTTTGCGCGTAGGGCTTCACACTGGATAGCTTCTCCGCACATTTGCTTCATGGCCAGAGTAGCTGGGTCCATATCAGCTACTACATTTAGCTGCGTTACTGCACGTTCCCATTGCCCCATGACGCAGAGCAACTGAAATAAAAAGGTTCTCAGTTTTGGATCACTGGGGGCAGCCTTTACTGCTGTCTGCAAATGAGTCAGAGCAGCAGTCAGATCTGCGTTATTTAAGGCGAGTTCCGCTGCACTGCGGGCATTGTTATTAGACATGGAGCCATCTTATTTAGGAGAGTGAAATGTCATTTGTACATTCGATTGGGCCCCTGGCTGGCCATCATTTTTCTGAGGGGTATACCAGGTTTCCAGTGTTGTATACGAAATCAAGATCCGCTCTTGGGCATCTAGCTCATCCGGTTTGGCGGAAATTTCCTGGCTGATGATCAAGGCATCTTTCAGAATATACCCAAAAAATGGAATATCCGTAGTTTCCCGACCTTTGACACTAACTCCCGCTTTTAGAAACATGAGATAAACCTCCAGCTTATCCCCACTTTTTAAGGCGGAAGCTAATTTCGGAGTAGCAGCATCGAGGTGCTTAAATAGTTCAAGAGGACCGGGGGAGACATTGCTGGTAGTCTTGCCACTGCCGTCTGCTGCAATAGCGCCTGAGTTAGTGCGAGAAGCACTCCACTGCATGCCGGTTAGTTCAATAAAGGGTTTTAAATTAGGGACAGTGCCTTGGGCCGAGGAAGGTAAAAAATTATCTTTTTCTTGAATGACCTTCGTGCTGTCACCCGTTAAAGCTGTACCTTTGGCAGTATTTTGAATTGCAAGGAGAATATTACTTTGAGCCATTTGCTTCTTTCAAAGAAAACGCCCGCACCTACCACTCAATAAGATTAGTGGCAAGCACGGGCAGATGGAAGGAAAAGTTGCTATTAACGCTAAGGCAATGTTTAAACCTTGACGTTGGTTTTCACATTCCAGCCAGTGTTACCGGCTTTCTTAGTGGTGCCATCTTTACCTTGTTCATAGGCTTGGATTTTATATTCAGTAAAGTCTAGGCTTACCTGAATTGTCCCTGCCCCAGCACCGGTTGAATTACCCAGTTGTACGCTAGTAACGACTAGGTCCTTAAACTCAATGCTTAAAATATCTTCCTGTTTACCACCCGCAACGCGTTGAGTAAGTACAGCCTTAGGGATGTGTTTGCCTTCTGCGCAACGCAGGAAGAGAACATCGGTTGCCTTGTTAACCGGCATGGTGAAATGAAAGTTTTGAAATTGGACCTTACCGGTACCTAAGCCGCCGCCTACACTGGCAGATCCAGCATTGGTGGCACCCCAGGAATAGCTTTGAATCTCCAGTTCACCTTTGTGTTTGCTATCTTGAGATTCGCCTTCAATAGTGTCTATTTTCAAAAAGATATCTGCTTGTGACATGTTTGCTCCTGTTGTAGTGAATGAAATAAAGAGTGCTAGACGCTGGGTTTAGATAAAAGGTTTTGTTAGCGCCGTAAAAGAAGTTTGAGTTAGTTTTGGTTTTCTCACAATCCCGTAGTCGGGTATACCTAATTTTAGGTATACTCGATTGCTTGGAAGTACTTTAGCTTGAGCCTTTGACAGAAGGGAGTTTAGAAACCAAACGCAGGGAAACTGTTAAGCCCTCTAGTTGATAATGAGGTCTTAGGAAGAATTTAGAGGTGTAGTAGCCGGGTGCTCCTTCTACTTCTTCTACGACTACTTCGGCCGCCGCCAAAGGTTTTTCCGCTTTGGTAGCTTCTGAAGAATTTACAGGATCTCCATCGACATAATTCATAATCCAGTTCTGCAACCAGCGCTGCATATCATCTTTTTCTTTAAAGGAGCCCACCTTATCCCGGACAATACATTTGAGATAATGGGCAAAACGGTTACAGGCAAACAGATAAGGCAAGCGAGCCGCTAAAGCGGCATTAGCGGTAGCATCCGGGTCATCATATTCTTCTGGTTTTTGCAGGGACTGCGCACCAATAAATGCTGCAAAATCAGAATTTTTACGATGAATCATGGCCATAAAGCCATTTTTAGAGAGTTCTGCCTCACGGCGATCGCTAATAGAAATTTCTGTGGGGCATTTCATATCTACCCCGCCATCATCCGTTGGAAAAGTATGAGTAGGCAGGTTTTCGACAGCGCCGCCCGATTCAATCCCCCGGATGCGGGAGCACCAGCCATAGATTTTAAAAGAGCGGTTGATATTGACGGCCATGGCATAGGCGGCATTAGACCAGGCATATTTGCTGTGATCTGCACTGCCGGTTTCTTCTTCAAACGCAAATTCTTCTACCGGGTTGGTTTTTGCTCCATAAGGGGTACGTGATAAGAAGCGGGGCATACACATTGCCAGATAGCGGGAGTCTGGGGATTCGCGCAAGGAACGCCAGGCAGCATAATCAGGCGTTGAAAAGATTTTGGTTAAATCCCGGGGATTGGAAAGCTCTTGCCAGGAATCCATTTGCATCAAAGCTGGAGAGGCTCCCACAATGAAGGGAGAGTGGGCGGCCGCAGAAATCTTGGCCATTTCTCCTAACAGTTCTACATCGGGAGGGCTTTGATCAAAATAATAATCGCCCACGATCGCGCCGAAGGGCTCGCCACCAAACTGGCCATATTCCTCTTCATACACTTTTTTGAAGATGGGGCTTTGATCCCAGCTGGTACCTTTGTATCGTTTTAAGGTCTTGTGCAGATCGGTTTTAGAAATATTCATGACCCGGATTTTCAACTGCTCATCTGTCTCGGTATTGTTCACAAGATAATGCAAGCCCCGCCACGCACTTTCCATTTTTTGAAAATCTTCGTGGTGAATGATGACATTGACTTGTTCAGAGAGTTTTTTATCAATCGCTGCAATAATCGATTCAATCGATGCAACAACATCGCTACCGATTAATTTGGTGTTGCCAAGGGCTTGTTCTGCAAGGGTTTGAACTGCACGCTCAACCTCACTTCGAACCTCTTCGGTCTTGGGTTTAAATTCTTTTTTGAGTAAAGAAGCAAAGTCACCCCCGGCATATTCGACTGCGGCTAGTTCGCTTTGCTGTTGTGCTGTTGCCATAAGCTGCCTCTATTGTGCTTAAGTTTGGAAATTTTGTTAGAGAAAGTTGCCCTAGATATCGCTAGAAATGATTAGGCCTGTGGCGGTTCATCCTGGGGTTTTTTAGTAGCGGCCAGAGTTTTTAACAAGGCAGGGTCTTGCATGACTTTAGCCAATAAATCTTCTGCTCCTGATTTGCCATCCATATAAGTCACTAGGTTGGACAATTGCGTGCGGGCTTCCAGGAGTTTATTCAATGAATCGACCTTGCGGGCTACTGCTGCAGGGGAGAAGTCATCCATGCTTTCAAAGGTTAAATCTACACTCATTTCCCCTTGGCCGGTAAGGGTATTGGGTACCCGAAATGCAGCGCGGGGTTTCATGGCCTTCATACGCGAGTCAAAATTATCTACATCGACCTCTAAAAACTTCCGATCCGGCACCGCGGGTTGCGGTTCATTGGATTTTCCAGCCAGGTCCGACATAACGCCCATTACAAAAGGTAACTGGATTTTTTTCTCTGCACCATATAACTCAACGTCATATTCAATTTGTACGCGCGGTGCCCGGTTACGGGCGATGAATTTTTGACTACTCGTGGCCATCAGGCAATCCCTTCATGAATAAATAATTTCAATAATATTAAAGATAACTCAACAATTCTTCTACAGTACGGTTAAAAAATATTTTTAATAACGTTTATTCCCGTCGGATTCCGGTGAGTGTTTCTACTTGATTCATGCTATCGGGCACAAGCTCTTGGATAATGTCTACAAAATTCATGGTCATGAGTCTCTGGGCACGTTTTATAAATAGTTGCGCTGGGTTAGTAGGCTCATTCCGTTCTAAATATTCGCAAACACGATTTAGGGCACGCACGGCATCTTCTCTGGAACGCACATCTCCAACACCTCTTGCTTGACCCGAGGGATTGGAGGTGTTTGTATTCTCTGTTTGCATTTGTTCATCGCTGCTGTTTTCATCGCTACCCCGAATATTCATGGCAACTTTGGCAATGGCATTTAATAAATCTCGAACAGGCTTTAAATCAGCAGCTTGATCGCTGCCTACTTTTTCGTTCAAGAAGTTTTGCAAGGCATTAGCTTGGGTTTTTGTTTGAATGAGTAAATCTAATAAATTTTCGTCTTGTTGGGCTGCCTCACGAAGTACAGAGAGAACATCAGCTTCACTGGGAGTATTAGCATTATTTATGGCGGGTGCTAGTCCCAGCGCAACTTCAACGTCTTTAACTAATAGGGAATCACCCCGGTTTTTTACGATGACAGACTCTCTCAAATCCAGTAATCCTGCATCGATATGCGATAAAGAAGATAAGGCGTTCATTCGCATAGCAGGATCGTTGTCGTAGTCCGGATCCAGCGCAGGAAAAAGGCTTTCCCAATAGGTTTCACACAGTTGTTGAATGAGAAGCAGACCTTGATAATAAGTGGAAAAGCCACCTATTCGTAGAGCCGCTCTAATCAAGGTTACGGCGATACGTAAGTCTTTGGTGCGAGCAAACAGTGCCTCACTTAAGCTAAAAACTTCCCGCCAGTCCGGCTCCTCAGCGGGCACAATGGTTTCGCCAAATTGCTGTTCAGGTTTTCCTTGCAGTGCCTTTTCTAGTGATAAAAAGTCTGCATCATATTCCAGATCGCTGCCACACGGCGCTTCTGCTGAAACAGGCGTACAAAGACGCTCAATATCGATCACAAAAATCCTTTCCCTGAATTAGCCAGAGCAGAGTATAGATTAACGGTTAACAAGGGCTAATCATTAGTCCGAGAGGTCTATATTGTTCATCATCTTGCTAGCTAGTCGTAATATTCTCCTAGTTATTGATACCCAAAAGGTGGGATAAAGCTTAGATCGCTGACTAGCTAACTCAGGCCATACCATATACATTATTTGGCAGTGAATCAATAGCAATATAGCGAGTTGCTTTATTTACTCAATTAGAATAATTCGAAAAAAAGCTTATAGAGGATTACATTTAAGCCAAACCTTAAGAGGCGTGATTTTTGTTATCCCCTAAAAGAAATTGTTTACTGCTTAACCTTTATGTAATAAATACTTTGTTTAATAAGGAGTAAAAAATAAATGTTTAGCCTATCTAGGGCAGTCATGGTGATCGGTTTGTCGGCCATGCTTTTAGCTTGCGGTAAATCTTCTACGCTGGTTTCTGCAGCATTGCAGGCAAGCAGTAGTATTAATCCTGATGCACGTAATCGTCCCTCTCCTGTAGTTATTCGGGTCTACGAGCTAAAAACACCGGCTACGTTTGAATCTGCCGATTTTTTTTCTTTGTTTGATAAAGATCAGGCTACTTTGGGAGCAGATATGCTTGCGCGAGAGGAGTTCACCCTGCGACCTGGGGATTCCCAAACTATTAACCGAGAACTAAAACCCGATACCCGTTTTATGGCGGTTTTTGCTGGTTTTCGCGAAGTGGAAAAATCCACTTGGCGTGCAGTAATGCCGCTAAACGTTGGTAAAAAGAACACCGTGCAGATTTCCTTAGATGCCCGTACAGTGTCCATTAGCCCTGCAGCTGCTAAATAGCTGGAGTACTTTGCCAGACAGCACTTTTGAAACCCTTTAAGCTTGTACGATTAAGCGCAATATTTATAAAAATCATGGCTGAATAAATATGAGTATTTTTAAAAGAGTGGTTTGGACTGAAGGTATGTTCCTCCAGCCTCAACACTATCAGCAACAAGATAGGCATATTGAGCAATGGGTGGAAACGCGGACTTCCCCTTTGGTGAGTTCGCCTTGGGGTTTAATGGAAGTGGAGTTTGATGAACCCAGTTTGCAATTAGGTCGGATAAGCCTCACCCGTGTGCGAGGAGTTTTTCCTGACGGAACTCCTATCGATGCTCCAGCTGTTGATGCGCTGCCCCCGGCTTTTGAATTTCCAGCCGATGCTAAAGATGTTTTGGTCATGATTGCACTACCGGTGCGCCGCGCTAATACACAAGAGTCCAGCCTTGGCGGGGAACAGGAAGAGGCACTGATGCGCTATGTCGCTAAGGATCTTGAGCTGCGAGATACTAACAGCTCCCTGGAGCGCAATGCGCATATTCAAGTAGGTCAGCTCAATATCCGGATGATGCTTAAACGCGATGCTACTCAAGCTTATACTGCGATTGGCCTTCTCAAGGTTTTAGAGCGTAAGGCCGACGGGGCTTTGATTGTAGATAAAGCTTATATTCCACCGGCTCTTGATATAAAAGCAAACCAACGATTAATTGGATTTGCAACAGAGATTCAGGCTATGCTTCATCAACGTGGCGAGGCGCTGGCGGCCCATATGGGTAAGCCAGGGGCAGGGGGTATCTCGGAAATAGCAGATTTTCTAATGCTGCAGAGTGTTAATCGTTACGAACCTCTGTTTGCCCACTATGCTCGACTTTCTATTGTTCACCCAGAGCGTCTTTATAGTCTTTGCCTTGAAACGGCCGGAGATTTGGCGGCTTTTGCTAGCCAGACGCGGCGCCCAAAACCCATGTTGGAGTATTTGCATGAGGATCTGGAGCGCTGTTATGGTCTTGTGATGGCAGAATTGCGAGCCTTGCTGTCTATGGTGATGGAGCAGCGTGCGATAGCCATTGAATTAATAGATAGAAAATATGGGGTAAGAACCGCAACGGTTGCTGATCTTGGATTGTTAAGCAGCGCCAATTTCATCCTGGCTATTAATGCGCAAATGCCCGGTGAACAACTTAGAGCAAGGTTTCCGCATCAGGTAAAAATTGGGCCTGTCGAGCGTATCCGAGACTTGGTGAATCTTGCCTTACCGGGAGTAACTTTACGTGGGATGGCCGTTGCTCCGCGTGAAATTCCCTATCATGCAGGTTTTCATTATTTTGAGTTAGAGCGCCAAGGTGATTTGTGGGATCAGCTAAAAAAGACGGGTCATATGGCTATGCATATTGCCGGAGATTTTCCTGGTCTAGAGCTTGAGTTATGGGCTATTCGCCAAGGTTAAATTTAAATATCGTCATTAAACCCATGAGTTTTCTTAGCCCTTTTTAATACATTGCAATATTTCAGCAGGACACTGGAGCCAACCTTATGAGTCAGGGAAACGATCCTTTTGCAGCCTTTGGTGCGGGGGCAGCGGAATCCACCTTCGTAATGCCCACGCCAGGAGTTCGTCCTAACGCTACGATGTCGGGAATGTCTGTAAGTCGCGAAGCCGCTTCAGATATTCCTTATCAGCCAAGTGGGTTAAATCCCTTACTGGCGGCAGCTAATCCTTTATTGAATTTAATGACTCAGATGCGTCATTTCACTCAGATGCAAGATGTCAGTTCCTTGCGGGAGAATTTGGCTCAAGGAGTTAAAAATTTTGAGGCGGCGGCTCGAGCGGCGGGGATTGCTAATGAAAAGGTCATTGCGGCACGCTACACCTTGTGTACCGCTTTAGATGAAACCGCAGCTAGTACTCCTTGGGGTGGTTCGGGGACGTGGGGAGCGCATAGTCTACTGGTTTTATTTCACAATGAAACCTGGGGTGGGGAAAAAGTTTTTCAACTGCTGGCCCGATTGGCTCAAGCCCCAAAAGAGAATCTTGATTTGCTTGAATTTATTTATAGCTGTATGTCTCTAGGGTTTCAGGGTCGGTATCGGGTCATACAAAATGGGCTTACCGAATGGCAGACATTGAAAGAGCGTCTTGCCCAAATGATTCGTGCTCAGCGAGCTGCTTACGATGTGAACTTATCGCTGAACTGGGCTCCAGCCGTTGTTCAAAAAAGCCGGTTTTTATCAGCTGTGCCTTTATGGATTTTTTCTGCAGTACTAGGTTTAGTGCTACTTGCTATTTATATGGGTTTAAGCTTCATGCTGGCCCGCGATTCTGACCCCATCTTTAATTCGATTGTGGCCATTCGGGCCAAAGGGCCTCAGCTACCCGAACCTAAACCAGCAGCCAAGCCGCGGCTCACTACTTTTTTGGCTCCTGAGATTGCACAAGGTCTGGTAGAGGTACGTGATTTTGATGATCGCAGTATTGTGACCATCCGGGGAGACGGTCTGTTTGAACCTGCCAGTGCTACCCTTGATCCTGGTCGTGAACCTCTCATGCTAAGAATAGGTGATGCACTTGCTTCGCTTCAGGGCCAGGTGGTAATTACCGGACATACAGACAATACTCCCATTCGTTCAGCGCGCTTCCAATCCAATTGGCATTTATCCCAAGAACGGGCTCGGTCAGTTGCCTTGATTATTGGCCGTAAAGTTTTGCAAACTAGCCGTTTGCAACCAGAAGGCCGTGCTGATTCAGAGCCTATTGCACCTAACGATACTCCGCAGGGCAGGGCTAAAAACCGCCGCGTGGAATTGACCGTTTTTATTAAATAAAACCCATGATGAAAAAAATATTTGGCTGGATATTTAGTCGGTGGACGCTTCTAATACTGGGGCTTATTGCACTAGCAATATTAATCTTATTAGTTGGGCCGCTCATCGCCATTGGTTCTTTGCGACCCCTAGAATCCTTAACCTCCAGATGGGTGTTGATTGGCCTGATTGTATTGCTGGTCATCCTTAAACAAGTTTGGAATATTTGGCGCGCACGCCGTGCCAGTAATGCTTTAGCGGCCGGATTTGCGGCCCAGGCAGCCGAAGAGCCTGTAGCTAAGGCAGGGGATGCTGAGATTGCCTTAATCGGGGAACGATTTAAAGAAGCTATAGAAACACTGCGTAAGTCCCGCTTGGGTGGATCTGTCAAATTTTCACAGCGAGTAGGCCGTGGTTATTTGTATCAATTACCTTGGTATGTGTTCATTGGTGCGCCAGGTTCGGGTAAAACCACCTCACTGCTTAATTCCGGCTTAGAATTTCCTTTGGCGGACAAGTTTGGTAAGGAAGCCATTCGAGGCGTAGGGGGGACTCGCAATTGTGATTGGTGGTTCACTAATGAAGCCATTCTTTTAGATACAGCAGGCCGATATACCACTCAAGATAGCAGCCAGGCGGAAGACTCCGCAGCATGGGGAGGGTTCTTACAACTCTTAAGAAAAAATCGACCCCGTCGACCTATAAATGGAGTATTGGTAACAGTCAGTATTCAGGATTTGCTGAGTCGAAACCAGCTAGAACGGGAGCGTCAGGCTATTGCGATTCGTAAACGGGTGGCAGAGCTTTATTCCCAATTGGGAATACGTATCCCTATTTATGTATTAGTGACTAAAACCGATTTACTACCTGGGTTTATGGAGTTTTTTGAGAGCCTGGGAAAAGAAGAGCGCGAGCAGGTGGTAGGTTTTACCTTACCGCATTCAGATGCTAAAGCCGGACTCGAAAAAGATGCTCTGCGAAATCTTTACGAAAAAGAATTTTCCTTGATCTCGCGCCGCTTTTTTGATGGCATGATTGACCGACTTGAAGCTGAGCGGGATCCATCTCGCCGCGCTTTAATCTATGGCTTTCCACAACAGTTCTCTGCCATTAAAGAAGTGCTGGGGGAGTTTTTGATCCATGCGTTTGCGGCGGGTCATTATGACGAACCTCCTCTGATGCGTGGCGTGTATTTTACCAGTGGTACTCAAGAAGACTCACCTATTGACCGGATTATGGGTGTGCTGGCACGTACCTTTAAGGTAGAAAAAAGAGTTTTACCGGCGCATAGTTCCACAGGGAGAAGTTATTTCATCACCAAATTGCTTCGCGAAGTGATCTTTAGGGAATCCGAGCTGGCAGGCACCAATATTAAATGGGAGAGACGCCGTTCAATTCTCCAGGTGGCTGCATTTGCTGCCATAGGGGTGTTTGGTCTAGCGCTGATGGTTGGCTGGGCGTATAGCTATAAAAGTAATCAAAAGTACTTGCTTGCAGTTAATAATAAAATTCCAAATGTTGTTAAAGTGGTAGAGGCGTTTCCCAATATAGAAACAACGGATCCAGTTCCTCTTTTACCGCCTTTAAATGAGTTACGCACCATTGCTGCAGTAGCCCCTGTGACCATAGATCTGGATGCGCCTAACAGTATGAAGCTGGGCTTGTTTCAGGGTGAAAAAATTGATGCGGCTGGACGAGCTGCCTACCAAAAAATGCTAACTGATGCATTGTTGCCCCGCATCGCTAGGCGAATTGAAGAGTTATTGCGCGGTGCTAAGGCAAATCAGCCAGAATATATGTATGAGACGCTTAAAGCCTATCTGATGCTGCATGATGCAGAACATTATGATGCGCAGGCTCTCAAGCAATTTATTACTGCGGACTGGGAAATTAGTCTGCCCCGAGAAGTCAGTACTGAACAACGGGTGATGCTGGAGAGCCATCTGGACCAGTTACTGAGTCGTGGTTTGATTAGCTCACCTATACCTATGGACAAAGTTCTGGTTGAATCCAGCCGGAGCACTCTGAAAAGTATGACCTTGGCGCAACGTATCTACAGCCGACTTAAACGACTGGGGGTAGGTAGTGATATACCAGATTTTCAGATTACCAGAGCGGCTGGACCCGCTGCTCCGCTCGTGTATTCTCGGGTCAGTGGAGTTCCTTTAGATAAGGGCGTTCCAGGATTATTTACCTATAACGGCTATCACAATGCCTTTAAAAGGCAGGTGGAAGTTGCCTCTTTACAGCTAGCGGCTGAAGAAGGTTGGGTGCTAGGGGTTGATAAGCTTAATGGATTTGATGCTAATGATGCTATAGCCAAGTTGCGTTTAAATGAGGAAGTTAAACGTTTGTATCTTGAGGATTATGCGCAGACTTGGGAAAAATTTATTGCCGATATTCGTTTTGTAAAGCAATCGGGTTTACCTCAGGTCATTCAACTGACACGGACCTTATCTGCAGCCGATTCTCCCTTACCCGTATTAATGCGTGCCATTGTCAAAGAGGTCACCTTAACCGAAAAACTCGATGGTACCAAGTTTGAAAATACGACTAATAAAATTACTACGGCTGCTGATGACGTTCGTAAAGGGCTTATCGGAATTTTGACTCCCAACCAACCCAGGGCAGGGCAATCAACGCAGCCAAGGCAAATTGAAAGCATAGTCGATGACCGTTTTGTTGTACTGCGTTCCTATGTTCGTAGTCCCGGACCTAATTTGCCGGCAGAAGTAGAAAAAACCGTACAACTTCTTTCTGAATTAAATACGCATCTAAATGCGGTTCAGGTTGCCGTAGCCAGTGGGGCTGCCCTACCTCAAAGTGATGTGCCCAATAAAGTTAAAACAGAAGCTGCCCGCTTGGGTGAACCTATGCGTAGTGCCATATCGGGCCTCGTAACTTCAGGCATTACCGAGTCACACGGACAGATGCGCGCCATGATGGGTGCTAATTTGCAAGCGCAAGTGGGGGATTTTTGCGCCCAGGCGATTGCCGGCCGTTATCCTCTTAATCGTAGCAGTACACGGGAAGCCACTCCGGATGATTTTGCTCGAATGTTCAAGCCGGGTGGTTTAATGGACGACTTCTTCCAGAAAAATTTAATTCAATATGTGGATACATCGACTACTCCGTGGAAATTCAGAGATGTAGGCGGTGCCAAGATGGGCGATCAAGGTGAGGCTTCTGCAGCATTAATGCAGTTTCAGCGTGCAGCTGCCATTAAAGACACTTTTTTCCGTAATGGCGGGGCCGCTCCTTCTTTACGGGTGGACTTTAAGCCTGTGGAGATGGACAAGGATATTACCCAGTTTATATTGGATGTAGATGGAACCCCTATCAAATATGCACACGGGCCTCAGACCCCGCAAAGTGTTGTGTGGCCAGGCTCAGGAGGCCGCAGTCGAATTCAGGTGCAAATCACTCCCAATGTAGGAGGGCTGGCTTTTGAAGGGCCTTGGGCTTTGTTCCGTATGTTTGACAAAATGCAGCTTGAGAGTTTGGGACAGCCAGAACGTTTTAAAGGTACTTTTAATATTGAAGGCCGCAAGATAGTGTTTGAAATTACTACCAGCAGTATTCAGAATCCTTTTCGTCTTCCTGAGATGAATGCCTTTGCTTGCCCAGGCAAATTATGAATACTTTCACTTCAGGCTTAGGCATTAATTTGCCTCCTTTGGAGGGAGATACTTTGGCGCCTTCTAATAACGCCAGTTCTCCCGGGTGGTTTGGGAAATTTCCTGCTTTAGGAGATTTTGCTTCCAGGCGCTTAGAAAATGCTTATACCCATGCTTGGGAAGTATGGCTTAAAGAAGCATTATTTACTACCCGAACCCAATTGGGCCAAAATTGGCAGGCAGCCTACCTGGGCGCTCCCATCTGGAATTTTGCCTTGTTTCCTGGGGTAGTGGGTCCTAATGCTTGGGCTGGCTCACTCATGTCTAGTGTTGATGCAGTTGGTCGGTATTTTCCCCTGCTTGTATGTACCCCAGTCAGTTATCCACGCACTTTGTTAGCGGAAATTCGTAGTGGAGGGCAGTGGTATAGCCGCATACAGCAAGTGATGGTGTCAGTCTTGTCCGCACAGGCTAGTCTAGATGGTTTTGAACAGGCCTTGGAGATGTGCCCCTTTCCATTACATGCCAATGCCCTGGAGTCTTCTGGTTCCGAGTTATCTGAAGCGCTGATGCAAGCTAGTTATGGTCAGGTGGGAGTCGCACAGGTAGCTACCTCCATGGCTAAGGCTTTATCGCTGCTGGAAGTAGAGAGAAGTCTCACCCAGTTTGCTAACCACTCCTTATGGTGGGCGCCGCAACACAGTGGCCATACCAAGGCCATGCTCTGTCAAGGGATGCCCCGGCCTGAAGTGTATGGCCAGATGTTGCAGGTGAACTAATTAAATCAGGGACTAGGAGCTACGACTGAATTTATGGCCCATCCGGCTGCCATGAGTCCCATGCTGGCAGTAAGATGCATTGCACTGCCAAAACCGGCGCAGTTCAGTCCGCTGATTGGATCGCAACTTTCTGGATTGCGCAGTGGTTCACTGGAAAATACCGCTGTTACCTGCATTCGTTCTCCTGCAGCTGCAAAACCATGTTCTTTGCGCAGTCGGCTGCGCATTTTAGCGAGTAAAGGATCTTGAATAGTTTCACTCAAATCGCAGACTTTCAAGCGTGAAACATCGGTTTTTCCTCCTGCAGCACCACAAGTAATATGCATTAGTTTATGAAGGCGGCACCAGGCAGCTAGGGCTACTTTTGGTTGTAACTGATCTATACAATCAATCACAACACTGGTAGTTTTAGGTAACAACTTTTCTATATTGGCTGAAGAAATAAAATCTTCAATACAATAAACTTGGCAGTTAGGGTTAATGTGCTCAATCCTTTCTCGCATAGCCTGTACTTTTGCTATTCCCAGCGTATGCGAAAGAGCGTGGATTTGGCGATTGATATTAGATTCTGCAATATGGTCCATATCAATTAAAGTTATCTCATTAATGCCGCAACGGGCTAGGCATTCCGCTGCCCAAGAACCTACACCACCGATTCCTATGATGACCATGTGGGTAGTGCTTAATTTGGCATAGCCTTGCGGGCCGTAGAGACGGGTGAGCCCGCTAAAACGGCGTTGAGTATCAAGGATTGGTTTTTGTGTTTCTGTGGTTTTATGGAACCCGTCAATAGACTTGGAAATGATTTGCATTTTTTAATGGTAGGTCTATCAAAATAATTTATGGAATTTGACTTTTCAGAAATCACTGCTCCTTTTCGCATGCAGCCGGGTCTTTCGCGCATGCCACAAAGCGCGCGACATACTCGACTGCTGCATCCTTATAGCCCCTTGTTTGAGGAAAAGCGGCAAGTTCTGAGTTTGCACGTAGAACAAGCCTTGTTGCAATTAGAGAACTTTGATCCGCGTAGCGCCTTATTGGCCCTAGCACAATGCTTGGCTTTTGAATGGCCAGAATCTTGTTCCTTATCTGAGTCTATCTTGCACTTACATTCTTGTGGTCTTAGGCTTGATTTGCAAACGCTAGAAGTGTCTATCA
>JAIBAO010000028.1 GCA_019695155.1 Burkholderiaceae bacterium | reverse complement strand
GTTTTTGCTTAGGTCCCCATCGTCTAGAGGCCTAGGACATCGCCCTTTCACGGCGGTAACGGGGGTTCGAATCCCCCTGGGGATGCCAAGAGTAATAAAATGTTGCATTAAAAGGCAACAAAGTTTGTATACCGTATGGAGCGGTAGTTCAGTTGGTTAGAATACCGGCCTGTCACGCCGGGGGTCGCGGGTTCGAGTCCCGTCCGCTCCGCCAAAGTTACTCAAGCACAAAGTCTTCCTTAGTCTGCACAAGCTGCTTGTACTAGATGTAGATTACTCCACTTTAAAATCACTTATCACTGACTTCCCGTGGCAGCGCTCTGACATATCACTGGCAATCAACAACCACGAATGTTTCCGAAACAAAATTACAAGGATTTGGCTAAGCGCAAACCTGTAAATTGCCAGCGTGCACCCGTTGGAAAAAAGTTGCGATACGTAGGTCGAGCATGGCCCCTTGGGGTAGCTACACTTGAGCCGCGTAAAACATATTGATTTACCATGAATTTGCCGTTGTATTCTCCCACCGCCCCGGCAGAGGGTGAAAATCCCGGATAAGCAGCATAGGCGGAGCAAGTCCATTGCCATACCTGAGCATATAGCTGCAGCGGTTGATGAGATCCCCCCTCTCCTCCCCCTTGCGGATGTAATCGATGTGGATTGGCTGTCAGAACAGGCATTTCTGCCGCCACATGCTCCCATTCAAATTCAGTGGGTAGCCGTGCTCCTGCAAATCGTGCAAAAGCATCGGCCTCAAAATAATTAATATGGCAGATAGGGCTGTCTAACTGCAAAGGCACCAGGCCATGTAAAGTAAATTCAAACCATTTTCCATCTTGATAATGCCAATATAAAGGATGGCGCACGGCTTCGCGGTTGATCCAGTCGACTGCTTCAGCTAACCACCAGCGAGTCTGCCTATAAGCGCCAGCCTCTATAAAGGCTAAATACTCTCCGTTAGTAATCAGTCGCTTAGTTATCGCAAAAGAAGGGATGTGCGTTAAATAACGAGGGGTTTCATTATCAAAGTGAAAACCCTCGCCTGCGTGTCCTACAGGACGGGTAGCGGCTTCATAATGAATCCACTCCAGAGAGGAAGCAGGCGCCGCGCTTGGCAAATCAGTACACAAATAGGCGGGGAAAAGCGGATTATGGAAGAACAAATGCTTGATATCCGTTAGCATCAACTCCTGATGTTGCTGCTCATGTTGTAAACCTAGTTCCAATAAGCTCTTCACTTGTGCGGACACGACCTGTTCAAGCAGGTGATGAATAGCCATGTCAACATGCTTTCTATAGTCCAGAATATCGCTCAGTGAAGGTCTTGTAAGCATTCCCCGCTGCGGTCTTGGATGACAAGCACCTAAAGAAACATAATAAGAATTAAACAAAGTTTTAAAATGTGGATTAAATACCTCATACGCTGGCAGGTTTTCGATCAGAATAAAGGTTTCAAAAAACCATGAAGTATGGGCTAAATGCCATTTGATAGGGCTAGCTTCCAGCATGGATTGCACCACCATATCTTCGGGAGAAAGTGGCGCAGCAATTGCAAGCGTGGCGGCGCGGACAGTCTCAAAACGAGCTATTAAAGTGGATTCTTGAAACACTTGAGTATTTGCATTCAATTGCAGACCGGATACCTTTTGCACTTTCCCCTGCAAGTTTTCCGCTAGGATTTTTCGCCATAGATCAACATGATAGAAAACCTCACCTCATGCTCTCTTTATTTGACTTAATTTACTCGAACCTTAGCCAAAAACACGCAGAATAATTTATGCGGATCAAACCAGTAATGAGCTATAGAAAACCCGTTGTTATTTAATAATTCTTCAGCACCCTTAAAGGAATATTTGTAAGAATTTTCAGTATGGATGCGCTCTCCCCGCCTAAAATATCGGATACCGCTACCCAGGGCAGACCATCGAACAGTTGTCTCTTGCAAGGCTTGCAAATACATTTCAATTCTAGAAAACTGTTGATTAAACACAGCCACATGTTTGAAATGACTCAGGACAAAATCGGCCCCAAGCAAGCGATTAACATTCAATAATATGTTGCGATTAAAGGCCGCAGTCACCTGCAGCGGATCATCATAAGCAGCCTGTAAAGCAGCACTGTTTTTAACTAAATCCATACCTATTAAAAGCCAGCCATCTTCTCCAGCTTGACTCGCTAGCTGCTGCAAAATTAACCCAGCTTGCTCTATAGAAAAATTACCAATACTGGATCCAGGGTAGAAAAAAACCCGTTTGGAAGAACATACAGTGGAGACAAGCTCAAGCTTAGAGGAAAAATCTGCCCCCAACCCCAACATTGGAATAGTAGGCCACTGATGATTCAAACGTGCAAGGTTTGTGCGTAAATATTCTACAGAAATATCTATAGCCACATATTGCTTAGGCCTTAAACCTTCAAATAAGTGTGCAGCTTTTTCGCAGTTACCCGCCCCCAAATCAATGAATGTGCAGCCAGTACCAATACTGTTAGCAATATCTTGCGAATGCGCTTGCAAAATCCAGCCTTCTGTGCGGGTCAGGTAGTATTCGGGTAACTCTGTAATGGCTTCAAATAGCTTAGAACCTAGCCTGTCGTATAAAAACTTGGGTGAGAGTATGGCTTCAGGAGCTTGCAAGCCCCCAATCAACTCAGCACAAATCAGCTCTGAATTTTCTTGATATTGCTGCACAAACAAGGGAAGCGGATGTGCAACACGCGGCAATGCCTGCAGTGTAGAGGGAGCAGCATTCAAAACATTCTCCTGCGGTGCATCAGTTTAAAGCGAATAAAACTGTCTTTAAACTTGATGATTAGAACTATTTACTGTAGTCAGTTCGTCAAACACATTACGAAACTTTTTCAATAGTAAGCGGGTTCCTAGTAGAGAGTAAAACTCTGCTTATTTTTGTCAGGATAGCTTGGGAAAAATAGTTTTAATTTTTTTGAATTTTCTACTTTGACTCTAGGCTGTGGTCATTTGTCCTACCTTACTAAACGCTCTCCTCCTATCCTCACTGATCAAAGTAGGCCGCACTATTGTGAAGACGACGGGTAGGGGCAAAAAGCCTATCTTCTTTCTCAAAGAGAAGTACCCTTGTCCCACAGTCGCCAAATTCTGATTTGAAACTTTCGAAAGGACAATTATGAACACCAATCAAAAAAGTGATCGCTCAAGCAGCTCTTCTTCCTCCCAGCAAGGGTCAGGCAGCTCGTCTTCAGGATCCCGTAGCGGCACTCAAGGAGGCTCTCATGAGCAACACGTTGAAGCAGGCAAACAAAGTCATAAAAATGACAATACCAAGAACGATAATGAAAGCAGTAGTAGCCGCCAAAGCAATAAAAGCACCAATCGATAATTTATTAAAAGAACCTTTATCGATAAAAGCCTGTGTTAGTTTAAATTAGCACAGGTTTTTTTATAGTCAAAAGACCCCGAAGTGTGCAAGAAAGCTCAATAAAAGAAGCAATAAAATTATTTTTAATATTTTCTTTAGCTCCAGCTTATTTGTAGTACTACTCATCAGACGCCCAACCCCGAGAACGGTCTACCGCCCGATGCCAACGTGTCATTAACTTTTGGCGTATTTCGGGAGAAATTTTCGGCTCAAATACATGATGCAAAGACCCTGCTTTTTGGGTGATGGTTGATACTTCCTCCAAAGTTTTCCATACCCCTACTGCAAGCCCTGCTAAAAAAGCGGCTCCCAGGGCGGTGGTCTCGGTAATGGCTGGCCGGACCACGGGAATTCCTAAAAGATCTGCCTGAAATTGCATTAAAGCATCATTACGCGAGGCTCCACCATCCACCCTTAACTGCTTAACTGCTTGATTAGTGTCTTTAATCATTGCTTCTAATAGTTCTGTGCTTTGGTAAGCAATAGATTCAACCGCAGCCCGGGCAATATGCGCTCTGCTCGTACCGCGGGAAATGCCCACAATAGCACCCCGTGCGTAAGGATCCCAATGGGGAGCCCCTAATCCGGCAAAGGCTGGAACAAGCATTACCCCTGCTGAGTCTGCAACACTGGCTGCTAATTTTTGTACATCTTCAGATTTTTCAATCACACCCAAACCGTCACGCAACCATTGGACAACTGCACCCCCAATAAATACGCTACCTTCCAGACAATAAGTGGTGAGGCTCCCAGAATTCATGAGTTGCCACCCAACGGTGCTGAGTAAACGGTTACGTGATGCGACGGGCTGTGAACCCGTATTTAATAGCATAAAGCAGCCAGTGCCATAGGTATTTTTTGCCATTCCGGATGAAAAACAGGCTTGGCCAAATGTAGCAGCTTGCTGATCCCCTGCAATACCGGCGATCGGAATTGCACTCCCCAATAAAGAGGGATCTGTTTGGGCCACTACTGCTGAAGAACTGAGCACCTGCGGTAAGACAGAAGCCGGTACTCGTAACAAGCTCAATAACTGCGGATCCCATGAGAGAGTGTGAATGTTCAGCAACATGGTGCGGGAGGCGTTGGACACATCGGTCACATGCACGCGCCCACCGGTAAGATTAAAGATTAACCAACTGTCTATGGTGCCTATCGCCAACTCCCCCGCCTCGGCACGTAACCGGGCTCCAGGAATATTATCCAATAGCCAGGCGGCTTTTGTAGCAGAAAAATATGAATCAATGACAAAACCGGTTTTACTGGCTATCGTTTCACTATGGCCCTTCTCCCGTAATTCATCACACACTTTTGCGGTACGCCTATCCTGCCAAACAATTGCTTTTGCTAAAGGTTGACCTGTTTTACGATCCCATAAAACTGTAGTCTCTCTTTGATTAGCAATGCCAATTGCAGCGATATCAGAGGCATTCAGGCCCGCATTGTTTATTGCCGTACGGGCTGTATTTAACTGAGAGTGCCAAATTTCTAGTGCATCATGCTCTACCCAGCCGGACTCTGGAAAATATTGCTTAAATTCTTGCTGGGCCAGAGCCACAATATCGCCCGCTTCGTCAAAGATAATTGATCTAGAACTAGTAGTTCCCTGGTCAAGTGCGAGCACATAACGCTTGCCGCTGCTCATGTAGACCCTCCTGTATATGTAGTCTTTTTAGAGCGATGGATTTTTTCCAATAATATTTCCTGACAATATTGACACAAACCTAATATGGTTACTTTTTCAGGTGAAATTTTCTGAGGAAAACGTTTGAATTAACGCTTTTTGACGATTTTTACCTCAGCTCCTCGACGGCTTACTTCATAGCCCCCCGCTGCTAATATTTTGGTGCCTTCAAGACCCTTAATATAAGCATTGCCTTGCATCTGCATAACCTTGATTTTGACGGCGGTAACACAGGGATCGACTGCCGGTAAGCCAAATAGCCACGCCTCGGTGATAGGACGAATGGTATTAATTTCGTATGTAGATTGTGCTTCTGGACCTAAGCACAGGATATAACCTTCTCGTCCAAAAACAGGGGCGCCATCCAGCGGCTTTTCAAATTCATAAAGCGTGCCTCCTTCGTATTTAACCCCCGTTGCCAAGTCATACCAACGCTCTCCTTTGGGAAAGTACACTTGCCGTTTCCCCCCAGGCTCTACAATAGGTGCGACAAGTAAGGTAGGCCCAAACAAATATTGCAGCTCTTGTGTATGGGCAAATTTATCCTCCGGAAAAGCCAATGCCATTGAGCGAACTACAGGTAAACCGTTACGAGAGGCCTCTTCCAAAGCTCCTAAAACATAGGGAATTAATCGATAACGAAATTTCAGCCACTTTTTAACAATCGTTTGAATTTCTGGCTCATAGGCCAAAAATCCATTTTCTCCTACATTAGTAAAACCTAAATGGCTAAAAAATACACTGGCTGCCACTGCGCGCGCATAAAACTCAGTATCCTCTACTTGCTGGCTAGTGCTATCTCCAATTAAAATGGGGTACGAAGGCTGGGCTGTTGCACCCAAAGACTGCGCGGTGTAAACAGCAGCTGTCAAATGCTCCCATTTAGAAATCGTTTGCCCACTGTATTGCAAAGGGTAAGACTGACTCCCCCAAAATCTTCCTTTACCTACTACTAAGGCCCGCTTGTCTATCCCCTCTCCATGAAATTTTTGAGTTGCCTCAAATACCGCACGGTTAAAGAGTAAAGACCATAAACAATTTAATCTTGCCCCTCTCGATCCATCGTAGGCCTGCAGATCCAAGGCTTCTGGTAAAGTCACTGCGGTATTAAAAGCATCTACCCCTTCTTTAAAAAAAGGCTCATGCCGCTCCTTCCAGAAATTAAAAGCTTCAGGATGGGTAAAATCTACAACCCCAAAAAAATCTCCTTCGAACGCAACGCTAGCTGCCTTACCTTGAGCATTTTTGAGCAACCAGCCTTTAGCAGCCATTTCCTCAAATGCAGCGAAGTTTGCCCTGATAAAAGCATGCTCAGTCGCCGAAAAATGCCACTGCATTTCTTGCAGTTTTGTGAGCATTTTTTTAGACTCAGCAAAATAATCTGCCTGTGATTCAAAACTCATCCGAGTTTCCATGCTCAAAGGGCTCGCACTATCGGCTGCAATTACATCCGCAGAAATACCCTGAGCACGAAGACTATGAGCACAACTTAATATTTGGTGACTATTAGCCTCGGGCGCTTGTCCTATCCAGCTACCTAAGCTCCAGATTGGCGGAACATTAGGCTTGCCAGTTAAATTAGTGAAGGCGTTAATCATCTCAGCAGGAGTGCCTGCAAACAAAAATAAGTCTAAGCCCTTAGTTTGGGCATGTAGTAGATAATGATCAGAAGAAATACCGTCTTCCATCACATAATGTCTTACCGTACCCGGTGCCGCCAAAACCATCACCCCCCAGCCCTGCGGGCTCCAGCAAAAGGGTAAATCACCATCTATTTGCTGACCTTTACGATTTAAGCCGGCACTTGCCTGGCCTAAACCATAAACAGGCTCATCTTTTAACGCAAAGGAAACGGCCCAACTCCGACTCGAAGGATGAAACCCCACCGTGGGTAAACTACTTTTAGAGGCGGCTTCTGCTAATACCGAAGAAAGTCGTAGACGCATGCGATGAGTAAGGGCGATTTGTAAAGGCTTAGTGCTTAAGCGCAGTTCTGTAAAAAACGTCTTTAGCAAAAAACCCTCGCTGAAGGACTCTACGGTCATTGGTTCAGCTTCCTGCTGAACAATCAGACTATCTAAAGACTCTTCTGCGGGCGCAAATTGCAGTCTAAATACTCCCGGCGTTGGAGAGGTAACGATTAAAGGCAAGCCAGAGTCAGTTTCAAAATGAACTGAGTCTGCAAGTGCGCGTTTAAGCGAAAGTCTTTTAAGGGAAGCAAAACAAGCAAAATCTGCAGCACAATTAAAACGTTTCATGTCGAAAGCATCTATGTGCGAGGTATTAATCTTTATCAGCCTTTTAAAAGCACCGTCCAAAGTAGGATTAATACAACGTCTTATTGAGTAAGGTTTACGCTTAAATTTGCGTGCTAAAGCCTGTAACTTGGCATGTAAATTCGTAATAATGACAGAAAGTCGCTTGTAAAGAAACTCCTGATTAGTCACTAGCCCCCGTCAGCGGAAATTGTAGCAACTAAGTCCCCTTAACTCTTTCTTTCTTTTCATAAGAAGCAATACTTTAGGACTACTCCCTGCAAAATTCTCCATAAGATGTTGATTTTTAAGAGTTTTTAGAAAAAACCCCTTAAAAAATCTATAAAAAACCGCCTCTTTAGGAAAGAACTTACAACTTAAAGGCAAGGGGTATTACACCTAATGCTCCGCTGGTGGCCCCCCAAAACGCTTTAGCTTCTTATATGCTTGAAATGTTAAATAAAGATTTTCGCATTAGGCAGACTTAAAGATTTTGGATTTTAGCGCACTAAGCACAGCAATATTTTGCACAACGGGTATTTATAACGAACCAAAAAGGAGAAACTATGAAATTTTTTACTGTAGCCAGCATCCAGGCTTTAGTGGACAAATATGCACAAGAAGGCTCAAAGGTTTTTGATGCTGAAGCTTACAAAGCCAAATATCTAAACGATCCGAACGACCCTTTGTTTTCTAAACCTTTGGAGCATTTTCTCACTAAAGGCGCTGCTCTGGGGTATAACCCACTGGGTAACTTTCCTCTGAAGTTCTTTGATGCAGATTTTTATGGCAAAAAGTATGAAGAACTGGGGAAAGTAGGGGTGAACGATCCAGGAGATAAGTTTGGTCATTATTTGTTGTTTGGAATGGGAGAAGGCCGGCAGGCCAGTCAGGATACCAACAA
This sequence comes from Burkholderiaceae bacterium, assembly GCA_019695155.1. GTDB lineage: Bacteria > Pseudomonadota > Gammaproteobacteria > Burkholderiales > Burkholderiaceae_C > Piscinibacterium. The sequence goes on along the minus strand of JAIBAO010000028.1, from coordinate 2,743 downwards.
TTTTAATTCAGAGGTTTATCTGAAAATGTATCCGGGTGTAGAAGCTTATGTGAAGGCGCATCTGAGCGACTTTAACATGAGTTTAAGCAATGGCGCATTAGCGCATTTTGTGAAATTTGGAGCTCTCCAAGGATTTATCGGTCCTATTGATGACCTCATCAATGATGCGATCTCCCCCTATGTTTACATCGATGATACTTACTCCTTTGATTATTTGCTCAGTGTTAAAAATAAGCTGATGTTTCTTGATAATCCCAACGATCGGGATGCTTTGCAGGTAACAGATGCTGCAGTGAACTTTAATAATATCGGTGCAGATACCATTAGTTTGGAAAACTTGAATAACAGCTTTGAGTTCGATTTTGATGTGCTCGACATGACTAAAGTTAATAAGGCTGGGCTGACCGTTTTAGGAGATAACTCTGCAACAAGAGATACCAAAAACGATGACTTGTTACTAGGCAAATTAAGTTCTATTTCTGCAATCGGTGGCTTTAAGAAACTCTATCTTACAGATGCTTCTATTGCTGACAGTGGCAATTCCTATACGCTGGATACCGCCAATGGGAATTTGCTAAAAAATAACAGTATTTTGTTTTCTACCGATACCAAAGGGATGAGCGCTGCAACGGGAATAGACGCAAGTTTGGTGAAGCAAGACGTCGCTTTGAAAATTACCGGAGATGTAGGTTCCACTTTAGGGGGCAGCCTACAAAATGACACCTTAACAGGCGGCTCTGGGGCCGATAGTTTGGAAGGGAGAATGGGTCGGGATGTATTAAATGGCGGCCCTTCAACTTCAGAAACCTACACCTATAAAATTTCTGGAGATTTAGGCCCTAAAGCCGATGCTGTATACAGCATTACGATTGACGGAAATACCAAAACCCTTACTGAAACAGAAAATGCAGATCCGAACAAATCTAGTCAAGTGGAAGCAGGTGCCACAGCCGACGTCGTGGGCGCAGCACTCGTTAAATTAATTAATGCTCATCTGAGCAATCTGCCCGGAGAGTTCAACGAAAACACAGGAAATGGTGTAGTACAAGGTGCAAAATATGACGCTACGACCAATGAGCTAGTCATTACCTATGCGCCTGGAGTAAACGTACCCGCTAATAACCTTAAAATAGAACAATCTCAGCCTGATGACCTGAATAAACTTCAAGTCTCCCTACCGGTGAACGTTAACGGAAGTAAAGGAGGAGGAGATGATACCTTCATTTTCCACACAAAAGACTCCACTTTGGTAGAAGCGACAGCAGATGTCATCGAGAATTTTGTCAGTGGCAGTGATACTCTTCAGCTCTTTAATGCAGATGATCTTGCGAAATTTGTAGGCAAAGATGCCGGCAATGGGATGAACTATGTGGAATCTGGGTTTAAAACTGCAAGTTTTGCCACTGCTTTAATCGCCGCTAACCTTGCACTCACTACGCTAAATAATAGCGCCAATGCTTCGACAGGTTCATTGGTAAGCTTTCAGTTTGATGACACTAACGGCTATTTATTCCAAGATGTTGATGGCGATGGCAAAGCGGATCAAGTTATCATTTTGACAGGAATAGATAACACAGAGATCAGCCATGCTGATCTAGGTTGATTTTTATCACTGCTCAGTTTTTACTAAACTGTATATAAACCGCCTCTTATCCTCTGCTTAAGAGGCGGTTTTCTTGCAAATCTTCAAAACCTCCAAAAACAGGTTTTCCTACTCAGATAGATTCTTTCTCTTTTTTTACTTCTTATCCTCGGGTTCTGGCCAGTCCCGAATATAAGCCTTGAGCATTTTGTTTTCGAAGTTCTGGGCATCCAAAACGGCTTTAGCTACATCATAAAAAGAAATCACACCCATCAAGGTTTTAGCATCAATCACCGGCAAGTAGCGCGCATGCCGCTCCAGCATCATACGCCGTACTTCATTTAATTCAGTATCGGGTGTGCAAGAAATGGGCGCATCATCCATCACACTCCGGATGGTAGCCTTTCCTACCGCTCCGCCATTATTATGGATATGCAAAATCATCTCTCTGAAGGTAAGCATACCGACCAAATCTCCATGATCCATTACGACTAAGGAACCAATATCATGCTCGGCCATTGTTGCAACCGCTTGAATAAGCGGAGTATCAGGGCTAACGGTATAGAGCACATCGCCTTTAACACGCAATATTTCATGAACTTTCATAGAGATCTCCGCAATGGCTTTTTAGAGAGATTGATATTTATTCTCAAGTTGCAATGGTATCGCTTTCAAATTCCCGTGCAAGGTCTAAGATTCAAAAAGTTTTAAATAGAAGGATATTTCCTCATGAACTCATCGAATTCCAATGGGCCCTATCCCGGCTTTAACACTTTGGCGCTTCACGCAGGAGCCGCGCCCGATCCTACCACCGGCGCACGCGCTACCCCCATCTATGCAAGCAGTTCATTTGTCTTTGAAGATAGCGAGCATGCTGCTTCCCTGTTTAATATGGAACGGACCGGGCATGTTTATTCTCGTATTTCCAACCCGACCGTAGCGGTTTTTGAGGAGCGAATAGCGGCATTAGAAACGGGGATAGGAGCCATTGCAACCGCATCGGGGCAAGCCGCCTTGCATCTCAGTATTGCCACCCTGTGCGGTGCCGGTAGTCATATTGTGGCAAGTCGAGCTCTGTATGGGGGCAGCCACAATTTATTGCAGTACACACTACGACGCTTTGGTATTGAAACTACTTTTGTAGACCCACGTGATTTAGAT
>JAIBAO010000069.1 GCA_019695155.1 Burkholderiaceae bacterium | reverse complement strand
GCGGAGCCATTACCGCCTTTACCGGCAAGCACTTCAATAGTAGCTTCATCTATAAATTTCATATGTGCCTGTATGGACTCAAACCTTTTATCACTCTCAAATGCAAAGGGTACTCTCTTTTAGAGACGATCCCTCTATTCTTGCCCATTTTTTACTGGATATTTCTTGTTAAATAATATTCGAACACCTAAGCAGACTGAAAGTGCACCTCATGAGAAATTTGGGTTTATAAAAGCACCTAAAGAGAAAACAAAAAGGCCTCGCAAGCGCGAGGCCTTTAGCAAAGTTTCTGTTGAAAACTTATTGCGTTATTACAGAAACCATGCGGCGCTTTAAAGCCCCTTTGATTGCAAAAGCCACTTTGCCATCGCTTAACGCAAAGAGAGTGTGATCTTTGCCCATCCCTACATTAACGCCAGGGTGAAATTCGGTGCCACGCTGCCGTACAATAATAGAGCCGGCATTGATTTCTTCCCCTCCAAACACCTTGACGCCTAGTCGTTTACTTTCCGAGTCACGTCCGTTTCGCGTAGAGCCGCCGCCTTTTTTCTGTGCCATGCTAGATGCTCCTTAGACTTTATCAACCTTGCTGGCAAGATCGTCTTGCAGCTTTTTGAGTTCTTCCCATTTACCGTCACGCGCCAGTGTGGCCTGCTGCGGCCAGCTATCTGGTTTGTAGCTGGAAAAACGTTTACCTGCAGCCTTGAGCAGGGTTGTAAGAGTTTCAACTTTTGTATCTGCTAATTGGGCAAAGGTGGTGATCGAATTTACCCGCAGTAGTTCAGCAATTTTTGAACCTATACCTTCAATAATGCTTAAGTCATCAGCTTTGCTAATGGAGGGGACAGGGGCACTGGCAGAGTGTCCGCTGCCAGCAACTTCGGTAATGAATAGTTCTGTAAACCACTGACGATGGCCCTGTCGTTTCTGGTAGTGTTTGCGACGGCGCATTTTGAAAATTTTGACTTTGTCTGCCCGACCATGGGCAAGGATCGTCGCTTTTACTGTGGCACCTGCTACCAAGGGCGTACCTACCGAAACGGTTTGGCCCGCGCCTACAGCGAGTACATCAGAAATCGTGATCTCTTGGCCAGGTTCCGCAGTGATCTGTTCTACTTTAAGTTTTTGGCCAGCAGCAACTCTATATTGTTTGCCGCCGGTTTTTATGACCGCGTACATGTGAACCTCAACAGATAAGATTTTTAAGAATTGATGGCTATATGCAAATTTTGCGCATAGCCGTAAATTATGCCTCAAATCAAGTACTTAGCGCAAATTCGGATCTACAAGCCGAATTTCTTAAGTATTCAAAGAGTAAAGAGGAGTCTGGCGTTAGGAGTGACGTCCCCCTATCAAGGCTCCTCTGGCATTTAACTGTGCACTAATTGTTAGCGTATGGGCCGGATAACTACAAAATTCACTATTTCTCCACGGCGAACTAAAAGAGCGATGGGTTTTTTCAGGTCTGCTTTGTTTACCAATTCCGTGAATTGTTTGGCGTTTAAGATTTCCTGATTATTGAAGGACAAGAGAATATCGCCGGGTCTAATACCCGCACGGCTGGCTGCGCCATCGCTGTCTTCTACTAGTACCCCAGATTTGATTTTTAGTTCAGAACGTTTGGCTTCGCTCAAATCCGCTACAAGCAATCCTAATTCATTGGGTTTAGCATCTCCTTTAGGTTTGGCAGGCTGGTCCGAGCGGCTTGCTGTGCTACGTTCTACTTCAAACTCTCCTAAGACGAGGCTTACATCACGCACTGCACCGCGACGCCACAACTGTAAAGTCACTTTAGTTGCCGGTTTGGTATTACCCGCAAGCCGGCGTAAATCAGCCGCCTTTTCAATGGAGCGGCCTTCAAATCGCAAAATAATATCACCTGCTTCAATACCGCTTTTTTCTGCTGGACTGCCTCGTTCTACGGAAGTGACCAATGCGCCTTGTGCCTTGTTCAGACCTAAGCTCTCAGCGACTTCCTTACTCACATCATCTAATGAGATACCAATCTTTCCTCGAGCTACTTTTCCATTAATTTTTAACTGATCAGATACACGAATAGCTTCATCAATAGGGATAGCAAAAGAAACGCCTTGATAGCCGCCACTGCGTGTAAAAATTTGTGAGTTGATGCCAACGACCTCTGCGCGGGAGTTGATGAGTGGTCCGCCTGAGTTACCGGGGTTTACCGCAACATCGGTTTGAATGAACGGGAGAAAATCTCCGGTATCACGGCCTTTTGCGCTCACAACACCCGCTGTAATCGTACTTTCCAGCCCGAAGGGTGAGCCGATAGCAATCACCCATTCCCCTTTTTTCAAACGATTAGGATCTCCAATGACCAAACGAGGAAAGCCTGTGCCTTCTACCTTGATAAGGGCCACATCGGTCCGTTGATCCGAACCGATGACTTTGGCTTTTAACTCTCGCTTGTCGGTCAGAGTAACGTAGATTTCATCGGCACCTTCTACGACATGATGGTTAGTCAGGATATAACCGTCCGAAGAGATAAAAAATCCTGACCCTACCCCGCGCGGAAGGATTTCTTCACCTCCTCGACGTGGGGTACGAGGAGAAGGCATCGGCCTTTGGGGCCCTGGAATATTAGGTCCAAAAAACCAGCGGAACATCTCGAGTGGATCCACTTCTTGACCGTTGGGTCCTCCAGGCATTCCGGGAATAGTCTGAGCGCGTACACGTGAGCGCTCTGTAGTGCGAATATTCACAACGGCAGGATCGGCTTTTTCCACAATTTCTGTGAAATCCGGCCCAATACTATTTTGAGCTTGTACGGGCTGGGAGATGATGAAAACCATTCCTAGTGCACCGCTAATAATGAACCTTAATTGAACCAGGAAGCGGCGATAGCTAATGGCAGTGAAAAGGGGGGTAAGAAAAGTGGTGAGTATCATAAGGACTATTTTTTAAGTTGAAGAGAATACGCGACTTGTTGAATGGCAAGTGGAGGAGCTTCGCCAACCACCGTGATCCAGTGATCACCTAAACGCCGTGTGGTCATGCTTACGGCCCCGTGGCTACTCGAACCCTCACGTAGAGTGGAGGTTGTATTGGCCATTTCTATAAATACAGAAATAGCGGCTAATCCATCGGAGAAAACTATCTGCGATACATTTTCATGTTTACCCAGCGTTCTTCTCAATTCATTAATGCGCTTAAATCCTGCAGGGGGATTCGTAATTTGCCATTGATTGAGCGGCTTGCCGTATCGACCAGGTTGAGAGCGCTCGATTTTCCATTCTGCTGTAGCCACATAGCTGGGTTTTAGTTGGGCGCGGTCAAAGGGTAAATTTATCTTTATTGTAGAGAAAGCGATTTGCTCAATAACTTCATTTTTTTCATTAAGGGTCTGCGCCTTTAACAAAAGGCCCGATTGTTTATCTGCCCATAAGCGATAGCCGTAACGCAAATTGTCTTTAGGATTTAAGCTAATAGTTTCACACTCAATCCCAGCGATTCGATCGCTTTGGCCCCGGCTAATAGAGTAATGGTTTGCCACTTCAGAAGCCGAGGCATTTAGCAAACCCGGAAAATGATCCCTTTCAAACCGTTTTTCAATTAACAGGGTTTTACTTGCGGGGATATAGGAATAGACCTCATCATTTTTACGAATGATTTCTTGGGGTTTTCCATCTAGGATCTCTAGTTTTTCGTGCTCGCCCGACGCGTCTACAAAATGGCTAATGCGCGAAGACTGCACTTGGCTGCCTTGCTGATATACAAAGGTTCCTACGTAATTAAGACGGGTTGCTGCCTGCTGAATCTGCGCAAGCCATACAATATCAGCCAGATTTTGTGCTTCAGAAGTATCCGCTGCCCAGCCGGCTGAACCTGGCAAGAAACTTGCAATACTCAATAAACAGGCTACCCAGGAGCGGGCAAAACCTAAAGGAACGACGGCTGACATATTAACGGTCTTCTGCAGAGATTCTAGTCACTCTTACCAGGGGTAGCACGGCTGCATGCCGCGAAGTACTTGGGGAAACCTGCTGATGGGCAATAAGGTAACGGTCCATTGATGCTGAAGACAAGGTATTAACGGTCGGTGGTAATGTAACAGCTATCAAGGGCGCGTTAAGTGTTTGTGCGTTAACTGTAGAAGCGGGGGGGGAGGGCAAGGGCGTGTTATTTGCAGTAATAGCAGTACTTGCGGGGCCAGTAATTTGGGGAATTGCCACCCAAACTACAGTGACGACCGCAGCGGCTACTGCCATCGATGGAAGAGCCCAATGTTTTACTGTTGCCCAGTTTAAAGAAGAGCGGCGTTTGTTAGCTGTAGCTTGATGAGGGGCCAAAACCACTGGTTCAGATTCCAGAGCGCTCATGACCCTTAAAGAAAAATTAGCAGAGACCGGTTGTAAATCAGTGGAGCGCAGCATATCGCCAATGAGATGATGCAGCGTCCAGCAATCGCGGTTTTCTGGGTCTTTTTGCAGTTTGGCCCATTGCTCAGGGCACGGGTTAATTTCTCCATCCCCTAGTAGGGATAAGTATTCTCTTGAAGATAAATCATCCGCTGTTTTTTCTGCATCGGATAGGGATAAATCATGGTCAAGCCGCGCTGCAAAATTCATGATGTCCTGCTAATAAATAATTTTTATCACCACACTATGCTATGACCAAAATACGGTAGCAAGTTCCATAGTTTACAAAAACGATAAAGGTATTTCACTCGCTACCAGCGTTTTTTATCGGAAGTTCCTAACAGAGGTCTTAATTGTGCTGCTATAGCCTCACGAGCCCGAAAAATTCTGGAGCGTACTGTACCAATAGGGCAACCCATTGCCAAGGCAATATCTTCATAACTCATTCCTTCTATCTCCCGCAAAGCAATGGCGGTCCGTAACTCTTCGGGAAGCTCGGACATCGCCCTATTGACAGTTTCAGCCACTTGCTTTCCTTGCAATATTGATTCCGGCGTACTCGCATCCTTATGAGTTTCTAGTTCATTGAAAGTTTCTTCACCTTCGTCATTGACCGGTGTTGCACTGACGGTTCGACCAGAAGACATCAATACATTTTTGGCTGTGTTGACCGCAATGCGATAGAGCCAGGTATAAAAAGCACTTTCTCCACGAAATTGGGGTAAAGCCCGATAGGCTTTGATAAAAGCTTCTTGCGCGATATCTTCAACCTCGGCTGGATCACGTACCATTCGCGACAAGAGACGATGAATTCTACGCTCATACTTCAATACCAAAAGCTCAAAAGCCTTTTTATCGCCTTGCTGGACGCGCACCACTAGCGCCTGATCGATATCACGTTCGCTCATTGAGAGTTTTTATTTTGGATTATCGTCAATGGAATGTGTTTTTCCTACGTGGCAGCTTAGACTAAGTCACTTGTCTAAAAACCAGGGATCCATTAGTGCCACCAAAACCATAGTTATTACAGATCGCCGTTGAGATTTTCATCTCTCTAGCTACATTGGCGCAATAATCCAAATCGCAAGCTGGATCTTGATTAAAAATATTAATGGTTGGAGGAGAAATCTGATTTTGTAAGGCCAGCACTGTAAAAATAGACTCCACACCTCCGGCCCCACCCAGCAGATGTCCTGTCATGGATTTTGTAGAATTCACCACTATTTTGCGGGCGTGGTTTCCAAACGCCAATTTTAAAGCTACCGTTTCAGCCAAATCGCCCAGAGGAGTAGAGGTACCGTGGGCGTTGACGTATTGCACCTCATCAATATTGGCTTGCGCGTTGCGTAAGGCATTTAAAGTGCATTGGGCTACGCCCTTACCATCCTCACGTGGGGCGGTAAAGTGGCTGCCATCCGCGCTCATGCCATACCCTGCAAGTTCACAATAAATTTTTGCACCTCGTGCCTTAGCGTGCTCCATTTCTTCAAGTATCAGTACACCTGCTCCTTCACCCAAGACAAAGCCATCCCTGTCTTTGTCCCAGGGTCTGCTGGCGGTAGAAGGGTCTTCATTGCGGCTGGAGAGTGCGCGCATGGAGGCAAACCCCCCAATTCCCAAGGGGGATACCGAAGATTCTGCACCTCCTGCTGCCATGACATCGGCATCCCCGTATTCAATAATGCGGGCGGCTTCACCAATGCAGTGCAAGCCTGTGGTGCAGGCGGTGACTACGGCTAGATTGGGACCTTGCATTCCATAGATAATGGAAAGATGTCCCGAAATCATGTTAATAATTGAAGAGGGTACAAAAAAGGGCGAAATACGCCTTGCCCCTTTAGCCAAATAATCACTATGACTTTGCTCAATAGTGGGTAAGCCACCAATTCCTGAGCCAATACACACCCCCACACGGTCGGCATTGGCTTCAGAAATTTCCAAGCCACAATCTTTCCAGGCTTGAATGCCCGCGGCTAAACCATAATGAATAAAAGTAGCTAAATGTCTAGCCTCTTTGGCAGGGATATAGTCTTCGACGTTAAAGTCCATGACTTCTCCGGCGATTTGCGTAGAAAAAGCACTGGCATCAAATGTAGATATTTTGCGAATACCGCTTTTGCCTGCAACGATATTATTCCAGGCGCTGCTCACGTCATTACCCACTGGAGACACGATCCCCAAACCCGTTACTACCACGCGACGATGCTTTAGCATTTTTTGTGGCCCTTATCTGTCAGACTGTATGCTGTAAAAGTAAACAAGGCCCGAAGAAACCCTCCGGGCCTTGCATATGCAAACCATCCCATTGCTGAGAAGCTTTGCATCAAGCCTTAGACAGGTTTGCAGACACGTAGTCCATTGCTTGCTGTACGGTTTTAATTTGCTCGGCTTGTTCATCGGGGATTTCGCAGCCGAATTCATCTTCCAGGGCCATGACCAACTCTACGGTGTCCAGCGAATCTGCACCCAAATCTTCCACAAAAGACGATTCGTTTTTAATATCGCCTTCCGCCACCCCAAGCTGTTCCGCTACTATTTTTTTTACGCGTTGTTCAATATCGCTCATTTAATTGGCTCCTCCAGAGCTTTTAGATTGTCGTTACTATTCTACCAAACAAACCCATCAAACCACTATTTACATAGCTAATCCACCGTTTACATGCAAAGTGGTGCCAGTAATATAGGTCGCCATCGGGCTGGCCAAAAACAATACTGCGTTGGCAATATCCCCTGCTTGACCAAAATGAGCTAAGGGAATAGCTGCTAGCATAGTAGCAGCTTGCTGTTCACTCAAGGCACGTGTCATATCGGTATCAATAAATCCCGGTGCTATCGCATTGACCGTAATATTACGGGAACCCAGCTCTTTAGCCAATGCTCGGGTCATGCCTTCAAGTCCTGCTTTTGCAGCGGCATAATTGGCCTGACCTGCATTTCCCATACTGGCGATTACTGAAGATATATTAATAATTTTCCCATGTTTTGCTTTCATCATGGAACGCATCACGCTGCGCGAAAGATTAAAAGCTGCTGATAAATTGGTATGAATCACCTGCGACCAATCTTCATCTTTCATCCGCATCGCTAAGCCGTCACGGGTAATTCCAGCATTATTGACCAGAATAGAAAGCTTGCCATGCTTTTTTTGAATCTCCTGTACCACCGCATCTGCTGCGCTAAAATCAGTTACATCTAATACTACGCCTGTACCGCCTAAAGGAGCCAGAGCGGTACGAACGGTTTGTGCACCCGTGTCTGAAGTTGCCGTACCTATCACAGTTGCCCCATGTTGAGCCAAGCTCAGTGCAATCGCTGCACCTAAACCGCGCGAAGCTCCGGTAACCAAGGCCACTTCCCCAGATAAATCAAGTAATGGATTCATTGCAAAAGCCCTTTGATTTGCTGCAGTGAAGAGATGTCCGTTATTGCCAGATTTTGCACCTGCGGAGCAATGCGTTTTACCAGGCCTTGCAGAACCTTGCCCGGGCCACATTCAACAATATGAGTGACTCCCATCGCACACATCTTATGAATCGTTTCTACCCAGCGTACAGGATGCCAGGCCTGCCGTACCAATGCATCACGGATCCGGGCAATATCAGACTCAATAGCGACATCGACATTATTAATGACATCCATACGGGGAGAATTGAATGGAATGTCGGCTAGACCCTTACGCAGAACTTCTGCAGCGGGTTGCATGAGTGAGCAATGGAAAGGAGCTGATACCGGCAAAAGCACAGCGCGTTTTGCACCTTTTTCCCGAGCAAGCTCACAAGCCCGGTCTACCGCAGCTTTTTTACCCGCAATCACCACTTGTAAAGGGGCATTAAAGTTGACGGCTTGCACGACGCCGGTATCACTCGCTTGTAGGCAAGCGCTGCGAACGGCATCATCTTCCAAGCCTAAAATTGCTGCCATTGCGCCTTCCCCCGCAGGGACAGCCGCTTGCATGGCCTGGGCACGTAAACGTACCACGCGTACTGCGTCAGCCAGGCTTAATACCCCTGCAGCTACAAGTGCTGTGTATTCTCCCAGACTGTGACCTGCTACAAGAATAGGCATAGGACCACCCGCCTCTTGCCAAGCAGCAAAACTGGCAAGGCCAGCGGCTAACATGACGGGCTGCGTATTGGTCGTGAGATTTAAACGCTCTGCAGGGCCATTAGCGATTAGCTCTGCAAGATCTTCGCCCAAGGCTTGCGAAGCCTCGGCCAGCACGGATTGTGCAGCTGCACTTTCTGCAAAACCTTGCAGCATTCCAACCGACTGCGACCCCTGACCGGGAAAAACAAAAGCAAGTTTCATATAAGTAAAAAGTGAATAGATGAATAAATAAGAAAATTAAATCTGGAGCAGCACCGCACCCCAGGTAAATCCCCCTCCGACGCCTTCTAGAAGAAGATGTTGACCCGGTTTAATCTGCCCTGAACGCCAGCCATAATCCAGCGCCAACGGGATGGAAGCTGCAGAAGTGTTGGCATGCTGATCTACCGTGACAATGGTTTTGGATTCGGCAATCCCGAGTTTTTTAGCAGCGGCTGACAAAATCCGTATATTGGCTTGATGAGGAATGAGCCAATCGACATCAGCAGGCGTTTTGCCTGCCAGATCCAGTACCTCACGAGCCACTTCATCTAATACCTTGACCGCCAGTTTAAAAACCGCTGGTCCGTCCATGGTTAAAAAGGGATGACCAACTACCGCACCACCGCTTAGATTTCCAGCCGTACATAAAATATGCTGCTGCCTGCCATCTGCATGCAAACGCGCTGCCAGCACGCCAGGGCTGTCTGAGCCTGTCATGACCACTGCCCCGGCACCATCCCCAAACAACACGCAAGTTCCACGATCATTCCAGTCCAGAATGCGGGAAAACACCTCTGCTCCAATCACAAGGGCTTTACTGGCTAGACCGGTTTTGATGTAGGCATCTGCTGTAGCCACTGCATAGGCAAATCCGCTGCAGACCGCCTGCACATCAAAGGCCGCTGCGCCTGCGCAGCCTAGCTGTGCCTGAATCAAGCAAGCAGTACTGGGGAAGACAAAATCCGGGGTAGAGGTCGCACAAATAATCAAATCAATCTCGCCCGCAGCTATGCCCGCACTGTGCAAAGCCTGCAAGGCTGCTTGATAGCCTAACTGGCTGGAAGTCAGTTTTGGCCCAGCCAGATAACGTTGCCTGATTCCGGTACGCTCCACAATCCATTGATCGGAGGTTTCTATGCCGCGTTGCGCTAATTCAGCAACCAATTGGGCGTTAGAAACACAACGTTCGGGCAGTGCACTGCCCGTCCCTACAATCCGCGAAAAAGCTGCACCTTTCATACGCACACACCGGGAGGAGTGGAGAGGGGCTCTTCTTTGCTCTGCGTTGCGGTATGTAATGCCTGATGCAAAGACAGAATAGTTTCTGAAGTCCGTTGCAATATCTGATGCTCCACTGCATCAAAGGCCTTTTTTATCGCACATTCAAAGCCAAATGCATCCATACTGCCATGGCTTTTGATGACAACACCATTCAGACCCAGCAAAGCTGCGCCGTTATAACGCCGATGATCAACCCGGTTTTTAATTGCTAAAAGCGCTGGTGCAGCCAGCATTTTCATAGCGCGGGTAAAAAAATTGCGATCAAACTCTTCAGCCAAAATGGTTTTAATCATTTGCGCCACCCCCTCCGAACTTTTAAGTGCCACGTTGCCTACAAAACCATCGCAAACCACTACATCCACGTCGCCATTGAAAATATCGTTACCTTCTACATTTCCAATAAAGTTTAAGGGACTGCTGCGCAATAATTCCCCTGCTGCTTTAACTACATCATTTCCTTTTATTAATTCTTCCCCGATATTCAATAGCCCAATGCGGGCCCGTTCCTTGCCTTGAACCGCTGCAGCTAAGGCCGCACCCATGACTGCAAATTGAAGAAGATGCAGGGGTTCCGCTTGAGCATTAGCCCCCAGGTCCAACACAATCGTACTCCCACCTTTAGTGTTAGGCAGCTCCGTGGCGATAGCCGGGCGTTCTATACCGGGTAGAGTTTTCAATACATAGCGGGAAATAGCCATCAAGGCGCCCGTGTTTCCGGCGCTCACCAATGCATTGGCACGGCCAGACTTCACCGCATCTGCGGCAACGCGAATAGAAGAATCCCGCTTTTTGCGAAGCGCAACTTCTACAGAATCCTGCATGCTGACAACCTCCGAAGCATGCTCGATCTGAATGTTCGAATGAACCGAAGCCCCGCGTTCCTGCTGGGCAAGTTGCGTCTCAATAAGGTCTTTTTGTCCTACCAGAATGAGCTGTACTTGGGGGTGCGAAGCCGCAAAAGCTATTGCCGCAGGCAGGGTTACTTTTAACCCGTAATCCCCACCCATACAATCCACAGCGATACTTACGCTCATAAAGTCGCAAAACTAAAGTGATGTCGCTTAGGGCAAAGCAAGCTTGCCACTATTTCTGTCCAAGCGCCAGCAAAGCTGGAGACCTGGCAAACAAGCACAAAGCTTGACTCAGGCTGAGGGGTGAGTCAAGACCACAGGCAGATAGCACTGAAGAAAATTGAAAATTATTCGTCAGCTTTGGTCTTGATAACCTTTTTACCCCGATAAAACCCGTTGGGGCTTATGTGGTGACGCAAATGAGTCTCTCCTGATACAGGCTCTACAGCCAGAGGAGGATT
>JAIBAO010000024.1 GCA_019695155.1 Burkholderiaceae bacterium | reverse complement strand
TAACCGCTGAAAGCATCTAAGCGGGAAACTCGCCTTAAGATTAGTCTTCCCGGGAACTTGATTCCCCTAAAGGGTCGTTGTAGACCACGACGTTAATAGGTCGGGTGTGGAAGTACAGTAATGTATTAAGCTAACCGATACTAATTGCCCGTGAGGCTTGACCCTATAATATTGATAATGATTCAACAACTTAGCTTTTAATAAACATTCGGTTGTGTAATCCACAAATATATATGCGTTTTTCAGATTGGGTTTGTTTAGGTATTTACTGCCTAAGCCAGCCGACAAGTTAAGCCTGATGACCATAGCGCGTTGGAACCACCCCTTCCCATCCCGAACAGGACCGTGAAACGACGTTGCGCCGATGATAGTGCGGATTCCCGTGTGAAAGTAGGAAATTGTCAGGCTAAATAATAAAAACCCTCCAGTACTGTTGTATCTGGAGGGTTTTTGCTTTTTTGGGGAGAAACCTTCTGCAAACACCGATTTTTCGGAATCATTACGCTACTAACCGGCATTGGCTGCCTTCAGCCTCGATGGTAAGCTTAAATTTTAAGAAGTTTCCTCTCACTCTTTATAACACTGCAGTAATTGCCTCTACAACCGGTCCTATATTGCGTGAATTTAGGGCGGCAATGCAAATACGTCCTGTAGAAACTGCGTAAATTCCAAATTCTTTACGTAAACGTTCTATTTGTGTAGCAGTAAGTCCGCTGTAACTGAACATCCCTCGTTGCTCCGTAACAAATTTAAAATCGTGCCCCTTAAGTGCAGTCACTCCTTTTGCTTCTAATTTAGCCACAAATTCGTTGCGCATGCGCTTAATGCGACCACGCATTTCCTCCAATTCTTCTTCCCATAATTTCCTTAATTCAGGCGTATTCAGTACAGTTGCCACTACTGCAGCTCCATGGGTGGGAGGGGTTGAGTAATTGGTGCGAATTACTCGTTTTGCTTGAGATAATACGCGCGACGCTTCTTCTTTACTGTTCCCAACGATAGTAAGAGCACCTACCCGTTCACCATATAAAGAAAAGCTTTTTGAAAAACTGCTGGCTACAAAAAAATTTAAACCTGAGTCTGCAAACAGTCGTATCGCAAGACTATCTTGAGTTAAGTTTTCTGCGAAACCTTGATAAGCCATATCTAAAAAAGGAATTAATTTGCGTGTTTTACAGAGATCGACTATCTGTTGCCACTGAACCGGACTTAGGTCAACTCCTGTCGGGTTGTGACAGCAGGCGTGGAGTACCACAACAGCACGTTCCGGTAAGGCCGCAAGCCCTTCTAGCATTCCTAGAAAATTTAGACCGTGGGTTGTGGCATCATAATAAGGGTATTGCTGAACAGGAAAACCTGCACCTTCGAACAGAGCGCGATGATTTTCCCAACTAGGATCACTGATCGCAACGATACTGTTGGGAGAAAATTCTTTGATAAAATCTGCCCCAATCTTCAAGGCGCCTGTTCCTCCTAAAGTTTGTACTGTAGTGGCACATCCTTGCTGGGGAATTGAACTATCGGCACCAAATAATAAGTTCTGGACCGCCATATTGTAAGCAGCAATGCCATCTATAGGTAAATAACCTCGGGGTGCATGAGCTTCAAACCGCAGTTTTTCTGCTGCAGCTACAGCTCGCAATAATGGAATTTTGCCTTCTTCTGTGAAATAAACCCCAACTCCCAGGTTGACTTTAGTGCTACGAGGATCTGCATTGAATTGCTCGTTCAGTCCTAAGATAGGATCTTGTGCAGCCATGGGGATAGTAGAAAATAAAGAATGATGAGTAGGTGTTACAGACATAAGTTCTCCAAAGCCAAGTCACAGCTTACTGACAGACAGCTGTCAGTAAAAAATATTCAAAATGTCACTCATGAATTTAAAAATTGTTTTTAAGTTAAGTGTTTTATCCTAGAAACGGTCATGCGGCAGTCTTAAGGGTGCTTGTTAAGAGTCAAGGATAGCCTCAGGCAAACCCTGCTTAAGTGGCTGTGCAATCAGAATGGGAAGGCTGCTACCTAAAGAGAGATTCTTCCAAGAGGTAAAACAAACAGTATTTAGTAGGTCTTTCATGGGTAAACGTACGATCAACTGCTTTTTGTGTAGGTTTATTTTGTATTGCAGCTTATTTTAATTTTTAGAGGAGTATTCTCTTTTATGGAGTCTACCATGCCAGCAATGCCGCTGAGAGAAACTGAAGGCTTTGTACCTGAGACTCAATCCCAGGTTCAAGTAGTAACTTTTCCAGGCAGCCCTTACCAGTTATATCAGCCCTTTGCGCCTGCTGGAGATCAGCCTCAGGCTATTGACAAGCTGCTTGAAGGCATAAACGACGGTTTGAGTTTTCAAACTCTTCTGGGAGTGACAGGCTCGGGTAAAACGTTCACGATGGCTAATGTAATTGCCCATACTGGAAAACCCGCTCTCATCTTAGCGCCCAATAAAACATTAGCCGCTCAGCTATATGCGGAAATGCGTGAATTTTTTCCGCAGAATGCAGTGGAATATTTTGTCAGTTATTATGACTATTACCAACCTGAAGCCTATGTTCCGCAACGCGATCTATTTATTGAAAAAGACAGTGCAATTAATGAACACATTGAGCAAATGCGCCTGTCTGCAACCAAGAGTTTAATGGAAAGACGGGACACTATCATTGTGGCAAGCGTTTCCTGTATTTACGGTATTGGTAACCCATCTGAATATCACGCAATGATCCAGATATTGCGTGTAGGCGATAAATTATCCCAGCGTGACATGATTAGCAAGCTTGTTGCCATGCAATATCGTCGCAGTGATCTGGATTTTTCTCGCGGATCTTTTCGAGTACGGGGAGATACGATTGATGTATTTCCTGCCGAGCATGCAGAGCTGGCCGTTCGTGTGGAATTATTTGATGATTTAGTTGAATCTATTACCCTGTTTGATCCCCTTACAGGTCAAGCGCGTCAAAAAATTTCCCGTTTCACTGTTTATCCCGGTTCTCATTATGTAACGCCTCGCCCAACGGTATTACGTGCAATTGAAACCATTAAGGCAGAGTTACGAGAACGAGTGGAGTTCTATCTGAAGGAAAATAGATTAGTTGAAGCCCAGCGGATTGAGCAGCGGACGCGCTTTGACCTTGAAATGTTAAATGAGTTGGGATTTTGTAAAGGTATTGAAAATTACTCGCGTCATTTTTCTGGAAGCAAGCCTGGTGAACCGCCTCCAACACTAGTGGATTATTTGCCTGCAGATGCATTGATGATTTTTGATGAATCACATGTAACGATTAGCCAGATTGCCGCTATGTATAAAGGAGATCGTTCGCGTAAAGAAACTTTAGTGAATTATGGCTTTCGTTTACCTTCGGCAATGGATAATCGACCTCTAAAATTTGAGGAGTTTGAAGGAAAGATGCGTCAGTCCATCTTTGTCTCAGCAACCCCCGCGCAATACGAGGCTGATCATGCCGCCCAAATTGTAGAACAGCTTGTGCGCCCGACCGGCTTAATTGATCCAGCTATTGAAGTGCGCCCAGCATCTAATCAAGTGGAAGATGTTTTTAGCGAAATCACCAGTCGAATTGCGAAAAGTGAGCGCGTATTGATTACTACCCTGACGAAACGCATGGCTGAAGATCTAACCGATTATCTGGCGGAAAATGGGGTTAAAGTAAGATATCTTCATAGTGATATTGATACAGTTGAGCGCGTAGAAATTATTCGTGATTTACGCTTAGGTGTTTTTGACGTATTGGTAGGTATCAATTTATTGCGGGAAGGTTTGGATATTCCTGAGGTATCATTGGTAGCTATTTTAGACGCTGACAAAGAAGGTTTTTTACGCAGTGCCCGCAGCTTAATTCAAACTATTGGCCGGGCGGCTCGTAATCTTAATGGCAAAGCTATTTTATATGGGGATGTAATAACCGGTGCTATGCAGTCAGCTATTCAGGAAACAGAGCGTCGTCACGCTAGACAAATTCTTTTCAATAAGCAACAAGGGATTACACCCCGAGGAGTTCACAAGCAGGTAAAGGAGTTGATTGACGGTATATTCCATGGACAGGAAAATCATAAAGAGCTTAAGACTGCACAAGAAAAAACCTCGTTTGCAACATTTGGGGAAAAAGATGCAGCACGAGAAATCAAGCGTCTTGAGAAATTGATGATTGAGGCTGCTCGTAATCTCGAATTCGAAAAAGCTGCTAAGTTACGAGATCAACTCTCCTTAATTAAGGAGCAGGTATTCGGTGCTAGTGGAGTCAGTCAAATGGGTTTCAGCGTGAACGAAAGTAATGAAAAGTAAAAAAGCGGCAAAAAACAGATGTTTTTGCCGCTCGGTAGCCAGTAATTAGCTATTAAGCAAATTACTTCGCTGCCTCAGCTGCATCAACTTTTTTAGCTTTATGTTTTTTCTTTGATTTTTTAGCAGCGGTTTTCTTTTCTGCAGGAGCAGCTGCGTCTTTAGCAGCAGGCGCTGCTTCTTTCGCTGCAGGAGCTGGGGTAGCAGGAGCAGCGGCGGCAGGAGCAGCTTTAGCAGGAGCAGCTTCTTTGGTTGCAGCGGGAGCAGCTGTTTGAGCAAATGCGGTAAGGGCAAAAAGTGAAGCAACAAGGCCAGCAATTAACTTAGACATAGTGTTTTCCTTAAGGTTGTAAATTAAAAGACCTGTTTCTTCTCAGATAGATGGTATACCCATCGGAAATTACTTGGAAACATCGGTCAAAGCGTTGAACGCAGCTATAGTGATTTTGGTTGACAATAGGTTTTAAATAATTGCATGTTGGGTGATATCTTCTTGCAATTTGTCAAACCCAAAAGATAAGGATAACCTTTATTGCGAAGCTTATCTTAAATTGCAGGGCTAAGGCGTCATTTTGACTAAAGTAGCCAAAGAAGTTAAAGATAATGTAACGGCGTAAACTAGTGTTTTGAACATAGGTATTTTTCTCTAGTACAGATATGGCTATCCACATCCATTCTTTGCCTGCTTCTGATAGCGACATGCTGGTAGAACGGCAGGTACAACAAGTAAAACCTCCGCCTATGTATCAAGTAGTTATGCTCAATGATGATTACACGCCGATGGAATTTGTTGTTGGGGTATTGCAAAAATTTTTTGGAAAGAGTCGAGAGCAGGCGACGCAAATAATGTTGAAAGTTCATCGCGAAGGCCGTGGAATTTGTGGGGTCTACCCTAAGGATGTAGCGGCAAGTAAAGTAAATCTTGTGACAGAATTTACTAAACAGCACCAGCATCCTTTGCAATGTTGCATGGAAGAAATTTAAAACCTGCTTATGCTTAATAATTTTTTATTGACTAAAAGTAGTGCAGTATGCTTAGGTTGATATTTAACACTCAGCTCACATTTAAAGGTTTATAGGCCTTAGGAGCCGCAATGATTGCGCAGGAATTAGAAATTAGTTTGCATGCTGCTTTTGTAGATGCGCGAGCAGCAAGGCATGAGTTTATTACTGTTGAGCATTTGCTCTTAGCATTGCTGGATAATCCATCAGCTGCTGAGGCATTGAAAGCTTGTGCAGTCAATATAGATGATATTCGTAAGCAGTTACTTAATTTCATCAAAGATAATACCCCGCTGATTCCGGGTAATGAGGACGCGGATACCCAACCGACGCTAGGTTTTCAGCGCGTGATCCAGCGAGCTATTATGCATGTACAAAGTACAGGTAACGGTAAAAAAGAAGTGACCGGTGCAAATGTCTTGGTGGCTATTTTCGGAGAAAAAGACTCCCATGCAGTTTACTTTTTACATCAGCAGGGAGTCACTCGCCTTGATGTTGTGAATTTTATTAGTCACGGTATTAGTAAAATTCCGCAAGAGGAACTCTCGGCTACTCAAAAACTAGAAAAAGAAGAGGGGACTGAAAAGCAAGTTACTGCTCTGGAGCAATACACCCAAAATTTGAACAAAGCGGCTGCTGAGGGGAAAATTGATCCGCTGATTGGCCGTGAGCAGGAAGTTGAGCGAGTAATCCAAGTGTTATGCCGCCGCCGGAAAAACAACCCCTTGTTAGTAGGCGAAGCCGGTGTTGGAAAAACTGCAATTGCCGAAGGTCTTGCGTGGCGCATTGAGCAAAAAAATGTGCCAGAGATTTTGGCTGATATGCAAGTTTTCTCTTTGGACATGGGCTCTTTACTGGCTGGTACTAAATACCGGGGTGATTTTGAGCAGCGACTTAAAGCCGTACTAAAACAGCTAAAAGACTCGAAAAACTCGGTATTGTTTATAGATGAAATTCATACGCTTATCGGGGCAGGAGCCGCCTCCGGCGGCACCATGGATGCCAGCAATTTACTTAAACCCGCACTTTCATCGGGTAATTTAAAATGTATTGGTGCAACAACCTACACGGAATTTCGCGGTATTTTTGAAAAAGACCACGCTCTGGCGCGTCGTTTCCAGAAAGTAGATGTTATTGAACCTAGTATTGCAGAAACTATCGATATTTTGCGAGGCTTGAAATCCCGGTTCGAAGAGCATCATGGCGTTAAATACAGCAAAGACGCGTTGACAACTGCGGCAGAGCTCTCAGCTAAATATATTAATGATCGACACTTGCCCGATAAAGCAATTGATGTGATTGATGAAGCGGGGGCGGCCCAGAGAATATTGCCTCTTAGCAAGCGTAAAAAAACCATTGGCAAGGGAGATATTGAAGACATTATTGCCAAAATAGCTAGAATTCCTCCTACTTCAGTTTCGACGGATGATAGAGGTAAGCTACAGAACTTAGATCGTGATCTCAAAGCTACTGTTTTTGGGCAGGATCCAGCCATTGATGCCTTGGCAGCAGCTATCAAAATGGCTCGTTCCGGTTTAGGAAGACCCGATAAACCAATCGGGGCCTTTCTGTTCACTGGCCCGACGGGGGTAGGTAAAACGGAAGTTGCAAAACAACTCGCCTTTACTATGGGCATCGAACTGCTGCGGTTTGATATGTCGGAGTATATGGAGCGCCATGCCGTCAGCCGCTTGATTGGCGCCCCTCCAGGTTATGTAGGTTTTGATCAAGGCGGACTATTAACTGAAGCGATTACTAAAAAGCCCCATTGCGTATTGTTGTTGGATGAAATTGAAAAAGCCCATCCAGACATTTTCAATGTCTTGTTGCAAGTGATGGATCATGGAACGCTTACCGACAACAATGGCCGCAAAGCAGATTTTCGCAACGTCATCATTATCATGACGACTAACGCTGGCGCCGAAGCCATGAATAAAGCCGTTGTGGGGTTCACCAATAAACGCGAACAGGGCGATGAAATGGGTGATATCAAGCGTATGTTTACGCCAGAATTTAGAAATCGCTTAGATGCAATTATTAGTTTCCGGGCTTTGGATGAATCTATTATTTTAAGAGTAGTTGATAAGTTTCTCATGGCGCTGGAAGATCAACTCCATGCTAAAAAAGTAGATGCAATTTTTACTGAAAATCTGCGCAAATATCTTGCTAAAAAAGGTTTTGATCCCCTCATGGGTGCACGACCTATGCAAAGACTCATCCAGGATACGATTCGGCGTGCTTTGGCTGACGAACTACTGTTTGGCAAACTGCTTAATGGGGGCAAGGTCACAGTAGATATCGAGTCAGAAACCAGCGATAAGATAACACTTAATTTTGAAGAGCCTACTGCGCACAGCAATCTGAAGCCAGAAAAAACCTTAGCTGTCGAATAAGCTTATTTGTTACATATCGTCCAAAAAGAGTGCCAGATTGCTGAGGCACTCTTTTTATTTGGGCCTTAAGCAAGCACAATAGCCACCTGGCATACATTAATAAGTAAGGAGCTTGTCTTGAAATCGCTCATCGTGTTGTTTGGGTTCTACCCTTTAACTTCAGTTCTTGCGCAGCAGATTCAACCTCCAACGATCACGACCACGGTTAATCCTGCTTATCTGGCCGCCAATTGCACCAACTGTCATGGCGCTAAAGGTACAGTCGCTCCAGGAAGTATTCCTTCTCTTGATGGTCTTCAAAAAGAATATGTTATTGAGCAGATGAAGGCATTTCGTGAGGGAAAGCGTCAAGCCACCCTTATGCATCAACTGGCTAAGGGCTATACCGATGAGCAGATTAATCTTATTGCTGAATATTTCGCCCAAAAAACAACTGGAAAATAAGGGGGGGGGAGATGAAAACTAGTTTACAAAGACGCGAGCTTTTAAAGTTTTTGGCGGTCGGCAGCGCAAGCTCCCTCTTAAGCGCTTGTGTCACACCTAAATCTGCGGGGTCCTCTGCCGTACAGCAACTAGGCCATGTCATTATTGTAGGGGGAGGATGGGGAGGGGCCACGGCGGCTAAATATCTGCGGGTCTGGTCCGGCGGTGCAATTAACGTAACCTTAATTGAACGTAATGCACAATTTGTGTCTTGTCCTCTTTCGAATCTAGTAATAGGTGGAAGTAAAAAAATTCAGGACATTACCCGAGACTACAGCGGTTTACGGGCCTTGGGGGTGCACGTCTTAATGGACGAGGTCACTGGGATTGACCCTATTAAAAAGCAGGTCTCTTTGCAGAAAACTGCTTCTCTGCGTTATGACAGAATTATTATTGCTCCTGGGGTAGAGTTCTTATTTGATCAAATTAAAGGCTTGAATGCAAAAGCACAGCAAACCGTATTGCATGCATGGAAAGCGGGCCCTCAGACTGTTGCCTTGCGGCAGCAATTAGAGGCGATGCCAAATGGTGGGGTTTTTGCTATCAGTATTCCTAAAGCACCCTACCGTTGCCCTCCAGGCCCGTATGAGCGCGCTTGTCAAGTAGCTTGGTATTTTAAAAACTATAAACCTAAGAGCAAGGTGATCATTTTAGATGCCAATGAAGAAGTGACTTCTAAAAAAGGGTTATTTACTAAAGCATGGAATGAGCAATACAAAGGCTTGGTTGAATATCGTAATAATTGGCAAGCTACAGAGTTGGAAACTAACTCAAGCTTTCACACTGTGGTGAGTGATCTTGGCGATAAACTCAAAGCCGATGTATTGAATATTATTCCTCCGCAGCGTGCTGCAGATATTGCTCAGCAAGTAGGCGCAATCAATGCCAATCAGAAATGGTGTGATGTTAATTGGATTACGATGGAGTCTACGGCTGTGCCAGGTTTGCATGTACTAGGGGATGCAACACTTGCAGCCTCACTCATGCCAAAAAGTGGGCACATGGCCAATCAGCATGGGAAAGCAGCCGCTGCTGCTATTGTTGAATCTTTTAATGGGCGTACCCCTCAGGCCATGATGATGGCTAACACCTGCTACAGCTTTATTACCGATAAGGATGTAGTACATGTAGCCAGCGTTCATCGCTATGATGCCGCTAAAAAAACCATGCTTCCCTTGCCGATTAGTACAGGTCCTGCATTATCTACTGAACCCAATGCCCTGGAAGGAGTATACGCCCTGAGTTGGGCGCAGACGGTTTGGGCCGATATGTTGAGCTGAGACAGGCAAGCATCTCCCACAAAGTTCCCAGCTTATAAGAAAACTCTTTAGAAGGAGAAGTGGAATAATCTCTTCTGCTAACGAATCAGTTTTTTGCAAGGTAAAAGTTTTATGCTACAATACTTTGTTCTGTTAGCTGTAGAAATAAATAATTTAAGCTCGGGCAAACAGATTTTTCTAGTGAGTAAGTAAACATCGTTTTTGCTAAAAAGCTTTAACAGTTAAGCTAACAAAATTCCCTATTCGAATTATTTGGAATGTCATCATGGCACGTGTATGTGAAATAACGGGCAAACGTCCGATGGTGGGTAATAATGTTTCCCACGCCAACAATAAAACCAAACGCCGGTTTTTGCCTAATTTGCAAAACCGACGGGTCTGGGTTGAATCTGAAAATCGCTGGGTTTCTCTGCGCATTACGGCTGCGGGAATGCGTACGCTTGAAAAGCGGGGTGTTGACGCTGTCCTGGCAGATTTGCGGGCAGCTGGCACTCTCTAAACGTTTCTCCAAAGGTACTGCAAAATGCGTGAAAAAATTAAGCTTGAAAGCACCGCCGGTACAGGCCATTTTTATACGACTGATAAAAATAAAAAAACTAAGCCTGAAAAAATGCTAATCAAAAAATTTGACCCTGTAGTACGAAAGCATGTGGAATACAAAGAGTCAAAGATTAAATAGAACTAAGCTAAGACGACGGACGCTTGTCGTCATTTGGTACTTAAAAACCCGCATGAAATGCGGGTTTTTTTATGAAAATGGAAGGACTTTTTACGCCCAGAGCTCATCTAACCGGTAAAAAACCGGAAACTTTTTTTCTAAGTAGTTCGATGAGTGTGGGGTCCATATACTCATATTTATCGGGTATATCCAGACAGATTACTCGTTTACTTACTAAACAAGAGGGAAATTTTTTAGATAATTTTTTCTTGTGGACTTTCTCCATAACAAAAATTATATCTGCCCATTCAATTAACTCGGGCGTGAGAAAAGTCTCAGCTGTTTTCTCTAGCCCGGCAGAATTTGTCTGCACTCCAGGCCATCTGGAAAAGATATTTTCAGCAGTAGGGCTTCGCAGCCGATTTTGGCTACAAATAAATAAAACGTTTTTCATCAGTGACTGGGAAGAGTCTTATCTGTGAAGTCCCGCTTGCAAAGAAATATTATTTTTTAGGATTGCTACTTTTCCGCGGTGTTTTTTTCACCGCAAGCTTTTTAACTCCTGTCTTTTTAGAGGCAGGGCGCTTTTCATCCGATAGAGGGCCCTGGGCTGGTTTTCTAGAGTGAGCAGCAGGAGAGCTGGAGTCAACTGATATAAGTTCTTCTGTACTCTCTTCTTGGATGGAAGATTTGAGCAAGCTCTTTTTAGAAGCTAATTTCATAGCGACAGGGAAACTGCCCCAAAGCTCTTCAAGGTTGTAATACTGACGAATAGCAGGCTGCATGATATGTACCACAACGTCATTACAATCGACCAGTACCCATTCTCCAGTATCTTCTCCTTCCATACTGACCACTTCCCCGCCCGCTGTTTTTACTGCTTCACGCACACTCATCGCTAAAGCGCGTGTTTGCCTATTACTCGTGCCTGTAGCGATAATGAGGCGTTCGAACATATCGGACAATTTAGTAGTGTTA
The DNA here is from genome assembly GCA_019695155.1 of Burkholderiaceae bacterium. Lineage (GTDB taxonomy): Bacteria > Pseudomonadota > Gammaproteobacteria > Burkholderiales > Burkholderiaceae_C > Piscinibacterium. The sequence goes on along the minus strand of JAIBAO010000024.1, from coordinate 451 downwards.
TAGACCTTAATGTCATGCCCTTTGACATCTTCCAGAGCATCCACAATCAAGCGTTGTAATTTTTTAATATTCATTTAATCTTTCAATAAACATAGTCATAAATAGCAGTATTTGAGGAGCTATTCATTTATTTTTTTGATAAAGTTGATGACTTGCAATGTACTGCGCAATCGGTGCAGGGACCAACTGAGCAACAGATTGTTGTTGTAATATCCGATTACGAATTTCAGTGGATGATACCTCTGAAGTCGGCATAGAAATTTTTTTTATACGAGGTTTTAACGCTGCTAGTGAGGAGGGAATCTGCCATGGGGTTTTTGCTCGTATAGCTACCGCTAGTGTGAGTCGTTTCGTTAACTCTTCCCAACGGTGCCAGCTGCAAAAGTTGGCTAATTGATCTGTACCCATAATCCAGAACCAGTTCTGCTTTCCGTGAATCTGCTCCAAAGCA
>JAIBAO010000011.1 GCA_019695155.1 Burkholderiaceae bacterium | reverse complement strand
GGGGGCGCTGAGGGGTTGATCGCCTCCCCGGCTGCGGGGGGAGGGGAGGGTGTGCTCGATGCTGTCTAGGCTGTATTTGATTTGGCCTAAAGGATTGCGCATTTCGTGGGCGATGGAGCCGGCTAGGCTTGAGTAAGCTTGACGTAGCCGTTCTAACTCGGCTTTGCGTTGTCCGAACTGCGAAAGACTTCCGCCAAGAATAATCAAAATACATCCTGGTAGCCAAATTAGAAATTCATTAGGTATTTTTAAATTTGGAGAGATACCCAAAAAAATAGCTAAGCTAAGTCCATATCCTAGCAATAACATAACAATAGTGTTGCGCCAATCAGTTAACAAATTGACTAAAACAACACCCATTATCATATTCACAATGGCGGGAGTACTGCCTTGGTTCATTAAGACGGTAAATGGAAGTAAAAACGACGTACAGTACAAAACTGTGAAGTAGGAATAGGCAATATAGAAGGGCTTCAGCTTTACTGGCCACCACCTCCGCAGACCAACAAGTAAGCACAAAAACGATGCAATCATCCGCAGTTCAAAATCATCAAATAGCGGAGGCAGTGCTCCTGTTCGGCGTAACAAATAAAAGCCGGGCCAGGCGAAAAAACCAATAATTCCGACCCACTCTAAAAACGATTTGTTAATCTCATGATGCGATTTGTACTGATCGTAGAGGGTGCGAATCAGATTTTTCATTGGATAATCTTTTCACAAAAAGCTAAATGGGTTTAGAAAGATCACATATATAGATATGGCGCATCGATAAAATTACGTTTTGGTTATGCAATACGGATTTGTTGAGAATTAAAGAACCGCATATCTTGTAATGAATTATTTAATGTCGAGACTTTAAGAGCTTTTGCGACATCCATAACTCTGCCGCAGATTAATGCATGCTGCAATCCATTTTCACCCTGAATCACTCTTTCAGTCGTAAAACCAAAACGACGATATAACCTAGCCATTAGAACCGAGCAAGAAGCGTGTAAATACTGTACATCACTCAATTTAATCAATTCACTTAAAGCAAGCCCAAGATATTTTGGTAGAAGATCTGCACGTCTGTATTCCGGTGCTGCAATAAGGCGTCCAACTTCGAAACTACCTGTACCAAATATTTCTCGGTTTGAGGTCACATTTCCCCAAACTTTTTCTGTAAGCGTTAGACCATAACCAGTGGGGACAACGCGAATCGTAGCAATAAGTCTATAGTCCAGAGAAATCGCCATGACAATCCCCACTTTGTCTTTCTCGCTTTCGAGGTCAACGACACCCGGCGCAAGATCTTCTTCCGCGTCAATAGGGGCATATTGCCGCAAATGGCTAATTATCTGCTTATCGAACTGCGTTTTTAACACTCGAATGCTTAAATTGGGTTCAGCTTTTGTTTCGTTTTCCAGTCTAGAAGGTCTTTTATAGAGTTGAAACTGGGGTTCAAAACTACCCGTTAAGTTCGGTAAAGGTGGCCGTACGCCGCTATATTTTGTGGAACTTACGGAAGAAACTTGAGCATGCATAAAGCCTCCTAAAGCAAACAAAGCTGTCCGCAGACAGGCACAGGTTGAAGCTGGTGTTCAGAGTTCACCAATCAAGCACAAAAAATTTAAGCAGTTCGGTAGGGAATAGAATAATCTTTGCCAGAAACAGAAGAGATATAGAGTGGCTTATGCATAAAAATTTCCCTGTTTATCTGCAAACGATGGTTTAACAAAAGGGATATTAGTTGCAGAAAGCGAAATTGTGAGAAAACTTTATCGAAAAAACCTTCAGTGGGGAGAGTAAGAACAAATAGGAAAGAGACTGAAAGGCTAAGGAAAAAGGATTGGGTAGAGGTAGAGTAGATTAGAGAGGCTGGACGTTATGTTTTAGGGAGCCTTTTGGTCCCTGAATGGGCAACATAAAACAAAAACATTTCCCCCCTATCTTCCTAAAAGAGTGTGAGCGCTGCGTCAACTACCCTGGGCTGCGCTGGAGATGACAGCTTATGCTCTCAAGCTGCCAAACTCTTCGGTAGAAAGTTGAAACATAAAATCTGAAGAAAATCGGAAAAAGATTGCGCTTGTCCGCCTGCACCTGCAGACAGTGTGCACAGCATAAACCCTGCTTTCTCTTAAGGCGCACCTTCAGTGCGCTTGGGTGTCAGCGCTACATTTACGGTTATTTTTGCCCCTTTTTGTCGTCTGTAGCGAACACTACAAGTTTGGCAGTCAGCTCAAAACTGCCTGGCCACTGCTCTCCCAAGCTCTAGGGGAAAGCTGGGATAAAGCCTGTAGCTTGAACGGGATGTTTATTTTGCAAAAATTTTTTTGCCTTAGCCTTATATTTCAAGCCTTTCCAGGCATAATAGCTTGAAGAGGCTCATAAATATTAGGGTGTACTTTTCTCCTTAAAGATTTCCCAGAAAAAAAAACAAATGCGCATTAGAGCAAGCGATTTTCTCCAGTAGTTTTTAGAAAGTCTATTCCAGGCTTGTGTAGTCGAAGCAGCAGCTTCTCAAACACAATAAAATACGCTAATACTTCGAATTTGTTTTTTGGCCCATTAATGAGGAGATCTGCATGTCTGACCCTATTGTTATTGTTTCTGCCGCCCGTACTCCTATTGGGGGAATGCTGGGAGATTTTTCCACGCTTTCTGCAGTGCAACTCGGGTCGGTAGCGATTAAAGCCGCTGTAGAGCGGGCTGGCATTAAAGGCGAAGAAATAGGAGAGGTGTTGTTTGGTAACTGCTTAATGGCAGGCCTGGGTCAGGCCCCTGCCCGGCAAGCCTTGCTGGGTGCGGGTCTGCCTCAGTCGGTGGGGGCAGTGACCCTTTCGAAAATGTGCGGTTCTGGCCTAAAGGCTGTGATGTTGGCCGCGGATCTGCTCGCTGCGCAAACTTATGACATTATGCTGGCCGGAGGCATGGAGTCCATGACCAATGCTCCCCATTTGATGATGGGTTCTCGCAAGGGCTATCGCTATGGTGCGTTTAGCGTGTATGACCATATGGCCATCGATGGCCTGGAAGATGCTTACGATAAAGGCCGCCCCATGGGCTATTTTGCGGAGAATTGTTCTGCTAAATACAACTTTAGCCGCGAAGAGCAAGATGCTTTTGCCATCCGCTCGACCCAGCGCGCTATTGAAGCAACCAATAATGGCAGTTTTAAATGGGAAATTGCACCAGTCAGTATTGCGGGCAAAACGGGTGAAGTTATCGTTGATAAGGATGAGCAACCCTTAAAAGCCAAGTTAGACAAAATTCCAAGCTTAAAACCAGTCTTTAAAAAAGATGGCACGATCACGGCTGCCAATGCTTCTTCTATCAGCGATGGTGCAGCCGCGGTGGTACTCATGCGGGCTTCTACCGCAAAAGCTAAAGGCTTAACACCTATTGCAAAGATTGTGTCTCACAGCACCCATGCGCATGCGCCAGAATGGTTCACCACTGCACCGGTAGGCGCCATTCAAAAAGCATTGGACAAAGCGGGCTGGAAGGCTGCAGAGGTAGACCTATGGGAAATTAACGAGGCTTTTGCCTCCGTTACCATGGCTGCGATGAAAGAACATCAGCTATCCCCAGAAAAAGTCAATATCCATGGGGGTGCTTGTGCCTTGGGGCACCCCATCGGTGCTTCGGGGGCCCGCATTTTAGTGACCCTGCTGGGCGCCTTGAAAAAAACTGGCGGAAAAAAAGGAGTTGCCTCTCTTTGCATTGGCGGCGGAGAAGCGGTAGCCACTGCCATTGAAATGCTCTAAGGGGAAATTTTAAACGGGTGCTATTCAAAGAGAGCCCCAGCGCAGCCACGACGCCAAGGCTTACATAATCTTCCTGTAGACAAGCACAAGGGGCTTTTTACAACACCGCAATTCGCCAGAGAAACTCATTTAAAGAAATTCTCTACGATGTACATTCAGCTTAGAAGAAAGCTTTAGCTTTTTTTCCTCTGCCTGTAGATCCTGCTGAATTTCTTTGTTCATTCACGCTAATATTTTTAGCGTGAATGAAGTACTGCTTTTAGCAGGGCTTCACAAGTAGCAGCCGTTGTGAACGCAGCGTCATCCAGCAAAGGGTTGTATTCCACGAGCTCAAAGCCTACCAGATGAGGATCTTGTGCCGCCAGGCTTAGGCCCTCCAGCGTATCGGCTAGCCTCATGCCGTTACTCACTGGCGAGCCTACGCCAGGGGCGTCTTTTGGATCTAAAGCATCCAGGTCAAAAGTGATGCCATACCCAATCGTATGACGACTCACCTTGCTAATTATTTCTTGTAAACAGCTGGCAAAACTGCGCTTTTGCACTTGTTCAATAGAGACTATTTCTACTCCCAGCTTTTTCAACAGTTCGGCCTCGGCGGGTTCGTAACTGCGCACACCCACTACCACTACATTTTCGGGTTTAAACTTGCCGCGCCAATGATATAAATCCGTCAAGGCAGAAGGCCCATGACCTAATAACACGGCTAAAGGCATGCCATGTGGCGCTCCTGAATGAGAAGTATCGGGGCTATGGCTATCCAGATGGGCATCAATCCAAATGAGTCCAAGCTCACCCTGCGCTTGATAAGCTTTTGCAATTGCGCTCCAGGTAGCGATAGCGCAGGAATGATCCCCACCCAGTACGACGGGGAAATGTTTTTTCATGACTGCGTCCAACACTGCCTGTGCCAACCGCGGTACATATTCCTCCACCACAGCCAATTGACCCTGTGCCAGTAATTGAGCGTCGGATTCCACTGCAGCCCCCCAAAAGGCTCTTTGCCCTGCATGCGTTAATTCTTGGGCGATAGAGCGCTGTCGCAGAAAATCCGGCCCTTGTTTGCAGGCCATCTGTTGTGCGCCTTCCCCTATTTGGGCAGCAATTAACTCAATAAGGCGAGAGTCAGACTGCTTCACCACGCCACTCATACTAGCCATCCGAATTTTTATCCTTTATTGATGCAATAAAACAATATTTTTAAAAATCCTCTTCCGATTGCAGGATTGGAGACCTTAACCATAAACTAGTTCAAGATGGAGAGGAAAAGCTGTTTGCGCAATTGTTTCTGTTAAAGCCTCATGCGGTAGAACACGATATTTTTCTCCTAACATAATTTGGCAGCAAGCCTGCTCCGTATTAAGTTTTAGCTCAACGGGGACGCCTTGCGGGCTGCAGTGTGGAGTCAACAGAGCCTTGAGTTGTGCAGGAGGAATAAGACCGGCAGTGTACTGTAGCTGCACTTTTTTGCAGTAACGGGTGCGCATTTGATCCAGAGAAAGCAATTGATCAGCCACAATACTGATCCGATCGTTATAAGTATCATGCTTCACAGTACCTACTACCACAACCAGCTCATCTTCTTTTAGCCAGGAACGGGCCTGTTCATAGACTTCCGCAAATACGGCCACCTCAACACGGTCAGTGTCATCTTGCCCATCCTCAAGCTGAATAAAAGCCATTTTCCCTCGCTTGCCAATTTGCGTACGAATAGACATGACCATACCCGCAAGCGTTTGCGGTGCGCGAGCGTTTTGACTTTGAATCTGAGCCAGACGTTTAGGAATAATTTTAGAAACCTCAGCCTTGTAAGCATCAAATAAATGCCCGGAAAAATAATAGCCCAGTGCAGTTTTTTCCTCAGCCAACTGCTTGCGCTCATCAAAGCGAGGCACATCTGCCAGAGCAATGTCCTGCATCACATCTTCTGCTTCATCAAACAATGAATTTTGTGCCCTATGGGCCGCAGCAGCGTCTGCGGCGGCCAAAGCAGCCTCTACACTGCCCAATAATTGAGCGCGATGATCGTTTAGGGAATCAAAAGCACCCGCCCGAATCAAGGCTTCAATGGCTCGGCGATTAACCAGGCGTTTGTCCACCCGACGGCAAAAATCAAACAAGTCTTTAAACCCCCCCCTGCTTTTGCGCTCAGCCACAATCGCCTCTACTGCGGACTTTCCCGTGCCTTTAACGGCCCCCAAACCATAACGGATCGTTCTGGTAGGCTTGTTTTGGGCCGAATACTCATCGGGGACAGGTATAAAGCGATATTCAGAAGCATTGATATCCGGCGCAAGCACGCGCACCTTTTGAGCCAAAGTGTCTGCATAAAAAACCTGCACTTTATCCGTTGCATCCATATCAGAAGATAAGGTAGCCGCCATATATTCAGCCGGATAATGGCACTTAAGCCAAGCCGTTTGATAACCTAAGACGGCATAAGCTGCCGAATGGCTCTTGTTAAAACCGTAATCGGCAAACTTTGCCATTAAATCAAACAACTGGGTCGCTAACTGCGCGTCTACTCCTCGGTCAATAGCCCCTTTTGTAAACTTTTCCCGCTGGGCATCCATTTCTTCTTTTTTCTTCTTACCCATAGCCCGCCTGAGCAGATCAGCACTGCCTAGAGAGTAGCCTGCCAAAATTTGCGCCACCAGCATCACTTGCTCTTGATACACCATAACCCCGTAAGTAGAGCAAAGTACAGGCTCCAGATCAGGATGAAAATACCAGCTGGGATTAGCTCTTCCCGTTTGGCGCTGCTCTTTGCTGCGCACAATAAAATCATCCACCATGCCTGAACCCAAGGGGCCGGGGCGGTTTAAAGCCATCATCGCAATAATGTCTTCAAACACGGTCGGTTTGAGCCGTTTACATAAATCCCGCGCCCCCCGGCTTTCCATTTGAAACACAGCGGTCGTATTACCTTCAGACAGTAGCTGATAAGTTTTTTTATCGTCAAAAGAAGCGATTTGCTCCAAAGAAAAACCAGCACGGTCCGGATTAAACCGGCGTACATACTGCACTGCCAGATCCAGAATAGTTAAATTACGTAAACCCAGGAAATCAAACTTCACCAAACCAATAGCTTCAACATCGTCTTTATCGTATTGGGAAACCGCATTATCTTCAGAGCCCTCTGCACAATAGAGAGGACAAAAATCCGTGAGCTTTCCCGGGGCAATCAACACCCCACCCGCATGCATACCCACATTGCGGGTAATGCCTTCTAAAGGCAAGGCAAGTTCAATAATTTCTTTAGCTTCTTCCTCCGATTCAACCCTTTCCTTAAAATTTGGCTCCTCTTGCAAAGCACGCTTCAGGTCCCAAGGATCTGTAGGCACATGAGGGATAAGTTTGGATAAACCATCGCAATATTTGTAAGGCATATCCAGCACCCGGCCTACATCGCGAATCACGGCTTTGGCTCCCAAAGTACCAAAGGTCACAATCTGGCTCACACTTTGTTTACCGTATTTTCGTTTAACGTAATCAATCACTTTATCTCGATTATCCTGACAAAAATCAATATCAAAGTCCGGCATTGAGATCCGCTCAGGATTTAAAAACCGCTCAAACAATAAGTCATACGGTAAAGGATCAATATCCGTAATCCCTAAACAATAAGCCACCAGAGAACCTGCTCCAGAGCCACGCCCCGGCCCTACCGGTACCCCGTTAGCTTTTCCCCAATTAATAAAGTCTTGCACAATCAAAAAATAACCAGGGAAGCCCATTTTGATAATGGTTTCGCATTCGGTCTGTAGCCTTTTTTCGTACTGCGCGCGCTTACTTTCACGCAAATTAGCATCAGGATACAGCTGCAATAAACGCCGCTGCAGGCCCTCTTTAGACAAATGCAAAAGATAGTCTTCCAGCGTCATCCCTTGGGGCGTAGGAAATTGCGGCAGCTTGGGTTTACCTAACTCCAGACTGAGGTTGCACGCTTTTGCTATAGCAACACTATTAGATAAGGCTGAAGGAATATCTGCAAACAAAGCCTGCATTTGGCTCTGCGTTTTTAAATATTGTTCAGCCGTGTAGCGCTGAACTCTACGAGGATTGCCTAAAATCTCCCCCTCGCTAATGCACACCCGCACCTCATGAGCGCGGAAGTCTTCTGCAGCAGCAAACTGCACAGGATGCGTAGCCACCACCGGCAAACCCAAGCTAGCCGCTAGCTGCGCGGCTTTTTGGGTATAAAACTCCGACTCTTCGGTTCCACAGCGTTGCAGTTCAATAAAAAACCGCCCTTTAAATTTTTCAGCCAAAGCGCTAGCTTGCGCAACACCATCGCCTCCGGCCAGCAGGGCCACCCCCACCTCCCCAGCCATAGCGCCAGACAAAACGATTAAGTCGCTTGTGGATTCAGCCGTAAGCCACTCACTGCGCAGTTCAGGCCGACCACGGTATTGATTTTCAAGAAATCCCCGGGTCAACAACTCGCACAGTTGACCATAGCCCACTCGATCTCGAACTAGCAATAACAAACGATAAGGCGCCTCCCGATCTTTAGGGTTAGTCATCGCCACATCCACCCCGGCAATCGGTTTGATACCCGCGCTGCGCGCCCCCGTGTAAAACTTAATCAGCCCAAACAAATTATGGGCATCGGTCAACGCAATTGCCCCCTGCCCATCCGCCTTGGCAATACGGATTAAATCCTCAATCCGCGTTAAACCATCAGAAATAGAAAATTCAGAGTGCACCCGTAAATGCACAAATAAAGGTGTAGTCATCTGGTATGAATGTTTAGAGCATTGTTAGCTAGCATTTAAAGAATAATCCTACTTTAAAAGCATACTCATTTTTTAAGGTTGCTATAAATACAATGCTTCTGCTGCTTTCCAAAGAATCGAGCGTGTCTTTAAAAGAAGCAGTTTTGTTTTTTTGAGGAAAAAAGAAAAATAATCTGCGGTTTTGATGGGTAGCTCTATAGGGCCCTATAACCATACACAAGAGAGCTGTGTAGCATACTTTCTCCTTTTCGATAATGAAAGACTTGATCCCTGCTTCCTGTTAAATGCGATAATGAAAGACTTGCGATAATGAAAGACTTGACCCCTGCTTTTTTGACCCCTGCTTTTTTGGTGACCCCTGCTTTTTTGGCTGAAGAAAGGCTTGAATGTTACGGTAAAGGTTTTAGGATTGTAATAAAGAAAGATCTGACCCTTTTTTGTTTTTATCAAGAAAGATCTGACCCTTTTTTGTTTTTATCTAGCAAAGCAACAGCAAGCAGTAACACATTACAAAATAGAAGAAAGGCTGGTATCCACAGAGTACCTTCTGCAAACTCAATAAATAATGTCGAATCCCAATAATTGAAATATATAGAACACAGTTGAACACCAAACATAAAAGCCGTTAAACCAATCATGATGATCAACAAAACAAGGGATGACCCAGGGGTCTTAAAAGTACTCCGGTATAAAAAATAGGTAGTAATAGTGGAGAGACAGACTGTTAACAGTCCATAAATAATCATGGTTCCATAAAGCGTTATCAACCCAGTTTCAATTTCAGATAAGTCGAAGATGAAATAAGCAGCTACAAACAACCCCCCTACTGACGCTACCAAAATTTTTATCATTACAATAGCCGTTAGAATTAACAACAGAGCCCGAAAGGTTTTCATTATCATTTTTCTAGATTAGAAAGGTTTTTCAGGAGAGGGGCCTCTTGGGCCTTTATTTTTTAAAAACCAAAACTTAAGAACACAAGCGCTTTCGCACTGGTGATAACTTCGCATATCACCTTTCTCACATTCTTCCTTTGTTTGTTCTTTACAAGCTTTCTTGCATTGCACTAACTCCGCATAACGACTCCACATTTCGTAACCAGCCCAGCTAAGCAGCCCTACTCCTATAACTATTGCTGGGCCATAAGCCAAACCCGTCGGATCAATAGCTCCCAGCGGATTTGCCCCTACATAGCTGTACAGCGAAAGATCACCTCCTTTTAGACCTAAGGGATCGACTTGCGTATTCAAGACGGTATCTGACCCCTAAGTTTTTGCTAAGGAGATTTACTTTAAACTTTTCTGGTGAAGCAGAAAAACTGCGATCGCTGCTCCTAAAGTGGCTGCAATTAAGCAAAAAGGGGTAGACCATACGGTAACTATTACTGCCCCATCAAAGCCAGAAAAATCGACTTTATGACCTAGCAATTCAAACAAAAGATTTGCAGCGCCTATAGCTATTGAGGAAAGAACGCCAAAGGCCACTCCTAAAAGAAGTTTGTGTTGGTTAGCAAACCATGCGGCTACAAATCCTGCCACTGCAGGTGTAAGGTATTGAAAGGTGATTGCCCCTAAGTAAGTGGGTTCATAGTTAATTAAGCCGAGCCAAATTACGTTTCCAAGCACTACAGTCACTCCTCCCCACAGGAGACTTTTGAACATTTTGATGTCTCCCTTAGTTACGGTTTCTTTGGCTTAGGTTCGGGACGAGGAGTATTTGGTGGTGCTGGATTAATCGGCCAATTGGGCCAATTAGGGGCTGTTAATCCGCATGCTTCTAAAGCGGCTTGAGCACAATGACAACAGTTAAATTTCGCGAAATCATAGGTTTGAGGATCGCACTTTTTCATTTCTCTTCTAACACAATCATCGTTTTCTTCACCCTTTGTTTTCTCGCAGGTACCCATAGAAGTTGGGGCTGCATCGGGCCCTACTTGAGAATTATCGAAACCAAGGGTGTCATTTGGATTTCCGTTAAAACGGATAAAGCAGTGACGGGCATACGGCATAACTACTCCTGGCCAAAAGCGACGCGTGCACATCTCAGTATCCAGTCCTAATCTATCTGTTAAAAGGATCGGTTGATTGAGTGCATAGGAGTAAGTATTCATTCCCCCTGCCAGGCCAATCGGGTCACTCTGCAGATAGCGCCCTCTTAAGCCCTGAAACTCCCTATGCCAGTTTTGAGACAGATTAGATTCAGAGTCAAACACCTGCCCCGGAAACCGTTGATTAAAGGTAAAGGTTCCTAGATTATGTGGGTTTTGATTCGGCTGTGTCGCTCCAAACGGCTCAGCCGCCATCCAGCTCCAGACGATGGATTGATCACTTGCTTTGGTGATGACTCTAGGCGTATCAATATGATCGGCATAGATGTTAAAGATTTCCGTTGTGACGGTATAGGTTTGGGGTTGGGTATTGGGGTTAGGTGTTCGGTTCTGTTTAATAATGGCCACCGGCGACTCGTTTAAGTAAACCGTCTCATACACGGGAATTTGATTACCGTCATACTCTCCCAGCAGATGCCCTGCTTCATCATAGAAATAGCTGGTGGAGCCCGTAGGAATTAAAGTGGTGGGGCCGCTTTTAAAGACTCTTTGCTCCAAGCCATTAGTCAAATAATTCACCGTATAAGGCGTATTGACGTTTTGTGGATTGGGGATCTGCGCTGCACTGAGTCTGCCTCTAGCGGAATAGCTTAAGCTGAGGGGGGAGGTGCTGGGGCTTCCACTGGTGGTTTGGGTGGTATTACCGGCAGGATCATAGCTGATGGCTTGGGTCAGGGGGGTGTTGCCTTCTCCCGCGATCTGGACACTCGTTAGTTTGTTGCTGCTGGGCGAGACGGTGTGAAGGTAGGGATTTCCGGTGATGGTAGTAAGGGTGCGGTTTCCGGTGGCATCATATTCATAGCCGTAGGTGGGGGAGCCTCCGATATTGGCCCAGATGAGCCGATCGACTCCATCATAGGTGAAGGTTTGATCCAGGGTGTTGGTTTGAAGGCTGGGCATGCCGGGTATTGTAAGGGGAGTGCAAGGAAAGGGGAATCGTTGAGGAAAATTTTTTATTAAATGCGATAATGAAAGACTTGACCCCTGCTTCATTATTGCTCGACGAAGCCACCAGTGCGCTGGATTCCGAAGTAGAAGCCGCCATCCAAGCCAGCCTTTACCGCCTAATGGAAGGCAAAACCGTCGTAGCCATTGCACATCGCCTCTCCACCATAGCCGCTATGGACAGATTGATTGTGCTGGATAAAGGCAAAATTGTTGAAGAGGGTAGCCATCAAAGCTTGTTAGCAAAACAAGGCCTCTATGCCCGGCTATGGGCCCACCAAAGCGGGGGCTTTTTAGGAGAAGAAGCCCCAGAGGATTCACGCATTGCTGCAGCGGCGCAGTAAAGAATCTTCTTTCGAAATAGGCGAAGGTTTTGTCGATCGTGTGGGTTTGAACGGTGCCTCCAGGAAGCATGAGGGGATGGTCAGGGGTGTAGGGTTCAAAAGGGAATGCGATAATGAAAGACTTGACCCCTGCTTGGACCCTGACCCCTGCTTGGACCCCTGCTTGCGCTGGATACGGGAAGACCGTGCTAAAGAACAGCAAAAACGCCTTTCAGCACGGGCTAGCGAACAAGAAACGCAAACCGGCAAGCCCCCTGCAAAGCCAGACAGCCCTCCTCTAGACACTACAGCGCAACGGCACAGGCTGCTAGCCCCCGGCCTTCTAAAGCTGTGCAAAAACGGGCCCCTTTAAATAAGCCACCGGATGCCGCTCAGATCAAAGAAAACCAGGAACGCTTTGATGCAAAACAGCAAAAAGCCCAGGAGAAAGCCGCTCAATCCAAAAAACGCCAGGCCGACCGTGCAGCCCGCAACGCCCAACGGGGCTATGAAACATTGCCGCCCAGCAAGGGCGTTGAAAATTGATAAGGAGTGGCGCTAAGTGTAAAGATGGGCAGGGAAAAGTTCTGGTTTAATGTAATAATGAAAGACTTGACCCCTAAGTTTTGACTTGCTGGTTTAATGTAATAATGAAAGACTTGACCCCTAAGTTTCTAAGTTTTGACCCCTAAGTTTTGACCCCTAAGTTTTGACCCCTAAGTTTTGACCCCTAAGTTTTGACCCCTAAGTTTTGACCCCTAAGTTTTGACCCCTAAGTTTTGACCCCTAAGTTTTGACCCCTAAGTTTTGACCCC